>NZ_CAKLBZ010000001.1:4225416-4915000 GCF_921008455.1 Bacillus basilensis | reverse complement strand
CAGGACCTAAGCCGAGGCCGACAGGCGTAGGCGATGGACAACAGGTTGATATTCCTGTACCACCTCTTTATCGTTTGAGCAATGGAGGGACGCAGAAGGATAGAAGAAGCGTGCGATTGGTTGTGCACGTCCAAGCAGTTAGGCTGATAAGTAGGCAAATCCGCTTATCGTGAAGGCTGAGCTGTGATGGGGAAGCTCCTTATGGAGCGAAGTCTTTGATTCCCCGCTGCCAAGAAAAGCTTCTAGCGAGATAAAAGGTGCCTGTACCGCAAACCGACACAGGTAGGCGAGGAGAGAATCCTAAGGTGTGCGAGAGAACTCTGGTTAAGGAACTCGGCAAAATGACCCCGTAACTTCGGGAGAAGGGGTGCTTTCTTAACGGAAAGCCGCAGTGAATAGGCCCAAGCGACTGTTTAGCAAAAACACAGCTCTCTGCGAAGCCGTAAGGCGAAGTATAGGGGGTGACACCTGCCCGGTGCTGGAAGGTTAAGGAGAGGGGTTAGCGTAAGCGAAGCTCTGAACTGAAGCCCCAGTAAACGGCGGCCGTAACTATAACGGTCCTAAGGTAGCGAAATTCCTTGTCGGGTAAGTTCCGACCCGCACGAAAGGTGTAACGATTTGGGCACTGTCTCAACCAGAGACTCGGTGAAATTATAGTACCTGTGAAGATGCAGGTTACCCGCGACAGGACGGAAAGACCCCGTGGAGCTTTACTGTAGCCTGATATTGAATTTTGGTACAGTTTGTACAGGATAGGCGGGAGCCTTTGAAACCGGAGCGCTAGCTTCGGTGGAGGCGCTGGTGGGATACCGCCCTGACTGTATTGAAATTCTAACCTACGGGTCTTATCGACCCGGGAGACAGTGTCAGGTGGGCAGTTTGACTGGGGCGGTCGCCTCCTAAAGTGTAACGGAGGCGCCCAAAGGTTCCCTCAGAATGGTTGGAAATCATTCGTAGAGTGCAAAGGCATAAGGGAGCTTGACTGCGAGACCTACAAGTCGAGCAGGGACGAAAGTCGGGCTTAGTGATCCGGTGGTTCCGCATGGAAGGGCCATCGCTCAACGGATAAAAGCTACCCCGGGGATAACAGGCTTATCTCCCCCAAGAGTCCACATCGACGGGGAGGTTTGGCACCTCGATGTCGGCTCATCGCATCCTGGGGCTGTAGTCGGTCCCAAGGGTTGGGCTGTTCGCCCATTAAAGCGGTACGCGAGCTGGGTTCAGAACGTCGTGAGACAGTTCGGTCCCTATCCGTCGTGGGCGTAGGAAATTTGAGAGGAGCTGTCCTTAGTACGAGAGGACCGGGATGGACGCACCGCTGGTGTACCAGTTGTTCTGCCAAGGGCATAGCTGGGTAGCTATGTGCGGAAGGGATAAGTGCTGAAAGCATCTAAGCATGAAGCCCCCCTCAAGATGAGATTTCCCATAGCGTAAGCTAGTAAGATCCCTGAAAGATGATCAGGTTGATAGGTTCGAGGTGGAAGCATGGTGACATGTGGAGCTGACGAATACTAATAGATCGAGGACTTAACCATATAATATGAAGCAAGGTTATCTAGTTTTGAAAGAATATAAAAAACTTGTTGACTTTAAAAGTTAAATAAGTTACAATAATTCTTGTCTTAAATGAATACAGTCTGGTAATGATGGCAGAGAGGCCACACCCGTTCCCATACCGAACACGGAAGTTAAGCTCTCTAGCGCCGATGGTAGTTGGGACCTTGTCCCTGTGAGAGTAGGACGTTGCCAGGCAATTCGGAGGATTAGCTCAGCTGGGAGAGCACCTGCCTTACAAGCAGGGGGTCGGCGGTTCGATCCCGTCATCCTCCACCATTTAGCCGACTTAGCTCAATTGGTAGAGCAACTGACTTGTAATCAGTAGGTTGGGGGTTCAAGTCCTCTAGTCGGCACCAGAAATCATGGCGGTTGTGGCGAAGTGGTTAACGCACCGGATTGTGGCTCCGGCATTCGTGGGTTCGATTCCCATCAGTCGCCCCATTTTTCTTAAATAAATTAATATGCGGGTGTGGCGGAATTGGCAGACGCACCAGACTTAGGATCTGGCGCCTTTGGCGTGGGGGTTCGACTCCCTTCACCCGCACTTTTAATTAAATAACTCATACATGTCTTGCGGAAGTAGTTCAGTGGTAGAATACAACCTTGCCAAGGTTGGGGTCGCGGGTTCGAATCCCGTCTTCCGCTCCAATTTTCAATATGACATGCCGGGGTGGCGGAACAGGCAGACGCACAGGACTTAAAATCCTGCGGTGGGTGACCACCGTGCGGGTTCGACCCCCGCCCTCGGCACCATATGCGCCCGTAGCTCAATTGGATAGAGCGTTTGACTACGGATCAAGAGGTTAGGGGTTCGACTCCTCTCGGGCGCGCTTTTATTAACGGGAAGTGGCTCAGCTTGGTAGAGCACCTGGTTTGGGACCAGGGGGTCGCAGGTTCAAATCCTGTCTTCCCGATTTTCCCAAAAACATGGGGCCTTAGCTCAGCTGGGAGAGCGCCTGCCTTGCACGCAGGAGGTCAGCGGTTCGATCCCGCTAGGCTCCACTTATTTTAATATCATTTATGGCGGTGTAGCTCAGCTGGCTAGAGCGTACGGTTCATACCCGTGAGGTCGGGGGTTCGATCCCCTCCGCCGCTACCATAAAGGACCTTTAGCTCAGCTGGTTAGAGCAGACGGCTCATAACCGTCCGGTCGTAGGTTCGAGTCCTACAAGGTCCACCATTAGACGTTTATATCTCGGAGGTATACCCAAGTTCGGCTGAAGGGATCGGTCTTGAAAACCGACAGGCGGCGAGAGTCGCGCGGGGGTTCGAATCCCTCTACCTCCTCCATTTTTTCTAAAGTTAATATTTTATCATCGCGGGGTGGAGCAGCACGGTAGCTCGTCGGGCTCATAACCCGAAGGTCGCAGGTTCAAATCCTGTCCCCGCAACCAAATGGTCCCGTGGTGTAGTGGTTAACATGCCTGCCTGTCACGCAGGAGATCGCCGGTTCGACCCCGGTCGGGACCGCCATTTTTACATAAAGGCTCGGTAGCTCAGTCGGTAGAGCAGAGGACTGAAAATCCTCGTGTCGGCGGTTCGATTCCGTCCCGAGCCACCATTTTGAAATCGCAAGCCGACTTAGCTCAATTGGTAGAGCAACTGACTTGTAATCAGTAGGTTGGGGGTTCAAGTCCTCTAGTCGGCACCACTTTCAAAATGAGCCATTAGCTCAGTTGGTAGAGCATCTGACTTTTAATCAGAGGGTCGAAGGTTCGAGTCCTTCATGGCTCACCATTTACAATTTAATGCGGGTGTAGTTTAGTGGTAAAACAAGAGCCTTCCAAGCTCTGGTCGAGAGTTCGATTCTCTTCACCCGCTTTTCAATTATGGGCCTATAGCTCAGCTGGTTAGAGCGCACGCCTGATAAGCGTGAGGTCGATGGTTCGAGTCCATTTAGGCCCACCATAATTGTTCCGCAGTAGCTCAGTGGTAGAGCTATCGGCTGTTAACCGATCGGTCGTAGGTTCGAGTCCTACCTGCGGAGCCATATTTATAGAGAAGTACCCAAGTGGCTCAAGGGGCTCCCCTGCTAAGGGAGTAGATCGCTAACGCGGTGCGAGGGTTCGAATCCCTTCTTCTCTGCCAGTAACTGGCCCGTTGGTCAAGTGGTTAAGACACCGCCCTTTCACGGCGGTAACACGGGTTCGAATCCCGTACGGGTCATACTAAAAGAGATAGCATAATCTGCTATCTCTTTTTTGTTGTGTAAAAGTGGACTTTGGATAGTCTGCTTTTTTTTATGGATTTCTTGTATACTTTTTTCTATTTGAATCGTCTAACTAATAGAAAGGAGAGAGCGATGGAGTATGAAAAGCTTATTATAGAAACATCTATTTCTATCTGGGTTTCTGGTGTCTTTTTTTTAATGCTGGGTATTAATCATTGCAATAAATCGTAGAAGATTTATGTCTATGCACTTATTTTTGCAACCTTTTTATTCTCTCATTCGACTATATTAGTAAAGGGAGGAAGAAATAAAAATGGACATAGCCTATCTAGTAAAACAAGCAACAAGAGGAAATGATCAAGCATTTGAACAACTCATTACTTTTGTTCGCCCAAAATTATATCGAACAGCCTATTCTTATGTAAGAAATGAACAAGATGCACTGGATATATACCAAGAAACAATTTATGAAGCATATCTTTCACTGAGAAAATTAAAAAAGCCGGAGAAATTTCAAAGTTGGATTATCAAAATTATTGTTTTTAAATCCATTGATTTTGTAAGAAAATCTTCTAGACAATTTGTTGCGAATGATGAAATATTTGCTAATTTATGTACAGAAGAGAGCATGAATACATTAGAACAATCATTGGATTTAACCGAGGCATTTAATTTCTTAGATCCTACTTACAAAACTATTATTTTATTAAGGTATTATCACGATTTATCTATTAAGGAAATTGCTGAGGTTCTTAATTCTCCAGAAGGAACGGTAAAATCTCAATTACATCGAGCAAAGCAAGCCTTACGCCCCATTTTAAAGGAGGGATATAGTTATGAATAAAGATGAATTTAATCACCATATCAATGATATTCCTATACCAGAAGACCGATTAATTCAAAGAGAAAAAACAGCCATGCTTCAAGCTAAGAAAAATCAATACCGTAGAAAAAAAACAATCAAGTATTCTAGTCTTGTTGCTTGTGGAATATGTGTTTCTCTCTTAGGTTTTGGATTCATTTCTCCTACTATGGCAAAGACATTATCGAGTGTTCCAGTTATAGGCCCGATTTATGCACAATTTAATGATATTGCTTCTGATAAAATTGAAAAGGATGAGCTTGCTACATCAATTGAGAGACAAGATAACCATAGTGGTTTAACGATGAATGTGAAAGAAGCTGTTTATGATGGTGGACGTTTAGTAATCACAGTGGAATACAAAGGAGAAAATACTATTTCCAATAGTAATGAAGAGAAAGCTGGACTTAGTTATGTAACCATTAATGGGAAAGAAGTCAGATCCGCAATTGGTTCTACTTCACAGAAGTCAAAAGGACGAAACACCGTTATTGAGCAGCATGAATTCACTCTGGCTAATTACGGTGAATTTGGTGATAAAATTGATGTTTCCGTCCATGGGGAAGATTTATTTGGAAAAACAGGAACATGGAACGTAGCATTTTCTCTTACAAAAGTTGAAGGTGAGATTCGTAAATTTACTCCTAATATAAAAACATTAACGAAAGATAATCTCTATGCATTAACAGTAGATCAAATAACCTTTTCTTCACTTTCAACGAGGATTGATTTGACCTTTGATTATCCAAAAGAAATGGAAGCTAATGATAGCTGGCCAGCACTTGATTATACTGTCACTGATGATAAAGGAAAAATCTACGAAGGAGTTAGCTTGCAAGTTGGTAGCACGGGACTATACGGACACCATGTTGTTTTAGCTCTTCCACCGATGGATAATCCTCCAAAATCCTTAACAATTGAGCCCGCGTATCTTAGTGGTCTAAATGATACATTAAAAAATGGAGGTGCTGAAGATTTGAAAACGACAGTGTTGCTGCAATAATTGAAGAGCTTGGCTAGGTTTCCATGTCTATTTAATGTTAATAAGTGATGGTATGTTAACTTGAAGTGTATGGAAAAAACATTGCTATCCAGCTAAGATAAATTTGTATCCATATAATCAAAAAATGCTATTCTTTTGTAGAAATATACAGAAAGGATGGCGTTTTATATACTGTTAACGTTGTCGGGTTTTGTCGGTAAGTCGATATATTGCAAAAATCGCTGATATAATTTGAGTTACGGTCGATATATTTAAAAAATCGCTGATATATTTGGAGTTACGGTCGATATATTCTAAAAATCGCTGATATAATTTCACTTACCGACAAAAACATAAGAAAAACCCTTTCACAATCTAAAGAAAACGCCTCCATTGAAATGGATTCCACACCTATTCTAATAACTTTACACTTTATGTGAAAAAGTTCACAAATAGGTCATAATTTGTGAAGTAATTCACAATGATACGTGCTACAATATGAGTGTAAAGAAGTTAAACAACATTAAATTAGTATTTTAATTAATTACTTAAACAATCATAAAAAAATAGATGTGAACAATAGAGAGGGGAAATTAACATGAAAAAAGGTATCAATCGTGTAGTATTAGTAGGAACAGGAGCTGTAGGTTGTAGTTACGCTTACTCAATGATCAACCAAGGTGTAGCTGAAGAATTCGTACTTGTAGATGTTAATGAAGCAAAAGCAGAAGGGGAAGCAATGGACTTAAGCCATGCGGTACCATTCTCTCCATCACCAACAAAAGTTTGGAGCGGTAGCTATGCAGATTGTAAAGATGCAGATTTAGTAGTTATCACTGCTGGATTACCACAAAAGCCAGGTGAAACTCGTTTAGACTTAGTTGAGAAAAACACAAAAATCTTTAAACAAATCGTTCGCGGTATTATGGATAGCGGATTCGATGGAATCTTCTTAATCGCAACTAACCCAGTTGACATTTTAACTTACGTAACTTGGAAAGAATCTGGTCTACCAAAAGAGCGCGTAATCGGTTCTGGTACTACTTTAGACTCTGCTCGTTTCCGTTACATGTTAGGTGACTACTTAGATGTAGATCCACGTAACGTTCATGCTTACATCGTTGGTGAACACGGTGACACTGAACTTCCAGTATGGAGCCACGCTACTATCGGTGTACAAAAACTAGAAACAATCTTAGCTAACAACGAACAGTACAAACAAGAAGACTTAGACAAAATCTTCGAAAACGTACGTGATGCAGCTTACCATATTATCGAGCGTAAAGGTGCAACTTACTACGGAATCGGTATGTCACTACTTCGTGTAACTAAAGCCATCTTAAGCAACGAGAACAGTGTATTAACTGTATCTGCATACCTTGAAGGACAATACGGTGAGAAAGATGCTTTCGTAGGTGTTCCAGCTGTTATTAACCGCGAAGGTGTACGTGAAATCGTAGAACTTGAGTTAAATGAAGATGAAAAAGCGAAATTCGCTCATTCTGTAAAAGTATTAAAAGAAACAATGGCACCAGTACTATAATAATTGATAAATCATTCAGGGGCAGGACACTGCTTCCTACCTCTGAATTTATATAATTTAATATAAATTCCTTTTCCGGTTTCCCTTGTATATCCCCAATATACCCCTTTTGCTGGATAAGGGTCGTTTATAGAAAAGAGCACCCTACTTTACGTAGAGTGCTCTTTATTATTATTTTTTAGGCGTTAATCCTAATTTCTTTAAAATATCTGCCAGTGTACCGCTTTTTGATTTTTCCACAGGTGTTTGTGATTTAGATGCATCTGGACCCTTTTTCAAGAAGTTCTTTTCAACGAAGCGAATATCTTTTTCGTCGACAATACCATCTTTGTTAAGGTCTCCGTCTTTTACAGATACTCCTTTTTTACCATAGTTGCTAGCGATAATTTCGGTTTAATTTAGTCCGAAAAATTTAGTTTTCCTATTTATTTTGCCTCTGATATAATCAGCCTTATAAGAGGGGACTTTTGGTATAACCATGAAATTAAATAATAGTAACTCAGTGTTCATGTTGTGTTATCACCTTTGGTGGCTCGCCGTAGATAAAGTAAAACAGTTTATGGGAAATCAAGGCGAAAAGTGAGATGAATTAATATGACAAAGCATAATAAGGCGTACAAATTTCGTCTGTATCCAACAGAAGAACAAGCAAATCTGATACGTAAAACTTTTGGGTGTGTACGCTTTGTATATAACAAAATGCTAGCTGAACGGAAAAAAGTATACGAAAAATACAAAGAGAACAAGGAAGAACTAAAGAAACAAAAATTCCCTACTCCTGCGAAATACAAGGTGAAGTATAAATGGTTGAAAGAAGTCGATTCATTAGCATTGGCTAACGCTCAATTAAACTTGCAAACTGCGTATAAGAATTTTTTTAGTGGTCAAAGTGATTTTCCTACATTCAAAAGTAAAAAGAGTAGAAAATCCTATACAACAAATCGAGTAAACGGAAATATTATGTTATTTCATGGTTATATCAAACTACCGAAACTGAAATTAGTGCGATTGAAACAACATAGAGAGATACCGCAAAACCATATCATTAAATCATGCACGATTTCGCTGACATCAACTGATAAGTATTATGTGTCTGTTTTAACTGAATATGAAAAGGAAATTGTTCAGAAAGAAGTAGAAAGTGTAGTTGGATTAGACTTCGCAATGGCCGAATTGTACGTGAGTAGCGAAGATGAGAAAGCCAATTATCCTCGCTTTTATCGTCAGATGCTGAATCGATTAGCAAAGGCACAACGAGTATTAGCAAGACGTGTGAAAGGCTCAGTGCGCTGGAATAAACAACGCATTTGTGTAGCGAATTTGCATGAAAAGGTCGCCAATCAACGTAAAAATTTCCTTCATCACAAGTCTAAAGAATTAGCTACGAACTTTGATGTTGTAGCAATCGAAGACTTACATATGAAAGGAATGTCACGAGCACTTCGCTTTGGTAAGAGTGTAGCAGATAACGGTTGGAGGATGTTCACGACATTTTTAGCATATAAGCTACAAGAACAAGGAAAACAGCTTGTAAAAGTAGATAGGTGGTTTCCTTCTACAAAGATGTGTAGTAATTGTGGAAACAGAAAAGATATGCTACTATCTGAACGCACGTATGAGTGTTCTTGTGGACTAACAATAAGTCGCGACTATAACGCAGCTATTAATATTAAAAGAGAAGCCATACGCCTATTAGCTAGCGATAGCGTAAATAGCACAAAATAACCTTTGGAACAAGGGTGTTAGCTCGGCTGTCCTAGGACAAATTTGTTAGCTATCAAAAGTAGCGACTAACCGAGAAGCCCCCACTTCAAGTAAGCTCGTAAGATATGCTAAGTGGTGGGTAGTTCACTTTCGATAGTTTTGTTTCTCACAAAATTTCATGATCATCGTTTGGATTAGATGGCTTTCCATCATTCACTAAACATTTGACGATGATGTGATCACCTAAATCTTCACCATCATTATTTTTCTTTACATCTGTAACTTCATAGGATGTTTCAAGTGCTACTTTTGCAATACCTAATGTTCCTTTATTTTCAAGCTTGAAATTTTTTTCAATAAAATCACCAGGCTTTAAATCTTTCACATCAACGATTACACTTGGATTAATAGAAAGGTCTAGTGTTCCTGCTTGAAATGAATTATTCGATGTTTCAGAATCACTGAAATAGGCGAATACACCGCCGAATGTAAGGGATAAGCCAAGTGAAGCTGTGACAACTCCCATTCCAACCTTTTGTTTTAATGACATAAGAAAGCCCCCTAGTTAAATTTTTATGGCGACCGTTCGTAACAAGGATAAATAAGTAAACATAGTAGTCCGCTATGAATTATAGTTACGAAAAGTCAATGTTCTTTATTGAGAACAAGTATATGCTTATGAATTTTCCATTTCAATAAAATTGTGACAAAAAATGTTGAGAAACATTTTTTTATGACAGATTATGTTACTGCGAATTTAAGTGAAAAATAGCGTGAAAAACAGGATAAACTTAATAAAATAGAGGTTGAGAAATAAAAAATAGGATGAAAGAGTAGCAGGAAATGAAGCGTTTTCAATGAATATTCGTCAAAATTCGATATTTTATATAAAAATGTGAAAAAAAAACAATATTTTTAAGAAAAAAACGTATATTTTTTATAAATTAACAAGGATATTTCAGTTTTTCACAGAATTGGTAAAGTATAAAAAATTCTGTCATCTTAGTGAGGTGAACATATTGAGTGTAATAAATTGTGAAGAAGTGAAACGAGATGAGTTTCATACAGAAAAGTACTATGACAGTTATAACATCTTTGGCGCACATGTTGTGACGGAAGATGAGATGCGAGGTGTACGATTTACAGTATGGGCTCCTCATGCGAAAGCAATGAGTGTTGTTGGAGATTTTAATGAATGGGATTATGAGCAACATAAGATGCTACAAATGACAGAAGAGGGAATTTGGTCCCTATTTATACCGCATATTGAAGAAAGAGAAATATATAAATATGCGATTGAAACGATAGCTGGTGATGTCATTTTTAAGGCAGATCCGTATGCTGTATATGCAGAAGTAAGACCGAATACGGCATCTGTAGTTTTTGATATAAAGGGATACGAATGGAATGATAAAAGCTGGAGCCGTAAGAAAAAGAAAAAATCGGTTTATAAAGAAGCGATGACGGTTTATGAATTACATTTCGGTTCTTGGAAAAAGAAAGAAGACGGAACGCTGTATTCTTACAGGGAAATGGCAGAAGAACTCATTCCTTATGTGGTGGAACATCAATTTACACATATTGAAATTATGCCGCTTGTTGAGCATCCATATGATCGTTCTTGGGGATACCAAGGGACGGGATATTATGCAGCAACGAGTAGATTCGGCACGCCACATGATTTGATGCATTTTGTCGATGAATGTCATAAATATGGAATCGGTGTCATTTTAGATTGGGTGCCGGGGCATTTTTGTAAAGATGCTCACGGTTTATATTTGTTTGATGGGACACCGACTTATGAATATAAAGATAAAGATGTGCAAGAAAATCCAGTATGGGGAACTGTTAATTTTGATTTAGGAAAGAGGGAAGTACGTAATTTCTTAATTTCAAATGCGTTATTTTGGATGAGATATTTCCATATTGACGGTTTCAGGGTGGATGCAGTTGCGAATATGTTGTATTGGAATAAAGAAGGGCAAGAGCAAAGTAATGAGCACGCTGTTGCATTTTTACGAGAGTTAAATGAAGCGGTGTTTGCAGAAGATGAAGATTTTCTTATGACAGCAGAAGATTCAACAGCTTGGCCACTTGTAACAGCTCCAACGTATGAAGGTGGGCTTGGATTCAATTACAAATGGAATATGGGCTGGATGAATGATGTGCTGAAGTATATGGAGTGTGCGCCTGAGTACAGGAAGTATATCCATGAGAAAATGACGTTCTCTATACTATATGCTTACTCTGAAAACTTTATATTACCGCTTTCTCACGATGAAGTCGTTCATGGGAAAAAGTCGTTATTAAATAAAATGCCAGGAGATTACTGGGATAAGTTTGCTCAACTTCGTTTGTTATATGGATATTTCTTTACTCACCCAGGAAAGAAATTACTTTTCATGGGAGGAGAATTTGGGCAGTTTGATGAGTGGAAAGACCTTGAGGATTTAGATTGGAATTTACATGATTTTGAAATGCATCGTTATATGCATGATTACTTTAAAGAGCTCATAGCATTGTATAAGCGCTCCAAACCACTTTGGCAGCTTGATCATTCGCCTGAAGGATTTCAGTGGATTGATGCTAATAATAATGAGCAAAGTATTTTCTCGTTTATCCGCCAAGGGGATAAACAAGAAGATGCGTTAGTTGTCGTATGTAATTTTACGAAAGCTACATATGAAAACTATAAAGTAGGTGTACCAGATTTCGAGTATTATAACGAGATTTTAAATAGTGATGCTGAGCAATATGGCGGCTCGGGGCAAGTGAATAAGAAACGTCTGAAGGCGATTCAAGAACCGTATCATAATCAAGCGGCACATGTAGAAATTACAATTCCACCATTTGGCGTATCCATATTACGACCAGTGAAGACGAGAAAGGGGAGCAAAAAACAAGATGGCTCAAAAACAAAAGTGCGTAGCAATGTTATTAGCAGGGGGAAAAGGTAGTCGATTAAGTGCATTAACAAAAAATTTAGCCAAGCCAGCTGTTCCATTTGGTGGTAAATATCGCATTATTGATTTTACGCTAAGTAACTGCGCGAATTCTGGTATTGAAACGGTTGGGATTTTGACGCAATATCAACCATTGGAACTTCATAATTATATCGGAATCGGCAATGCGTGGGATTTAGACCGAGTAAGCGGTGGAGTCACAGTATTACCTCCTTATGCGGAGTCTTCAGGTGTGAAGTGGTACACAGGTACGGCAAGTGCCATTTATCAAAACTTAAACTATTTAAGTCAGTACGAACCAGAATATGTTCTGATTCTATCAGGCGACCATATTTATAAAATGGATTACAGTAAAATGTTAGATTACCATATTGAGAAAGAAGCGGACGTTTCGATTTCTGTTATTGAAGTGCCTTGGGATGAAGCGAGTCGCTTTGGCATTATGAATACGAACGAAGAGATGGAGATTGTTGAATTTGAAGAGAAACCGCAATTTCCAAGAAGTAATCTTGCATCA
Organism: Bacillus basilensis; assembly: GCF_921008455.1. Lineage (NCBI taxonomy): Bacteria > Bacillati > Bacillota > Bacilli > Caryophanales > Bacillaceae > Bacillus > Bacillus basilensis. The sequence goes on along the minus strand of NZ_CAKLBZ010000001.1, from coordinate 4,902,702 downwards.
ATGGGAATTTATATTTTTAACTGGGCCATTTTGAAAGAGTATTTAGAGATGGATGCAAGAAATCCTGAATCTAGTAATGATTTCGGAAAAGATGTACTTCCGCTTTTATTAGATGAAGGGAAGAAGTTAATGGCGTATCCGTTTGAAGGATATTGGAAAGATGTTGGAACGGTGAAGAGCTTATGGGAAGCGAATATGGATTTACTTCGCGATGAAACATCACTGAATTTAAACGACCGTGACTGGCGTATTTATTCTGTTAATCCAAACGAACCGCCTCAATATATTGCTGAAAAGGCAAAAGTAGAAGAGTCACTTATTAACGAAGGATGCGTCATTGAAGGGGATGTGAAGCATTCTGTCTTATTCCAAGGGGTGACGGTGGAAGAAGGTAGTATGGTTATTGATTCTGTCGTTATGCCAGGGGCGAAGATTGGAAAAAATGTTGTGATTGAAAGAGCAATCGTTGGATCGGAAATGATTATTGAAGATGGAACAATCATTCGTCCAGAAAAGAATGTTGACGATGTAGTACTTATTGCTGAAGGGAAATAGAAAAGGGGGATGAAATGAATGGGAGAAAAAATGTTAGGAATTATTAATGCAACGGGAAGTTTTCCTTCCTTAAAGAAAGTAACAGGGCATCGTTCACTAGCGGCGTTACCGTTTGGGGGCCGTTATCGACTCATTGATTTCATGCTTTCAAATATGGTGAATTCTAATATTCATAGTGTGGCAGTTTTTACAAGCCATAAAAACCGTTCACTAATGGACCACGTTGGTTCAGGCAAACAGTGGGATTTAGATAGAAAACGAGACGGACTGTTTTTATTCCCGCCAAATTGCCAATGTGACCAAGATGAATTTGGATCTTTTGCACATTTTAGAAGACATATTGATTATTTTCTAAGAAGCAGAGAAGAGTACGTCGTTATTACGAATAGCCATCTCGTAACGGCATTAAATTTTCAAGCGGTGTTAGAGCGACATATACATACGGCAGCTGATATTACGGAAGTTTGCCATGAAGGGGTTTCGCTTCAAACATACGTGTTAAAGAAACAATTATTGTTAGACTTATTTGAGGCATATAAAGATATGGAGCAATATAGCTTATTCGATGTAGTGAGAGAAAAGCGCGGGAAATCACTGCATATTGCTACGTATGAGCATACAGGATATGTAGCTATTATTGATTCAATTGAAAGTTACTATAAACATAGCTTGGAAATTTTACAACCTGCTATTTGGAAGCAACTATTTAAGAAAGAAGCACCAATCTTTACGAAAGTAAAAGATGAACCACCAACTCGTTATTTAAAGGGTGCAGCTGTGAAAAATACAATGATTGCAAACGGCAGTATTATTGAAGGTGAAGTAGAAAATAGTGTTGTCTCCCGTTCTGTTAAAATTGGGAAAGGTTCAATTGTTCGTAATAGCATTATTATGCAAAAGAGCCAAATTGGAGATAACTGTATAATAGACGGTGTTATTATTGATAAAGATGTGAAAATTGGTGACGGTGTTGTCTTAAAAGGAAACGCCGATGAGCCATACGTTGTAGAAAAAGGAAGCGTTCAAAACAGTACGATTAATAGTTATTCTTAAGAAATCAGTGGGGGTTTTTCCTCCACTGATTAAAGTTTTAATTCAAATGAAAACTCGAAGGGAGGAAGCTGCAAGGGAAGTAGTATAAGCTTTTCGTGCAGTGGGACAACAAGTGAATATTTTATTTGCAGTATCAGAATGTGTACCATTTGTTAAATCGGGAGGATTAGCTGATGTAGCAGGTGCGCTCCCAAAAGAGCTGAAAAAATTAGGTGTGGAAGTTCGCATTATACTCCCGAATTATAGTCTTATTCCGAAACAATTAAGGGATGGATGTACGCTACATAAAGTAATTAACATCCCGCTTGGGTGGAGAAATCAATATTGCGGAATTTTAAAAGGTGAGCAAGACGGGATTACGTATTACTTAATAGATAATGAATATTATTTTAAGAGGGATTCTTTATATGGTCATTATGATGATGGAGAGCGTTTTTCTTATTTTTCAAAAGCAGTTTTAGAGTGTATTCCGCATCTTGATTTTGAAGTGGATGTGCTTCATAGCCACGATTGGCATACAGCTATGGTGAATTTCTTACTGCGTGAAAAGTATCAAGATAACCCATTATATGAGCATATTAAAACGGTGTATACGATTCATAACTTGCAGTTTCAAGGTGTATTTCCTCCTGAAGTGATGTACGACTTGTTAGAACTTGGTGATGAATATTTTCATAGTGAGCAGTTAGAATTTTATGGGAATGTGAACTTTATGAAGGGTGGCGTTATCGCTTCTGATCAAATTACAGCGGTTAGCCCGACATACAAAGAAGAAATTCAATATGAGTTTTTCGGTGAGAAGTTAGACGGGTTGTTACGAAAATATAATGATAAGCTTAGCGGTATTGTAAACGGAATTGATACGAGCGTATATAATCCAGAAACGGATTCGTATATTCCTGCTCAGTATGATGCGGAGTCATTATATGAAAAGAATGAAAATAAACGCGCATTGCAGCGTTATTTTGGTTTGCCAGAAAAAGAAGATACACCGATTATTTCAATGGTAACGAGATTAACGAAGCAAAAAGGTCTTGATTTAGTACGTACTGTATTCCGCGAAATAATGGAGGAAGATGTACAATGTATTATTTTAGGATCAGGTGATTCTGAATATGAACAATTCTTCGAGTGGATGGCATATGAGTATCCTGAGAAGGTAAAAGTGTATATCGGATTTAATGAAGAGTTAGCTCACCAAGTGTATGCGGGAAGTGATTTATTCTTAATGCCATCACTGTTTGAACCGTGTGGTCTTGGACAACTTATCGCATTAGCGTACGGTACAATTCCAATTGTAAGGGAAACAGGTGGATTAAATGATACGGTACAATCTTATGATGAAGAAACTGGAGAAGGAAATGGTTTCAGTTTCACGAACTTTAATGCACATGACATGTTGCATACGGTTCGCCGGGCGATTGAATTTTATCATGATAAACCGGTATGGGAGCAGCTTGTAAAGCAAGCGATGACGGAAGATTATAGCTGGGAGAAATCAGCTCTTGCCTATAAGAAATTGTATAAAAGTCTCATGGAATAACGTGTAGGTGGTGAAGAAATGTTTACTCATGTTGAAAGTTTCAAATCAGCTTTTCTAGAAAAGTTAGAGACGATGTATGGTAAAAGTTTCAAAGACTCTACAACTCGTGATCAATACAATACGCTTGGGTACATGGTACGTGAGTATATGAATAGTCAATGGATTGCAACGAACGAAAGTTATCGATCTGGAGAGCGAAAGCAAATGTATTACTTATCCATTGAGTTTTTACTTGGGCGTTTGCTTGGAAGTAACATATTAAATTTAGGCATCAGGGATGTATGTGAGCAAGGACTTTCTGAGCTTGGGATTTCTTTGCAACAGTTAGAAGAGGTGGAAGCAGATGCAGGTCTTGGAAATGGAGGACTCGGACGATTAGCAGCCTGTTTCCTTGATTCACTTGCATCTTTAGACTTACCAGGTCATGGCTGCGGAATTCGTTACAAACATGGTTTATTTGATCAAAAAATTGTGGATGGTTATCAAGTTGAGTTTCCAGAACAGTGGCTACTCCATGAAAACGTATGGGAAGTAAGAAGGTATGATCAAGCTGTAGAAGTAAGTTATTTCGGCAATGTTGAACCGCTCTACATTGATGGACGTTTAGAGTTCAGGCATACGAATGCAGAAGTGATTATGGCAGTCCCATATGATGTTCCGGTAGTAGGTTATGAGACGAGTACTGTAAATACACTCAGACTTTGGAATGCTGAACCAGTTCCTTTCCCGCAAAATTGCAAAGATATTTTGAAATATAAGCGTGAAACAGAGGCAGTATCGGAGTTTTTATATCCAGATGATACGCATGATGAGGGGAAAATACTTCGTTTGAAACAACAGTATTTCCTCGTATCAGCAAGTTTGCAAAATATCGTTCGTTTGCATAGAGAAAGATATGGTGACCTTCGTCAATTACATGAGAAAATTGCGATTCATATTAATGATACACATCCAGTTTTGGCGATTCCAGAACTGATGCGTATTTTATTAGATGAAGAAAAATTAGCATGGGAAGAAGCTTGGCATATAACGACACAGACGATTTCTTATACGAATCATACGACGTTATCAGAAGCGCTTGAGAAGTGGCCAATTCACATTTTTAAACCGTTATTACCGAGAATTTATATGATTATTGAAGAGATTAATGAACGTTTCTGTCATGAACTTTGGGAACGTTATCCGTATGAATGGCATCGTATTGAAGAGATGGCGATTATTGCGCATGATCTTGTGAAAATGGCCCATTTAGCAATTGTCGGCAGCCATAGCGTAAACGGTGTAGCAAAAATTCATACGGAAATTTTAAAGCAACGTGAAATGCGATTATTTTATGAGTTTTATCCAGATAAGTTTAATAATAAAACGAATGGAATCGCTCATAGACGCTGGTTAATGAAGGCGAATCCCCAGTTGACGAACCTTATTTCAGAGGCGATTGGAACAGAGTGGAAGAAAGAACCGATTAAGCTTCAAGAGCTACAATTAGTTCAATACGATGCGAGTTTCCAAGAGAAATTTGCAGGGGTAAAACAAGAGCGTAAAGAGATTTTAGCAGAGCGTATTCATCATACAATGGGGATTACAATTGATCCAAATTCTATTTTTGATGTGCAAGTAAAAAGACTGCATGCTTACAAGCGACAATTATTAAATGTTCTTCATATTTTATATTTGTATAACCGTTTGAAAGAGGATGCTAGTTTTACATTTTATCCGCGTACTTTTATCTTTGGAGCGAAAGCATCACCTGGCTATTACTATGCGAAAAAAATTATTAAATTAATTAATGAACTCGCAAGGAAAGTGAATAATGATCCGTACGTAAGTCAATATATGAAAGTTATCTTTCTAGAAAACTACCGAGTGTCTCTAGCGGAAGATATATTCCCAGCGGCGGATGTAAGTGAGCAAATTTCCACTGCGAGTAAAGAAGCTTCAGGAACAGGGAATATGAAATTTATGATGAATGGTGCGATTACACTCGGTACGCTAGACGGAGCTAATATTGAAATAAAAGATCGGGTCGGTGATGATAACTGTTTCATTTTCGGTTTAACGGCCGAAGAGGTTCTTCATTACTATCAAAATGGTGGATATCGTGCAAGTGATTATTATCACCACAATGGGCACATTAAAAAAGTAGTAGATCAGTTAACGAATGGTTTCTTTGCACATTCGGGGGCTGAATTTGAAGCGATTTATGATTCTCTCGTTATTCAAAATGATGAATATTTCGTTCTGCGAGATTTTGGTCCATATGCGGAAAGGCAAGAAGCTGTTGGTAGAGCTTATGAAAACCGAACGAAGTGGCTAGAAATGTCAATTTTAAATATTGCACAATCTGGTCATTTTGCTAGCGATCGAACGATTTTACAGTATAGTAATGAGATTTGGGGTATTGGTAATGCGGTTAAACAGTATTAAGTGAAGGTCCCTTTTGAAGGGACTTTTCTTTATTAAGTTGAAGTGAGGTAAATGATGTATGGGAGATATGTGTGAGGAACTGGATTTAAAAACAGATAGATTAATATTAACGAAGATACAGTATTCGCATGTAGATGATTTGTTTGAAGTGTATTCGAATCCAGAAGCAGCTATATATGTACCCCGGGAAGTACATAAAATGAAAGAGGAAACGCATAGTTTAATAGAAAATATGCTTGCAACGATACGAGAAGGTAAAGCTCTTATATGGTCTATTATGCTGAAGGATACTCAAAAAGTGATTGGGACATGTCGAATATGGCTCATGCCACATAATAGTGCATCGATTGGAGCTGTAATTAGCCCAGCGTATTGGGGGAAAGGACTTATTGTGGAAGCTTTAGAAGAACTCATTGAAATAGGCTTTCAGGAGCTGAATATAAACCGTATGGAAGGAAGATGTGACGCAGAGAATATAGCTTCTGAACGTGTGATGCAAAAATTGAAAATGGTATATGAAGGCATATTGAGACAAAGTGTAAAAATGGATAATACGTATAGGGATGCTAAAGTGTATTCACTTTTAAAAGAGGAATATAATGGCTTAAAAAACCGAGCTTAATCTTATTAAGCTCGGTTTTCTTTTTTTGCTTAAGAAAGAAATGGGATGGCGGTATATATGATACCTGTTCCATCATATTCTCCTGTCGCAAAGTATGAAAATGTAAAGAAACCTGTAAACGAAAAAATTACAATGAGAAAAAGTGCAAAGATAAATTTTAGCATGTAAGGTCCCCTCATCCAAAAGTAAATTCATATATTATTATAGTATAAGGATATTTAATTTCCAATTGTTTACTGGTTAAAAATGAGAAGTCAGACATGTTTTGTATGTTGTAATGGAATGATTATTTGTAATAGACTTTGTGTTTTTTGTAAAAGTCATGTTGTGATGAACGTGTGCATATTCCCAGTCTTGTTCATTAAAATGGACATTGCGCGGAGGGAGAAGAGGAACGACATCAAATAAATTAACAAAGCGAAAGCTACTAGCTACTTGTAGTTTATAATAATTGCGAAATGCAATATCGCCAACTTTTGGAGAGGCAAATGTATACAGACCGTACTGTGCGAAGGCGGTGTTGATACGCGCATCTAGTATATGTAGCGTAGCGAGTGCGCCGCCTAAGCTATGACCAGTTGCAAGAAGTTTCTTATGGGCCGGTAATGATACGAGCATATCCATAATAGAATCTCGGCAAGATTCATAAATAGAAAGAAATCCGTTATGGACATTTCCGCTGTTTAAAGCATATGGATATGGCTTTTGGTTGACGAGTGAATCGATAATCCAGTCTGTATCTGTTTGTGTACCCCGAAAAGCTATAATAATCGTATCCTCAGATTCTAGTATGAATCCAAACCAATCCGTCGTTTGAATTGTTTTTCCTTGAAAGCCTTGTACATATTGAAAACCATCTGGTATTTCGAAAATCCCATTTTGTTTATATTGTTCATACGTTAACTCACAACAAGAAGCTAACAATATGGCAGTATCTTTATCAAAAGATAAAGGAGTACGCATTAAGGAAGCCCTCCTTAAGAAAAGGTATAATTCAATATATGCAGTGAGGGACTTGATTCATTCTTTTGAAAAAAGGCTTGAATTTAAAGTTACGTGATGTGGATTATGGGGGAAAAGAACGAGCATATCAATAATTACATTAAAATATATCGACAAAGAATAATAAAAGAAAAAGTATCCGTTTCATGAGGATACTTTTCCAAAGGCTTCTATTTTTGATAGCTTTCAATCATGTTAGCCATATGAGCGTAAGCACCGCCTGCTCGTAAAGCAGCTGCAACTAAAATAGCTTCTGCAATTTCTTCTTTTGTTGCTCCGGCTTTTGCTGCAGATTTTGTATGCACATCGATACAATATGGGCATTCTGTTGTGTGTGCGATAGCGATAGCAATTAATTCTTTTAGTTTTTTGCTTAGAGTTCCTTCTTTCGTTGCAGCCATGTTAAACTCCATAAATGCTGAGAAGCCTTCAGGTGCAAATTGTTTTAGGTTTGCTACTTTTTGTAAATTTGATCGGCGATATAGTACATCGTCGGCACTAGAATCTAAGGCATTTTGCATATGTGTACTATGTGTGATTGCGCCACCAGCTTCAACAGAAGCGACTACAAAGATGGCTTCTGTTAGTTCTTCAAGAGATGCACCAGCACGTTTTGCACTTACTGTATGTGCATCAATACAATATGGACATTCTGTTGCATGTGCTACTGCAACGGCAATGATTTCTTTTTCTTTCTTCGATAAAGCACCTTCAGTCATAACTTGTCTACTAAACTTTTGAAATGCTTGAGCTTGTTCGGGTGCCAGTGTAGATAATTTTGATAAATGACGTAAATTTTCTTTTTGATATAAATTGTTAGACATAATAAACATTCCTTTCGTATGTAGCTATAATTTTTGGTAAGAAGCTTTGAATAAGTGAAATGTAATTTAAAAAGTTACATTTATAACATACTTTCATTTCGGTATAGTTTGTAAAAGTATTTATACCAAAATGAAACTCTTTATTTAAATAATTTATCTATAACATCTTGTATACTTAGTTGATCTAAAAATAATTTATAATGTTTATCGCCCTCGATGAATATGTCAGTCATTACATCGCCTATTCCCGAAGAAATTGTACAGTCTTTATCTATATCACCAGATCTCCAATTAGAAGATAAAGAATTAGTTGAAGTTAGTTCATAAATGTCTCCAAGCGTAACATCTTTAGGATTGTGCTTGAAAATATAACCACCGTTAATTCCTTCTTTTGTAGAAATTAAACCATTCTTTTTTAACATTCGCATGACTTTGCGAATTCTTGCTGCATTGGCACAAATGTTATCAGCTAATTGTTCACTATTCGCCATATTTCCAGGTACATGATTCAGATAAACTAAACAATGCACAGCAATCATAAATTCACTATTCAAGTTTGTATCACTCCTTATAAACGTAATCTTAAATGTTACAGTTTGGAATTGCAAGAGTTTTGTACTGAGCATTTAAAGACACTATCATTATTTTTGTTTATCCCGCTTCAAAATTCGGCTGGAGCAAAGAGGGTAGGTAGGAGTCGGGTTGATTAAAGTTTCACTTTATTTGAGAAGTTACCATAATAGTGCATGTTATTCGTCGAAAGGAAAAATAAAAAGGGATATAACCTAGTCAAAAAGTTCGGCTAGGTTATATCCCTGCTACTATTATACATTACTCTTTGCCATCTAATAACCGACCAAGTCCACCTAAAACGCTACCTTCACCACTGCCTTGAGCAGCTGGGCTTGTCAGGCGTGCTGCTAAGCGGCTAAGTGTTAAGGACTGAATCCAAACTGTTCCAGGGCCTTCTAACGTGGCGAAGAATAAACCTTCGCCGCCAAATAGAGCTGTTTTTACTTTTCCAACGAACTCGACATCGTAGTTAACGTCTTTTGTCATGGCAACGAGACAACCTGTATCAATGCGAAGCTTTTCGCCAGGTTTTAATTCACGCTTATATACGGTCCCGCCTGCATGCATAAAAGCAAGTCCATCACCTTCGAGTTTTTGCATGATGAAACCTTCACCGCCGAAGAAACCAGTTCCGATTTTTTTTGTAAACTCGATTCCGATAGAAACGCCTTTTGCCGCACAAAGAAATGCATCTTTTTGGCAAACTACTTTGCCTTGATATTCTGTTAAATCTACAGGGACGATTTTACCCGGATAAGGAGCAGCAAAGGATACGTGGCGCTTGCCGTGACCTGTATTTGTAAATACAGTCATAAACATGCTTTCACCTGTAACGAGACGCTTACCAGCGCCCATTAATTTTCCGAATAAACCTCCAGATGGGCCAGAACCATCACCGAAGATTGTTTCCATTTCGATGTAATCTTCCATCATCATCATTGCACCAGCTTCAGCGATAACGCTTTCTTCTGGATCTAATTCAATTTCAACGAACTGCATATCATCGCCGTATAGCTTATATTCGATTTCATGTGCCTTCATTTCTTTCACCTCGTATGTAATAGATACTTATATTGTACAGAATTTAATAGCGTTAGAATACTTTAGTTTTGTTAATTTTCCAATAAAATATGAATATGGAAATTCAACATTATATTAAAATTATAAAAAAATAATGGAATGAAAGTGTTCTCATTTGACGTTTTTGATATAGCGTGATATAGTGAAGTCACTATTGAGCTACATAATGTGGTACGGAAATAAAGCACGTTGAATTAAAGGCTGTAAGCTTGTTATACATTCATGTCCTTTATATCCACCTTTTCATGTGGATTCATAGTTTCATTTTTATTTAGGAGGTACATGACATGCAAACAGGTAAAGTTAAATGGTTTAACGGCGAAAAAGGTTTCGGTTTCATCGAAGTTGAAGGTGGAGACGATGTATTCGTTCACTTCTCAGCTATCCAAGGTGACGGATTCAAAACTTTAGAAGAAGGTCAAGAAGTTTCTTTCGAAATCGTTGAAGGTAACCGTGGACCACAAGCTGCTAACGTTACAAAAAACTAATTAGCTAGCGATAAAAGCATTCCGATTTTCGGAATGCTTTTTTTTATTCTTTAGAGCTAGATTCATTTGAAGATAATTCACCTTTAAAAGTACGCTCTTCAAAGTCATCAAGCATTTGTTCATATTCTTCATGCTCTTCCGTAGCGAAAACTTGCGGATTTTTTCCATACATATCTGTACCGATAAAATTCTCAAAATCCTCTACGTAGCCTACATTCTCTTCGCTATTTACGTACATGCCATTATAGTTTTTTGAATCTTGTCTTTCTAAATCAGACGGCGTTTCAGATGTTCCGTAATTGGCAACATCTTGCCATGCATCTTCTGCATCGTATTCAACAGAATGATCTTCATCGTGTTTGTGGAAAGAAGGAGACAATACTTCTTCTTCAACTGGCCGCGTATTCATATTTAATTTGTTCGTTGTGTGCTGTATGCATGTTGTAGCAGTCGGCATTGCTTCTAATCTTTCAAATGGAATTTCTTCGCCAGACACTTCGCAAATGCCATACGTACCCGCTTCTATTTTTTGCAGGGCATGTTTCGTATCTTCCAGCTGTTTATGCCAAAGCTCAATAAGTCCGAAGTCTTTTTCACGTTCATATAGCTCTGTTGCCATATCAGCGGGGTGATTATCGTAGCTAGATAATTCTCCAACGGAATCGCGCTCAGATGCTCGATCTTCATTTTCGTGTGTTTGTATCGTTTGCTCTAGTTCTTGTTTTTGTTTTTCTAAAACGGATTTAAATTGATTTATTTGTTGTGGAGTTAACATAGTCGTCCACCTTCCTACAATTCAGTTTCTTTACATAGTATGAGCGTTGGGAGTAGGAATTATGAAATGAATTTTACCTCTGAAATTGGTATATGAAAAAGGAGCCGCATTAGCAGCTCCTTTTAAAGGAAATATCCAAGCAATAATCCGATTCCCATGAGGAGACCGAAGATTGTATTTGTTTTTGCGGTTGCAATCATCGCAGGTACCATTTCCATTGGGATGCTTTTGCCGATAAAGCCTTTCGTCGCTTTAAATGCTTTCGGTGCACTTAAAAATACGATAAGCATCCATGGTGATACGATGCCCACGATAATTAAAGCAATTGTCCAAATGTAGGAAACGATGAACATAGAAGCAAGTACACCAACGGCTCTTTCACGTCCAACGAGAATTGCTAACGTTTTACGACCGTTTTCTTTATCGCCATCTAAGTCACGAATGTTATTAGCTAGTAAAATGGCACCAATTAAAATGGAGCTTGGAATCGATAGTAAAATGACTTCTGATGTTACAGTTCCAGTTTGAATAAAGAATGAAATCCCAATAATAATGACACCCATAAATAATCCGGCTGTTAACTCTCCAAATGGTGTATAGGCAATTGGAAGTGGGCCACCTGTATAAAGGTAAGCAACGGCCATACAAATAAGACCGATTGCCGCAAGCCACCAGCTAGAATTCATACAAATATAAACACCTAATAGTATTGCGATGCCGAAAAATCCAAATGCTAAGTTAAGTACTGTTTTTGGCTGAATGCCATCGCGAACGATAGCGCCACCGATACCAACTGAACCTTCGTGATCGAGTCCTCTTTTATAATCAAAGTATTCATTAAACATGTTTGTTGCTGCCTGAATGAGAAGACAAGCAAGAAGCATTATAAGGAAAAGAGGGAGATGTATTTGATTTATACCTCCGACCTGCATTGCATAGGCTGTTCCAATGAAAACAGGAACGAAAGCTGCTGTTAATGTATGGGGACGTAGTAAACTCCACCAAATGCGCCAGCCTGTTTGCTTACTTGGCTTTGGCGCCGTAGGAGAGGAATTCGTTTCGACGTTCATTTCCATGTTGAATCCTCCTTTGGTCACATATTGTACACAACTAAGTGTAGAAAAAGCATCATTTAGTGTCAACGTTTATTTTCTAGGAAGAGAAGGTGAATTTCTCAGAAATGCTAAACGTTGACAGGCCTTTCGTTTGAGGTGTATCTTAAAATCAAGCGTAATTATGACTATTTTTCGCCCATAGGGGGGAGACAATTGTGATTCAAACGAAACAAATAGGCTTGCAAGAAGTTCTTGGTGCAGCCATTAAGCGTGCAACTGATGAAAAAATATTGGTTAGCTTCGTAAAACAAATAGACTGGATGGATCCGCTTCTGTTTTATGCAGCAGGAAAAAGGATTGCATTCGAAAATAGATGTTATTTTGCAGACCCAGCTCAGCATGTAATATTTGCTGGAATTGGCTCTGTTTTCACTATAGCAACTTCTTCTCACAAACGCTTTCAAACTGCTCGTGACGAGTGGGATAAAGTAAAAGAGAAAGCATTTGTACAAAGAGAAAGATACGAATTTGGAACAGGTCCTCTTTTGTTTGGTGGATTTTCATTTGACCAAGAAAAAGAGAAAACAGACTTATGGAAAGAATTTGATGATACAACATTTTCACTACCAGCATTTTTATTAACTGTAAAAAATGAAAAAGCATGGTTAACAATGAATACATTCGTTTCAGCAACAGATTGTGCAGAAACTCTTTATAACGAAATTGTTTCTTTAGAAGAGAAAATTTTTGGGGAGAGTAAATGTGCACTAGAAGGGTCGAAATTAACAGTTACTTCTAAAGTAGAAGTGGATCCGAAAGGCTGGATGAAGGCCATTGAGAAAGTACAAGATGAGATGAAGCAGGGGAACGTGCAGAAGGTTGTATTAGCGAGGGAGCTAAAAGTAGAAATGAATCATCATATTGATTCTGCTCTTGTTTTAGAAGCGCTTCGCATTGGGCAACCGGATTGTTACGTATTTTCTTTTGATTATAAAGGAGCATGCTTCTTAGGAGCGACGCCAGAGAGATTAATTCGCAAAGAAGATGAGAAGTTTACTTCGATGTGTCTTGCTGGTTCAACTGGTCATGGTCAATCTATAGAAGAAAGTAAGCGAAATAGTAATGCGCTTCTTCATGATGAAAAGAATTTAGCTGAACACGGTTATGTTGTGAACATGATTAGATCGGTATTAAATGAGCACTGCGAATCCGTTAATATTCCGGAAAGTCCGGGCTTATTAACAACGAAAAACTTAATTCATTTATATACGCCTGTAGAGGCAAAAGGCGATGCGAGTCTTTTAACAATGGTAGAAGAATTACATCCAACACCAGCTCTTGGCGGGACACCTCGTTTGGAAGCGATGAAATTGATTCGTGATGTTGAATTGTTAGACAGAGGATTATATGGTGCACCGATTGGCTGGATAGATGATGAAGGAAATGGTGAATTTGCGGTTGCACTTCGCTGCGGATTATTAAATGGCGAGAAAGCATCCTTATTTGCCGGTTGCGGGATTGTAATTGACTCAGTACCACAACTTGAATATGAAGAAACAAGTTTGAAGTTTAGACCGATGCTTGGTGCTTTGGAGGAATTAATGAAATGAACAATCATATAGAAGCATTATCATATTATTTAGGCGCGTTCGTGGATGAACTGACGCGTCTAAATGTATGTGATGTTGTCATTAGTCCAGGCTCACGGTCAACGCCGATAGCTCTACTAATGGAACAACATGAAGGAATGAACACCTATTTACATGTAGATGAAAGATCAGCAGGATTTTTTGCGCTCGGTATCGCAAAAGCGAAAAAACGTCCTGTTGCATTATTGTGTACATCAGGAACGGCAGCAGCGAACTATTATCCAGCTGTATGTGAAGCTTTTCATTCACGGGTGCCGCTTATCGTCTTAACAGCAGATAGACCGCATGAATTAAGAGATGTTGGTGCACCACAAGCGATGAATCAATTTAATTTATACGGTACGTTTGTGAAGCAATTTACAGAGATGGCACTTCCAGAAGCGAGTGAAGCAATGTATCATTACGCTCGCATGACAACGCAGCGCATGATAGCAAGTGCTTGTTTAGCGCCGCAAGGACCTGTTCATCTTAATTTTCCAGTTCGCGAACCGCTTATCCCGGACTTCTCATTAGAAAGTTTATGGGATAAAGGACGCGGGGAATATACAGGAGTAGTTCAGCAAGGGAACGTGATGATGCCGAGTGAATATGTAGATTCGCTTGTAGGGCGCCTTTCACATATGGAGAAGGGGCTTATTATTTGTGGAGACGATAGTCATTCAGAACTCGCAGCATTTGCGGCAGAATTAGCTGAAAAAACGGGATATCCACTATTAGCGGATCCGCTTTCTAACATTCGTAGCGGACACCACGATAAAACGATGGTAATCGACTGTTACGATACATTTTTACGAAATGAGCTATTAAAGGAAACGTGGAAGCCAGAAGTTATGATTCGCTTTGGTGGTATGCCTGTTTCGAAAGCATTGACGCAGTTCATCAAAAAACAAACGAAAGCCGTTCATATCGTTGTTGACGAATCTGGACAATGGAGAGATCCAGCTCTTGTTGCGACAGAAGTTGTCCAAGCAAGTGATATTGCATTTTGCAGTGCACTAATAGAAAAAATGCCAGTTATGAAAAAGAATGATTGGTTCGGAATGTGGAAACATATAAACGAAAAAACGAAGGAAACGCTTCGTGAAATGGAAACATATGAAACGGCATTTGAAGGGAAAGTCATTACGGATATTGTCCGCGTATTACCAGAAGGGGCAACGTTATTTGCAAGTAATAGTATGCCAATTCGTGATACAGATTCATTCTTCTTCACATCGGAGAAAAATATTCAAGTGATGGCAAACCGCGGTGTAAATGGGATTGATGGAATCATTTCAACAGCTTTAGGAGCGAGCATTATTTGTGAACCGCTCGTATTAGTGATCGGTGATTTATCATTTTATCACGATTTAAACGGATTATTAGCCGCAAAATTACATGAATTAAATATAACAATTGTCGTTGTAAATAATGACGGTGGCGGTATTTTCTCATTCTTACCACAGTACGAGAAAAAGGAACATTTCGAATCGTTATTTGGAACACCGATTGGTCTTGATTATGAACACGTTGTTAAAATGTACGGTGGTTCATTTAGCCGTGTAAATGGTTGGGAGCAATTCCGCGAAGAGGTACAAAAAGGAACAAGGGCGGAAGGTTTACACGTTGTAGAAATTTGTACGAACCGTGATGAAAACTTAACATTGCACCGCAAATTATGGGCGAAAACACAGGACGTAATTACTACATCGTTGCAAGGTGAATCAAAATGAACGTAACGCTGCAAGGTGTATCGTATGAATATGAAGTAGTCGGAAGCGGGGAACCACTTCTACTTCTTCATGGTTTTACGGGAAGCATGGAAACGTGGCGTTCTTTCGTTCCTTCTTGGAGCGAGCAATTTCAAGTCATTTTAGTAGACATTGTTGGGCATGGAAAAACAGAAAGTCCCGAAGATGTGATGCATTATGATATTCGAAATGCGGCATTGCAAATGAAAGAGCTACTAGACTATCTTCATATTGAAAAAGCGCACATACTTGGCTATTCAATGGGCGGTAGACTGGCGATTACGATGGCATGCCTATATCCAGAATATGTACGTTCTCTTTTATTAGAAAATTGTACAGCTGGGCTTGAAAGTGAAGAGGATAGAAAAGAACGTTGTGAAAAAGATGAGCGACTTGCTCATAAAATTGAGCGTGAAGGCATTAAAAGCTTTGTATCAATGTGGGAAAATATTACGCTGTTTGAAACGCAAAAAAGTTTAGCACAAAACGTACAAGAAGCAGTGCGAAAAGAACGACTTGCTAACAATCCAAAAGGACTTGCAAATAGCTTGCGCGGCATGGGAACAGGGGCTCAGCCTTCATGGTGGAATGAGCTGCAAAACTTAAAGATGCCTGTTCTTTTAATGAACGGAGAGTATGATGAAAAGTTCTTTCGTATATTAAAAAACATTGAAAAATGCGTCCCTGACGCGAAATTTGTCAAAATTGATGGTGCTGGCCATGCAATTCATGTGGAACAACCGGAAAAGTTTGATACAATAGTAAAGGGATTTCTAAAAACTATGCAGTGATGCTTTTTTCATCTAAGAAGGAAGACACACTTATAGAGGAGATCAGAAATATACAAGGAGGTAGTTGTAATGGCTATTGAATGGGTAAAAGAAGGCAATTACGAAGATATTATTTATTCAACATACAATGGTATCGCAAAGATTTCGATTAACCGTCCTGAAGTACATAACGCATTCCGTCCAAAAACGGTAATGGAGTTAATCAACGCTTTTGCACATGCTCGTGATGATGCAAATGTTGGCGTTATCATTTTAACAGGTGAAGGTGGACGTGCATTCTGTTCTGGCGGCGACCAAAAAGTTCGCGGTCATGGCGGATATGTAGGTGACGACCAAATCCCACGTCTTAACGTATTAGACTTACAACGTCTAATTCGCGCAATTCCTAAACCAGTTATCGCGATGGTAGCAGGTTATGCAATCGGTGGAGGACACGTACTTCATATCGTATGTGACTTAACAATCGCTGCAGACAACGCTGTATTCGGACAAACAGGTCCTAAAGTAGGAAGCTTTGACGGTGGATACGGAGCTGGTTACTTAGCTCGTATGGTAGGCCACAAGAAAGCTCGCGAAATTTGGTACCTATGCCGTCAATATAACGCACAAGAAGCGCTTGATATGGGCTTAGTAAATACAGTAGTACCATTAGAACAACTTGAAGCAGAAACAGTACAATGGGCACAAGAAATCTTAGCAAACAGCCCAATGGCACTTCGTTTCCTAAAAGCTGCATTCAACGCAGACACAGACGGTCTAGCTGGTATTCAACAATTAGCTGGAGATGCAACGTTATTGTACTACACAACTGACGAAGCAAAAGAAGGTCGCGACGCGTTCAAAGAAAAACGCAGTCCGGACTTCGGTCAATTCCCTCGTTTCCCGTGATTAAACCAAAAGCGGAGCCGACTGTTTAGCCTCGTAGGAAGAAGTGAAGCCAACGAACATTCTAGCCGCTGTAGCTAGATGGGATCAAATGGAAACAAAACAACTAAGAGACTTGATGTCATATCAAGTCTCTTTCTTTCATGAAAGGAGAATGAACAATGGAGACGATGCCAAATTGGTTAATGCAACGTGCATTTTTAACACCAGATCGCACTGCAATTGAAATAGAGGAAGAGAAAGTTACTTTTATGCAGCTACATGAAAAAGTAGTATCTGTTTGTGAACACCTCACGCATGTAGGAGTGAAACGGGGACAAAAGGTGGCTGTTCTGATGAAAAATGGTATGGAGATGGTTTCAGTTATTCACGCCCTATCTTACGTAGGTGCAGTAGCTGTGCTTTTAAATACGCGTCTTTCAAGAGAAGAGCTACTTTGGCAAATGGATGATGCTGAAGTTATTTGTTTAGTGACGGATCAAGATTTTGATGCTAAAGCTGTTCCTGTCTATTCATTTGCTGAAGTGATGAATGGACCGAAGGCGGAAGCCTCTATACAAGAAGAATTCTCTTTAGAAGAAGCGATGACAATTATTTATACGTCAGGGACGACAGGGAAACCGAAAGGCGTTATTTTAACGTACGGCAATCACTGGGCAAGCGCGGTTGGTTCTTCGCTTAATTTAGGGCTTCGTGATGATGATTGCTGGTTAGCTTGTATGCCGATGTTCCACGTTGGCGGTCTTTCCCTTTTAATGAAAAACATTATGTACGGAATGCGCATTTTACTCGTTCCGAAATATGATGCAGATTTTATTCATACTGCACTTCAAACGAGAGGCGTTACGATTATTTCTGTCGTATCAAAAATGTTAACTGATTTATTAGAGAGACTTGGAGAAGGGACATATCCATCTTCTTTACGATGCATGTTACTTGGCGGAGGACCAGCCCCGAAACCGTTATTAGAAACGTGTGTAGATAAAGGAATTCCTGTGTATCAAACGTACGGTATGACAGAAACGTCGTCCCAAATTTGTACGTTATCTGCAGATTACATGTTAACGAAAGTAGGGTCAGCTGGAAAACCACTATTTCAGTGCCAACTTCGTATTGAAAAAGATGGCGTCGTAGTGCCGCCGCGTACGGAAGGCGAAATCGTAGTAAAGGGACCAAACGTAACAGGCGGTTACTTTAACCGTGAAGATGCGACGCGCGAAACAATTCAAAACGGATGGCTTCATACTGGTGACCTCGGTTATTTAGACGAAGAAGGATTTTTATATGTATTAGATCGCCGCAGTGATTTAATTATTTCTGGCGGAGAGAATATATATCCGGCTCAAATTGAAGAGGTGTTGCTCTCTCATCCAGCGGTAGCGGAAGCCGGTGTTGTTGGTATGATTGACGATAAATGGGGACAAGTGCCCGCTGCTTTTGTTGTAAAAAGCGGAGAGGTAACAGAAGAAGAAATTCTTCATTTTTGCGAGGAGAAATTAGCGAAATATAAGGTGCCGAAGAAAGCATGTTTCTTAGAGGAATTACCACGAAACGCTTCGAAAAAATTGTTAAGACGAGAGTTAAGACAATTAGTGGAGGAGATGTAGGTGGAGATAAAAAAAGCGAAACTTTATATAACGGAAATGCCACTTGTAATCCCGTTTGCTGCAAGCTACGGAACGTATGAAACGCGTGAGAGTATCGTCATTGAATTAGAAGATACGGACGGATACATTGGATTTGGTGAAGTCGTTGCTTTTTCTGAACCATGGTACACGGAAGAAACAGTGAAGACAGCGCTGCATGTACTGCGAGACTTTTTATTACCTGATTTATTAAAGGCTGAAATTTCTCATCCGAATGAAATACCGAGTTTGTTTCAGCATATAAAAAGAAACCGAATGGCAAAGGCCGGAATTGAAGGGGCTGTTTGGGATTTATATGCGAAGCGTCAAAAGAAATCGTTAGCGACATTGCTTGGCGGAACTAGGACTGAAATTGAAGTCGGTGTTGTAATTGGGATCAATACGATTCCGGTTATGTTAAAACAAATCGAGAAGTACGCAGAAGAAGGATACGAGCGTTTTAAAGTAAAAATAAAGCCAGAGCATGATTACGAATTATTGAAAGAAATACGTAAAGAGTTTCCGCATATCCCGTTAATGGCTGATGCAAATTCAGCGTATACATTAGCGGATACGGAGAGTCTAAAACGACTAGATGAATTCCAATTAATGATGATTGAACAGCCACTAGCGGATTATGATTTTCTTGATCATGCACAGCTGCAAAAGAAAATTGAAACGCCAATTTGTTTAGACGAAAGCATTCATAGTTTAGAAGACGCGCGCGTTGCGATTACACTTGGCAGCTGCCAAATCGTTAACATTAAACCAGGGCGAGTAGGCGGATTAACAGAATCGGTTCAAATTCATAATTATTGCATGGAACATAACATATCAGTTTGGTGCGGTGGTATGGTAGAGATGGGGATTTCACGAGCGCAAAATGTTGCGCTTGCCTCATTGCCGAACTTTACGATTCCAGGCGATATATCTGCTTCTAGTCGACATTGGGAGAAGGATATTATTTCGCCGACAGTGATGCTTGAGGGCGGAAAAGTGATTGTACCGCAAAGCGTTGATGCTGAGTATGAAGTTGACCGCGGAAGATTGGAAGAAATAACGAAGCAGCGGATTGTTTTTGAGCGATGAATTGAATCTTTAATCAGGATGTCCGCAAATAGCGAGAGGATTTTGTCGTTAATTGTCGGTAAGTCGATATAATTCAATAATCGCTGATATAATTCGAGTTACGGTTGATATAATTGGAAAATCGCCGATATAATTCAAGTTGTGTTCGATATATTTGGAAAATCGTCGATATAATTTCATTTACTAAGGCTACTCAAATGAGTAGCCTTTTTTGTATTGTACAAATTGGATAGACTAGTTTAAAATCGAGCGTATAAAGGGGGAGTAAAATGAAGCGCATTTCAATTTTAATAGCGGATGATGAGGCAGAAATTGCTGATTTAATTGAGATACATTTAGAAAAAGAAGGGTACTATGTTGTGAAGGCAGCGGACGGGGAAGAGGCAGTTCATATTATTGAAACGCAGCCAATCGACTTAGTGGTTTTAGATATTATGATGCCGAAAATGGATGGGTATGAGGTGACGCGTCAAATTCGCGCGAAGCATCATATGCCGATCATTTTCTTGAGTGCGAAAACTTCGGACTTTGATAAGGTGACAGGTCTTGTATTAGGTGCAGATGATTATATGACGAAACCTTTTACGCCGATTGAATTAGTCGCACGTGTAAATGCACAATTACGCCGATTTCTTACGTTAAATCAACCGAAAGTAACGGAG
This sequence comes from Bacillus basilensis, assembly GCF_921008455.1. Lineage (NCBI taxonomy): Bacteria > Bacillati > Bacillota > Bacilli > Caryophanales > Bacillaceae > Bacillus > Bacillus basilensis. Next base: position 4,882,274 of record NZ_CAKLBZ010000001.1, on the reverse strand, counting down.
AGCAAATCTGCTTTAGAGGTAGGCGGAGTTATTATTGATCCTGAACGAAGAACAGTGAACGTGTACGGAGAGCAAATTGAGTTAACACCGAAAGAGTTCGATATTTTATATTTATTAGCGAGTCATCCGAAGAAAGTGTACAATGTGGAAAATATTTTTCAGCATGTATGGGCAGATGATTATTATGAAGGTGGAAATACAGTTATGGTACATATTCGTACGTTGCGGAAAAAACTTGGGGAAGATAAAAGAAAAGATAAGTTAATAAAAACAGTGTGGGGGGTAGGTTATACTTTCAATGGGTAACATGATGAAAAGCTTTCGATTTAAAATGATTACCTTATTTGCGTTAAGTATGGTGCTCGCAGCTACTGTAACTTATATGATTTATAAAGGATTACAGCTGTATTATAAAACGATGGTGCGCTATGAAGAGCCTTTAGCGCAATTTCGGTCAATGGTAAGGGAATTTGGAGACATTAACTTCTTTTTAATTTTCTTTATTCCGTTATCTATTATCTTTTTCTTCTTTTTAACAAAACCGTATTTAAAATACTTTGATGAAATTTCTAATGGGATTCATCATCTTGCGAACGGAGATTTTACAAAACAAGTTCCAATTTCATCAAATGATGAATTTGGAAATATCGCACGTGAAATAAATGTTGCGAGTGAAAAGTTAAAAGAAGCTGTGGAAAGAGGAGACTTTGCGGAAAGTAGTAAAGATCAGCTCGTTGTGAATTTGGCTCATGATTTAAGAACGCCATTAACATCCGTGTTAGGATATTTAGATTTAATTCTTAAAGATGAGAACTTAACAAAAGAACAAATTAAACATTTTTCCACGATTGCATATACGAAATCGCAAAGGCTGGAAAGTTTAATCGATGAGTTATTTGAAATTACACGTATGAATTATGGCATGTTACAACTAAATAAAAAGCCAATTGATATAAGTGAGCTGCTTATACAGCTAGATGAGGAATTGTATCCGTTATTAGAAAAACATCAGTTAGAAGCTAGATTGAATGTGGATCCTCATTTGCCGATTAACGGTGATGGAAAATTGCTAGCTAGAGTATTTGAAAACTTGTTAACAAATGCCGTTCGATACGGATATGATGGGCAATTTGTTGATATGAATGGGTATATCGATAATGAAGAAGTTGTCGTACAAGTTATGAATTACGGAGATAGCATTCCAGAAGAAGATTTACCGTATCTATTTGATATGTTTTATACAGGTGATAAATCGAGAACGGAGAACCGTGGCGGGACAGGCCTGGGACTATTTATTGCAAAAAATATTGTCGAGCAGCATAACGGTACGATTTCTGCTGAAAGTAATGTAGTTAGAACAATGTTTGAAGTACGATTGCCAAAAGACAAGAACTTAACAATTTAATAAAAATTTAAACTTTACCCCACTTTTTATTTTAATAGTTTTTTCTATTCTAGACGTAAGTTACGTTAAGGAGGAACTAGAAATGAAAAAGTGGGTATTTATTTCTTTTTTTATAGCATGCACAATCTGTGTAGGCGTTTATATATCACCGTTGTTTCAAAAGGAAATTGATGTGAAAATTGATGGAAAAGATAGTGCGGTAAAGGCTGCCAATATGGAAAATGTGGAGATTACAAAAGAAGAAATTTATAAAGGGGATTTATTATTAGTTAACAAAGATTACCCAGTAAAAAAAGATAGTATTAGGTCTGATATTATAAATGTAAATCATAGTAGTGAATTAGTAAGAGGCTATGTAATATTTGATAGAAATCTTCGTTTATCAAAGGATGTTGTGAAAAAGTTTTTGAACGTTGTCGATGCAGCTGGAAAAGACGGAGTACAGAATTTCTTAATGAGTAGTGGGTATCGAGATTTTAAAGAACAAAGTAAATTATATAAAGAAATGGGATCGGATTATGCACTCCCGGCAGGATACAGTGAACATAATTTAGGATTATCACTGGACGTTGGTTCAACGCAAAAGAAAATGGAGAAAGCTCCTGAAGGTAAGTGGGTTGCAGAAAACGTATGGAAGCACGGCTTTGTGTTACGCTATCCGAAAAATAAGAGTCATATTACAGGCATTCAATATGAACCGTGGCACATTCGTTATGTCGGCTTACCTCATAGCGCAATTATGCAAAAAAAGAAAATTACATTAGAGGAATACTTAGACTTCTTGAAAGAGAAAAAAGAAATCACAACCGATGTGGAAGGTAAGAAATATACGGTTTCTTATTATAAAGTTTCGGGGAATATGAAAGTGAACGTTCCAGCAAATAAGCAGTATGAAATTTCGGGGAACAATATGGACGGGGTTATTGTGACGATTCAGGAATAGAGAAAGAGGTTGTTCCGTTTTGGAGCAGCCTTTTCGTATATAAGAAAGGGATTGGCGTTTTTTGTCGGTAAATCGATATTCCTTGTCGAATGGTTGATATATTTTGAGTTACGATAGATATAATTGAAAAATCGTTGATATATTGTAAGTTATGATAGATATATTCGAAAAATCGTTGATATAATTTCCTGTACTATCAGCATTTTGAGGAGTATCTTTTATTTCACTTTTAAACATTATAACGTTATATTTACTTCTCTCTTTTTTTGTGTTACGCTAAACGTGTGAAAGAGATATAAAATGAAACTTTAATGTAAGCGTATTCTTATGGCTTCTTATAGAAAAGGGTGGAAGTACAATGACAGAACGATTCGTACTACGTAATGTGAAACGTGTGAACGGGGAAGAGATTGACATTGTAATTGAAAATAATAAAATCGCACAGGTGACGAAAGCTGGTGAGGGTGGAAAGGTTCTTGATTACTCAGGTACTTACGTATCGAGTGGTTGGATTGATTTGCACGTTCATGCTTTTCCAGAGTTTGATCCATATGGCGATGAGTTGGATGAAATTGGCGTTAAGCAAGGGGTAACGACAATTGTTGATGCGGGTAGCTGCGGAGCTGATCGCATTGCAGATTTAGTAAAAAGTAGAGAACAGGCGAAAACGAATTTATTTGCCTTTTTAAATATTTCTCGCATCGGTTTGAAACGAATTGATGAATTATCCAATATGGAATGGATCGATAAAGAGAAAGTAATAGAAGCAGTAGAAAAGTATAAAGATGTAATCGTTGGGTTAAAAGCGAGAATGAGTAAAAGTGTCGTTTGTGATAGTGGAATTGAACCACTTCATGTAGCTCGCTCTTTATCCCGTGAAACATCATTGCCGATTATGGTACATATCGGTTCAGCGCCTCCTCGCATTGAGGAAGTTGTATCTCTTTTAGAAAAAGATGATGTCATTACACATTACTTAAACGGGAAAGAAAATAATTTATTTGATGAAGAAGGCAAACCGTTACCTGTGTTACTAGATGCAGTGAATCGCGGTGTGCATTTAGATGTTGGGCATGGTAATGCTAGTTTTTCTTTTAAAGTAGCAGAAGCAGCGAAGCGTCACGATATTGCCTTTAATACAATTAGTACAGATATTTATCGGAAGAATCGTATACACGGTCCAGTGTATAGTATGGCTCACGTTCTTTCGAAATTCCTTTACTTAGGTTATCCGCTAGAAGAAGTAATTGATGCGGTTACGAAAAATGCAGCAGAATGGCTTAAGAAACCAGAGCTTGGCCGCATTCAAGAAGGAGATATTGCAAATTTAACTTTATTTACGGTGAAAGATGAGAAGGTTACGTTAATTGATTCAGAAGGGGATCAGCGCATTGCTGAAAAAAGGATTGATACGAAAGGGGTTGTAATCAATGGGTCATTCATTGAATGCTAAGTACGGATTAAAAAGAGTAATTAATGCGAGCGGTAGAATGAGTATTTTAGGTGTATCCGCTCCGACAGATACAGTTATGGATGCGATGAAACATGGTGGACAAAATTATGTGGAAATTGCTGATTTAGTAGATAAAGCAGGAGACCATATTGCGAGAATTCTAGATGCAGAGGCAGCGGTTGTTGTGAACTCAGCATCGAGCGGAATTGCGCTTTCTATTGCTGGTATCGTTACAGAAGGAAATCGTCGTAAAAGTGAAAGACTTCATCAAGAGGTCATCGCGAAAAACGAAGTGATCATGTTAAAAGGTCATAACGTTCAATACGGTGCTCCTGTTGAAACGATGATTTATTTAGGCGGTGGCAAACTTGTAGAAGTTGGCTACGCAAATGAAGGGAAAGCTGAGCATATTGAAGATGCAATTGGTGAAAATACAGCGGCGATTCTATATGTGAAATCCCATCATGCAGTGCAAAAAAATATGATTTCTGTTGAAGAAGCATGGGAAGTAGCGCAGCGAAATAACATCCCACTTATCGTCGATGCGGCAGCTGAAGAAGATATTCAAAAATATGTGAAGTATTCAGACCTTGCCATTTATAGCGGTTCAAAGGCAATTGAAGGACCTACTTCAGGTATTGTTGGCGGTAAAAGAAAGTATATTGAGTGGCTGAAAGTGCAATTACATTGCATCGGAAGAAGTATGAAAGTTGGGAAAGAAACAACATTTGGATTACTTCAAGCGCTTGATGAGTACGGAGTAAAAGAAGATAAGAGTGAGCAAGAAAAAGAGTTGTTACAAGTACTTATGCCGCTAAAAGAATTAAACGGTGTAAATGTAACAATCGTTCAAGATGAAGCGGGAAGAGCAATCTTTAGAGCTCGTATTCATATTAACGAGAAAGAGTTAAATAAATCGGCAAAAGACGTTGTGACTGCATTACGCGACGGGGAAATCGCAATTTACACACGTGATTACGGAGTAAGACAAGGATTCTTTGATATCGATCCACGTCCACTTCAAGGTGATGACATACATGTGATTGAAGAAAAAATGAGAGAAATTGTAGGGGGAAACTAAAATGACAAACATTCAAAAACGTTTTTATAAAGGCCGCGTAGCATTAAATGTATTAGCGAACAATATCGAAAATGCGAAAGATATTTTTGAAGCAGCAGAAGGTTATGTAGTAGTAGGAGTGTTATCAAAAGATTACCCAACTGTAGAAGAAGCTGTTACAGCGATGAAAGCATACGGAAAAGAAATTGATGATGCTGTATCAATCGGACTAGGAGCAGGAGATAATCGCCAAGCGGCAGTTGTAGCTGAAATTGCGAAGTATTATCCTGGTAGCCATATTAACCAAGTGTTCCCTTCAGTTGGAGCAACGCGTGCAAATCTTGGTAGAAAAGATAGCTGGATTAATAGTTTAGTATCACCAACAGGAAAGGTAGGTTACGTAAATATTTCTACTGGTCCAATTAGTGCTGCTGGAGAAGAAAAAGCAATCGTTCCAATTAAAACAGCGATTGCACTTGTACGTGATATGGGCGGAAATTCATTGAAATACTTCCCGATGAAAGGTCTAGCTCATGAAGAAGAATATCGCGCAGTTGCGAAAGCTTGTGCGGAAGAAGGATTCGCATTAGAGCCAACGGGCGGAATCGATAAAGAAAACTTTGAAACAATTGTACGTATTGCGCTTGAAGCAAATGTAGAGCAAGTTATTCCGCATGTGTACTCTTCTATTATTGATAAAGAAACTGGCAATACGAAAACAGAAGATGTTCGCGAATTATTAGCAGTAGTGAAGAAGTTAGTTGATCAATATGCGTAAGAAAATTGCAGCATTCGGTGAAGTAATGATGCGCCTGCAAGTACCAGGATATGAATTGTTGTCGCAAGCAAATACATTAAAATACTCATTTTCTGGTACAGGTGTGAACGTTGCAGCTGCGCTTTCTCATCTAGGGCATGAAGGGCTTCTTATTTCAACTTTACCGGAAAATTCGGTTGGAGATGCGGCATTATCTTATATTCAAAAGTTAGGTGTGCAAACATCACTTGTTTCAAGAGGCGGCAAATATGTCGGCATGTACTTTTTGGAAAATGGATTTGGTGCACGTGCAAGCTGCGTTACATATTCAAATCGACTAGAAAGTAGTTTCAATACGGCATGTGAAGAAATCTATCAATTTGAAGAGATCGCACAGGAAATTGATATCGTTCATTTTTGCGGGATTACACTTGCGATGAATGATACTGTGCGTCGTCACATGAAATCTTTAGCGAAAGCAGTGAAAGAAAACGGAGGCACTGTCGTTTTTGATTGCAATTATCGTCCGTCACTTTGGGGAGAAGACGGATATGAGCAGGCGAAACCGCATTATGAAGAAATGTTAGGGCTAGCTGATATTGTAATGATGAACGAAAAAGATGCAATGTTTGTTCTAGGAATGAAAACAGAAGAGATGGAGCGCGAGGCACAGCTGATGGATCTAATTCCAAAGGTAGCTGAAACGTATCGTATCGCTACAATTGCTGGTACACATCGCTCTATTAATAGTGATAATACACACTCGCTTCGCGGGTTTATATGTAAAGATGGTGCGTTCACTTTTGCAAAAACACTTACGTTTTCTGTATATGATAGAATAGGTGCTGGAGATGCTTATACGAGCGGGATTATTCATGGCGAGATAGAAGAGTTTGCACCAGAGAAAGCTGTTTCATTTGCGTCAGCAGCTGGAATGCTTGCACATACAATCGTCGGTGATACGCCAATGTCATCAGAGAAGGATATACTTCGGGCAATGACGGCATCAGTAGGTGATGTAGAAAGGTAGTGGGTGTAACGGTGAACGTAACGAGGAAAAAAGGACCATTATATTTACAAATAAAAAACATTATTCGTGATCGAATATTGCATGGTGTATATGCGATTCATACGAATATTCCTTCTGAACCACAGTTAGAAGAAGAGTTCAAAGTGAGTAAAATTACAGTACGAAATGCGATTAAAGAACTTGCTCAAGAAGGATATTTGGAAAAGAAAAGCGGTAAAGGAACGAAAGTCATCCGTAATACTTCTGCGACAAAACTGTCAAAGGGTAAGAAATTTACAGAAGTGTTAGTGGAAGAAGGCTATAAAGTACAGAAGAAATTGCTAAAGGCAGAAATCGTTCAGAATGAAGAAGGGACAGTGCCATTTCGATTATTCGGTAAAGAGAGTTTTCGTATTGAACGTTTATATACGTTAAATGATGCACCGTACATTCATTATACGCACTATTTCTCAGCTAAAATGGCAAGTACAGATTTATCGGACTTTGACTTGCAATCGCTTTACGATTTAGTTGAAGACCGAGGTATACATTTAGAAAACTTCAGAGATGAATTCGCTGTTGGACTGGTACCTAGTTTCGTTGCAGAAGCGTTAGGTGAAAAAGAGGGCACAGCGTTGTTAAAACGAATGCGCTATTCTTACGATGAAGTTGGCGAAGTAATTGAATATAGCGAAGGCTACTACAATACAGAAATGCAGCATTATGTAGTGAATTATGACGTATAAAAAAAGAGGGGATTTTCCCTCTTTTTTTATAAAGTAAGGGGAATGAGAGATGGATATATACTTATTAATCGTCACGTTACTTGCAATCGCGATTGTTATTTTAGGGGTATCATGGTGGAAATGGCATGCATTTATTAGTTTAACAGTTGCGAGTTTATTTTTAGCTATCATGTCTGGACTGAATTTAACGAAAATAGTGACTGCCTATGAAACTGGTGTTGGTAGTGTACTAGGGCATTTAGTTGGTATTTTAGCTCTCGGAACAATTTTAGGGAAAATGATGTCCGATTCAGGGGCCGGCATGCAAGTGGCAGATTTCTTTATTCGATTTTTCGGTGTGAAGAAACTACCTTGGGCTATGTTATTTGCAGGATTTGTTATAGGGATTCCAGTATTTTTTGAAGTGGGAATCGTCATTTTATTACCACTCGTTATCTCGATTCGAAAAACGACGAAGCAAAACATCTTATTAATTGCCTTACCTGTTATTGCAGGATTATCTATTGTTCACGGGCTCGTGCCACCACATCCAGGTGCGATGACGGCAATCGGTATTTATAACGCGAACTTTAGGAAAGGTACTCTTATATTCATTAATTATCGCGTTACCAACAGCTATTATTGCAGGACCAGTATTTGCAAAGTGGGTACATAAGAGAGTTATACCAGAAAATGAACCGGAGCTTGTTCGAGTTACGACTGTCTCAACTGATTTGCCAAGTCGTAAAGTTTCATTCTTTATTATTTTATTACCAGTTGTATTGATGATTTTATCAGTCGTTGCACCGTATATTTCATTACCGGAAAAGATAACTGAATTTTTCGTGTTTATAGGAAGCCCAGTAATCGCTTTACTCATTTCATGTTTTGCAGCGTTTTATTTACTTGGCATGAGACAAGGTATTAATAAAAAGATGATTAAAAAATTAACAGACGATAGTTTATTACCGGTCGGTTCTATTATTTTAATTATCGGTGCAGGCGGTGGGTTTAAACAAATATTAATTGAAAACGGCGTTGGAACAGCGATTGCACAAATGGCAGAACATATATCGTTATCACCAATCGTATTAGCTTTCATGGTAGCTGGATTAATCCGAATTGCAACAGGTTCAGCGACAGTAGCATTAACGACAGCAGCAGGAATTGTATCACCAGTTATTCAGCACATGTCTGGTGTGAATTTAGAGTTACTTGTTATTGCAACCGGTGCAGGTTCATTAATGTTTTCTCACGTAAATGATGCAGGGTTCTGGCTTGTAAAAGAGTATTTAGGTTTGACAGTAAAAGAAACGTTTAAAACGTGGACGGTGCTGGAGACATTGTTATCATTTATTGCATTCGGTTTTGCCCTTATGTTGAATATGTTTCTTTAAAAGATACCTGAATAGGTATCTTTTTTTTGATGAAGCCCAATTGCCAAAACAAGCCCGTTTTTAAGTAAGCCAAGCTTCCTATTCGCCCTGAAAACATACTATAAATGGAATCCCCTCATTTAGAGCAAGGTGAACTTGTTATGAATGATACTAAAGGAGGAATAGAGTAATGAGCGAAAAGTGTGAACACAGACATGATGATTGTAACCGCAGACATGGGTGCGGCGGCGGTTTTGCGCTTCTAATCGTATTGTTTATTTTATTAATCATCATCGGTGCTAGCTGCTTCGGCGGTGGCGGTTCTTGTGGTTATGGTGGTTACGGCGGCTATGGTGGATATTGCTGCTAATTAAAAACTATTGAAAATGGCCTTGTGCGTATTGCACAAGGCCATTTTATTCATATTTTGATATGCTGTGATAATTTATTAATGTACAGAGAGCGAATTAAGAAGAAGAAAATAATCTCGATAATCCCGAAAAAGGTGAGTACAATTAATAACTCTTTTAGTAAAGAAAAAGCGAACATGCTTTGTAAAAACTTAACTGCAAATAACGTGTGAACACCAGCAACGATGTAAGGGACGAAAAATAAAATTCCTAATTGAATCGTTGCGGAGCGAAACATTTCTGACTCAGTTAATCCAAGCTTTGTAATCGTAATGTATTTTTGTTTTTCAGTCGTTAAGTCGTTATACATACGGAAGTATAAAACACTAGCCGCACCGATAAAGAAAATAAAGCCGAGAAATGCCCAGATAAAGAATCGAGCGACTGCATTTTCCTTACTGTGAAGGAGTTCATCCGTAGCTGTATCAATATGAAATGGCTGGCTGAAATTTTCTTCATCCTTATGTGCTTCATACAAGGTTTCTGAATCGTGATCTAAGCTTTTTAATATGTTTTTTGTAGGGATAATTGCATTTTCCCAATTTTCTACGAAATAGTTATAAACTGTAATGGTTTCAATATGAGGAATCATATTTTCAATTACTTCATCTTGCATCACAATTAAATGAGGTAATGTAAAGGGTGGCGCGATTCCTTTATTAATAAAACCTTTAATTTGAAATTCTTTTTTATTAGAACCAAGTGTAATCGTGTCCTGCTTCGCAAATGGGTTAGACACGAGATTTAGTAGTGCTGGTGAATAGCGAGAAATACTATAAACTTGTGTAGAATCGAGAGTGATTTCTGGTCTGTTTAATTGCTTTGCAATTGCGTTATAATCACTCATTTTCATAATGGCAATTGACTCTTTTGAAGTTGTATCTTTTAAAACGGTAAACTTATATTTGTTATATTGAAAATTAGCATTTGTAAGTTCAGTTTCAATCGTAGTAATATGCTTTTGTTCAAATGCATTAGCACCTTCTGATGTATAGGTGAAGGGTATTGGATATCGTTCTAGTATGGATGCTTTCGTATGGTTGTTTGCTGCAAATAACCCGATAATAATTGTAAAGGCAAGTGCAGATAGCATAGAAACGATAAAGAGTACATTAATATTACTGCGGGTACGAGAAACTAAATCTGAAATCCATAACATATTTATTTGTTTCAAATAAAACTTTCTTCGTTTCTTTAAAATATAGATAAAGAGAAGAAATGTTTGTGAAAAGAATAAATATGTCCCGACTACTACGAGCGGTAAAATAGATAGCATAATTAAGAATACGGATCCATTTTGTGCATTTTTTTCAGTTACATAGCCTTGTGGATAACCGGCGATATAATAGCATAGGCCTAAACAAGTTAAAGCAAATAGCGAAATGAGTATAGATGGTTTTTTTTCGCTCTTCTCTTTTTTAACTCCCTTAATAAGCTGCGTTGTTTTTCGAGTACGAATAAACATTGGTGTAAACGTAGAAACGATTAAAAATAAAATGATAAACGTTACGGTTGTAACGATAATCGCTTCTGTTGGCCAATATAAATAAAGGCCTTTCGCACTTGTTAATTTCGAAGTGACTAATAAGAAAAAGTTAGAAAATACAAGACCACCTTGAATGCCGATAAAGATAGATAATATCCCGATTATCATGTTTTCAGTAAATAAAAGTCTTTTTAATTGTCTCTGTGAGATACCGAGAATCGTGAGTATCCCAAATTGCTGCTTACGAACATTTAAAAAAGTTCCAATTGAATATAAGAGAAAGAAGAACGAGAACATAACGATCACAAGCTGTGCTGTACTAGCTAAGTTCATTAGAGGATCACGTTCTTGAAAGCTTTGTACACTTTGTAAGCGCGGATGATACGCGTATACAGTAAACGAAAAGAAAACCATTATAGAAAAAGCACTACTTACAAAATAAGCGAAATATGCTTTCGAATTACGCGAGACATTTTTAAATGCGAATTGCCAAAATGTCATCCACGTCTTCCTCCTAATAACGCTAAAACATCTAATATTTCTTGATAAAACTTCTCGCGATATAGCCCGCGGTGCAGTTCGTTATAAAGCTCGCCGTCTTTAATGAAAATGACGCGGTTACAATAACTGGCTGCAAATGGATCATGCGTAACCATTAAAATCGTTGCATCTTCTTCTTTGTTTAACTTTGTAAATAACTCCATTACATCAATAGCTGCTTTCGAGTCTAGGTTCCCTGTCGGTTCATCAGCTAGTAAGAGAGAAGGATGATGAATAACGGCGCGTGCTACAGCAGTACGCTGTGCTTGTCCTCCTGAAACTTCAAAAATACGTTTATTTAAAATATGATCGATTCCTAGTTTGGTTGAGATGCTATCGAGTTTTTTGTCCATCTCTTTTAAAGGAACATTGTCTAACGTTAAAGGTAATACGATATTTTCTCCAATCGTTAACGTATCGAGTAAGTTAAAGTTTTGAAAAACAAATCCTAACTCTTGGCGACGGAAAATAGCTAATTTTTCTCTACGAAATGTGTGCGGTCGCTTCCCGTTAATTACGACTTCCCCAGAAGTAGGCGAATCGATTGTAGAAATAACGTTTAAAAATGTAGATTTACCACTTCCAGATGGCCCCATAATTGCAACGAATTCACCTTTATCTACGTGCAAATTTATATTTTTTAAAGCTGTATGAGGGACTTTTCCCTCATACACTTTTGAGACGTTTTTTATGTGTAATACTTCTTCCATAGTAATCACCTTTCTATCTGTTAAAACTTAATGTGTTGTGATAATTTTTGCATATAAAAGGAACGAATTAAAAGGAAAAATAGAATTTCAACTGTTCCAAAAATCATAAGTACGACTGTAATCTCAGCGAAGAACGAGAGATTTAAAATTTCTTGTAACATCTTTGTCGCGAACATCGTATGGATGGATGCCATAATGTAAGGGACAAAGAATAAAATAGCGAGTTGAATGGTAGCAGATCGCTTCATTTCGTCTTCTGTTAAACCAATTTTTGTAATCGTTACATATTTTTCTTGCTCGTTTGTTAAGTCAGTATACATACGGAAGTAAAGAACACTACCAGCACCAATAAAGAAAATAACACCAAGGAAAGTTCCAATCAAGAAAAATGAAGCGACATTTAGTTTCGTTTTGTATAGAGAGTCACTTGCTTCACTTGCATGGAATGGTGCATGTTCTGCTTGAATAGCTGCATTGTCGTTACTGATTTTTGTTATAAATGCAGCACCGATATTATATGCCTTTTCCCAATTCGGCACTTTGAAGCTATATACACTCATTTGTTTGGAAATAGTTGATAAGGCTTCTACATTTTCATCAGATATAATGAGTAACTTCGGTACTAACCAGTTTGGGAACGGACTAGTACTTTTATAATCCTTCACTTTCAAATGTAAAGAGTTTTGAGTAAGTGTAAGACTATCTCTTTTTTCTTTATCATAAAATGTTCCAATGAAATGATCATCTATTTCTTTCATAAGAATATAAGATTCATTATTCTTTACGATGAGTGGATCTAAGTTTAATGCATTGGCGAGTACATTATAGTCACTTTGTTTCATTACATGATAGACCTGCGTGTTATCTTCAGCTAAAGATACTTCGTATATATCCGTTTTAAATTTTTCATAAGTAAATTGTTCTTCATTAAATTTTTGTTCTAACCAGTTTAAATGTTCATCACCTAACGTGTTTTCAGTATGTGATAAATAAGTAAATGGAAAAGGGTTTTTCCTTATTTCATTAAACTTTGTGAACTTCCCAAAACCATATAGGAATGTAATCATTGTAAAAGCGAGCGTTGATAGCATCGCCACAATAAAGAGCATATTAATATTCGTTCGAATACGTGATGCTAAATCAGAAATCCAAAGCATATTAATCCGTTTCATATAAAACGTTCTTCGCGCTTTTAATATACGAATGAGTAAAAAGCTAATTTGCGAGAAGAAAAAATATGTTCCAGCTGCAATAAACGATGGGATGACAAATATACTAGAGACGACATATAAAAGCCCAATGATGTCACCTAGCGACAGAAAATATAATGGATTTGCGGCTAACGTATATCCAGATATTAAACATATCGCACCAAATAGAGAGATGAGCACAGATGCTTTTCTTTCTTTTTGTTTTGTTCCTTCTTTTAAAAGACGTACAGCTTTTCTCGTACGAATGAGCATCGGTGTAAAAGATGATACGAGAATAAAGAGCCCAAGAAAGATGATGATAGTTAAAACAATGGCACCTGTCGGCCAATATAAATATAAACCAGGTACATGTGTAATCTTGGCGGTAACTAATAAAAAGAACTGTGAAAAGACAAGTCCAAGTTGAATGCCAAAAAATATAGAAAGACCACCAATTAACATATTTTCTATAAATATGAGTCGTTTTAATTGTTTTTGAGAGATGCCAAGTACTGTTAAAATCCCAAATTGCTTTTTTCGTACTTTTAAGAAAGTACCGATTGAATATAGTAAAAAGAAAAATGAAAAGAATACAATGACAACTTCTGAAATTGTCATTAATATGTTCAGAGCAGTATTTAAGTCTGTCATATGCAATTTAGGATGAAATAAATAAACTGCAAACGAGAAAAAAATAGCAATGGAAAACGCACTGCTTACAAAATAGGCGAAATAAGCTCTGGCGTTCCGCGAGACGTTTTTAAAGGCAAACTGCCAAAATGTCATTCACCTAAACCTCCTAATATAATGAGCATGAAAAGGAGGGAAGAGATCCCACCTTCTCATGTAATAACTTTTTTAATGTGTATTAGTATATTGTGATAATTTTTGCATATAAAGCGAACGAATGAAGAAGAAAAATACAATTTCAACGAATCCAAAAATGATAAGAACGGCTGAAATTTCTTTGAACAAAGATAAACCAATTACATCTTGTAGCATTTTCGTTGCAAACATTGTATGAATGGATGCCATAATGTACGGAATGAAAAATAAAATGCTAAGTTGGATGGTTGCAGATCGTTTCATCTCTGCATCTGTTACACCAATTTTAGAAATCGTTACATACTTTTCTTGCTCGTTCGTTAAATCAGTATACATTCTGAAGTAAAGAACGCTACCGGCTCCAATAAAGAAAATGACACCTAAGAATGTCCCGATTAGGAAGTATGCGGCACTTCCTGATGTGATTCTATATAATGAACCTGCTGATTCATAGGAGCGTATAAGGGGTCCTTCGTATTGGAATTCCTGTCGATCTCTTTGTATTTTTTTCATAAAATCATCAGCAATTTCATACGTCTTTTCCCAGTTTTGAATTTTGTAATTGTATGCTGATATGTGCTTTACCGTATTGGGGAAGTTATTCACGATAATGTCAGGCAAAACTATCGTTTGATATGAAAAATCAGATGGAATTGCATTGATTTGTTCATAGCCTTTAACTTTTAATTTCTTATTTGTACTAGAGAGTGTAATGTAATCTCTTTTATAGCTTTGCTCAAATTCATTGAATATAGTGATATAAGACGTCCCCGTTAAAACATATGCCTCGTTATCATTCATAAATAGTTGTTTCATTCGTAAAGAATCCGCAAGTTTGTTATAGTCACTTTGCTTAATTGCGTATACGTCATTATAAATAGCTATGCCTTTATCTTCTTTTAACGGTGTTTCATATATATCAGCTGTTATTTTCTCATAAGGAAAATGCTCTTTTTGTAATTGTTGCTCAAGCCAATTTAAATGCTCGGTAACAAAAGGATTCGCATCATAAGAAAAATAAGAAATTGGGAAAGGAGAAGTTCTATTCACATCTAGCTTAATAAATTTTCCGAACCCATATAGGAACGTAATCATTGTGAAAGCGATAGTAGATAGCATTGCTACAATAAAAAGCATATTAATATTCGCGCGAATACGGCTTGCTAAATCCGAAACCCAAAGCATATTAATGCGTTTCATATAAAATTTTCTTCTTGTTTTTAAGATGTAAATAAGTAAGAAACTAATTTGTGAAAAGAAGAAATATGTTCCGATTGTAACGAGCGTTGGAATGACGAAAATACTTGAAACCATATATATAACACCTATTTGTGGGCTTATTGATACGAAATATTTAGGATTTCCAGCTAACGCATAGCCACCAAATAAACAAATCGCACCAAACAAAGAAATAAGTATGGATGGTTTACTTTCTTTTCGTTTTTTGCTATTTGTTTTTAAAAGGTGTACCACTTTTTTTGTACGAATCAGCATTGGTGTCAATGCTGATACAATGATAAAAAGACTAAGGAAGACGATGGTCGTTAAAATAAATGCGTTAATAGGCAAGTATAAATATATGCCTGGTACGTGCGTAATTTTTGCTGTCACTAATAAGAAAAATTGCGAGAAGACAAGCCCAAATTGCATACCGAAAAAGATAGATAAAATACCGATTAACATATTCTCCATAAAAACAAGACGATGTAATTGTTTTCTAGATATTCCCAAAACGGTCAAAACGCCGAATTGTTTTTTTCTAACTTTTAAAAAAGTGCCGATGGAATATAGTAAAAAGAAGAAAGAGAATAAGACAATGACTACTTCTGAAAATATCATTAATCCTGAAATTTCAGAGACCATGCCAAAGTTTTGTAATTTCGGATGGAATAAGTAAACAGCAAATGAAAAGAAAACGGCAATGGAAAAGGAACTACTTACAAAGTAAGCAAAATAAGCTCTTGAGTTGCGCGTTACATTTTTAAATGCAAATTGCCAAAATGTCATAGACTATACCTCCAGATAGAAGATATAGAAGTAGTTTTATTGCAAAAAATGTATGAGAGTAAGTTCTCATACATTTTGCTAGCATATGTTACGATCATGCTTCGGTCACCTTCTCCGTATGTTCTGCTTGATTATTTGCAGCGTTGTGGAAGATGATTTTAATCGTCGTTCCTTTACCAACTTCAGAATCAAGTTTGACAGAGTGACCTAAATAATCACAAATTTTACTTACAATATAAAGTCCCATACCAGTAGATTCTCCGAATGTACGGCCGTTTTTTCCAGTGTAAAACGGTTCAAATACTCTTCGAATATCTTCTTGCGGAATACCAACACCCTCATCACGAACTTCTAAAATAATATCTTTTCCGTTTCGGTAAGCAGATAAGAACACTTTCTTTCCGCGCTCACCAGAGTAACGAACAGCATTTGTCATTAACTGATAGATGATAAATTTTAGCCATTTCGCATCAGAAGCGACTTTTAAATCAGAATGGACTTCTAAAACAGGGAAAACGCCATTACGAATAAATAGTTCTTTTAATCCGTTAATATTTTTCGTTACTGTATCTTTTAATGAAATCGTCTCGACATGGAAATCTTCATGGAAGTTATTTAATCTTGCCATATATAAAGCCATATCAAGCCCTTGATTTAATCGTTCTAATTCTTTTTTGAATTTCGGAATCAAATGTTCATCTTCCATTTCGAGCACCATAAGCTGCATAACAGAAACAGGTGTCTTCATTTGATGCACCCAGTGGTTAATGAATAATTGATGTTCTTGTTGTTTTACTTCATACGATTGTAGTTCTTTTTGGAAGAGACGATACTGCGTACGCACGAGTTCATTTACGCCGTGGGGCATCGGAGCAGTTGCTCTTTCAATGAATGCATCTTCCATTTTCTCTGGTTGCTCACTTAATCTATGGTACATTCTACGATTGCGAACGTAACGATAAGCAAGGAAACAAATGAATAAATATAAACTTAAAACGACGAAGTAAAATTTATTATTTTGAAATCCATCTACTGCATCATAAAGAACGAAGATGATACCGAAGTTTAATACGTACAGTAGAAAAAATGCAAAATGATCACGTAAAAATAGCTTCATGCTTATTCACTCCAAGTTGCGTTAAAACGATACCCAAGTCCGCGCACTGTTTCAATAGCATTTTCAATACCAAGCTCATTGAACTTTTTACGAAGACGCGTAATGTTTACGTTTAATGTGTTTTCTTCAACGAAGCTCTCGTCATCCCATAGAGCAGCTAGTAAATCTTCACGGCTCGCCGTACGAGGGAATTTAGATAATAACATTTCTGCTAAAATAGCTTCTTTCTTCGTTAAAAGAACTTGCTCAGATCCAAAATGAATTTCTGGACGTTCTGGGAATAGTTTTAAACCTTCTACTTCAACGATACGTTCAGAAATATTTGGGGCATAATCACCGTAAATACGACGTAATTGACCTTTAATTTTCGCCATTACAACGTCGTAGTGGAACGGTTTTGTAATATAATCATCCGCACCGCTTTCAATCGCCATAATTTGTTCCATCTCACCTGCACGCGCTGAAATGAAAATAATTGGACAAGTAGATTCATGACGAATTTGACGGCACCAGTAGAATCCATCGAATTTCGGTAAGTTTACATCAAGTAAAACAAGATGTGGTTTCACTGCATTAAACGATTCCATAATATCATCAAAGTTTTCAGTAACAACAGCGTCGTAACCGTACTTTTGAATGTGAGATTGTAGTAATGATGAAATATTTGGATCGTCTTCAACGATTAAAATTTTGTACATATGTATATTCCTCCTAAAAAAACAATTGTAGATATAGTGTATCATGTGTTTCAAGTCTTTTCATTATGTTGAAAGATAAGCTAATAAACAGTATAGGGCAAAAGCGAAAAAAGTAAAAAGGGCGCTGGATACAATTTACAAATAACGGTAATTGGTTTAACATTTAGATAAATATCTAAATGTCTAATTATCGAAAGGAAGAAAGACATTGAATCAAGCATTCAAAGCATTAGCAGATCCAACAAGGCGAAAAATTTTAGACTTATTAAAAGAAGGTGATCTAACCGCTGGTGAGATCGCTGAACATTTCGATATGACAAAACCAAGTATTTCACACCACTTAAACGCACTTAAAAATGCTGAACTTATTCAAGATGAAAAGAAAGGTCAATTCGTTATGTACTCTTTAAACACAACTGTCTTTCAAGATTTATTGACTTGGGTGTTTACGTTTACGAATAAGGGGGAAGAGGGGAAATGAGAAAGCATATATTTCCGTTACTGTTAATTGCTTTAACGATTATTGCATGGAGTATCGCGTGGCCGTATTTACCGGGAGAAGTTCCGAGTCATTGGAACATTGATGGCGAAGTAGATGGGCATATGTCAAAAATGGGAATGATGATTTTTGATGTAGCAATTATGGTTTTTATATATGCAGTAGTGACTGTATTACCTAAGATAGATCCGAAGTACGATAACTATAAAAAATTTCCTAAAGCACTTGGAAGGATAAATGGATCAATTTTATTTTTCTTATTTACTATTAATATGATGACACTAGCAAATGCTTTAGGATATAACGTTCCAATTGGAATTGTTGTGAACATAATTGTCGGTATCCTCTTTGTTGTACTAGGCAATTATATGCAGCAATGTAAACCAAATTTCTTCATAGGTATTAAAACCCCGTGGACGTTAAGTAGTGAGGAAGTGTGGAGAAAAACACATCGGTTAGGATCAAAGATTATGATGATTGGCGGTATTGTAATTATGATTTCGGCGTTTCTACCGGGAATGTGGAAAATGATTAGTTTGTTAAGTGTAGTTGCTGTATTGGTTGTTGGTACGATGGGATATTCCTATGTTGTTTATAAAAAAGAACTAAAAATGTAAAAAAGCTGCTTTTCCTTTCATGGAAAAGTAGCTTTTTTTTTTATAACTTCTTCAAAACTGGTATCCAAATTTCACTTTTAAAGTTTGGAGAAGATATATCTTTCTGTTCATTCCACAATATTTCTGGTCCGTCCGCTAGTTCATAGTTCGAAGAAGGAAACCATTCAGAATAAATACGCCCCCACACATTTTGTAATGTTTCAGGAAATGAACCGACAGCTTCAAATATAGCCCACGTTGAAGTTGCGACTTCAAGTTGCGCGAATTGCTCTGGGCAATCTTTCGTTGTGGCTACTCCAATGTAGTGATCGAGTTCGCCTTTTTCCTCCATTCTTCCTTCAGAAAAGTTAGTAGAAGCACTAATGATTCCAGTAGGTTCCATGTTTGAAAGGGACTTTAATGTTTGAATAGCCTCTGGATTTAAACTTTTCCACATAGAAGCAATTTCTTCATTTACACCGTTAAAAACGATTGGTACTCGTTTTGTAATACCTATAATTTGAAATGAGTCTTTTTCTTCAATTCGATAGTTCATTTCATTTCCTCCTTGAATGGATAATTGGAAGGTCATTGGTGAATAGGCTTTTAAAGAATGACTACTACTTCGGGCCTCTGAAGGTGTTATCCCGTGCAAATTTTGAAAGGCACGAGAGAATGAATCTGGTGAATTGTAGCCATATTTTATAGCGACATCAATCACTTTTGTATCGCTATTTTTTAGTTCAAAAGCAGCGAGAGTAAGACGTCTACAGCGAATATATTCTGATAGTGATATGCCAGCTAGGAAAGAAAACATTCTTTTGAAATGATATTCGGAGCAATAAGCTATTTTTGCGACTTCTTTAAAATCAATTTCATGTGTAAGGTTGTCTTCAATATACTGCATTGCAGCATTCATGTTTTTAAGTGAATCCATAACCATGACCTCCTTGTTAAATAGAATAGCAGGAAAAAAATAGCCCCATCCGACATTTCATGCACAACTTTGTAGGGTGCATTTTTTACCTTACAAAATTGTAATGTTCCTGTAAGGAGAATGAATGGATGGCATGATATCCCAATGTTATAGTAACAAAGTACTTTGATTCATTAGGTTAAATTTTGATTTCTTTGCTCACCGGGCTTACATAACTGTCATGTTTGTGTAAGAAACATCGATAGTGGCAAGAGTAGAGAATGTATATAGTGAAAATAGAGAATAGATGAAATGAGGGATGTCGAGATGAAAACAGTGTTAGAAGCAAAAAATATTGAAAAAGTGTATGACACGGGTGGTAATAAATTTGCAGCGTTAAAAGGTATTAACTTACAAGTAAAAGAAGGTGAGTTCGTTGGAATTATGGGACCTTCTGGTTCGGGTAAGACGACTTTACTAAACGTTCTTTCTACAATTGACAATGCGACGAACGGTGAGATTTTAATTGATGGAAAAGATATCGTGAAAATGAATGATGATAAGTTAGCGTTATTCCGCCGCGATCATTTAGGGTTCATTTTCCAAGATTATAACTTATTAGATACGTTAACGGTAAAAGAGAATATTGCGTTACCTCTTGCGTTATCAAAGGTGAAAGCAAATGAAATCGATCGCCGCGTTCTTGAAATCTCAAAGAAATTTGGT
Source organism: Bacillus basilensis (assembly GCF_921008455.1). Classification (NCBI taxonomy): domain Bacteria; kingdom Bacillati; phylum Bacillota; class Bacilli; order Caryophanales; family Bacillaceae; genus Bacillus; species Bacillus basilensis. Next base: position 4,861,826 of record NZ_CAKLBZ010000001.1, on the reverse strand, counting down.
ATTGATCATATTTTAAGTCAGTTCCCATATCAAGTATCTGGTGGACAGAAACAGCGCTGTGCAGCATCACGTGCGATTGTTACAAATCCAAGTATGATTTTCGGGGATGAGCCGACTGGAGCACTTGATTCTAAATCAGCAACAGATTTACTTGAAAGTATGAAGTCGCTAAATGAATATGATAACTCTACAATTTTAATGGTAACGCACGATGCATTTGCGGCAAGTTACTGTAAACGAGTTATTTTCATTAAAGATGGTGAGTTATATAAAGAATTGCACCGCGGTGAATTAACGCGTAAACAATTCTTCCAACAAGTCGTTGACGTAATGTCTTCTATTTCCGGAGGTATGGCTGATGACCTTATCTAGCATTGCCCTCCGCAACATACAGCGGAATTTTAAAGACTACTTTGTATATTTTGCATCTATGATTTTTAGTATCGTTATTTACTTTACATTTAAAGCACTGCAATATAATTCACAAATGGAAAAAGCAGCGGAAGCTTCTAAAAAAATTAGTGGAGCGTTCCAAGTTTCTAGTGTCATGCTAATTATATTCGTAGCGGTGTTTATTATATATTCGAACGGATTCTTTACAAGAAAACGTAAAAAAGAAGTTGGACTATATTCCTTATTAGGTATTCGTAAAAAACAGATTGGTAAAATGCTCTTTTATGAAAATATGTTAATGGGATTAATGTCTTTAATTATCGGGATTGCGATTGGTAGTGTCCTTTCAAAATTATTCCTTGAACTGCTAGTAAGCATGATGGGATTAAACTTAAATGTTCATTTTGAAGTACCGATGGCTGCCGTTATTGATACAGCAATTATTTTCTTTGTGATTATTTTATATACATCACTTCAAGGATATCGTTTAATTTATCGCTTTAAGTTAATTGAACTTTTCCGCGCAGAACGTGAAGGAGAAGCAATGCCAAAAGGCTCTGTCATTATGGCATTAATTTCAGTTTTCTTAATCGGTTCAGGTTATTTCTTAGCGTTAATGTACATGAAAGCAGTTATGTATGCAGACTTTATGATCGTCGCATTATACATTTTATTAGCGACAGTAGCAGGAACTTATTTATTATTCATGTTCTTCACAGTATTTGTATTGAAACGTGCAAGAAATAATAAGTCAGCGTTTTATAACGGTATGAATATGGTAACGACATCACAGTTACTATATCGCATTAAAGGAAATGCAAAATCACTTGCGACAATTGCTATTTTAAGTGCAGTAACATTAACGGCGGTTGGTACGTCAGTTACGATGTATTACAATACATTCACGCAATCAAAAGTGGCTGCACCATATAGTTATTCTTATGAGAAAAAAGATGAAGCATTAGATAAAAAAGTAAATGAAATACTTGCTGGAGAGAAGAATAATCATCCAGTGACATATGAAGCAGATGTTGAAATGATTCCTGTGAAAGGAACATTTAAAGGTGAAAGAGCGGATCAAGTTCTGAACACGCACTACAATATTACGAAGCAGTACGAGCTTATTTCTCAATCAAACTTTAATGCACTTGCGAAACATTTAGATGTAGAACCTGTAAATTTAAGTGCGAATGAAGCTTTTGTATATGATAGCTTATATATTGAAAATCTTGATTTTGGTCCTCTTTACACAGGAAATACAGCTGTATTCCCTGTTGGAAATGAATCAAAAGAGTTAACAATTAAAGGTGTAAATAGTAGAAGTGTTACAAACTTAAATGAACTATTTGTAATCGTTCCGGATCAAACATATGAGCAAGCGAAACAAGTAAACGAAACGCGTATTGTAAAAAATATTGATGTAAAAGGTGAGCGAAATAGTAAAGAGTTAACAGCGAAATTAGCAAGCGTTATGCCAGCTGGTGAATCAGAAGTTTTAAAACCATTTAATGATTTCTATACAGGATTCCAAATGGGGCTTGAAACGACAGGCTTAATGATGTTCATTGGACTATTTTTAGGATTAGTCTTCCTATTAGCGACAGGCTCAATCATTTACTTCAAGCAGCTTACAGAAGCAAGTGCTGACCGTGATCGTTACGTTGTCCTTCATAAAGTTGGTGTAACGAAGCAAGAGATGAAGAAGGCTATCGCAAAACAAGTGAGCTTTATCTTCGCTATTCCGTTAGTAATCGGAATTCTGCACAGCTTATTTGCACTAAAAGGTTTAGCAAATATATTACCATTTGAAATTATGATTCCGCTTCTAATTAGTATTGGAGTATACGGCGTCATTTATATTGGATATTACTTCTTAACAGTTCGTTCTTATTATAAGATTGTAAGTGCGAAATAATAAGTGAAGCTGTGAGAAAATAAAATAGCCATTTACCTAATTTTTATGAGGTGAATGGCTATTTTTGTTTTATAGAAATAATTAACGCGCATCGATTATATCGATGAAACTAAAAGTATGTTTGCGATCAAAGGCATCTATGCATATTAAAGAACGTTTCAAAGGGTTTAATTCAATTACAGTCATATAACTTGTAGGGAAATAACCATCTTTATAATAAGTGATCAATATTTCTTTTTCTGAAATGAATGAGCGTAATAAAGTGTCTTCAATTCTTTCTCTATCATCGTATGGCGATACTTTTCGCGATTCTTTTATGTCAGCAGATTGTTTAGACATAATAGTCATTTGAGGCGATTTTGATATATTTGTACTACTCATGCTTTCTATTCTCCTAACAATATATTTTCTATATAGAAAGGTTAATCACTATGGAAGTAGTCGTTACTTATAATTGCGTAAGCAACTTATGTATAGAACGAAACAATGATGGATGATTTGGAGCCGAATTTGCTTAGTACTAAAAAATTATCAAATTCATTAACTTATTTATAGTAATTTATTTGTCATTCTTGTACTTTTTTGAAGAGGATTAAAACTTTATTAAGATAAGTGTGGATGAAGGACAATAAATCGGCTTGAGGAAGGTGAGCTAGTATGACAACTATCTCACCTTCATTTAAGAAAGCGTTTTTATATAACGGTATGATTTTCACGATATTGTCTAGGAGTCATACTAGTAATTTTTTTGAAGACTCTTGTGAAATAACTTTGGTCATTAAAATTAAGCCAGGCACAAATATCTGATAGTGGATAAGTCGTTAATGTTAATAATTTTTTTGCTTCTTCTACGCGTTCCCTCTGGATGTATTCACTTAAAGGAATTCCCACTTCTTTTTTAAATAACTTTGATAAATAAGTAGGGGAAATATGTAAAAGGTTAGCAAGGTCATTGAGAGTTATTTCATCGTAAATATGTTTGTGAATATGATTTAGGCATGTAGTAATGGAATTAGAATATGCCTGATCACTATATTCTTTCACCCGTTCTGCAAAAGTACATAATGCATCTTCAATTAATCTATTTACGGAATACATGTTATCTAGCTTTTCAATCGTTTGGATATATAAAGTACCAAGTGAAAAAGCAATGTCTGATGGAAGATTACCATCTATCGCATATCGAACAGCTAGTGTAATTGCGATAATACCGTTATTTTTTTGGTTTCTAAGTTGATCTCCTTTGGATGAAATTGCCGCATCTTCTTGTGGGAAGGAATACGCATATTGTATGACTTTTTCTTTATTTCCTTCTTTAATGGCTGAAAAAAATTTACGTTCCAATGATATGTCATAATTTTGCGGATCATGCCGGCGACGTTTTGAAATATATAGATCAGGATTTACGATTTTATAAGAAACATCTTCGAGCAATTTATTTTTTTCCCAAACAATATCGCGATTTAATTTTTCATTGAAAATGACGTAATGTAACCAAATACTTATATCAATTAGCGTACTTTTTTTAATCTCGGGTAAAAATTGATAGTAGTCTACTCCTTGCTGCATTTTATTATGACAGTTGAAATATTTCATAAGTTTAATAGCCATTTCATCTGATACTTTTGGATAGGCAGTAGGACCGATTATAATCGTTCCTTTTATATGTTCATAATCTGTTATATGGATGCTAATGAAATTCTCAAGATATTTATTCCCTTTGAAAATTGGAAAATTACAAGGAGCGTTTTCTTGATAAAGTTCATTCAGATGTTCTTCTTTAGAAGAATAAAAAGGACTACCAATTGTATGAGAAGTAGATTCATACACAATTTTTCTATCAGTAGATAGAAATTGAACAGGTACATGAAAAGTGCTATGTACAAGATCACATAAGTGCTGTAGGTCGATGGAATTATTCATTATCTTCTCCTTTTAAATAGTTTTGAAATATATTTATACGTAAATCTACATTTGTTTCTATAAGATATAAATTTCTTGTTATTTGAATTTTTTTCTCACGCAAAAAGGATTACATATATTGGATAATAATGAAAGGTGATTTACAAATTAAATTCTGCACATGTTGTATGAAAATAGACATAGAGATGGTACCTTCCATGAAATTCCTTTTTATATTCATTATATCAAATGAATAAATATAAAAGAGGTATTTATTTATGTAATACGAAAGATTTCATGTATAAGAATGAATGATACATTCTTCATAAAATCTTAAGAAATCTCCTCAATTTTTATTAAGAAACGATAGTTATACTTAGAAACAAGTTAAAAACTATCGAACGAATGGGGAGAGGTTTACATGCAGCTCATAACATTCTTACATGAATTTATTAAACATCCGAAACATACTGGTGCAATTGCGCCAAGTTCAAAAATATTAGCAAAGAAAATGGTAGATGTAATTGATTTTAATAAAGCAAAATGTATTGTAGAGTTAGGGCCTGGTACAGGAGTCTTTACGAAAGAAATTATGAAGAGAAAGAAGAAGGAAACAATATTTCTTCTTATTGAAATTAATGAAGTGTTTTGCAAAGAGTTAAAGAGAAAGTTTAAAGATGAGCAGAACGTCATTGTTGTAAACGGTTCAGCTGAAAATATAAAGAAGTATATGGAAGAGTTCCATATAGAATGCGTTGATTACGTCTTATCAGGATTGCCTTTTACTTCTTTGCCAGAAGAAGTTTCAAAGGGCATTTTAAACAATGTAATGGAAGCGATACATGAGAATGGGGAATTTATTACATTTCAATATTCACTTGTGAAAAAAGGATTTATACAGCTTTTCTTCCCTGAAATTACACTAGAAAAAGTGTGGCTCAATTTCCCACCAGCGTACGTCTTTAGCTGTAAAAAAGAGCTAAGGAGAGCATATGCATAATGGAATTACATGAATTATTATCTTATATTGAACAATACGGTTATTGGGCATTATTTTTCTGTTTATGGTTAGGGATTATCGGTATGCCAATTCCAGACGAAATGATCGTAATGAGTGGTGGCTTTGTATCTTCACTAGGGATATTAAGTGTCATTCCTGCATTTGTATTAACGTATTTAGGTGTTGTATCAGGGCTATCTTTAGGTTATATATTAGGGAAAATATTTGGTACAAAAGTACTTGATAAGCTAATGAAAAAGAACAAGGCGAAATATCTTTTGAAATCTCAACAAATGGTAGAGAAGTATGGCCATTACGCGTTAGTCACAAGTTACTTCATACCAGTTGTAAGACATATCGTGCCATATTTAGTTGGGATGAATAACATGTCATTTCGGATATATGCTTTGTATTCCTATACGACAGGATTTGTTTGGACACTTATTTACTTTGTGCTCGGTTCTTTATTTGGACAACATATTGAAAGGATTGTAGCAGTTGCGATAGAGTATGGCGTGTATTTTGGCGTAGTTGTCGTTTTAATTGGCAGTTTGTTTTACGTAAAAAGAAGTGTAGTAGTTAGTAAGTAGAGGAGGCTGTTCCAAAATACATTTTGGACAGCCTCTTTTGTTGTGCGGTTCTACGGTCAGTTTTTGTCGGTAAGTCGATATTCCTTGTCGAAACGCCGATATATTGAAAAAATCGTTGATATATTTCGATTTGTGTTCGATATATTTGAAAAATCGTCGATATAATTTCATGTACCTAGATGTGATCTCACATGTCCTCTACATTAAGAAAAAGTTAAGAAACAGTATGAGTTTTTATTAAGAAATGCGTCCTATACTTAGAAATGTCATAAATAAAAACATAATGAAAGGCGGAATATAGATGAAAAGATTTATTTTTGGAGCAATGATTGTTATCGTCGCAGGAGCGGCATATTTATTAAATGGGAGTAAGCTATTAGATCAGATGAACCCATTTCTTGATATAGAGAATCATTACGCAATTATTGATACGGATGGAAAAGAGTTAGACGGAAATAAAGGCCGTGAATATACGGTGAAAGCTTACGATAAGGATGGAAAAGAAAAGGAAGTAACGATTGATGGAGTAGATGAATTGCAAAAAGGTTCGTACTGGCATGTGCTTACAAGGGGAAAGATTTTACATGATAAAGTGCAAGTAACGATAGATAAAATTCCTGACGGTGCGAAGGCAAAGTTAGGATTGTAAGTATAAACCCGATTCTTAATGAGAGAATCGGGTTTGTTATTTTATGGTAAAATTTAGAGGGGAGGAGTGAGAGGTATGCTACTCATTGTTAGTCTTATATTAATTGGGATTATGTGTAGTATGAGGGTAGTATCTTTACATATGATAGAACGACAAAAGATAGAAGAGCGATACGTATATTGTCCAAAATGTGATGCGAAAATTAGAAAAGGGAAATTCTGCTCCTTTTTGTTCGAAATGTAATTTAATATTTTAAATAAGGTAAAAGACCACAACGAACATATTTCGATTCGTTGTGGTCTTTTTTTATGAAGAAATAATAACAACTTTCTATGTTCCACTGATAATTTCTACAGTTACCTCCGCAAGAATAGGGGATTTTTTTATAAAATCATTTTTAATCATTTTATTTTGAAGCTACAGACGTTGAAACATAAAATTGTTACTTATTAGTATCTATAACACTTTAAAGTGCGTACTTTTTATTGTGTTGTAGATAAGACATAATTACATACGTGAGAGGGAAATGAGTAGTGTGGAACTAAAAAGCATCTACGTTATTTTTAATAACTATCGTGCTTTGAAGTGCATACGGCTTTGCCTACTCGAATCCTTTAGGTCAGTCCTTTTCACATTAATTGATATCCATTAACCATTTTTAAATAGATTTTAGGAGGAGATTTTATATGAAAGATTTATTAAAAGGTACACTTGGTTTTGGTACAGCACCACTAGGTAATATGTACCGTAATATTCCGGAAGAAGAAGCAATCGCAACAGTAGATGCTGCTTGGGATAATGGTGTTCGTTACTTTGATACAGCTCCACTTTATGGATCTGGTTTAGCAGAGATTCGTCTTGGTGAAGCACTATCGAAAAGAAATCGTGATGAGTACTTCTTAAGTACAAAAGTAGGTCGAATTATTTCAGATGAATTGGAAGATCCATCTACACGTGATTTAGGTGAAAAAGGCGGACTTTTCGAATTTGGTCGTAAAAATAAAATTATCAACGACTACAGTGCGGATGCAACTCTTCGTTCTATTGAAGATAGTTTAAAACGTTTAAAAACAGATCGTCTAGATTTTGTTTATATTCATGATGTAGCACAAGATTTTTATGGAGATGAGTGGGTTTCACAATTTGAAATTGCTCGAACAGGAGCATTCCGTGCACTTACTCAATTACGTGATGAAGGTGTAATTAAAGGCTGGGGCCTTGGAGTAAATAAAGTAGAATCAATTGAACTTATGCTGGACTTAGAAGAAGCAAAACCAAATGTTTCTTTACTAGCTGGTCGCTATTCATTATTAGACCACGAGCGTGCGCTAGAACGCGTAATGCCTGCTGCTGTAAAAAACAATATGGACATTGTTGTTGGTGGACCATATAGCTCAGGCGTTCTTGCTGGAGGTGCTCACTTCGAATACCAAAAAGCGTCACCAGAAATCATTGCAAAAGTTAATAAAATGAAAAACCTTGCAGATCGTCATGGAATCAGTATTAAAGCTGCTGCTTTACAGTTTTCACTGGCTAACCCAGCGGTTGCAGCTGTTATTCCTGGTGCAAGTAAACCGGAACGAATTGCAGAAGACCAAGCTGCATTGAAAACAGTAATTCCGGCAGCGTTCTGGGAAGAAATGCGTGAACAAAAATTAGTTGCAGCTAATGCACCACTACCAATTAACGTTAAATAAAAAGGAGAGTAATGAAAATGGCAAATACTATTACATCTATTGAAATTCCAGCTTCACCTGAACAAGTATGGCAATTAATTGGAGGCTTTGATGCACTTCCAGATTGGTTACCGTATATTCCTAGCAGTAAAGTAACGGAAGGCGGACGTGTACGTCATTTAGCTAATCCTGATGGCGATGAGATTGTAGAGCGTTTAGAAGCATTTAATGAGAAAGAGCGCTACTACACATATTCAATTATGCAAGCACCGTTCCCTGTGACGAATTATTTATCTACAATTCGTGTTAAAGAAGGTAAAGATGCTAACACATCATTAGTTGAATGGTCTGGTAGCTTCACTCCTGTAGAGGTTACTGATGAAGAGGCAATTAATCTATTCCATGGAATTTATAAAGATGGCTTAGAGGCATTACAACAAGCATATTTAGGCTAATCAATTTGTTAAACAATGAGTTTGAGAATAGATTAAAAAACTGATTAAACATAAAAAAGACGAGCTAAAATGTTAAAACTTTAGCTCGTCTTTTTGTATTATACAACCGCAGGATTATAAATCATCGTAAAGTGCCCTTGCAACAATTCAATTTGACAAGGTGTGTGAAGGGAACTTTCTCCATCTGTATCTACTTCTTTTTCTTCCTCTGTTTCAATATGAATGGATTTCGCTTTTACGTGGAAGATGTCATTTTCATTTGAGTCTTCAAATAGTTTCTTTCCGATATAATCTTTAAACGCTTGAATGCCTGTTGATTTGACTACGAAAATATCAAGTGTTCCGTCATCACATTTTACGTTAGGAATAAAGGAAGGGATACCACCAAGATATTCACCGTTGACAACCATAACAAGAACAGCTTCGTCTTCATATACTTGTCCGTCGTACGTAATTTTTACCGGGAATGTTTCAGCATTTTTTACAGTCCGAATTGTACTTAAGTAGTAGCCGATTTTTCCAAGCTTTGCTTTTTCTTCTGCATCAATATTATTTGATACTTCAGAGACAAGTCCAATGCCCCAGAAGTTTAAGAAGTGTTGTCCATTTGCTTTTGCGACATCAACTGGTTTTACGTGTTCCTTTGTGATAAGTTTTGCTGCTTCTGCAATGTTTTGCGGAACGCCGAGTGTACGAGAGAAGTCATTGCAAGTTCCGCCTGGAATGATTGCAAGTGTAGGTCTAGTTTCAAGAGGTGCTAAGCCGTTTGTGCATTCAAATACTGTTCCGTCACCACCAAAGACGATAATTAAATCTACTTTACTAGCAAACTCTTGGCAATATTTTGTTGCATCACCTTGCTTTTGCGTATGAAGGATGTGTAAGTCAGGAAAAGCTGCGGCAAGAGGTGGTACGATTTTCGTTAAATTTGCATGTAAGTCGCCTTGTCCAGCTTTTGGATTTACGATGAGGAGTACTTTTTCAAATTTTGTCTTTGTCATATTTCATCTCTCCCTGTTTTTTGTAATGGAAAGAAGGAGCTGTTCTGATGTATTTCAGAACAGCTTCTTCCTATTAATAGGGTGCTAAGATTGTCAGTTATTGTCGGTAAGTCGATATATTTAAAAAATCGCCGATATAATTTGAGTTACGGTCGATATATTTGAAAAATCGCCGATATAATTTAAGATACGGTCGATATATTTTGAAAATCGCCGATATAAATTTTATGTACTATCGATTTTTTAAGTTATACGATTATTCCGTTACAACTGAAGCGATAAATGGTAAGTTACGATATTTTTCTGCGCAGTCAATGCCGTAGCCAACGATAAATTCGTCTGGAATTTGGAAGCCAACATATTCAGCTTTTAAGTCAACTTTACGACGCTCAGGTTTATCAAGTAACGTACAGAATTTGAGTGCCTTTGGTTTATGCATAAAGAAGTGATCTTTTAAGAAGTGAAGTGTTAAACCAGAATCGATAATGTCTTCTACGACAATTACGTTTTTTCCAGTAATGTTTACGTCGATATCTTTTAATAGTTTAACTTTTCCAGTTGTTTCTGTTTGATTTCCGTAGCTAGATGCAGAAATAAAGTCGATTGTTACCTCGTTTTTAATGTGACGAATTAAATCAGCAGCGAATACGAAAGATCCTTTTAGTACAGCGATGACTACGATTTCTTCTCCTTCAAAGTCACGCTCGATTTGAAGCGCTAATTCTTTTACTTTTTCTTGTAATTGTTCTTCAGAAATTAAAGTGTCTTTTATTTCAATATTCATTGGAGTCCTCCTACAGTGTAAAACTTGTGAACATTTCGACTGTAAAGGATAGGAAGGAAAAAGTCAAAGAAGATATAAGTTTTTTACAGAAATCCCCGCAAAATAGTCAGATGATATGATATACTGATTATATTAAGAAAACGCTTCCATAAAGGGTGATTATGATGAGAAAGAAAGAGTATACAAGTGCAACATTTATAAAAGCATTACTTTTAACAATTGTTCTTGGTAGTTTGGCCTACATAATTGATGTACCAGCGATTCGGATTTCACTAATTGGAATGACTTTAGTATTAGGCGCAATCTCCCACGGTATGATGTCACAGCTGCAAGAAGCTGGAGTCGATCATATGAAAGATCATATAGATGAAAAATGAGAAACCTTCACGTATAGAGAGTGAAGGTTTTTTTGTTTCTTACAAAAATGTAAGGTAGTTGTAAGGCAAATCGATAGTTGCATAGTAGTGTTTTGGATAAACTATGGGTGTAAGGTAAAAGGCAAGCATATTTTAGGTAAATTAAGTTTTAGGCACTCTATATGTGAAAAAGGAGTAGGAGGGCATGGAGAAACGTTGGACGACCTTTTCTTTTTTAGCAACTAGCAACACCGTAATGCTAGCTGGCGAAATGGATTTTTTGCACTTGTTTGATCGAGAAGATGATCATTCTTCTTCTAAATTTACAATGAAATGGAATAAATGGAGCGAAAGTTGTAGGTTTGAAGAAGAGACCCCTAACGAAGAGCAAAAGATTATTTTGACAAACCCTATTAAAGCGTGGGTTGTTCAACGTCGTAAGTGTAACGTCAAAAATCACTTAAAGAAAACTGAGCCGAGACAATTAGTTATCGCTCCGGCCCATTCTACTTCTAAATCACGCGAAAGTAACATGTAAATATTGAGACACACACCCGAAAAAACATCGTATATATTGCGATGTTTTTTTATTTTTTTACAATGAAATCTTTAAATGAAATATATTTCATCTGCATCTTATATTTATATCTCTTGTTTATTCTAGTGATACATCCGATGCGAAGTGATGTAAAACGTATAAAAGGAGAGAAATAAAATGAAAAAGAAACTATTACCGATCTGTGCAATGGCACTTTTAACAGTAGGATATTCTTCAGTAGCAAGTGCGGATACTGGATCAGTAGCAAAGGAAGATGCAGCGCAGGTGCAGCAAGATAAGGCTAAAAAAGAAGAAGCAATTAAGATACAGCAAAAGAGTGAAGAAGAGAAAAAGAGAATAGCACAAGAACAGTTAAAAAATGATATGGCAAAAAAAGAAGTAGCAAAGCCAGTTGTACAAGGTGAAAAATTACCAAATACAGCATCTAATAATGTAGCAATGATGGCACTAAGCGCGTGCCTTGTAGGGATAGGGACGTTATTTGGTTTGAATCGCCGTAATAAAGTTAAGGCGTAATTAAAATATTTCCCTATAAAGAATGGAATAATTTCATATATTAAAAATGGTAGGTTATTCCTACCATTTTTGGCATGGAGGGATGAAATATGAAGGTACTCAATTATATCGGAATTATATTGATGGCTATAGGACTATTTATGGGATCATATTATGCTATGGAATGGTATAAAGGAAAAAGCTCTGCGCAAGAATTAACGACAGAAGAAATAAAGAGCCTTAACAATATAAAACATGATCAACTTTCACATGAAACCCCTGTAACTTCTCAAGTACCTTCTTCTCAAACAGAGCATAAAGAAGGAGAAAAGGTAGCAATGTTAAATATACCGAAAATAAAAAAGAAGTTTTCTATATATTGGGGAGCAGATGATGCAACGTTGAAGAAAGGGGTTGGAATGTTCGTTAGTGATTTAACGACAACGCCATCTGGAGGGGGACATACTGTACTAAGTGGGCACCGGGATACTGTATTTACAGATTTAGGAGAGTTAAAAGAAAAAGACACTCTTATTTTAGAGTATGATAATAAAACGTACACATATGAAATTCAAAAGACATGGATTACCCATGCGGATGATCGGACTGTTATTATAAAAAAAGAAGAACCGATACTAACACTGACGACTTGCTATCCATTTGATTATATAGGGGATGCGCCAGATAGATATATTATCGAGGCGAAGTTAACTGCTAGTTATTCAAAATGAAATTGTAGTTTCTAAAAGCGGGAGGGGGATATATAAGTTATGGCAAAAAATATTTTAATTGTGGAAGATGAAGATATATTACGTGAAATATTAAAAGATTATTTTTTGAGTGAGCAATATGTAGTGTTTGAAGCAAGAGATGGGAAGGAAGCTTTAGTAGTATTTGAGGAAGAAGAGGTTGATTTAGTTATTCTTGATATTATGTTGCCGGAACTTGATGGGTGGTCCGTTTGCCGAAGAATCCGTAAGACATCCGAGGTTCCGATTATTATGCTAACGGCACGTGTAGATGAAGATGATACGTTACTTGGTTTTGAACTCGGGGCAGATGACTATGTGACGAAGCCATATAGTCCGCCCATTTTATTAGCAAGAGCGAAAAGGTTGTTAGAAAGTAGAAAAGTGACAAAGCAACTCTTAGAGAATGAAGATGATACATTATCAATCCACGGTATTCACGTTCATTTTCCGTCGCGTACTGTTACAGTAAATAGAACAGACATTAATTTAACACATACAGAATTTGAAATATTAGCGTATTTCATGAAAAATCAAGGAATCGTTTTAACGAGAGAACAATTGATTTCAAGAATTTGGGGATATGAATTTGCTGGTGATGATCGAACGGTTAATAGCCATATTCGTAATTTGAGAAACAAATTGGGAGAGAAAGCAAAGTACATTACAACTGTAGTACGAACAGGTTATAAATTTGAGGGGAATGTATGAGAAAAGGGATTGTACTAAAATTATTTACCCTCACAACAGCATTATGTATGTTAATTTTAGCGACGATATTTATTGGACAAACGATATTTTTTAAACAATATTATGCGAATCGAAAAGTGGAAGATATTAAAGTGAATTTAAATTCCTTCGAAAAGAATTATTTGAACTATGCAGGAAGTGCAGAAGGAATTCAGAAGCTGGAGCAAGACTTTTTAAGAGAAAATAATACGTGGATTACGACATTAGATCAGAACGGGAATTTAAAGCATGCAGATGATTTTTATTTTGAGGTAACGATAGATCGTAGGCAACAAAAGAGCTTTGGACAACAAATATTCAAAATTCCTTTATACAATCTCGTCAATATAGAAGAGATTGATAATAAATCATCAGATCAGTTTCTAGGCCAAGGAATTTCTTTTTCTGGAGTGAAAAAAGAAGATAGTTTTATTCCATTCTCTTTCTCGTTATCGAAGCAGAATTTAAGCGGATCTAATAAACCGTTAGAAAAAGCATTTAAGGAGAAAATGAGTAAATTAGATGAGGAGAAAAAGAAAGCAGCTGAGGAACAAGTAGGTAAGGAAAAGAAGCCGGCTGTTCAGGAGCAAGCTGCCCAAGAACCAGATGCTTACATAGGTGGGTTTGTTACGAAAGTACAGTTTCCAGATGTAAAAGGTCTTGTAAATCCAATTTATAAAAATAGTATATTCTTAGATAACATAAAAGAATTTCAAACAGATTTATTATTAAAAGAGAGCAAGCACATACAGTATGCAACACAAACAATGGACTATGAAAAAAATGATATTAAATATAAATTATTAATCAAACCAATAAAAGAAAAAGACGGATCAGTAACATATATTTATGCGATGGCTTCTTTACAGCCCGTAGATGAAGCTGTACAAATGGTGCAAGATTACTACATCTATATCATTGCATTTGTAGTCGTTCTTATTTTTTTAGCTTCGTTTTATTATTCAAAACAAATTGCAAAACCGTTATTAAAAATAAATGATACGACGAAGAAAATAGCAAAATTAGATTTTACAGAAAAAATACCGATTACTTCAAAAGATGAAATTGGGGATTTATCGAAAAATATTAATGCATTATCTAATAAACTCCATTCGCATATTGGACAGTTAGAAGAAGATATTGAAAAGGAAAGAAAGTTAGAAAAAACGCGAAAAGAATTCATTTCTGGTGTTTCACATGAATTAAAAACACCGCTGAGTATTATGAAAAGCTGTATTTCTATTTTAAAAGACGGGGTAGCTGAGCATAAAAAAGAGTACTATTTTCAGGCAATGGAACGAGAAGTAGATAAAATGGATACGTTAATTTTGGATATGCTTGAGTTAGCTAAATTTGAGTCAGGTACATATAAAATGAAAATGGATTCATTTTATATTGATACAGTAATTGAAGATATATGTGAACATCTTTCTGTACAAATAGAGAAACAAGAACTTTGTGTTCATAAAAATATAGGTCCATTTGAAGTGATGGCAAATCAAGGCCGGATTGAACAAGTCATCGTAAATTTCATTACGAATGCCATACGTTATACACCAAATAAAGAAGATATTATTATTTCTACAATAGATGAGAAAGATCGTATAAAAGTATGTATTGAAAATAAAGGTACTCACATTGAAGAAGAACAATTAGATAAAATTTGGGATCGTTTTTATCGCGTGGATGCAGCTCGTCAGCGTTCGCAAGGTGGAACAGGTCTTGGGCTTGCTATTTCGAAGAATATTTTAGAACTGCATGATGCTGAATATGGAGTAAAGAATACAGAAGATGGTGTATTATTTTACTTCTATTTACCGAAAAAAGCGTAGACAATATGATCTACGCTTTTTTAAGTTATTTTCATATTATCTTTACCTAATCTTTATTTTCAAGCGATATAATCGTGTTAGAAAATGAGGTTATGTAAGGAGTCGATGAACCGTGCATAGCAATTGGCTAAGTATAATGGTATTTATTTTCTTTTGTGCATTTATTGTTTTTTTAATTGATATTACGATATGAAAAAAAGAGCGCTCATGAATGAACTGCACCCCAATTGTTAGACACAGTCTAACAATTGGAGGTGCAGTTTTTCTATGGCTAAATTTACTGCTGATGAAAAAATACAAATCGTTCTACGTTATTTGAACGGAAATGAAAGTTATCGAGAAATGGGTAGATCGATCGGTATAAGTGACACAATCATTTTGAATTGGGTAAACCAATATAAACAGAATGGTGTGGAAGCTTTTCTAAAACGATGTACAAATTACACACAACAATTTAAACTAGACGTACTAAACTTTATGATTGAAAACGGTATGTCCTTATTTGAGACGGCAGCTATCTTTAACATTCCTGCCCCTTCAACGATTTCTGTTTGGAAAAAACAGTTCGAAACACAAGGAATTGATGCCCTTCAATCTAAGAAAAAGGGGCGTCTATCCATGAAAAAAGATTCAAATAAACAATTAAAACAAGCTTTAGCTGAAGGGTCAGTCGAAGCACTTGAAGCACGTATTCAACAGCTTGAGATGGAAAATGAGTACTTAAAAAAGTTGAATGCCTTAGTTCAAAACAAGGAAAAATCACGAAACAAGACAAAGCGCAAGTAGTCTATGAATTAAGGCATAAATATTCGGTGAAGGCACTCGTGGAGCTAGCTACTATTCCTCGAAGCACGTATTATGATTTAGTAAAGAAAATGAATCGTCCAGATGTAGATGCCGATTTGAAAGCGGAGATTAAAGCGATTTATGAGGAAAATGAAGGTCGTTATGGTTACCGTCGCATTCGTGATGAATTAACGAATCGTGGTCAGAAAGTGAATCACAAGAAGGTTCAGCGCATTATGAAAGAGCTTGGATTAAAGTGTGTTGTGCGTATGAAAAAATATAAGTCTTATAAAGGAAAAGTTGGTAGAATTGCACCTAATTTTTTAGAGCGTAATTTTCATACAGATGCACCGAATCAAAAATGGGTAACAGACATCACAGAGTTTAAATTATTTGGAGAAAAACTGTATGTATCACCTGTATTAGATTTGTATAATGGTGAAATTATTACCTATACAATTGGTTCTAGACCGACGTATTCACTTGTTTCAGAGATGTTAGAGAAAGCATTGGAACGTTTACCTGAAACCCACCAGCTACTGATGCATTCAGATCAAGGATGGCATTATCAAATGAGACAGTACGTCTGTACACTTGAATCAAGAGCTATCGTCCAGAGTATGTCTCGAAAAGGCAACTGTTACGACAACGCAGTAATAGAGAATTTCTTTGGGATTATGAAGTCGGAGTTCCTCTACATAAAAGAGTTTGAAAGTGTAGAGCATTTTAAAAGAGAATTAGAAAAATATATAGATTATTATAATACGAAACGGATTAAGGCAAAATTAAAAATGAGCCCGGTACAATACCGGACTCACTTTTATCAAGCTGCCTAATGAAATAACCGTGTCTAACTTTTAGGGGTCACTTCAGAAGCGCTCTTTTTGTTTGCATTTATTTGATAAGCATTGATGCTCTTGAATAAGCGTGGTGAAGTAAGGAATAAAAATATAAGTAAAACGGTACATAGAATGTAGGAACCAATCATTACGCTACCGTTTACAATTAATGAATAAAGCACAGCGGATTGACCTTTCGGTGCATATTGTCCCCAGAAAATAATACCAGCAATAAAGTGACAGAAGTAGCGAGCAAAGCTACCAATAAATGTAGCAACAATAATGTAACCAAGAACTTTCTTTCCTTCGTTCTGTTTTGAAGAAGGTTTGTCTTTACGGCTACCTAAATTGGATTGTTCTTCACTATTTTCATTGGTTGTTAAAAGTGCCTTTTGAATTGGACGATAGAATAAACCAGCAAATCCAATGAATGCGAAAGCAACGAAGTATTCAATAAGTACTTGAATTGGTGTGACGATAATGGCATCGCCGACTACAATTTGTAATAATCCCCAAATTAAGCCTCCTAAGAAAGCCATTTTGAAGCCCCAGCGGTATGCGATAATAAATATAGGAATCATAGCAAATGAGATGGAACCGCCTGTTGGAAGTTTAATTGATAATGGTAAAATGTCGATGACCATGGCGAAGGCTGCAAGAATAGCAGATTCAATCATCGCTTGTAAATTGGTGTTACGCATGTTGTCTCCCCCTAAATTCAAGTTGTACAAAAAAGAATAGATATCATAGGAGGATACGAAATACGTAAATAAAAAAGAGATATGTATTTCGGACGTTTGCACAATCCCTGCGTTAGCATTAACTAACAGGTTCTAAGGGTCGGAACGAAGTGTTCCCTCTCAGCGGTAAGGCTCCCCCTGTGATAACGAGATTCTTTATTTGCTATTGTTTATTGTAAGCGAAATGGATGAGAATGGCAAACGAATACGGTATGACAATGATTGAAATAGAATTGTAGCGAAATGTTAATAAATATGAAGCAAAAGGGTATAGTACAAGAGAAATAGAGTGTGCTATAATTTTTTTTGAAAATAATTATCATTCTCTTTTGAGGGGGAAGGTTATGAGCTTAGTAGATATTAAAATCGGTGAGAAAGTGTTAGTAAAAAGCGTTCAGTCTTTAGATCATTTACTAAAGAGAAGATTGGCGGCTTTTGGTCTTTCTGAAGGAAGCGAACTTCGCATGAAGCAGAAAGCGATGTTCAAAGGTCCTTGTACATTGGAGTGTCGTGGACAGTTAATTAGTATTCGTCATTGTGACGCGAAAATGATAAAGGTGGAATTAGCGTGAATAAGGTAGCTTTGCTAGGGAATCCGAATACAGGGAAAACATCATTATTTAATGCACTTACTGGTTCTTATGAATACGTAGGAAACTGGAGCGGTGTAACAGTAGAAAAAAAGGTTGGTAAATTAAAAGATAGACAAGGAACATTAATAGATTTACCAGGCGTATATGATTTAAATCCAGTTTCACGTGATGAGGGTGTTGTAACAAACTTTCTACTAACAGAAGAATTTCAGCATATGCTAAATATTGTGGATTCCTCGCAATTTGAACGAAATATGCATTTAACGTTGCAGTTACTTGAATTTGGTAAGCCGGTTTCAATTGGTTTAAATATGGTTGATGTGGCGAAGCAAAGAGGAATTGTAATTGATGTAAAAAGGTTATCAGAACTATTAGGTGTAATAGTCGTTCCTGTCGTTGCAAGAAGCGGAAAAGGCTGTGAAGAACTACTTGCGACTCTTAAAGAAAATGACAAAAGTGAGAAAAAGCCATTCATTATTTCATATGGTGTACAAGTAGATGAAGGAATTGGAGAAGCAATTTCTCTTTTAGAGAAAGAGAAGTATGAGCATCCAAGATGGTTGGCCCTTCAATTTTTAAGTAATAACGAAGTAGTAGAAAAAGAAATGAAAGCACTACCAATTTATAAGGAACTCATAGCCATTCGATCTCGCTTAGAGGGAAAACTTGATTGTACGTTGGAGGAGCATATTTACAAAACTCGTGAAGCGTATATTGAAAAGTTAAAAACAAATGTTATGAAGCATGAGAAAGAAGGAAAAATTCCTTTTTCGGAAAAAATTGATAGGTTAATTACACATAAAGTTTTAGGACTTCCAATCTTTTTAGCAGTTATGTTTTTTATTTTTCAGGTTACGTTTACGTGGATTGGTACACCGTTATCTGATATGTTAGATGAGTTTTTTGGTGGACAGCTTACGGATTGGGTGACGGCTGGGCTCACGAGTGTCGGAGCTTCTGATTTTATTCAAGCGCTCGTTACAGAAGGCATTATTGCCGGTGTTGGTGCTGTATTAGTATTCGTTCCACAAATCTTTGCACTATTCTTTTTCATTTCATTATTAGAAGACTCAGGATATATGGCGCGAATTGCAGTTGTTATGGATAGAATTATGGAATTCTTCGGTTTAAACGGAAAAGCGTTCATTCCGATGATTATCGGTTTTGGATGTAACGTTCCAGGTATTATGGCAGCGAGAACGATTGAACAAGAGAAAGAACGTTTACTTACAGTTCTTGTAACACCATTTATGTCTTGTTCAGCACGTTTACCTGTATATGCATTATTTGCGGGAGTATTCTTCCCTCATAGTCAGGCGACTGTTGTGTTTTCTTTATATGTTGCAGGGATAGTCCTTGCGTTATTAGTTACAAAGATTATGTCTCTTACAATTTTAAAAGCGGAGAAGTCTATTTTCGTTATTGAACTACCGCCTTACCGCGTACCGCAAGCGAAAACGTTATGGCTAAGTACTTGGGAGAAAGGGAAAGGATTTGTTCGTAAAGCAGGTACATTTATCTTCGGTGGTTCTGTTGTCATTTGGCTATTAAATTATGCAGGTCCATCAGGATTTGGTGTTGATATGGGAGACAGTTATTTAGCGATGATTGGCGGATTTATCGCACCATTATTTGCCCCGCTCGGTTTTGGAACGTGGCAAGCTGCGGCATCTCTTTTAACAGGATTTTTAGCGAAGGAAGTTGTTGTTTCTACAATGGCAATTATTTATGCGGTGAAAGAAGATGTGCTTGGCAATGTAATGGGAGCACATTATACTGCGTTATCAGCTTATGCATTTATGTTCTTTATTTTATTATATGTTCCGTGTTTAGCGACAGTAGCCGTTATTAAACGTGAAACTGGATCAGCGAAATGGACGATTTTCTCAGTCGTTTATCCGCTCGTAGTTGCTTATGTATTAACGCTTATTATATACCAAGTTGGATCTTTACTCGGATTCTAAAAGGAGATGTATAATGATGGTCAATATTATAATTGGAGCTATCATTTTTGGTTATGCAGCATATACGTTAGTTCATTTTGTAAAGAGAAGTAAAAAGGGAAAATGCGCCGCATGTTCTTTAAACAAGTCATGTCAGTCGCAAACTTGTAGTCCGGATATGGAGCAAATTGCTCATAATAAATAGAAAAAAGCTTTGCGAATTTCGCAAAGCTTTTTTATTACTTTTTAATTTTTACAAGTTGTGATGATTCTACACCATTCTTTCCAGGGAATTCTTTACTTGGATCCTTATCGAATTTTAATACACCTACAGATTTTTCTTCACCTTTTACATTTCCGTAAGTTGCATCATCAACAACCGCGAACATGTCGGCATATGCACGGCCACTACCGATAATTGTGTTGCCTTCATATTTTAATTTGGCTCCATCAAGTGTAGCATTTTCTATTTTTTCTTTTGCGAATAATACACCTTGTTCTGTTGTTACAGCTGGTAATTTATCAAGTGGCTTCGTGTCGTCTTTTGCATCCACTTTGCTAAGTAATTCTTTCTTCACTAGTTCTTCACCAGTTTTCTTATCCATGACAAGAACTTTTTTACCGTCTAATGTTGTCATTTTCATTTTATAGAAGTCTTTTTCTTTCACTTCTTTTTTATTTTTATCTGTAATTTGCTGAACTTGCTCTTCTGATCCGTACAGTACAAAGCCGTTCGCTTTTTCTCCTAATAAAGAACAACCTGATAATGCTCCGAATGAAATTGCTGCTGCTAATCCGATTCCTACTAATTTTTTCATGATGATGTCTCCTTTTATCTGTTTTATAGTAAATACATTTTTGTATTAGTTCTGAAATGATGAGAAGCTTGTTTGTTGCTTCTGGTATTAGTGTATAAGAAATATGGAAACGTAACTATCGAGTTAGCTTACAGTAACATTACACTTATGTAATTTAGTGAAAGTGCACAAAAGTAAGTTAATTTTAAAGAGAGATAATGAGAATATATTAGAAATACAATATTATATCTAGAATGTCATATTATATTGGATGTATTTTGGAAATAACATGTAAGTACATCTTTGTTTTGTTATAATAAACACATAGGCTGTAAAAATGACTATTCTTTACTGTAAAGGGAGATTTTTCAGTTTTCCAAGTAGTGAATTTGAAATATGAGGTATATCATAGGAGGAATTTGGATGTCTGTATTTAAACGATTAAGAGATTTAACAATGTCAAATGTGTATTCAATAATTGAAAAAGCGGAAGATCCAGTTAAGATGACGGATCAATATTTACGCGATATGCAAGCGGATGTACAAGAAGCTGAGAAAAGTGTAGCAGCTCAAATTGCACTTGAGAAGAAATTCAAAATATTATTTGAAGAGCAAGAAGCACTTGTGAAAAAACGTGAAGAGCAAGCTCATATGGCTGTTCAAGCAAGCAATCTTGACCTTGCGCGTCGTGCTCTTGAAGAAAAACAAAATGCAGAGCAAAAAATGAATGAGTATAAAGCAAGCTATGAGCAAAACAAAGCTGCTGCTGATAATCTTCGCCTGAAGCTAGAAGAAATGCGTAAGCAATTAACAGAGCTGAAAAATAAACGTGAAACACTTGTAGCACGTGTAAATGCGGCGAAAGCACAAAAGAATATTAATCAGGCAATGTCTGGATTTGATTCAAATTCAGCGAAAGCTGGTTTAAGCCGTATGGAAGAGAAAGCTCTTCAATTAGAGGCTGAAGCAGAAGCAAGCGGTGAAGTGTACAAAAAAGAAAAATCATTAGATGATGAATTCGCAAGCTTAAACAAAAATTCTGCTGTTGACGATGAATTAGCTCGTATTATGAAGCAGTATGAGAAATAATATAGAATAGAGACAAATGAACCGACATGTCTAAACAAATTCATGTCGGTTTTCTATTATATTTAGAGGAGGTTTTGCAATGACATGGACAAATGTATTAGCCATGCTTGTATGGACTGGAGCAAGTGCAGTACTTTTATTTGCAATTATGTGGGTTGATTCGATTTTTACAAAATACAATGATTTAAAAGAAATAAAAAATGGGAATACAGCTGTAACAACTCGTTTCGTTATGAAATTATTTGCGCAAGGATACATCCTATCTCAATCAATAACGAAAGCAAATGACTTATGGCAAGCGCTACTTGCATCAGCAGTTTCTTTCGTTATTTTGTTAGTAGTAGAAATGTTTATTGAATTTGTGTTAAGGAAAATGGCTGGTTTAGATTTAGAAGAAGGTACGAAAGAAGGCAGTGTTGCACATGCGATGTTGGCCGGATCATTACATATCGTTGGTGCACTTATTTTAGGTGCTTGTTTATAAAGAGAGAAGGAGGGGTAGGTCATGAGTTTATTTAAACGAATTAAAAATATAATGAAGAGCCCAGAGCCGCAGAAACCAGAGAAAAGTTTATTAACGTTAGCTCCTGGCGATATGGTTGAAGTTTCATTAGTTATGTACGAATTAACTGGAAAAACGAGTATGCATTCTCGTAAAGAAATTGTTTTAACACTGCAAGACGGGAAAGATATTCGTTATTTAAAAATTGAAGACCGTGAAAATACGTATTACAAATTATATACACCAATTGATGGTCGTTTAGATTCGATTGATGAAATTCCGACGACAATTGAAATGGATAATACAGAGTACCATATGGAAGAGCAATATAACGGACGTGTTGTTGTGATGGGGAAAACACCATTCTCTGCTTCAGAAGAACAGCATGTATGGGAATTCCAATCAGATAATCGAAAATTATTGCGTATTGAATGGCAAAATGGTCGCACAATGATGTATGAGGGAGAAGCAATTATTCCTGCTGATGTACAAATTATAAGAGCAACGTAAGGGGGCGTAATCATGTCAAACCGATTGTTTACCATGATTAAATCGTTCGTGATCCCTATACTTGCTATCGTTATATTACTTGTTGTTGCTGGATATGCCTTATCAGGTTGTCAGGGCGGACAGACAAAGTCGATTCAGGACCGTTATCCACTTGAATCTGTCGCAAAAGAAGGTAAACAAGAATCTTACGTGTATAGGGCCGCCAATCGGTCAGTTCCTGAAGTCGCAAAGGAACTCATTAATGAAAGAGAACCGAAGCAAGCATCTAAGGAAGACGAAAATCAAATGTTCCTCGTTTATTCTGATAAGATTTATAATCTGCAAAAGGATAAAGAGAAGCCATCTGATACGTTAATTGAAATAAGTAATAAAGAGTTTGTCCGTCAAAATTACCAACCATCCTTCTTGCAAGGATATATTATGGGAAGTATTTTAAACGATATATTCGGTTCACGAAAATCATCATCCGGTGATTATCGCGGATATAATGACAGACAAAATCATAAACCAGTTATTCCAGAGAGACCACCTACAAAAGAAGAAAAGAAAACCCCGCCTCCAATTACGAAGGAAGGGAAAGGATCTATCATTAAGCGTGGCGATAATGTAGATTCGAAATCTTCTGTAGGAGATACTGGAAGTATTACGAAAAAAGGAAGCAGCACGCCTCCGCCTTCTACTGGAAGCAAAGGGAAAATAACGAAAACACCAGGTGGTTCGAGCGGATCAGATGTGAAGCCCAAATCATCTATTAAAACGCCGCCAAGGAATACATCTCCTCCGAAAACGAGGGTCGGTGGTTCTGGGAAAATTACGAAGAGAAGATAGTGTAGAGACCGAAAAGTGGAATTTGCTTTTCGGTCTTTTTTTGTTGTGGAAATAAATCCCTTTTAGTTGGTGCAATTAAGACATAAGGAGGGAATAGTATGAGTATGTATAAAAGATTTAGTGTAATTATGTTCCTCGTATTATTCTTGAGCTTGTTTATTAGTAGAATGATGAAATTTCACTTTGTGGTAGGTATTCTATGGATACTATGTACATGTACCCTTTTTCTATATGTTCCGCTACGCTTTCAACATGAAGTGACGGCTTTTCAAAAGTATGTAGCGTGGATTAGACGGGGAGGAAGATGGAGCGAGTAAAAATATATCAGCGATTATTGGAATATATCGATCACAAATCAAAATATATCGGCGATTATCGGAATATATCGATCGTAATTCAAAATATATCGGCGATTATCGGAATATATCGATCGTAATTCAAAATATATCGGCGATTATTGAAATATATCGACTTACCGACAAAAACTGACAACGGTAGTATAACAAAAAGAGGGTGTGCCAACATTTTGGCACACCCTCTTTATTCATAATGATTAATGAATATCACGTTTCTTGAAATTACCGCCTTTTACTTCTGCTACGTCATAAACTGTAATAAAGGCGTGTGGATCAATTTCATTAATAAGTTCTTTCATTTTACTTTCTTCTAAACGGTTAATTACACAAGAAATTTCTTTGAATTTCTCTCTTGAATAACCACCGTATACTTCGTTATATGTTGCACTTCGGCCTAAACGGTCACGAATTGTTTCTACCATTAATTCAGGCTCTTTTGTAATGATTTTAAATGCTTTCGAACCACTTAAACCAACTTCAACGATATGAATCACTTTCGAAGCAATAAAGTAAGCAATTGCCGAAAGGATAGCTCCTTGAAGGCCGAATACTGTTGATACGAAAATAAATACGAACATGTTTAAGAATAAAATAAGGTCACTCGTTCCAAATGGTAACTTACGAGAAAGTAATACAGCTAGCATATCGATTCCATCTAATGCTCCACCGTTACGTAATGCTAGTCCCATACCAAAACCGATGATAATACCACCAACAACTGTAACTAATAATGTATCGCCTTCAATAATAGCTGGTATTCCGTGCATGACAACGGTACCTATTGCTAATGAAGCAATCCCGATAATAGAATAAATTGCGAAGCTTTTACCTATTTGTTTATACCCTAACCAAACGAAAGGAATGTTAATAACTGCGATTAGAGCTCCTAATGGCAATCCAAATAATCTTGAACTAACGATACTTAAACCAGTTACACCACCGTCTGATACGTTATTTGGAATTAATACTGCTTCTAATCCATACGCTGTGATAAATGCCCCAATAATAATCATCAAAGCTTTTGAAGCGATTTTTAGCTTATTGGGCTTGTTTTTGATAATTTTCTCCATGTAATTTCCTCGTTTCAAACTAGTTTCTTATTTGTTACGTAATTCACACCTAAATTTCATTTTAACATTTAATTTGAAAAAATTCTCCTTTAATGGATGTATGCAGGGAATATTATCACCATATTATTATTTTAAATACACCTGTAAATGATTAGTGAGCGGGCATAATTCTGATATAAAAAAGTAGAATGAACAGTATAAATATGTACAGTTAGGGCGTTCATATTAGGGAGGAGATTCTGTGAGATACTGTACGAAATGTGGGAATGAAACGAACGAGGAGAATAAGTTTTGTGGACAGTGTGGAGAGAGTCTTAATTATGAAAAAGTAATAGCCAGTCATCCAAATAGTGATATAGAGGTTTTTTCATTAGTTGGCTTTATAACGGGATTGATATCTTGGTTTATTAATTTATGGGGGCTTGTTGGTACGGTAGCTATTGTATTTTCTATATTAGGTTTAAATAAAAAAGTGACGGGTACGAGTAAAGTGTTTGCTATTGTTGGAATCGTTTCAGGAATTATTAATGTCTTGTATGCGTTTATGTTAATTGTTTAACTAAAAAAATGATCCTCTTTCATGAAAGAGGATCATTTTTTTTGTAGCTATTAAGAAATAATAAAACTAATTACTGTTAGGAATAAAGCGAAGCCTAAAATAGTTCCACATATTTTCATATGGCGCTTACGTCCCATAACAACAATTGCGACATATTCGCGAATCATTGCATTAGGCCAGTAATAAAATGCAGTTTTTGATCCGATTCCTTGGCTATTAAGACCAGCTTGTCTTGCATATATACCAGCGCGGAAAAGGTGGAAGTTGTTCGTTGTAAAGATACTTCTATACTTACCGTCTGGTTTTAAAGAATCCATAATTTCTTTAGAGAACGACATATTTTGATATGTGTTTACAGAGCGATTTTCTTGCACTGTATGTTCAATCGGAATTCCTTTTTCAACAGCATACTTTTGCATCGCTTCTGCTTCAGGAAGACCTTCATCTGGGCCTTGGCCACCAGAGAAAATAATTGTTGGTGGTGTATTCACAGCTGCTTGTTTCCAGTAAAAGTCGATTGCTTTATTAATACGACTTGCAAGTAAAGGCGGTACTTTATCATTAATTAAGCCGCTACCAAGAACGATGATGAAATCTTGATTACGCCTTGGTCTGTTGAATTGATATAGAAAATAAGCGCTTAAGAAGTTAGATAAGTGTATGAAGAAATATACGCTTATAAGAGAAATACCTGCAAAAATAGGCTCTAAATGTGATGAGACCAAACTTGCTGGATTTATAATAGGGAGTAACATAAAGAATAACATCCCTAAAGCAGCAAGGAGTGTTAAACAGTTAGTGAACCGACGTCCTTCTCGCTTCATTAAAATTCTTGCATTAAGAAATAATCCAAACATTAAGGCAATAAAACCGAAAGGAAGCATAATGAGAAGTGCTAAAATAGGTAAAATTATAATGTAGCGTAGGACATCACTACTTGCATTCACAGATATAATCACACAAAAAAGCAGGAAAAAACAGAAAAAGGCATTAAATAAAAACCCATTTATTATTTTTCGTGGATCTTTTAGATAGGAGATAAGAAAAATAATAAACAATATAAGAGGGATAATTCCGAAAGACATAAATATAGTACACCTCAATTTGTATAAGAATTTGACATACCTTTTATATTACATGATTTTATAATTAGAAATGAAAGAAAAAGGATTTTGAATTTTCTCAATAAAATATATGAATACATATGTTAAAATGTATAAAAGGCGAGATATTAAAAGTAAAATGGTTGAAGAGGCACTCTATGGGGTGTCTTTTCTTTTAGGTATGTAATTATGCATATTATATTTATTTTTAAATGAAGAAGATTAAAATATAAGTTATAGACAGACTTTATAAAGCAGAATTTAATACAAACATTTCCCTCTACTTTTTGTATCTAACAATCGTATAACAATAAATAATTCTGTTTTATAGTGTTTGTTTATGAAGGTGTCTTCTCTGAAGGCGCCTTTTTGCTGTTTAGTATAGAGTGTTTTTACTGTTTACATAGTGGAAACTATCTATACTAAACATTAGCAATCTTCCGTATAAAGATTATCAATTTACTATATATTCCAGTAGTGTTAACCTACATATGAAAGGCTTTCTTTTTCAAAATATTACCCCTAATAAATTTTTGAAGAAGTCAACTGTCTCCAAAATTGCCATTCATGCTTAGCAAAAAAGAATCCTGCTGGATTCTTTTTTGTGTTCGACAGAATATGACAAATTATATTATTATAATTTGTTATATTGTTAAATGGTTATTATGGAAAAGAGAAGGAGACTTAAGTATGGGATTTAAAAAATTAATTTTAACAGGTGCACTTGTTGCAACTACAGCATTTACTTCAATTGGAACAGCGCAGGCAAGCGTAGGTTTTAAAGATGTTCCAAACAATCATTGGTCTTATAAAGCAATTATGGATTTAGCAAATAAAAACGTTGTTGCTGGATACGGAAATGGGATTTTTGGATTTGGTGATGATGTAACGCGTGAACAAGTTGCAGCTCTTATGTTCCGTCATTTAAAACCGGTAGTAAAAGAACAGTATAACAATCCGTATAAAGATGTTACGGATCGTTCAACTATGTTTAAAAAAGAGATTCTTGCTTTAACAGAGATGGGTGTATTCGTTGGAGATAACACAGGGAAATTTAGACCGAAAGATTCGTTAACTCGCGAAGAAATGGCACAAATTTTGACAAGGGGATTCCAATTGCAAATAAGAGGGGATCATAATTTCCCGGATGTAGATAGAAATGGATGGGCGAATCCTGCGATTACTGCAATTAAATCAAATTATATTACGGCTGGAACTGGTGATGGTAAATTCGCACCTAAAATGCATGTAAGTC
The DNA here is from genome assembly GCF_921008455.1 of Bacillus basilensis. NCBI lineage: Bacteria > Bacillati > Bacillota > Bacilli > Caryophanales > Bacillaceae > Bacillus > Bacillus basilensis. Next base: position 4,833,771 of record NZ_CAKLBZ010000001.1, on the reverse strand, counting down.
GTGAGCAATACGTTCAGTTCTTATATAATGCAACGTTACCATTTGAAGAAAGACCAGGAGCAAAACAACCACAACCACAACCGAAACCGGAAGTGAAACCAGAAGTAAAACCAGATCCGAAACGTTTTGCTAATTGTAAAGAAGCAAACGATGCGGGATATTATGACATTACAAGAGATAGTCCATATTATGGTAAGCATTTAGACCGTGATGGCGATGGAATTGCTTGTGAGAAAAAGAAAAAAGGTAAATAAGAAAAAGCACTCAGTCTGAGTGCTTTTTCTTATGGAAACATGCTATTTTTTTAGGCGCTTTTCATAAAATGAAAGTAAGGAAATGAAAGTAGGTGACAAAATGCCGTCAATTGTGGAAGGTGTTATTATTGAAAACTGTAACGGAACGATTAATTTAGGAGATAAATATAACGTCCAGCCGATTGAAAAAACGAAAGCTTATAATGGATCGGGATCATCGAATACAGGGATTAAAGTACAAACATTTAGTGGTATTAGTACAGCAGATGTAGGGGATAGTGATGCGAATGACCAAGGGATACAATTTACTTTATAGAGAAATATGTAAAATTGCATAAAATGATGAACTTGCCCTGTGCTACAATCTAGCTGTGAGCTGTTAATGATTCTTCTGTATTATAGTTGTTAGATTAGAAATATAACATCCTATCGAAAATCATACGTATAAAAAAGACACTTCAAAAGAAGTGTCTTTTTTCATCTTAGTGATACCCTTTAGCGGAATCTTTATGAATTTTATTTTTAAAGATACTGTAGCTCCAAAGTTGATATCCAATAACAATTGGCACCATAACCATTGCAACGAAGAACATAATTTTTAAGTTTAATTGACTACCAGCTGCGTTGTATAACGTTGTACTATAAGCATCATTAATACGAGATGGTAACATTCTTGGGAACATGCCTGCAAAGCCTGTTGTCATAAACATTGCGATTGTTAAGCAAACGAATGTAAATGCAAGGCCGATTTTATGTTTATACACCATAATAAGTGCGAGTACACTCATTAACATGGCAAGTACCGGAAGAATGAATAGTACCGGATATTCTGTGAAATTGTGGAATAAGTTTGTACGATTAGCAGTAGCTACATAGAAAATAGCTAAAATGATAGCAGCTGCCATTGAAAATGGTCTTGCGATTTTATAAGCTCGATCAGATACTTCACCAGTCGTTTTAATCATAACCCAAAGGGCACCAGATACGACGAATATAGCAGTGAAGAACAGACCTCCTAAAATACCGTAATGATTTAGTAAGCTAAGTAAATTTCCTTCATAGCCATTTTTTCCGATTTGTAGTCCATAATAAAGGTTAGCGAAGGTAACTCCGAATAAGAAAGCAATTAGGAAACTACCAATTGTAAATGCCCATTTACAAGTTTTTTGCCAAATTGGTGAATCGTCTTTATGCATGAATTCCAGTCCAGCAGCACGAGCAAACAGTGCAAGTAATACTAAAAATAGTGGTGTATATAGGTAGCTAAACATATTTGCATATGTGACTGGGAAGGCAGCAAATGTTGCGCCACCAGCTGTAATTAACCACACTTCATTACCACCCCAGAACGGGCCGATTGCTTCTTGTAATTGATTTCGTTCCTGTCGGTCTTTCGCAACGAAAGGGAAAATCATTCCGTTACCAAGCGCATACCCATCAAGAATAAAGTAAACTGTCCAAATCACGCCCCATAAACCAAACCAGATGATTGCAAGCATATCATGAGACATGAGCTGCACCTCCTTCAGTAGCAGGTTCTTCTAATGCTGCTGGTCCTTTTTTCGCGAACTTCAGCATTAAATATACGTCTGCGATTAAAAGTAAAGTGTAGAACAAGATTAAACTAATTAATGAGAACCAAATTTGTGGAACAGATATAGGTGATACAGATTCTGCTGTACGCATTAGTTTATAAACTGTCCATGGTTGACGACCTACTTCGGCAACAATCCAACCAGCGTTAATTGCGATATATGGTAGTAAAACAGACCATATTGTAATTTTTAAGTAACGTTTTGAGTTTTCTAGTTTTCCTTTTCGGTTTAAATAGAAGCCATACCAAGTTAATGCCATAAAGAACATACCAAGTGCAACCATTAAGCGGAAGCTATAGTACACGAGGTTAACATTTGGACGATCTTCTTTCGGAATATCTTTTAAACCAACAATTTCGCCATCAAATGAGTTTGTATAGAAGAAGCTTCCTAACTTTGGAATCGTTAGGAATTCAAAGTTCTTTTCGTTTTTTACATCAGGAATTTGAACAATCGAGAAGCCTTGTCCTTTTCCAGTTTCCCAAACAGCTTCCATCGCAGCACCTTTAGCTGGTTGATATTTAGCTGCTGATACACCAGATTGATGTCCCATAAACGGTGTAATTGTTGCGGCGAATAAGCCTAACAGTAAGCCAAACTTAAATGATTTTTTGAAGAATTCAACTTCATTCTTACGTAATAAGTGATAGGCACTAATTGCCATAACGAAGAAAGCACCAACAATATAGCAACCAATTACAGTATGGAAGAACATATTCCAAGCGTATGGATTTGTAACGAGTGCCCAGAAGTCATTTAATTCAGCGCGGCCGTTACGTACGACGTAGCCAACAGGGTTTTGCATAAAGCCGTTTGCTGTAATAATCCAAAGGGCGGAAATATTTGTTCCAAGTGCAACCATCCACATACAGAAGGCACGGAACTTTGGTGAAATTTTGTCTTTACCGAATAACCATATTCCCATGAAAGTAGATTCTAAGAAGAAGGCAACGAGTGCTTCGATTGCGAGAGGTGATCCGAAAATATCTCCCATATATTTGGAGTACTCAGACCAGTTTGTTCCAAATTGGAATTCCATCGTAATCCCGGTTATAATCCCCATTACGAAATTAATTGTAAATAATTTACCCCAGAAATTTGCCATTTTGCGGTATGTTGGATTCAATGTGCGGGCGTATTGAGTTTCCATACATGCTACTAAAATAACAAGTCCGATTGTCAAAGGTACAAATAAAAAGTGATAAAAAATAGTAATTGCAAATTGAAAACGACTCAGTAACAGAACGTCGGACATAATAAATATTCACTCCTTTTTTACATTATCTACAATCAGTTTATAGTGAAAATACGTTTTAAATAGGGGGGACTTGTTACAAAGCTGTGTGTATATTTTGAAAGAATTATGTCGGTTATCTGAAAATATCCTATTTTTACTATAAATCAATATCCTTTTTGAGTTTTTTAAATTTTGGTACACTATATAAGTAATGTAAATGAGAGAAAAGAGGGTTCTTTACTATGAAGTCATTAGAAGAGATTTTACAATACAATGAAAAATTCGTTGAAGAAAAAAAATACGAAGAATATGAAACGGGAAAATTCCCGAATAAAAAAATGGTAATTATCTCTTGTATGGATACACGTCTTGTTGAATTATTACCAAAAGCGATGAATATGCGTAACGGTGATGTGAAAATTATTAAAGTAGCAGGCGCTGTTATTTCACATCCGTTTGGCAGTATTATGCGTAGTATTTTAGTGGCTGTATATGAACTTGGTGCTGATGAAGTATGTGTAGTTGGTCACCACGATTGCGGTATGGCAAAAATTCAAGCAAGCAGTACGATTGAGAAGATGAAAGAGCGCGGTGTAACAGATGAGAAATTAGATACACTTCGTTATTCTGGAATCGATTTAGAAAGATTCCTACAAGGGTTCTCTAGTGTAGAAGAAAGTGTAGAACATAGCGTATCAATACTTCGCAACCATCCATTACTTCCAGAAGAAGTACCTGTTCACGGTCTTGTTATAGATCCTGATACAGGAAAATTAGATTTAGTTGTGAATGGTTACGATAATTAAGACTTTATATTGTCATCCTTTTTATCTGGGACAGGATCAAATCCTCCCGGATGGAAAGGGTGACATTTTAATATACGCTTACATGTAAGCAAAAACCCTTTAAGGGCACCATGTTTTTGAAACGCTTCTAATCCATAATGAGAGCAAGTTGGGTAAAAGCGGCACGTTGGTGGTGTCATTGGAGAAATGAACTTTTGATAAAAGTGTATAATCCCAATAAAAATCTGTTTCATAACGGTCTCCTTTTCAGCATATTCTTAAAGTATTATAGCACGACTGTACATAATACTTTACTAATGTGCATTTCCGTTATATCATATTGGATATAACGGAATTAAATTAAAAGCGGGAGAGATGTTGTATGCCATCAGTAGAAAGCTTTGAATTAGATCATACGATTGTAAAGGCGCCTTATGTAAGACATTGCGGAGTTCACAATGTAGGTAGTGACGGTATTGTAAATAAATTTGATATACGTTTTTGCCAACCGAATAAACAAGCAATGAAACCAGATGTTATTCATACGTTAGAGCATTTATTAGCATTTAATTTACGTAAATATATTGATCGTTATCCGCATTTTGATATTATCGATATTTCACCGATGGGCTGCCAAACAGGATACTATCTTGTAGTAAGCGGAACACCGACAGTTCGAGAAATCATTGATTTATTAGAACTAACATTAAAAGATGCGGTTCAAATTACAGAAATTCCAGCTGCAAATGAAACACAATGTGGCCAAGCGAAGCTTCACGATTTAGAAGGAGCACAACGCTTAATGAACTTCTGGTTAAGCCAAGATAAAGATGAACTTGAGAAAGTGTTTGGATAAAAAGGAAAACTGCCTGTGAAAGGGCAGTTTTTTTGTAGCACCATAATAAATGAAATGATATCGACGATTTTTCAAATATATCGAACGCAACTTGAAATATATCAACGATTTTTTTAATATATCGACGTTTCGACACTGGATATCGATTTACCGACAAAAATTGACAAGGGTATGAAGCGAATAAAAAGAAGAGGCCGTCTAAAATATGTATTGGACGGCCTCTTTTTTAGGAAAGTATACTAGACACCCCAACATATAAAACAAAGACAGAACCGAGAAAATAAACAAATGCTTTTGCTTTTTCCTGTTTCTTTATTTCATCAATTCCAAACAGGATAAACATAATACTCAAAAGGATGAATACGAATGACAAAAGTATAGAGATATTTGCAAAGAGGCTAAATATAGCGAGGATGAGGGCAATCGTTGCTAGTATAATTCGAATGTTTTTAAACATATAATCCTCCTTTAAATAGACTATTTATCGGAATAGTTCTGAGAAGCTAAGAAATAAAGCACCAGCACCAGCCATGAAAGCGAGTATACCACTAGATTTTCTGTGTTGTTTTATTTCTCCTAGCGCTACAGTGAAAGCCATTAATCCTAAGAAAAAGAACATATAAGGCATCATTTCTCTATTGCCAGTAAAAAATCCGTATATTACTATACATAATGCAATGAGTGCAAAAGTAATCTGTAATCCTTTTAGCATATATATCCCCCCTGTTATTTTATATAGCTAATGATGAGGAAAATCTAAATAAATCCGATTCTTGAATCTTTTTTCTTTATTTGTTCAAGGGCAATGAGGAATAGTGAAGCTCCTAATAGAAATTGTGCAAGTGGTAGAAAGGTATTTTGAACTGTCGTTAAAGTAATACTAGATATGAGGATGGCATTGAGTACGATTAAAATAAGTAGTATACGAAGCGTATTATGAATTCTTCTTGCTGTTTTTTGTATACGGGTTATCTTCTGGTTTATCAATAGAATGTTTATAAGCATACCCCTTATTAATCGTCACGACGGAGAGTACTAATATGACTAGGACGATGATAATACCGATAATTAATATTTTGAACATGGAATCCCTCCTTTTCTTTATTTTACATAATTTTGTAATTGATGAAAACAATAGAAATAAAAAGGATGAAAGAAGGGCGTTACATGGAACAGAAAAAAACATATTATATATCAATAGGAAACGGTCAAATTTCACAAGTGAAGACGGCGGATACGTATAATTTTGAGATTTCCGCAAGTGATGAGGAAATTACGGAGTTAAGAGAGTATTTCGATCAAGCGTATGTAGAGGATTTAGGTTCATTTGTACGCTCCCACGTTCCATTTGTTGAGTATCATCACGATTCTAATAATGACCGATATGATGAACAACTACAAAAAGCATATAAAATGATTTACGATTTAGGAAATCATGAGACGAAAGAATTAGTCGCGCAAATGGGAATAATCAATGGATTATAATTGGATAATATTATGCAGAAAAGCGAGAATATGCTACAATTTGTGGTAGGAAAAACTTGTAACCATCAATAGGGGAGTAATGGCATGTACAAATTTAAAGATTATTACCACAACACTGTACAATTATCGTTTGAACGTTATCCATTTTCTCCTGAGCCAAAGCATGTTTGGGTTGTATGCCGGTACGGGGATCAATGGTTATTAACACATCATTTACGTCGCGGTCTTGAATTTCCAGGTGGTAAAGTAGAACTAGGGGAAACACCGGAAGAAGCGGCAGTTCGAGAAGTTCATGAAGAAACTGGCGGCATAGTTTCTGATTTAACTTACTTAGGACAATATAAAGTATCTGGAAAAGACAAAATAATCATTAAAAACATTTATTTTGCAACAATTAGTGCGGTAGAACAACATACGCATTACGAAGAAACGAAAGGATCTGTTTTATTAACAGACATTCCTGACAACATTAAAACGGATAGAAAATTTAGCTTTATAATGCGCGACGATGTATTGGCGCGTACGATGAAACATATAGAAGAAATCGGCTGTTTTACGAAGTAAAGTGGCCGATTTCTTTTTTTGTGCGTAAGAAAAATGTAAATATATCTTTACGTGATTTTGGGTATATTATACAATTTTGTGAAGATATATTTACATTTTAGGAGGGGAAGATGGATAACAGAAAAGAAACAACTGTTACTGTTTCGATGGTTAAATTAAATATCTATTCATTTTTTATAATATTCGCTCTAGCGATTGGAATTAGTTTTTTACATGCGCTTTTTTCAGGCGGGTTTCAAGTTGAAATTACATTGCCCGTTATGTCTCTTTTGATTATTGGAATGATTGTTCTCGTTTGTATTCATGAGGCAATACATTTAATTGGATTTCGTTATATCGGAGGTGTTCCGTGGAGTGAACTAACATGGGGCGTCAATTGGAAATTAGGTGTAGCATACGCTCATTCTAAAAAAGAAATTACAGTAAAGCAAATGAAGAAAGTGTTAATGTTACCGTTTTTACCGACTGGAATTTTGCCAATTGTATTGGGATTAGTTATGAATCTGGAGCCACTCTCATTTTTAGGAATTTTACTAACAGCGAGTTGTATCGGTGATATTGCCTTATATCAAAAAGTTTCAAAGTTTCCAGATGATGCGTTAGTTAAGGATCATCCGAGTAAACCGCAGTTTACAGTATATGAGTAAGTAAGGAAGAGGAGGCGTTTTTAAACGACGGCCTCTTTTTTGTTTGTCAGTTTTTGTCGGTAAGTCGATATATTGTGAAAATCGCCGATATAATTTGAGTTACGGTCGATATATTTCAAAAATCGCTGATATATTTCAAGTTGTGTTCGATATATTCGAAAAATCGCTGATATAATTTTTTAGAAGAAGACTGCTCGAATCATGGGAAACCTCCTTACAGTTTATATAATTAATTATCGCATATTCGTTAAAAAGAGATTATTATATTTCTGTAGAATGGAATAATGGAGGATTGTATGAAGAGACTGTATGGCAAGTTAGTAGGGGGTATCGTTGCAATTGGCTTACTAGCAGGATGCGATAGTTCTATGAAGAGTGTGAAAGAAAAAGAAGTGTGTAAAATAGAAGAAGAATGTGTGGAAATAGGAGATAATACACTTCAAAAAGTATATGAAAAAATAGATGGATTATCTGAGCTTGAGGCAGTAGAAGATTATGATATAGAAGAGCATGAAAGTGCAGATATGAAAGAGGCAGAGCAGAAAAAAGACGATGATGATGATGAAAGTTATTTCTTTTTAGCTTCTTATTATATCGATGGTGATGAAATTGTAGATCCTTATTTTGAAAAGATAGAACGGAAACGTTTAAATAAAGTATTCGCTGAAGATAAAGAAGCGAAAGAAGAGGTGCTGCAACAACGTCAAGATAGAGGTTATCATGAAGACTTATGGGATATATATCGTACACTCATTCCAGCTAAATATCGCGGTAATATAACAGAATTTGATTTAATAACGGATGGTTATGACGGTGTTGTTGCCCATGTTATGCCGAGTATGGAGAATCCGAAAGACTGGACTCTTAGCCTAGATACGCTTGATTCTGCGGTAAATATCGATGAAGTGATGAAAACATTAATTCATGAGACGGCTCACGTGTTGACGCTCGGGCATAAGCAAATACCAGTAGATGAAAACTATGTAAAGGCTTTTGAAGAAGATAAAGATATTTCAACGTACCGAAATAAATGTGGAAATCTTTTCTTACAAGAGGGATGTGCGAAGGAAAAATCTTATATTAATCAATTTTATAACGCTTTCTGGAAGCCTATTGAGCAGGAGTGGACAGAAAAGAAAGTAGAAGAAAGTGAAGAAACACAAATTGAATTTTTTAAAGAAAAGCAAGATGAGTTTGTCTCACAGTATGGAACGACAAATGTAGCAGAAGATATTGCTGATACGTTTACAGCGTTTATTTTGCAAGATTCCAAAAAGGTGAAAGAAGGATCGGAGTTAAAGTATAAAAAAATTGCGTTCTTTTATCAGTTCCCTGAGCTTGTAAGAATGAGAGCGGAAGTGTTATCGGGATTATATGATGTTTCGAAAACGATAGAGCAATAAAGTGGACATTAATGAGAGTTGTATATTTTAGCCAAGAAAACGTAAAGAATTTTAGTTCTTTGCGTTTTTTATGTTTATAAAATTGAAAATTCTGTCTTTTTTATTAAAAAGAAGAAGGAACTATCACTATAAAATAGAATTAGTATAAAAATGTCACAATTTAGACACAATTATAATGCGCGTGTTGTAGGGGCTATAAGTTTACTCTCGAGGAGGTAATGAAACGTATGAAAACGATTCTTGCTGTTGCTGGTCTCATTTGGGTAATGTCTCACGGTTTTCCGATTTTTGAAGGGGAGCAAATTCGTAGTGCATTGGATAAAAAGTTTAATGATTATCATGTGATAGATCGAAAAGATAATGTCGTTACAGTACGTGTGAAAGATTGTTTCCATACAGTTACGGTTGCGGATGGAAACGTTAAAAATGAAACAAAGATGTGTGATAAAAAGTAAAAGAAAGAAGCTGACTATAGTTTATCGTCCTAAGTCAGCTTTTTTTTCGTTTCCCAATTAGAAGTTTTTCAAACGCCTCAACAAACACATACATAAGTGTGGCGAGGACGCAGGTGAGTAGTACGCTCAGTAAGACGAGCGTGAAATTAAATACTTGGAATCCGTAGCTAATTAAGTAGCCAAGACCTTGTTTAGAGACGAGTAGTTCGCCGAATATAACGCCGACCCATGATAAACCAACGTTTACTTTTAACGTTGAAATAATGGCTGGGAAGGATGCAGGGAGAACTACTTGCTTATAACATTGCCATTTATTTGCGCCGAATGTGTCCATCACTTTTATATAGTTAGAATCGACTTCTTGAAATGCGCTGTAAATAACGATGATGGTAATGATAATGGAAATGATTACTCCCATTGCAATCGACGAAGAAATATTTGGACCGAAGATTACAATGATAATAGGACCAAGTGCCACTTTTGGCATGGCGTTTAGGACGACGAGATATGGATCAAGTACGCGGGCGAGAAGTGGTATCCACCAAAGGAAAGTAGCGATAATGGCTCCGAGCACTGTTCCAAGAATGAAGCCTACTCCCGTTTCAAGTAATGTCGTCCATATGTGGACCCAAAGCGAACCGTCAAGCCATTTACTAAGGAAGAGATCCCAAATGCTTGAAGGAGAGCTAAAGAGTAAAGGGTCAATCCACTCTTTTTTGCTAGCTATTTCCCATAGTGCAAAGAAAAGAATGAGTAGTAAAAGTTGTAAAGACCTGGCTAGCCATGCGCGTCTGCGTTCTTTCTTCCGAAACTGTTCATGTAGTTGCTTTATATTATCCAAGTCGTTCCAGCTCCTTCCATATATCTTGGAAGAGGGATGGGAAGTCATGGTGATGGCGTGATTCTAACGGTGATAAGGAACGGATGCTTTCTGGGACGATAAATGTTTTTGCAATTTTCCCGGGATTTGCTTGTAGTAAATAAATACGATCACTCATCGCAATTGCTTCTTCAATATCATGTGTCACGAGTAGTGAAGTTTTTTTATATTTGCGTAGTAAGCTAAAAACGAGATCTTCTAGTTTCAATTTCGTTTGATAATCGAGCGCTGAGAAGGGTTCATCTAGCAATAAAATTTTCGGATCGGTCGCTAACGTTCGAACGAGAGCGGCACGTTGACGCATACCACCGGATAGTTCACGAGGGTATTGCTCTTCTACGTCATGTAGGCCGACTTGTTTTAAAAGTTGTAAAGTATGTTCTTTCGTCTGTTGATCGTAAATTTTTCGGATATGAAGTCCAAGCATAATATTGTCTTCAATTGTCTTCCAAGGAAACAAGTAGTCTTGCTGCAACATATACCCCATAGATGGAGTTTTCGTTGTAATTGGCTCACCATCTAAAAAGACGATACCTTCAATTGGATCAAGCAGCCCGGCAATAATGGAGAGGAGTGTCGTTTTGCCGCAACCACTTGGACCGAGTATAGAAATGAATTCGCCTTCCTCTACTTGTAAACTCATATCTTCGAGAATCAGTTTGGCATTCTCTTTTGCGAAAAAGCAGTGAGAAACGTTACGTATTTGTAAAAAACTCATACACTTCGCCTCTATTTCTTAATAACGCTTTCGGCAATTTTTGTATTGACGAGCGCTTCATGTGGAACTTCTTTTTGTAATTCGCCAGCTTCCTTCATAATCGTTTGGAGCTGTTTCCATTCTTCCGCATCTAATAGCGGATTTGTCGCATAAGAATGTTGCTTTTTATACCGCTCAATTACTTTTACTGTAATGTCTTTTGAAGTGTCTTTAAATAACGGAGAAATTGCATCAGCAATCTCTTCTGGACTATGAGTATCAACCCATTGTTGCGCTTTGTAGAGAGCACGTGTGAATTTTTCAGCAGCAGCTTTATCCTTTTTTAAGAAACTTTCTTTTGCCATGAACGATGTATAAGGAACAGTACCAGATTCATTTCCGAACGAAGCGACGATATAACCTTTACCTTCTTTTTCGAATATACTTGCAGTCGGTTCAAAGAGCTGTACAAATTCTCCCGTACCAGATGCATAGGCATTTGCAATATTAGCAAACTCGATGTTTTGAATTAAGTTTGTATCTTTGTGAGGATCAATGCCATTTTTCTTTAAAACGTATTCTCCAACCATTTGCGGCATGCCGCCTTTACGCTGTCCTAAAAATGTAACACCTTTTACATCATTCCAATTAAAAGAGTCTAATTTTTTACGTGAAACTAAAAATGTTCCATCTGTTTGTGTAAGCTGTGCGAAGTTAATGACAGGGTCTTTTGCGCCTTGTTGATGAACGTAAATAGACGTTTCTGAACCAACGAGAGCAATATCAATGCCGCCAGATAACAGGGCGGTCATCGTTTTATCTCCGCCAGCTGTTGTTTGGAGGTCAATATTTAATCCTTCATCTTTAAAAAATCCTTTTTCAATCCCGACATATAACGGGGCGTAGAAGAGAGAATGGGTAACTTCGCCGACGCGAATGTTTTGGGTTTGTTCTTTCGTACCTTCTTTTTTACTACTGCAAGCAGCGAATGTGAAAACAGCTAGTAACATGATGCAAAAAACAGCTATTAATTTTTTCACTATATAACACCTCCTAGAAGTCACTCTACAAGCATGATATGTAGGTAAGTGCCCATATGTGAGTGTAGATAGCAGGAATTTTTTTGGTGATAAAGAAGTACAAATATAAGGGGTGATAAAATGGAGTACGAATATGATGATAGCGTACATTTACATCTTGATTATTTCGGAACAGAATGTGATATGGAATCGATTGCTTATAAGCGGAAGAATGAAGACGTGTGGGATGTGTATTTTAATTTTGGAGCATATGGCCTTCAGAAAGATGAGATTGAGACGGGTAGATTTATGGATGAATATGCTGGTCATTACGTTTTTTCTGTACATGCTCGTGATCTTAGCTGGGAATTTGGAAGTGCTCAATTTGAAGAGTGGGTTTTGAGAAATCATATAGTAGAAAAATCGCTGCAAAAATAGGGAGGAATTTCGTGATTGATTTTCTCATTCTATTGTTCATATTTGTAGTTGGATTTTTCATTATGCAATTTCTTACTTACCAATTTGCAAAGAAAAATATTCATAAATACAAGGGGATAAAATGGGTTCATATGTGGTTAGATATGACGATGAAAAAAGGTCCGAGATTAGATCTTTTTGATTTTGTAGTTATCGTACTTGTATGTATTATATGGAAAGTATGGATGTATCCTCTTGTATAATAAATATGCCTATTTCTGTTAAAAGGAAGGAGAACCTGTCAGTGTTGATAGGTTCTTTTTTTTTGATAAAAATTTTGTGAAGCATAGTTCATTTATTATGCTACTAGAATATAGAAGAGATAAAGAAGTTGTATTTTTTAAGGGGAAATTAAGGATATACGTGTATAATACAAACACATAGGGAGACTAACTGTATACAAATATGTTATTTTGTATAGGACAATATGTTTTTTGATGCGAGACGAAGGGGTAAAGGAAAGAGGGAATAAATTGCTTTTTAATGTTTTAACACAACAACGAAGAAGAGATGAATTTTATCTTAGTTTTTCTCCTCAGGAGCCGAGGAAGAACCTACTAATTTCTATCATTCTTAGTGGAATGTGGGCGATTTGTTTAGAAACGCTGTTTTTTGTTATGTTAAGGTCTTTCGAATTCGAGAAAACTAAAGAATTTTTTAATGGGAAAATCCAGCTAAGTATACTCATTATTGTTTTGTGGAGTGTACTACTATACATCATTCATTTAAATAAAGGTATCAGTCATAAGCTTAGGCCAGCTATTCGAGTTTATGTCGTATTATTTTTAATTGCTCATACAATGAATTGGATGTATATCCTGATACAGGAGGATATGAATCTTATAGTAGTAAATACATGGGTGTATTTACAATATGGACAGTATATATTAAGCCTATTATTTATTTATATGGTATACGTTTTTGCATATAATTTGATTGGAAAAGTTTTCTTAAGTACAATGATAACTAGCCTAGTTTTGATTATTTTTGTGATGGTGAACCATTTTAAGCTCATTTTTAGAGGGGAGCCATTCTACCCGTCTGATTTTACACAGATTGGCCATATGAATTCCGTTATACCGATGGTTATGGATTATTTCAGTTTTTGGAATATGTTTCTGATGATAGTTAGTATTGTTTTACTTATATTTATAGTTATGTATATAAGAAAATACATTCCAGTTATAAAATCACATATTATTATAAGGATAATTTTAATATGTGGCTCTGCGTTTATGTTGTATGCATATAGTAACTACCCTACTACCTTTATGAATAATATATTTACAAAAGCTGGGGTAGACATCCGCGCATGGAATCAAGCTTCAAATTATAAGGGGAATGGTTTTGTTATAGGATTTTTAAGTAATTTAGATACGACAGTCATAAAAGAGCCAGAGGGATATTCAAAGGAAAATATGCAGCAAATTGCAAAGGGTATAGAAAAGCAATATGGCGGTAAAGTAAAAGCGCAAAAAAAGGCAGAGAAGCCGAACATTATATATATTATGAGTGAAGCATTTTGGGATCCGACAAAATTAACGAATCTTTCATTTAGCGAAGATCCAGTGCCGAATTTACATCGTTATACAGAGAATTTCCCAGGGGGACAAACGATAGCTCCTACATTTGGAGGGAATACAGCGAATACAGAATTTGAAGCATTAACGAGTTACTCGATGAGCCTTTTAATGCCAGGTTCTATACCCTATCAACAAGCTATTCCAAGTCAGAAAGAAGTTCCATCTATTGCAAGTGAATTGAAAAAGCAAGGGTATTATGCAAGTGCAATTCATGCCTTTAATCGATCGTTTTATAAACGGGAAGATGTATATAAAACATTAGGATTCGATAATTTTAATGCAGAAGACACGATGAAAAATACAGAAGTGGTTGGAGATAATATTGGTGATTTATCTATGAGTAAAGAAATAATAGATGAATTAAAAAAGAGAAAACAACCTACATTTATTCATGCGGTGACGATGCAAAATCATTTTCCATATACACCAAATATGTTTGGTGAAAATAAAATAGAAATTAGTGGGTTAACAGAAGAGGAATCGAAAGCGGAATTAGAAGCATATACAGAAGGGGTAAGACTGTCTGATGAAGCGCTACAATATTTAATCGAGCAGCTTGATGAGTTAGACAGGCCTACTTTATTAGTCTTCTTTGGAGATCATTTACCTATGTTAGGAACTAATAAATCTATTTATAAAGAAGCAGGATATATAGAAAATGAAGAGACGGTAAGAGAAAGATTAATTATGTCAGAAACACCATTGTTAATGTATGCGAATTTCGATTTGCCAAATGACAATTTAGGTTTAGTAAGTCCAATTTATTTTTCTAGTCTTGTTTTTGATTATGCAGGATTAAATCAATCACCATTTTATCAATTTCTATCGGAAATGCATAAAGAAATACCGGTTCTGAGAGATGAGTTAAAGGTTAATAAAGATGGGGAAGAGATAACAGATTTAACAAAAGAACAAAAAGAAATGTTAGAGCAATATAAAATGCTCCAATATGATTTACTTGCTGGAAAGCAGTATAGTAAAGATATACTTTTTAAATAGAAAAATAAAAAGAACTTGTATAACGATACAAGTTCTTTTTTTATAGTATTTAACGGGGTAACCAGACAAGCTGGGTTTAGGGAATATTACCTGTACATTTAGTATAAATGTAAATATAATCGTTTTATTGATTGATTTGTGAGAAATGTGTGAATTTTAACCTTTTCAAAAACTGCGTTCATATCAACACGATTTGGCATAGGTTTTTATGAACGTAAAAATTTTATAAGTTCTTCATTTAATTCATCCGCTTGATCGATTGGAGAACCGTGACCACTATTTGTAAGAGGCTGTAACTGAGAGTTTTTAATCCGCCTTTGTGTGAGTTCAGCGCTTTTGTAAGGGATAAGTTGATCGTGAATACCGTGGAATATTTTTGTTGGGACGTTAATTTTACTTAAATCTTTCGTTACATCTTCATTTGCGGCTGCTTGTAATATTTTGATGAGAGCGTAGGAAGCAGACTGCATACCGAGATAAGAAAACCATTCTAACGTAGCAGATCCTAAGTTTCTATTAAAAAATGATAAAGATACGTCATTTAAAAATTTAGGCATATTGGCATACATTTGATTAATAAGGGTATCTGCTTGTTCTTTTGGGACACCATAGGGAGATTCTTGATTTTTAACGAAAGAGGGGGAAACAGCATCGACTAATACAAGTTTAGAAATACGATGACCATTATAGCGAGACATGTACCGAATAGAAAGAGCACCACCTACTGAGAAACCAACTAATGTAGCATTTTCTACTTGAAGTGCTTCTAGAACAATGGCGATATCGTCTGCTAAACGATCGTATGTGTAACCAGTCCACGGTTTATCAGATTGCCCGTTTCCGCGTATATCCATAGCGATGCAGCGGAAACCATGCTGTGGCAACACATTGAGCTGATATTGGTACATTTGATGATTTAAAGGCCAGCCGTGGACGAAGAACACGGTTTTACTACCGGGGCCGGGATTCACGTCTTGCACAAAAATATGCACATCTTTTTCGACGGTAACAAACATAAATTATCCCCCTATCCTATTCATAAGCTCTATCCCAAAAACGTTGTTTCGTCATAGCCTTAATAAATTCATTCGCCAGGAGCATAGAGTTTTGTTCTATTAAGACACCAGGCTTTCTTTCATTTTTAAGTGTGAAAGATTTCAGTGATTTATCCATTTATCAATGGCCCGTAAAAGCCTGATTGGTAAGGGCTGATTAAAGTTTCACTTTATTTTTTATCTTCTACCCCCTACATAATATACGTATTATTGTTTATAGTTTTTATGAATGCATATAGTCTGAAAATATCGTGACATTGGGATGATTTTCCTTAAATGTTCGATTTATCTTTGTTTGTTTATGAAAATCATTTATTATAATAAATGGTATTCTTCGAGATATTACTTTGAAGGGGTGTTGAAGTGAAAGAAAGTTTTCTATCATATAAAGAAGAAGAAAAGAATGCAAAAATCCTTTTGTGGGTGCTATATGGCATTGTAGTTTCATACCAAATTTTCTACGCAATCGTATTAGAGAATAAATCGCTAACGGATAAGGGACATAGCATACTATGGCAAGTTATTTGCGGAACAGCAATACTCGGTGTGAATGTATACTTAATAAAAAAAGAGAAAGCGAACCTTGTTAAATATGCATGTGTATTTGCATACATAGGAATAGAAATCATTAATATACTTTCGTATATGCTTTATAATAAGGCGGCATTTGATGGGGGAAATATAATAGAAATTATTCTCATCTTCTTTGTACCTATATTTTTAAATAAAAAATATTTTGTGTTTGTACTTTCAACTATTGTAGGGAAATATGTGATTTATTTATTTGTATTAAAGGAAGTAAAAGGGTTTATGTTCCTCATTATGTATACACTCGTATTAATAGCGGCATACATCATTTTAAATCGATTTATACAATACCTTTCAGCGGTAAAGGAAAGTATTAAGATTGCTAGTGAATCACAAAAATTAGCAGTAATCGGAAAAATGGCAGCGACAGTGGGACATGAAATTAAAAATCCACTTGCTTCATTAAAAGGGTTTACGCAATTACAACGAGAGAAGCATGGGGAGGACCCTATTTACAAACAGATGATTTTTGAAATAGAAAATATGAATAATATGATAAGTGAATTGATGGAGGTTGCTACATGTAAACCCTCTATTTATAAGAAACATAATATAGGTGAAATTGCATTACAAGCAGTAACAATTCTTCGAGAAAAAATGAATGAATCCAATGTTCAGCTTATTTCTAATATCGAAGAGAAGATATTAGAAGTTGAATGTGATGAGCGGAAAATAAGAGGAGTCTTTCTATATGTCATAAAAAATGCTCTGGAGGCAATGGAGCAAGGTGGCACGTTAGAGTTACGGTTAGAAAATAAAGGCCAAGATTATGTAATGCTAAGTGTAATCGATAATGGTTACGGTATTAAGAAGGAAAATTTGGCTCGTATTACAGAAGCCTTTTATACAACGAAACAAGATAAAATTGGCCTGGGACTTACGGTAGCACATCGGCTTGTTACTGAGCAGCATCTTGGTGAATTACATATTTCAAGTGAAAGAGATATTGGAACTAGAATAGATATCATTCTCCCGAAACAACGTGGAAATAGTGAAATCCAAGTGGGAGAAAAGCTAGGAGTTACCATATGAATAAAGACGATATATTTAAAAATGAAGAAATGAAGGCACTGAAAATATTTTTAAGTTTATTTTTTATTATATTTTTTGTATACGATCTTGCCTACGAATTTATTGTACCTTTAATAGGAGGAGAGCAAGAAGGAGTAGGACAATTTGAAGATGGTTTAGGTTTATGGCTGTATTTTCTGATGGTGATCTTATTTTGTATTGGAGTATATTTCATGAAATGGAAGAATCCATTTGCAGTGAAGTATATTATACTAATTGGATATAACCTATTAGATTTTATCCATAATTTTATGATTTACTACGGTAGTGATGCTGAGTTTGATGGTGGGAATATAGTAGAAGGATTTTTTATTTTATTTGCCCCACTCTTTGTGAATAAAAGATATTTTTGGTTAGTTCCGAGCATACTTGTTGGAAAATACGCTCTTATAGGAATCATTATTCACTCTTCACTCGTTTTAATCCCGATGGCATTATATAGCGTATTTACTGTCATATGTTGGATTATGTTTTTGCGGTTTCAATCTTACGTTCGTACGCTTGAGATGATGGATAAAGAAATACAACAAACAGAAAAGCTAGCAACTGTTGGAAAAATGGCAACAGTTATTGGCTACAAAATTAAAAGACCTCTAGCGAATTTGAAGAAATTTGTGAATAAGCAAGCAAATAAATATCCAGAGGATAAAATATATAGTGATATTATGAAACAGGAAGTGGAACGAATTCATACAATCGCTACAGAACTTAGTGGATTTGAGAAATCTAAATCACTAGAATCAGAAATTCATAGTATAGAAGAAATTATCGCTTATGTTATTCGAGTTATGGGAAAGCCTGCTTTAAAGCAAGGAGTTCACATACAAGGTATTTATAGTAAAGACATACCATCGATTACATGCGATGAAAAACGATTAAAACAAGTGTTTTTTAATTTAATTAAAAATGCGATTGAGGCAATGTTAGTTGGCGGAACGATTACGATTAAAGTGACTGTAGAAGATGCAATCATTATTCAAGTTAAGGATGAGGGATGCGGCATCCCAAAAGACAAAATTCCGAAGCTAAATGAAGCCTTTTACACAACGAAAGAAACGGGAACAGGTTTAGGTTTAGTAGTTACAGAAAAAATTATTAAAGACCACAACGGTAAAATGAGTTTTGAAAGTGAAGTTGGGGTTGGGACGACGGTGAAGGTTATGTTGCCGATACAATAAAAAAGTATTTTTAAAAGGGAAATCACTTACTTGAGAGCGATTTCCCTTTTTATGAATAAAAATTCAAAAGTGTTTGCATCATTCGTACAGTATATATAATTTTAAATCTAAAATATGGATATTTTTACAAT
Source organism: Bacillus basilensis (assembly GCF_921008455.1). Lineage (NCBI taxonomy): Bacteria > Bacillati > Bacillota > Bacilli > Caryophanales > Bacillaceae > Bacillus > Bacillus basilensis. The sequence goes on along the minus strand of NZ_CAKLBZ010000001.1, from coordinate 4,814,812 downwards.
GATAGTATAAAATGAGCTTGTCTGTTAGTTGTTTTAATTTATTTGTATTTCTATTTCTATTTCTATTTGTTGGCCCCAATTATTGGGGCATTTTTTGAAAATGAAATGGATATATATTTGTTATTAAAAATATAGAATGCATAGCGTTTATAGTAAAAATAGGATTAATATATGGAAGAGATTTTTTAGATGCTTTTGGAGTACTTCTGTGGATGTTTCGACTATTGGTTCGTCTTCAATTAATTATTTTTGTTGTTCATAGCAAAATAAGAAGCGGTTAGGAAACAAATAAAGCTTAGAATCCAACCAATAGAAGGAGAATAGGGAAGTATATGTTGTAATACCATTCCGCTGGAAATAAAAAAACTACCGAGTAGACCTAAGAAGATGGGGTATCGCAGTAATTTGAGCATAAGTGATACAACCTCCTTTATTACATACATTGTATATCGGTCAGAATTTTCTGTATATATTTTTTGAGAAAAAAGGTGGTACAATATATGAATGATACGAGAGAGGATGAACATTAACATATGTACGTTACTGTAACAGAAGCAGCATATAAAAAGATTATGGATACGATTCCAAATGAGGCGAAATATATAAAGTTATTTTACGATAACGAAGGTTGCGGTTGTGTAATGAGCGGAATTATCGATTTAGTAGCTGTAGCAGAAAAAGATGAGCGCGATGTGGATATTGAATCAAGCCAGTTTAGCTTTATCGCAGATCGCACAAAGCTTGTATTTATGGATGATAAGTTAACAGTTGATTGGCATGAAGGTGGAGGAACTTTTCAGCTGAAGAGCCCAAGCCAATTTTATAATCCAAATATGAAGTTACACGTTCGAGTGTAGTGAAGGAAAGGTGATTCCAAAATGTATTTTGGAATCACCTTTTTTATTGTATAAGTCGATATATTTAAAAAATCGCCGATATAATTTCCTGTACCAAAACGTTGCATACAATACAAAGGTTTTTTTCACATAATGAAATGTACATATGATTGAATTTTCTGTATAATCTTATTTGCGGAGGGGATACGCATGAGAAGATGGGGAATTGAGTTATTAATTTTAGCAGTTGTTATTATTTGGGGGATTAATTTTACGATTGCGAAATATGGACTTTTAGAATTTACAGCAATTGAGTTTACTGCACTTCGTATGATATCGGCGGCACCGCTTATGTTACTCCTTACCTTTTTTATTGAAAAGTCGGTTTATATGGAGAGAAAAGATATACCTAGATTAATCATCGTTAGCGTTGTAGGTATTGTACTGTATCAAACGTTATTTATGGAAACTGTCAAATATACATCCGCTACAAATGCCTCTTTACTTATTTCTATTTCACCTATTTTTACAACTGTATTTGCTATTTTCTTGAAACAAGAAAAGTTTTCTTCTCGAAAGTTCATCGGTTCTATCATTGCCTTTAGTGGTGCAGCATTAGTTTTAGTAGCAGGGCATTCACTTGCTAGTTCTTTTTATGGAAATGGAATTGGGCTAATTACATCAATATGCTGGGGGCTTTATCCTGTTTTAGCTGGTCCATTAATTAAAAAATATTCAGCACTACGTGTCACCGCATGGTCAGCACTAGTTGGCGCGATGCCGCTTTTACTTTTAAGTGGACCATACATATTTATAATGCCATTTCACATTACACATGGAATGACACTATTTGCTTTACTATATTCTATTTTCTTTGTAACAGTATTCGGTTTAGTTATGTGGTATGTTGGGATTCAAAAAATTGGGGCGTCACATACGATGGTATATATGTATATAACGCCGCTTGTAGCTGTTTTATTTGCAGCTGTATGGGCAGATGAATATGTATCGTTTCAACAAATAATTGGTGGGATTATTATTTTCTTCGGTTTATGGTTTGTGAAATCGGAGAAAGTAAAAGTGCACTCTACTGTGGGGAACCTATATCAAAATAGGAAAACAGATCACCTATGATCTGCTTTCCTATTTTTTTATTTTTGGTAAGAAGACGAGAAATAAGATAGCAGTAATAAGTGGAATTAAGTTTAAAAATGGAATACGGAAGAGTGTGATAAGAATAATACCTGGAAGAAGAACACCGAGGACAGCATAGAAAATACTATGATTTTTCGTGTACCAATACAATGAAAGTCCAATAAGTGCAGGGATAATAAGGTGAATGAGAGCCATTAAAAAATAAATCATTAGACGCCCCCTTTATTTGTGTGCTTATTACATCATATCCGTATGTTCATAGATTGATATCATTTTTTTCATAAATGGACGAAAAATGTTTGGAAAAACGTCACAAATTATAAGAATATGATGTTTGAAATCTTGTATAATATTATTTCCTAAAAGCATTTAAACAACGTAAACATATCGTTTATGTTGTTTTTAATTTGATTGAAATGGATGTAAGCAGTATAAACTTGAAAGAAATTTTTTGTTGGATAGATAAAAATTACCGAAGAGGAGAACAGCATGATTAGTATGTCATTAAGGTCATTTAAAATTCAATCGTATTATATACTAGGTATTTTGTTAATAGGATGGATGTTAACACCGTTTTCAGCACATTTTTTAGGCGCTGGAATTGGACTTATCGTAAGTATGTATTGCGTTTGGCTTTTAGGGAGACGAATTGAGAAGCTTGGAGATAGTATCGTAAAGAAAACGAAAGCACCGACGCTCGGTATGTTTAATCGTTTTGCTGCGGCTATTTTAGGTGCTATTATTATGTACGAAATTGAGCACCACATGGTTATGTGGGCATTTGCAGTAGGGATTATGGGCGGCTATTTCTTAATTGTTGTTAATTTAGGATACTATAGCATGAAAGATGAGAAAGAATTAACGAAGAGCTAAAAAGATAAAAAGCTTCTTTTTAGATGGAATAGATGATCCAGCCACGGATAGAAACGGTCAGAGCCTTTTTTAGCCCCATGCGATGTGAAACCAGAGAGATGTAGTGAGTAGGGATATAATTTATATGTGCGAAGCCGTGATTTATCTCTGTTGAAATGGGTTTACTCTGGGATAAGTGATTCAGTGATGGATAGTACAGCAGGAAGCGTAACTTTGCATAAAATACAGATTTCCGCTTCCAATAAGTTAACATGAAATCACGTATTAGTATGACTCTTAGATTTTTTAAAAAAGTTGGATATAATACAAAAAGCTATCCCGATAATTAGAATAATATATTTTATTGTTTCACTTGTATGCTCAAATAAATTAACGTTAAGCATCACAAGTCCCCAAAACATTTGGATCGCTCCATAACTGAATAAAATTTTTCCTGTACGAGAAAAATTTTTCATAGGTTTCACCCCTTCCTATATATGTAAATTGTATCATGAAAAACTAAAAGTAAATAAATATAAAGTGAAATTTCTGTAAGTTAACCGAGCTAAGCCACAGATGAAGAGATGAACGTTTCACTTTATATAAGATATAGAAAGAAGCTTACGCAAAAACGTAAGCTTCTTTTTTATGTAAGTGTGTGTAACCGTTAAGCCGCATTGGGTTTTGTCGGTGAGTACGCGGAACTTTACGGTTACACGACACTTATTCATATGAGTAAAAGGGTTATTCCAACAGAAAGTTTATTCTTAAGCGATTGGGCCGCCTAAGTTAATAATATCTTCAGATACGCTGTCGAACTTTTTGAAGTTCTCTTTGAATTCATTTGCAAGCTCGATTGCTTTTGCTTTGTAAGCAGCTTTATCAGCCCAAGTTTGTTCAGGCATTAACACTTCGTCAGGTACACCTGGTACGTGAAGTGGAACTTCAAGACCGAAGATGTTATGTTTAGCTGTTTCAGTTTTCGCAAGTTCGCCGCTTAATGCCGCTTGAATCATTGCACGAGTGTAACCTAAGTTCATACGTTTTCCAACGCCGTATTCGCCACCAGTCCAGCCAGTGTTTACTAAGAATACTTTCGCATCGTGTTTCTCAATTTTTTCACCAAGCATTTCAGCATAGCGAGATGCATCAAGTGGTAAGAATGGTGAACCGAAGCAAGTTGAGAATGTTGCTTGCGGAGATGTAACACCGCGCTCTGTTCCTGCTAGTTTACTAGTATAACCACTTAAGAAATGATACATAGCTTGTTCTTTTGATAACTTACTGATTGGAGGCAATACGCCAGATGCATCAGCAGTTAAGAAAATGATTGTATTTGGGTGTCCAGCAACACTTGGCAGTACGATATTATCGATCGCATGCATAGGGTATGCAGCACGAGTATTTTCTGTTAAAGTAGTATCGTTATAGTCTGCGATACGCGTTTGGTTATTAATGATAACGTTTTCTAAAACAGATCCAAATTTGATTGCATCGAAAATTTGTAGTTCTTTCTCGTGAGAAAGGTTTACACATTTTGCGTAGCAACCGCCTTCAATATTGAATACACCGTTATCAGACCAACCATGCTCATCATCACCGATTAATTTGCGGTTTGGATCAGCAGATAATGTTGTTTTACCTGTTCCAGATAAACCGAAGAATAGTGCTACGTCACCTTCTTCACCTACGTTTGCAGAGCAATGCATAGAAAGAATATCTTGTTCAGGTAGTAAGAAGTTCATAATAGAGAAGATTGATTTTTTCATTTCTCCAGCGTATTCTGTACCACCAATTAGTACGATACGTTTTTCGAATGAAACCATAATGAATGCTTCAGAGTTTGTACCGTCAACAGCTGGATCAGCTTTGAAATTCGGCGCAGAAACAATTGTGAACTCTGATTCATGAGTTGTTAATTCTTCTTCAGTTGGACGAATGAATAATTGATGTACAAATAAATTGTGCCATGCATATTCGTTAATAACTTGAATTGGTAGGCGGTAATTGCGGTCAGCGCCTGCAAATCCATTGAAGACGAATAACTCTTCTTTTTCTTTTAAGTATTCTAAAACTTTAGTATATAATTTATTAAAATGTTCTTCAGAAATCGGTTGATTCACAGCTCCCCAAGCAATTTTGTCAGCAACCGATGCTTCTTTCACAATAAATTTATCTTTAGGAGAACGTCCTGTATATTTTCCTGTTGAAGCAGAAACGGCACCAGTCGAAGTTAATTTCCCTTCATTTCGCATTAATACTTTTTCCACTAATTGCGGAACACTTAGTTGAATCTGTGCATTGCTTCCGTTCAATAATTCGTGTAAACCAATTTGGACATTCACAGTACTCATATTTATATACCATCCTTTTCATTTAATGAAATATTTCTCGTAATCCCCAACAAGAGTATAACACAATTATATAAATAATGTATACTATTTATTTCTTTTTGTTTGTGTGAATACATTATTTCCTTATTAATATTTCATTTTAGGCGCATTGAGAAAAACTTTCAGGAAAATGTGAATATTAATTGACAAATGAATATCATTTCTTTAGTATAGGTTGGGACGGATACTCTCTTATCCCGAGCTGGCGGAGGGACAGGCCCGATGAAGCCCAGCAACCTCACTTGTAGTGGTAAATACAGGTGAATAGGTGCTAAAACCTGTGCGAGGCTACAGGTCTCGAACGATAAGAGCGAAGGGCAAAAAGCAGTATGCAAGTAGCAAATTAAACCTTTCCTCTATGTAAAGTAGGAAAGGTTTTTCTGTATGCTTGTGGGAGAATAAATGTATGTCGCAGTTTGTGGCAAATTAAGGATGAGTTCCGTACAATATATACAATTACTGTAGGGAGGTTTACCACATGACAAAAAAACGTCATCTGTTCACATCTGAGTCTGTAACTGAAGGACATCCAGATAAAATTTGTGACCAAATTTCTGATTCAATTTTAGATGCGATCTTATCAAAAGACGCAAATGCACGTGTAGCTTGTGAAACAACTGTAACAACTGGTTTAGTATTGGTAGCGGGGGAAATTACGACTTCTACTTACGTAGATATTCCAAAAATCGTTCGTGAAACAATTCAAGGCATTGGTTACACACGCGCAAAATACGGATTCGATGCAGAAACTTGTGCAGTTTTAACATCTATCGATGAGCAATCTGCTGACATCGCTATGGGTGTTGACCAAGCGCTAGAAGCACGCGAAGGTCAAATGACTGACGCTGAGATTGAGGCAATTGGTGCAGGAGACCAAGGTTTAATGTTTGGTTTCGCATGTAATGAGACACAAGAATTAATGCCACTTCCAATCTCGCTTGCTCACAAATTAGCTCGCCGTTTAACTGAAGTACGTAAAGATGACACATTATCATACTTACGTCCGGATGGAAAAACGCAAGTTACAGTTGAGTATGATGAAAATGGTAAACCTGTACGTGTAGATACAATTGTAATTTCTACACAGCATCATCCAGATGTTACATGGGAAGAAATCGATCGCGATTTAAAAGAGCATGTAATTAAGACTGTAGTTCCAGCAGAATTAATGGATGGAGAAACGAAATTCTTCATTAACCCAACTGGTCGCTTCGTAATTGGTGGACCACAAGGTGATGCTGGTTTAACAGGACGTAAAATCATCGTTGATACTTACGGTGGATACGCTCGCCACGGTGGTGGTGCATTCTCTGGTAAAGATGCAACAAAAGTTGACCGCTCTGCAGCATATGCAGCTCGTTATGTTGCGAAAAACATCGTAGCAGCTGGTCTTGCTGATAAAGCAGAAGTACAACTTGCATACGCAATCGGTGTAGCACAACCAGTATCAATTTCAGTTGATACATTCGGCACTGGTAAAGTATCTGAAGACGTACTAGTAGAACTAGTTCGTAACAACTTCGATCTTCGCCCAGCTGGTATTATTAAAATGCTAGACTTACGTCGCCCAATTTACAAACAAACAGCAGCTTACGGCCACTTCGGACGTACTGATGTAGATCTATCATGGGAACGTACAGACAAAGCTGCAGCTTTAAAAGAGCAAGCTGGTCTATAATATATGAAAAAAAGCTTTGCGCAGTGAGCGCAAAGCTTTTTTTATTTCGTTTTACTTATGATTTGGATGCATGATTTGCAATACACATCTCCGTCTAGCTCAATATACTTTTTCATATTTGTTATGCCGCTTGCTGGAAATGGCATATGAATCCACGCTTTTTCATATGTTTTTATTTCTTTTTGGCATGATTTACAAACAGTTGGCTTTTTTTAAAACATGTGAAATTAACCTTTCATTTGACGTGCTTTTCCTGCGCAAAATGCACTGCTCAGTAAAAATAGCGTTGCGAATATAATGCTTACTAATGTAGAGTATGGGATTGCGCCTTTTAGAGAAAAACCGACAGTGATGGAAGCAACAAATAAGAGGATGAATGTTGTTGTTAATTTTTTATATAGTTCCATAATATGTAGACCTCCGATTTATTTGGTAGTGCAATTTTAAAAACTGAATTCTACTATGTAGAAAATATAAGAAAAGTTAAAGGTTAGCTAATGATGTGAAGTCTAGGGGGATAAGAAAGAATGTTTTTTATTTTCCTTTTTGTGGATCAGTATACTTATATTGTATCATGATGCATCATCGGCTTCATACATAATTGTGTAAAGATATGTATGATAAAATGAAGAAAAGTCTTTAAGAAAGGAAGAGGAAAAATGAGTGTCAATGAACATAAAAAACAAGCTCCAAAAGAAGTGCGATGTAAGATCGTGACGATTTCTGATACACGTACGGAAGAGACAGATAAGAGTGGACAATTATTACATGAATTGTTAAAAGAAGCAGGACATACAGTGACTTCTTATGAAATTGTAAAAGATGATAAAGAGAGTATTCAGCAAGCAGTGTTAGCTGGTTATCATAGGGAAGACGTAGATGTTGTATTAACAAATGGTGGTACTGGTATTACGAAACGTGATGTCACAATTGAAGCCGTATCAGCGCTATTACATAAAGAAATCGTCGGATTTGGTGAGTTGTTCCGCATGATTAGTTATTTAGAAGATATCGGAAGTAGTGCAATGTTAAGTAGAGCGATTGGCGGCACAATTGGGCGAAAAGTTGTCTTTTCAATGCCAGGATCTAGCGGAGCAGTTCGCCTTGCGATGAATAAGCTAATTTTACCAGAATTAGGTCATATTACATTTGAGCTGCATCGCCAATGAGTAAATGGGCTGGAATTGTATTAGCGGGCGGTATGTCGAGTAGATTCGGTGAGCCGAAAGCGTTAGCGAGCTGGCAAGGGAGTACGTTTATTGAGCATATTTTGAAAGCGATGACAAGGACGCTCCAAGAGGTTGTAGTCATTACTCATTCTGATATAAAAGAGCGAGTAGAGCAAATCGTACAAGTTCCTGTTATAGAAGATATTCCGCACTATAAAGGAAACGGACCACTTGCTGGGATTGTATCAGGTATGGAATACATAGAAGCAGATTGGTACGCTATTATGCCTTGCGATGCGCCAAATGTTTCGCATGAGTGGTTTACCATTTTATTAGAGCAAACGAGTGATGAATATGATGCAGTCGTACCTATTATTAATGGAAGGAAACAACCGTTACTTGCAGCATATCATAACCGTGTGAAAGAAAAGATTTATGCTTTGCTTCAAGAAGAAAAAAGAAGTATGGGCCAACTTTTATCACAATGTAATGTGAAATATGTTGCTGGAGAAGATGTACAAGCGAATGCAGATTGGTTTATGAATGTGAATACGAAAGAAGAATATGTGCAGGCTCAAAAAGACCTTTCAAATGAATGAAAGGTTTTTTTGATATACAGAAATTGGGGAACAATTACTGTATAAAGGTATGTGAGTAAGTTGATTTTAAGGGGAATTCTTAAAATCATCATACAGTTAAAATACTGTATAACCATATATTAATTTTTATGGGTTTTTATTACAATTCTGTTTGTTTATGTTTGTTTATGTTTGTTTTTGTTATGATGAATATAGAAATAATATGATTTTTCACCTTGTGTATCATTTATTTAAGTAAAGTTTACAACTGTGTAATAAACTCCCTTCGTTTTTTTTGAAGGGAGTTTTTCTATTTAAGCAAGCAACTCTGATGCGTTATGCTGAAGGACTTCTTCATATTGGTTAAGTAAGCCACGAAAGATCTCATCCCAGCTTTTTAATTTCGCATAAGATGAAGCTGCTATTCCCATCTGCTCAAGTTTTTCTTCATTTTGCAATAAAAGATAAATGGATGATAGAAATGCGTCCTCATTTTTGGGTGGACAAAGAACTCCTGTTTTTCCATCTGTAATAATATTTTTAACCCCGCCACTATTTGCACCAATGACAGGTGTACCGCATGCAAGCGATTCAAGTACAACGTTCCCAAATGTTTCAGTAGCAGATGGAAATACCATTAGATCGGAAGAAGCATAGGCTTCAGCTAAATCTTCACCTTGTAAATATCCAGTAAAGGTTACATTTGTTTTTGGGACAGCTTCACGCAAATTTGTTGCTAGAGGACCGTCTCCTGCTATAAGCCAATGAATATCGTTTCGAGTATGCGCTGATTTAACGATAAGATTTTGCAACGTATCAATATCTTTTTCAGGGGCAATCCGTCCAACATAGGAAAGGACGTACTTCGCTGTAATATTATATTTTTTTCGGAATAGGTCTGTATTGTAAGATGGATGAAAGAGTGTGCAATCTACACCCCGTCCCCAAATAGAGAGAGCTTGAAAGCCTTTATTTTTTAATTGATGTAATGTTTCAGGAGAGGGTACAAAATTTTTTTGCATATGACTATGAAACCACTTTAAATAGTTCCAAAGCATATTAGAGAGAAATTCGATTTTGTAATAGCGTAAATAAGCATCGAAATCAGTATGATAAGAACCGACAACTGGGATGTTTAACTTTTTTGCATAATACAATCCACAAAGTCCCATGTTGAAAGGTGTGGCAATGTGAATAATGTCAGGTTTAAAGGAAAGAAGTTCTCGTTTAATGCGCGGAGTAGGAAAAGAAAAACGACATTCTGGATATAATATTGTTAACGGGATACTTCTCATCTTGTTCACATTAGCCACGAAATTATCTTCAGCCGTATGCTGAGGGGCGAAAACAGAATAGGCGATTTTTTCTTTCTGAAAGTAACGTGTTAATCGTTCTAATGTTTTCGCAACCCCGTTCACTTGTGGCGTAAAAGTATCGGTAAATATGGCGACTCTCATCATATCACTCCTTTATGTGAAAAGTGGGATGAATTGATAAAAAGAGATGATGCCAGAGCAAGTGCCGAGGCACATACCGACGAATACATCAGACGGATAGTGAAGCCCTAAATAAATACGAGAAATACCAACGCATAATGCTAACGGTAATAGAAAAACAAATAAGCTTGGATTATAGCAAATAAATGGAATAAAGACAGAGAAAACAGCTGTTGTATGACCAGACGGGAAAGAGTGGTCTTTTAATGGATGGACTGGATATTTTGCATCCTGAATTGTTAAATAAGGACGTTTTCGCGGATACCACCTTTTTAATATTTGCACAGGGATATGGCTAATTGCTAACGAAATAGCAGTTGCAATTGCAGCTTGGTGCAAAGTTCCCTCTGCGAAAATTAAAAAGAACAGTGTGAGTGCGATGGAGAAAGTCGCGCCACCGATATGAGTAATATTGCTGAAAAATATATTTAACGTTTTTTGATCAAAATATCGGTTAATTCCTTTGAAAATGTAACATTCTATTTTATACAGTCCACTGGCCTTCATGAAAATTCTCCTCCCTCGTTTACATATATATGGAGATATTAGCTTTTATTTTAATAAGATTTTGTTGAGGGAGTAATAATGTTTTGTAAAGAAAAAGTTAGTTTTTTTATAAAAAAGCTGCCAATCTTATGGCAGCGGAATTTTATTTCTGTAATGATTTATAGTACTGACCTTTTTCAACATATTGTGTGCGGATACGCTCCATGTCTTTACGGTCTTCTTCTGTTAATTCACGAACGACTTTCGCTGGACGACCGAAAGCTAACGTGTTTGGCGGGATTTTCTTTCCTTGTGAAACGAGGCTTCCAGCACCGATAAAGGCTCCTTCGCCAATTTCAGCACCATCTAATATAATAGATCCCATTCCAATTAAAGCATCTTTCTTAATATGGCAACTATGTAAAATCACTTGATGCCCAATTGTTACATCGTCTTCTAAAATAAGAGGATATTGTGGGCTTTGGTGAAGTGTACATTGGTCTTGTACATTTACACGATCTCCAATGATTGTTGGTGATACATCGCCGCGTATGACTGTATTAAACCAAATACTTGATTCTTCGCCAACTGAAACATCGCCTGTAATGGTAACATAGTCAGCGATAAAAGCACTACTCGCAATTTTCGGATTTTTTTCTTTGTAAGGATATATCATGTAAAGCCTTCCTTTCCTAGAGACTAGTTTCAGTGTATCAAATTATGAGAAAGAGTGAAATGGAGGAGAGCCGTATGTGGAATTATGAAGCAGAGGAAGCGAAAGCTGTAATCGTTATTGTACACGGCGCAATGGAATATCACGGACGTTATGAAGCCGTTGCGGAAATGTGGAATCATATCGGCTACCACGTCGTGATGGGGGACCTTCCGTCACATGGAACGACTTCAAGAAATAGAGGACATATTGATTCGTTTGATGAATACATAGAGGAAGTTAAACTATGGGTGAAAGAGGCAAGAAAGTACAGATTACCTATTTTTCTATTTGGTCATAGTATGGGTGGTCTTATCGTCATTCGTATGATGCAAGAAACGAAGAGAGAAGATGTAGACGGCATTATTTTAAGTTCGCCATGTTTAGGCGTATTAGCTGCACCTTCTGCACCGCTTCAAGCTGCCTCAAAAATATTAAATATTATTGCTCCAAAATTGCAATTTGCAACAAATCTTACAGTGGAAATGTCAACACGTAACCATGAAGTGAGAGATGCGATGGAGAATGATTCATTGTTCTTGCGCAAAGTATCAGTACGTTGGTATAGTGAATTAATTAAGTCTATTGAAATTGCTCATAAAAAAATAGGTGATTTTCCAGACGTTCCACTCTTGCTAATGCAAGCATGTGAGGATAAACTTGTAGATAAAACACGTGTCCGCATGTGGTTTGATAATGTTAAAATAAGTGATAAGGCTTTTAAAGAATGGCCGAATTGTTATCATGAGTTATTAAATGAGTATGAGCGTGATGAAATTTTGAATTATATTCAGTCATTTACTGAAATACGCATCAATAACATAATAGAAACAAATAAGTAAATTATTTGTACATTGAATAGAGGAGATGAAGGAAGAAGTGAACGTACCGAGTAATCCCATAACGCTCATGGCGAAAGTATACCGTGATGTGTTTCCGGTTGTACACCATGAGCTAGCGATGTGGAAAGAGCGTGCCTACCATATTCCGAATGATGAGCTTCATAGTCAGGCAATCGCAAGTATTGAGCATAAAACGTTTCATTGCGAAGGCGGTGGCATTTTAGCGCTATTAGCGAATGAACACCGTGAGGAATGTATTCGTTTTATCGTCGCATATCAAACGATTAGTGACTACTTAGATAATTTATGTGATCGCAGTACATCACTTGATCCAAATGATTTTGCCGCGTTGCATGAATCGATGTTAATGGCATTATCACCTGAAGTAGAAGGTGGCGGTAATTATTATCGTTATCGTGATGATCAAGATGATGGTGGTTATTTAGATGAACTTGTTGAAACGTGCCAAGATGTTTTAAAGAAAACGAAGCACTATGACAAAATTGCTCCTGTTCTTCATGAACTTGCTTGTTATTATTGTGATTTGCAAATTCATAAACACGTGAAGTTAGAAGAAAGAGAACCACGATTACAAAAGTGGTTTGAAGCGCATAAAGAAAACTTACCTGAGATGAGTTGGTTTGAATTTTCAGCATGTGCCGGTTCTACGCTTGGAATTTTCTGTCTTGTAGCATATGCATTTCATGATGAATTACATGATGAAGATATTGCGAAAATTAGACAAGGATATTTCCCTTACGTGCAAGGACTTCATATCTTACTTGATTATTTCATTGATCAAGAAGAAGACCGCGCCGGCGGGGATTTGAATTTCTGTAGTTATTATGAAAACGAGCAAGCTATATTAGATCGTATGAAACACTTTGTAGAAGAAGCAGAGAAAAGCATTGGTGATTTGCCTCATGCGAAGTTTCATCGTCTTATAAGCCGAGGGTTACTTGGTATTTATTTATCAGATCAAAAAGTATCAGCACAAAAGAATATGCACAAAATGGCACGGCGCATTGTAAAATACGGAGGCCTCACTTCACGATTCTTCTATTGGAACGGGAAGATGTACCGAAAGAAAACGGCGCAGTGATGAAGAAAACCACTCATATAGAGTGGTTTTTTGTTATAATATGGTAAAGGTGGTGGCAGAAATGAAGTATGTCTTTCAAAAGCTATATGATCACATTGAAGTAACACTCTTAGTCTTATTATCAATTTCATTTGTAACTGGAATGTATATGATGATGAATAGGCCAAGTGGTCCTACTATGATGGATTATGTGCCACAAGTAATAATTGGCGCAATTATTATAGTAGATATTGTCTTTTTAATAAGTAGTAGAAAAAAACAAACGAATAGTAAATAAAAAAGCATTTGTACACGGTAGTACAAACGCTTTTTTATTATGAACGTATTTTTGCAAATGCATATATAAGAAGCTCAACCGCGAAAATAACTAACACAGATAGTCCGAATAAAGGCATGACAGCGCCTAGTATAACCATCATGATAAAGAAAACGAGTATGCTTTTCTTATCTCTTTGCTTAGGAGGTGCTGCTAATTTTCCTTCCGGCTTTCTTGCTAACCACATTTTTATTCCGTAATAAATGAGAAGTAATAAAGATAATGTCGTTAGTAAGCATAATATTTTATTTGGCCATCCGAATAAATGACCTTCGTGAAGCGGGATACCGTAAGTGAACCATTGTGCAAATAAGCCATAATCACGATAGTCCGTTTTGGAAATAAGTTCGCCGCTATATTGATCAAAGTAAGCTGTTATTTCTTCATTTGGTGCGACGTGCATACCCGTAATACCAGAACCGCTCGATTTCGAAACGGTGAATACACCTTTCGGATCAGTTGGTAGTGAGATAACATATGGTTTTTTTATTTCAATTCCTTTTTGTAATTCATCGACAGAAATTGCTTTCGGTTCATTTGAGTTCGATTCAGGAGGAGCTTCTTTTCTTGTTGCCCATGGTAATTCTTTTACCTTCGATTCAGGCGGTGCCATATATAATTTCGGATACCCGAGCGATTCATTCGACGATGCGATTTTATAAATTTGGTTACCCATAAATCCTGACCATGGCAATCCAGATGCGACTAACAAAACGAGAGGAATTGTAAATATAATACCGATAATAGAATGACGTCGTTTTGCTTTTTCTCGTTTACTGGAGGCCGGTGTGTTTTTGAACTGGCGTATACTCATATACAATCCGGTTACAATTAAAAAGATTGTCCAGCATGCCGCAAGTTCTACAATATAGTTAACGACAGTGCCACCAACTAAAAGAGAACTATGTAATTCCCTCATGATATTGGCAAATGTTTCACTTGCGTTTTGATCTCCGACAATTTGATTATTACTATCTAAATACACATATTTTTGTTGTCCAGTATACTCATTTGCAATGGTAAGTCTCGTATTATAATCTTCATGAAACTCACTAATTTTTGCCACACTATAATGCGGATATTTTTTCTCTGTTAATGAAATAGAATCAGCCATCGAAATAGATTCTGTTTGGGCGCTCTTCCCAAAATATAAATCTTTATAGATGAAATCTTCAACTTCCTCCCGAAATAAATACCCAATTCCGCTCAGTGACAACGTAATAAGAAGCGGCGTAATAAAAAGCCCAGCATAAAAATGCCAACGCCAAAAAATGTAATGAAGCGAACGATTTACTTTCATACTCTTAGTTCCCCTAACCTTCCCTATATGAATAACTACTTATTTAATATAGCGAGATTAAGTGTGGATACTTTGAAAGAATTGTGAAGAAAATTAAAAGTTTTTAAGGATTTTTATCGGCGAGACATACAATAAGTAATGCAAAGCTTAGTTGAATGAATTAGCTCTTCATTTCCTTTTTGTAGCCTGATTTGAAGCGCTTTTTGAAAACAAGTAAGGGCGGTTTGGAAGTCACCCTCATCTAATTTACTTTTTCCGTAATGTTAGTAGAAAAAATCTTCATAAGCGGGTAAGTCTGGTAGTGTTTGTAGAAGTTCGATAAAGATTGTATTTGCAGCAGAAAAACTTCTTTCCCAATGATATGTATGTGCGAGGCGAAGTTTGTTAATAAAAAGCCCTTGGATGTTGTCTGTTTGTGTGTAATATTCAATGGCCTTCTGTAAGTAATACTTACTGTCAGAAAGGTTACTAGCGATTCGTTCATAAACACCGATTAATCCGCAGTTTTTCCCATATAACGGTCCTTCATGTAAATGCTCTTTCAAAAATACAATCCCTTGCTTCATTTCAGCAAGGGATAAAGGTTTTTCTCTAAGGTTTTCATCAAACGTGTATCCCATTTCAAAAGGTATATTCATTGGGACCCCCTTATATTTTCTACATACATCCTAACAACCGCTTCAGCAAGACATTGAGCAGAATCAACAAAATCCTCACTCGCCACCACATTCAAATCGGTACATGCGATAATTGCAGTATCTACTTCATCTTCCAACTGTAAAACGAGCGCATTCCACAATTCGCGAGCTTCTTCACTCTCTCCAGATTTAATCCAAGTAATAATTTGATTAATCATTTCCTGCCATGTTTCATGATGAATGTATTCTATATTACGTTTTGTAATCCCATCTTGGTAAATCCCAGCTTGAACAGTTGCTTCTGTTGCGAGAAGAGCAACTCTTTTTGTATTTTCAGGAATTGTTTTTAACGTCTCATCAACTATATTCAAAATAGGAATAGAAAGAGATCGCTGTAATTCTTCAAAATAAAGATGCGCTGTATTGCACGGCATAGCGATAAATTCTACACCAGTACTCTCGAGTTTTTGTGCTCCTTCAATAATCGCTTTTTTCATCGCTTCGTGATCAATAGGGCGATCCATGTAAAACGGTGTTGGGCACGAGTAAATCATCATATGAGGAAAGTCCATATCATGTTTTGCTCCGTATATTGTTTGGCACCTTGCTACAACTGTATCGACGAACGGTCCAGTTGATTTTGGCCCCATTCCTGCTAGTATTCCGATCATTGTTTCGTCTCCTTTAATATGTAATCAAAAACGTTTTTTGCGAACGATAAAAAGAAATAAAGTAAGTAATAAAAATGAATATACGATAGCCCAAACAGTGAGCCATAGCGTGTGAATCAGTATATGATATTTGTATTGTCCAAGCATTAGAAAGCTTTCGACAGGTGGTAAAAACCATAGTAATTCTTTTTTAAACCGGATGGAGGCAATTGTTATAAGTAATATGAATGTAAGGCTAAGCCAAGCCGTACTTGCTTTTTGAATTATATTTCTTGTAAATAATATTGCGATTGAAATCCCTATTATAGAGAAAGACATGTGAGAGAGAAATCCGACTAGAAATAAAGAAACTTTCATTTTTTCATTAAACATTTGCAAAATAATGGGATAGATTACGGATATAAAAGATAGCACAGTACAAATGAGAAGAGCTGTAATATATTTACCAACGTATAATGTGGAAATGTTATTTGTATGTGAAATAGTGATTTGCTCTTGTACAGGGTCTTCGGTATGAAAAATTGTGACCGTAATCCAGGCAGATAATAAATAAAGTGCGAGTGCTGTTTCTAAATATGTCGGTACAATAGGAGTCGGTTTATATGTATATACAAAAAGCAAGCTCATAAAGTACATCGCAATAGGAGGGATGTACTTATACGATTTTGTATAGTCGAGAAAATGGTAACGAATAAGCGCGAACATAATAAACCTTCTTTCGATTTAAAAGTTAGGTTGTAGCAGTGTGATAGATGCTTTTTTATGTAATAAAAACTGAAGTATGTCATTTGTATATTCTTTTTCGATTTGTAATTGAATAAGATTTTGATTTGAATTGTGTGCAACGTGTATAAAACCGGATTGCTTTTGTAGTTCTATCGCTGAAAATGTTTCATGAACGATTGCTTCAATATAGACTTGTTTTGCTCCTTTTTGCACAGCGGTATCTTCTGCGATTGTATGATTTGCTAACGTCACAATTCTATCGGCGAAGTTTTCTAGTAGCTGTTTTTCGTGACATGTGAAGAGTATAGATATACCTTGTTGTTTTAATGAGAGTAAAATATGTTCTAATTCTTGCTGAGAGTTAGGATCGAGCCCAGAAAGAGGTTCATCTAAAATTAATAAATGGACGTCTGTAAGTAATGCTTGCATAATGCCTGTTTTTTGTTTCATACCTTTTGAAAAGTTTCGTACAACAGAATGCCTTACATGAAGTAAATGAAAAGATTCAAGGAGCATCGGAATTTTATTTCTTACATATGCTGTTGATAAGCCGTGAATGCAGCCGAGATGATATAAATAATCCTCTAATGTAAAACGAATCCCTTCAGGAAAATGTTCAGGTACATAACCGATTTGTATATGTTCTTTCCTTTGAATTGTCCCTGCCGTAGGTGAAATAAAGCCTGCAATTATTTTGAGTAGCGTACTTTTTCCAGTCCCGTTCCCGCCAATAATAGCGAGTGCTTCTCCTTCTGGAATGGATAAATCAATGTTGTCTAGTATAAGTGATTTGCCATACTTCTTTTGAATTCCCCTTAGTTCTACTAGCAAAGTTCTATCCTTCTTTCTTTAAATATTGTATATATCCATTATATAGGAGAATAACAAAAAGACGTGCAGTGAGTGCACGTCTTTTTTTGTTATCTTTTGTCGATAAGTCGATATGTTGTGTCGAATCGTCGATATATCGAAAAAATCGTTGATATATTTTAAGTTACGATAGATATAATTGAAAAATCGTCGATATTTTATCGTTTCTCAATCGCTACAATAAATGGCGGGTTGTTTTGCTGGTTAATGAAGCCGTATCGCAGTACGTGTGCTTGTTTTTGGTCTAGTTCTTCGGCAAATTTAAGTACAGCGTCGCGTTCTACTTGTCCTTCTGGATGTCCGTGGTAAATGACAAGGACGATGATACCTTCAGGCGCCATTACTTCTAGTAATTGCTCGATTGCCGAGATTGTTGAGTTCGGTTTTGTGACGATATGCTTGTCTCCGCCTGGAAGGTAACCTAAGTTGAAGATCGCGCCTGTTACTTTTCCTTTTGCATCTTCTGGTAATACGGATTGAAGTGTATCGTGACTATCGTGAACTAAAACAGTACGTTCGAATAGGTCTTTTTCTTTTAGACGAGTCGTCGAGCTTTCAATTGCCTCTTTTTGAATATCAAATCCAAATACTTTTCCGTTATCTCCAACGATTTCAGCTAGGAAGCAAGTGTCATGACCATTTCCAAGTGTTGCATCTACAGCGTAATCGCCTTCTTTTACTGCCGTTTGCAGAAGCGAGCGAGCAAACGGTAATACACGTTCTAATTTCATTTTTGTTTCTCCTCATTTGCATATTTTCCTTGCCAGCTTCCGCGGCGTACAAATTCTGCATCGATGGAATTTAATACTTCCCATTTATTTAAGCTCCACATTGGGCCGATCATTAAATCAGGTGGACCGTCACCTGTGATGCGGTGCACAATTACGTCTTCTGGAATCATTTCAAGTTGGTCAACAACGAGACTTACGTAATCTTCAAGAGAAAGGAATTCTAATTGTCCTTTTTCATATTGCTTCACCATTGGCGTTCCTTTTAATAAATGAAGTAAATGAATTTTAATTCCTTGTACGTCAAGCTTCGCTACTTCACGAGCTGTTTCCATCATCATGTTGTAATCTTCAAGAGGAAGACCGTTAATAATATGAGAGCAAACTCTAATGCCATGTTTACGTAATTTATTTACGCCTTCAACGTAAGAAGGATAATCGTGAGCACGATTAATAAGATTTGCAGTTCGTTCATGAACAGTTTGTAGTCCGAGCTCAATCCAAAGGTACGTGCGTTTATTTAAGTCCGCTAAATATTCAACGACATCGTCTGGTAAACAATCTGGACGAGTCGCAATAGAAAGACCGACAACGTCTTTTTCTGCTAGAAGCGGTTCGAATTTTTCTTTTAACACTTCAAGTGGTGCATGTGTATTTGTATAAGCCTGAAAATAAGCGATACATTTTCCATCTTTCCACTTTGAACGCATTTTTTCTTTCATTTCATGATATTGCGTGATAACATCATCGCGGCGATCGCCAGCGAAGTCACCAGATCCAGCAGCACTGCAAAATGTACAACCACCATAAGCAACTGTACCGTCACGGTTCGGGCAATCGAATCCAGCATCTAATGACACTTTAAAGATTTTTTCTCCAAATTCATTTCGTAAATGGTAATTCCATGTATGATAACGTTTATTGTCGTTCGTATATGGAAAAGGGTTTTGAACCTTCATTACTTTCCCTCCTAAGACGAGTCAAAATGAAACAAAATCCATTATAACATACTCATAAGGTTCATATGGAAGGGACACACTAAAGGGGAATTGAAGCAAGGAGGGACAATTATGGCAGAGCGTCAATCACTTGAATCTTATATTACACAAGCGGAACAAGCGGTGGAATATGCGAAAGAACAATTAGACCAAGGTATGAGACAAGAGCATTATAATACAATGGAGTATTCAGATGCGCAGTTACAATTAGAACAAGCGTATAACGATTTACAAACGATGCAACAACATGCAAATGATGAGCAACGTGAGCAGTTAAATAGAGCACGTATGGCAATTCGCCAACTGCAACATCAAATGATTATTACACCGCACTAATAAGGAGTGAATGTAATGGCGAAACGTTCAGATCAAAATAACCCAGAGCAAAAAACGCAAAATGGACATAACGCTGAGTTTTCAAATGAACTTGATCCGATTGTTCAAGTAAAACAGCGTAACAGTAAAAAAGGACAACCTCAAAAATCGAAGCAATCAGAGTAAACCAGGTCGCATTATGACCTGGTTTTATTTTGCACTGCAAATGGATGAGTAGTGCGAGATGAACAGTTAATATATCAATTAAAGTTTTATTTTACTATATGACAATAATGTAAGATTACTGTAAGGTTTACCGATAGTTATAAGCCTACTTCTTCAGTAGAGTAAGGGAGGATTAAATTTTGGACAAGGAGTTGCTTTATGGGGAACAATATTACAAACAAACGAATTGATGAGTTAGATTACATTCGTGGTTTCGCACTACTGGGGATTATTTTAGTAAATATTCTCGCATTACTTAACATTAAAATTCCAGATCCTAATACAGTGGATGCTAGCTATCAAAGATTTTTATACTTATTTGTAGAAGGTCGTTTCTTCTCAATCTTCTCATTCTTATTTGGAGTGGGATTCTATATCTTTATTTCGAGAGCGATTGCGAAAGGGAAAAATGGCTATGTTTTGTTTTTACGTCGCTTAGTAGCATTATTTATTTTTGGTTTAATTCATCAAATGTTTCAGCCTGGAGAAGCACTAGCGTTATACGCAATTTGCGGGTTAATCGTTTTACCGTTTTATAAAGCGAAAAAAGAAGTGAACCTAGTACTAGGACTTATTTTGACAATTGCCTTCAGTGTAATGGGAGTTAAAGAACTATTACCACTTGGCTTAATTTTATTAGGACTTGCTGCAGGACAATATCGTGTATTTGAAAATCTCACGCAAAATATAAAGAAAGTCGCTATTTTTACAGGTATTATGTTTGTTTTAAGTGTCATAGCTGTATGGTATCAATACGGACAAGTACCTGCTGATCCATTTGTAAATATGATACTAATGAATGAGGACGGAACAATGGATGCTGCAAGCCAGTTTTTAAAAATTGGTATTACTGTTGGACCAATTATTTCAGCTTTCTATGTTGGAGCATTAATTTTATTACTACAATTAAAACCAGTTCAAACATTGTTAGCACCACTGAAATATTATGGACGTATGGCGTTAACGAATTATATCGGTCAAACTGCAATGATTTTAATTGCAGGCAGTGTATTTAACTTTGCAGGAAATTTAACTTACATGCAGACGTTATATGTGTGTATTGCAATTTATGCAATTCAAATTGTGTTTAGTGTAATTTGGATGAAAATCTTTAAAATGGGTCCACTAGAATGGATTTGGCGTGTTATTACGTACTGGACGGTAACACCTTTAAAGAAATAAAGAGAGAAGTGGGCTGTTCCTTTTGTGGAACAGCCTATTTGTATTGTCAGCTTTTGTCGATAAGTCGATCTATTTTGAAAATCGCTGATATATTTGGAGTTATGGTCGATATATTTTGAAAATCGCCGATATATTTGGAGTTACGGTCGATATACTTGAAAAATCGCCGATATAATTTCATTTACCGATTTGCTGTGTCAAAAAACGAACTAGTAGTAGAAGCCAAGCTTACAAGCACACCTTTTTTATCTTACAAAAGTGTAAGGTAATTGTAATGTTAACAAATAGCAGTTCAGCTCCAAAAAGCGCAGAATAGGTAATGGAAAAACAAGTGTAGGAGGATATATATGACGAAACCAGTTGTAGACGTGAAAAACGTTCAAAAAGTGTACGGTAAAAAAGGTGAGAATCAATCACACGCATTAAAAGGTGTATCATTCTCAATTCAAGAGGGTGAGTTTGTTGGGATTATGGGACCATCTGGTTCTGGTAAAACAACATTACTAAATGTAATTTCAACGCTTGATAAAGCAACGGGCGGAGTTGTTGAAATTGCAGGAACGGATATTACGAAAATGAAGCAAGGTGAGCTTTCTGATTTCCGCTCGCAAAAATTAGGATTCATCTTCCAAGATTTTAACTTATTAGAGAACTTATCTATTTACGAAAACATTGCATTGCCACTTTCACTTCAAGGTGTTCCATCACGTAATATTGGACCGAAAGTAGAAAAGGTAGCTGATATGTTAGGAATTTCAGCAATTCTTCAAAAGTATCCATCTGAAGTGTCTGGTGGACAGAAACAGCGTTCAGCAGCAGCGCGCGCTTTAGTACATGAGCCAGCAATTATTTTAGGGGACGAGCCAACAGGAGCGCTTGATTCTAAAAATGCAGCGAGTTTACTTGATGCGATGACGAACTTAAATAAAGATCAAGGCGTATCTATTATGATGGTTACACATGATCCGTATAGTGCAAGTTACTGTCAGCGTATTTTATTCATTCAAGATGGTGAGCTATATAAAGAAATTCACCGCGGTGGTACACGCGAAGAGTTTTATAAAGAAATTTTAGATGTGCTTGCAGACTTAGGCACACAAAAAGCGTAAGAAAGGAGGTCTAGGGCATGTTATTTAAACTTTCCATGTCAGGACTAAAAAGTAAGCTGAAAGATTATATCGTCTTACTTGTTGGTCTTGTCATGTCCATTTCAATTTTTTATATGTTTCAAACATTAGCGTTAAACGAAGCCTTCCTTAAGGAAAATTCTACTATTGGTCAAATTGGATTTGTATTCCAAGCAGGTTCATTTTTACTCGCTATTATAACGTTCTTCTATATTTTGTATGCGAACTCTTTCTTACTATCTCTTCGTCAAAAAGAGTTTGGTATGTATATGATGTTAGGAGCAAAAAAGCATAAAGTTACATTACTTATGTTTATTGAAACAATCGTATTAGGCGCTGCGTCTCTTGCAATTGGTATTATAGTTGGTGTAGGACTTGCAGAAGGTATCGGACAGTTATTAATGAAACAATTAGAATTTGCTGGTAAAGGCTATAAAGCATTTTATTTACCATCAATGACTGTTACGTGCATCTTCTTCTTTGCACTATTTGTATTATCAGCAATTATGAACAGTATTAAATTATCACGTATTTCTGTACTGCAACTTGTACATGCAGACGCACAAACAGAACGTGTTGCAGTAAAAGGAAAAATGACAGGTGTAGTTGCATTCCTTGCGGTTATTTTATTAGGTATTGGCTATGCATCAATGATTTACATGGAAAAACTAAGAGAAATGGGAATCCTTATTGCATTAATTACAACAACAGCTGGTACTTACATGCTGTTTGGATCACTTCTCCCAGTTATTATTAAAAAGTTAAAAGGTAATAAAAAGCGTAGTGAAAAAGGGCTTAACGCTTTTACATTTGCACAATTAAATTTCCGTATTAATAGTTTAACGAAAGTACTTGCAACAGTAGCGATGTTAGTTGCTCTTGGAGCTGGTGCAATTTCAGGTGGTATGGCGTTTAAAAATAACGTTATAAAAATGGTTGATGGTTTAGTAATTTACGATTCAGTTGTTCATAATCCAACAGCTGAAGAAAAGAAAGTTTTAAATGGTATTACATTTAAAGAGAAAAATGAATATCGTTACAAAGTTGATAATAAATACGTTTACTATGTAAAAGAAGATTTAGAGAAAAATCGTCCTTTAGTAAAAGATATGTCAAATATGAAGTCGATGAAGGATTTAATGAATACAAAGAAAGTTTCAGCGGACCTGCCAGTAGGTGCAGTTTCTCGAGAAATGAATGAAAAAGATGCGAACGCTAAAGAACTTCCAGAAGAATGGGACGAGGCTTTCAGAACAATCCAGCCATTCTACGTACATGAAGATCATGCAATTAAAATTGTAGATCAAAAAATGTACGATACTGTAAACGGTAAAGAAGGAATCGTATTTACTGGAAAAACAGATGATTTTGAAGCACACATAAAAGAATGGAAAAAACTTGACGAGTTGCAACTAGATAAATATAAAAATGTAGCAGCTGAAAGATTAAATAGTAAATATCAAGCTTACGACATGTTCTACGGCGTTGCGAGCGGAACAGTGTTTATGGGATTCTTCCTTGGAATTGCATTCTTAGCAATGATGGCAAGTTGTTTAATGTTTAAAATTCTTTCTGGTGCATCAAAAGATATTACGCGTTATCAAATGCTTCGTAAAATCGGTGTGCGCCGTGAATTATTAACAAAATCCATTTATAAAGAATTATTCTTAGTATTCTTATTCCCAGCAATTGTAGGTATTGCACACGTATTAGTTGGTATGAATATTTTCGGATTTATTTTAATCGATCCGTACTTCCGTATTTGGGTACCAATTGTAATTTTCGTAGTTATTTACACGATTTATTACTTCATTACAGTTCAATTGTATAAAGGAATTGTTCTTCCTAAGGAAGATTAATAAAAAAACCGAGCGAAACTGCTCGGTTTTTATTATTTTCAGAAAAAACACTTTAATGTTACTGAAATATATAATATAATGTAAATAAGTAACATAATATTAAAGTAGAAGCAGCTGGATAATGAAAGGAGGAATCCGATCTGTAGAAAGAGGCTGAACTTGTATCCCCCTATTTTTCCTACCCCACTGTATTTGCACAATTATAAATTTCCAAACGAAAAATTTTCGGACCTAAAAGTATATTAAAAAATAATGGATAATACATGGAAATCCCCTAGCATGATAAGGTAAAATGGACAACATGATGAGAAAATTACCGTTCATAAGATGAGGAGAATACATGTATGGAAGTTGTAGAGGCATTAAAAGATATAAGCCAAATTGAGGCTATGAAAAAGTATTTAAAAGAGCACTCGCAGCGAGATTATCTTTTATTTGTTATTGGAATTAACACAGGATTAAAAATTACTGAGCTACTTAGCATGAAATTTGAAGAGGTATTAAATGAAGATGGAACTGTTAAAGAGTTTTATTCTCTTCCTGTGAAGGATGAAAAGTTTAAACAAGATATTTATTTAAATACAAAAGTAAAAGAAGCACTTTTAGAGTACGTACAATCTATTAATGTGAAAAGAGAAAACTACGTATTTCAATCTAATAAAACGGCAAATTCAATTACGCGTCAACAAGCGTATCGTGTAATTCATAATGCTGCTGAAGCAGTTGGGGTTGTTGGTAAAATCGGAACGAACTCAATGAGAAAAACATTTGGATTTCATGCGTACAAAAGAGGGATAGCGATTGCGCTATTGCAAAAACATTTTCATCACGCGACACCTTCAGAGACATTAAAGTATTTGGGAATCTCAAAAGATGAAGAATTTAAAACAGAGATTGATGTAGATTTGTAAAAGCCGTAACTAAAAACTTTAGGAGGCGGAAAATATGAATATTCGAGAGAGTGAATTACCGGGCATTGGATGTAAATTTGAAGTAATTACAAAAGGTAATGAAAAAATGGTTATCGTTATTCATGATGATGGCCGAAGAGAAATGTATCATTTTGATGCGGATCATGATGAGAGTATTTCAAGCATTTCTCTTCGTGATTCTGAAGCGAGACAAATTGCGGCTATATTAGGCGGAATGGTATATAGACCACAAGCATTAGACACAATTGAGATGGCTTTTGAAGGATTATCAATTGAATGGTTTAAGGTGGAAAATAACGCACCAGTCGTACAAAAAACAATTGGTAGCTTACATGTACGAAAAACGTATAATGTAACGATTATTGCTATTTTAAAAAAGAATATGAAGAAATTCTTTAATCCAGGTCCAGACTCTATTATTGAAGCTGGCGATATGCTCGTGTTATCGGGTGAAAGACATGAAGTGAAAAGAATTATTAATGAATTGCTTTCAGCAGGAGGTGATTCATAATCGATGGATACTTTAATCTTTGAAGTTGGAACTGCGTTAGTATTAGTCGCTTTTGCAGCTATCCTCGCTGCGAAGTTAAAGTTCTCGATTATTCCGTTTCTCATTATACTCGGTATGTTAGTGGGGCCTCATGCCCCAGATTTAGGACTTATCGATTTAAGATTTATTGAAAGCGGAGAAGTTATTTCCTTCCTCGGACGTGTTGGCGTCATATTCCTCCTATTCTATTTAGGCTTAGAATTCTCAATAAAAAAATTAATTAAATCAGGAAAATCAATTGCTTTCGGGGGGACTGTCCACATATCACTTAATTTCATATTAGGTTTGCTTTATGGATATGTGATGGGCTTCCCCTTACTAGAAACGTTAATTATTGCTGGAATCATTACGATTTCATCAAGTGCAATTGTTGCAAAAGTCATTGTTGATTTAAGAAGATCTGGTAATAAAGAGACTGAATTAATATTAGGAATCATTATGTTTGATGATATTTTTTTAGCTGTATATTTATCAGTCGTTTCAGGTTTAGTACTTGGTGGGGCAACATCATTTGTAGGTGCTCTTACATCGGTGCTAATCGCAGTAGGGTATATGCTACTATTCTTTGTAATCGCTAGAAAAGCTACGCCGTTTTTAAATAAAGTATTAGATATTTCGTCTAACGAAATTTTCATTATCGTAATATTTGCTATTTTATTCTTCGTAGCAGGATTTTCAGAAACGATTCACGTTGCTGAGGCGATTGGAGCGTTATTATTAGGACTCGTCTTTTCTGAAACGGAGCATAGTGATCGAATTGAGAAGCTCGTCGTCCCATTCCGTGATTTCTTTGGAGCCATATTCTTTTTCAGCTTCGGTTTAAGTATAGATCCATTTTCGCTTGGAGGAGCAGTGTGGTTGGCATTAGGAGCAGTTTTCATTACTCTAATCGGTAATTTTACTGCTGGAATGATTGCGGGACGTAAAGCCGGGTTATCCCATAAGGCTTCTACGAATATCGGTTTAACACTCGTATCACGCGGAGAGTTCTCCATAATTGTTGCGAATATTGGAATTGCAGGCGGCTTACTGGCAACAATCAAACCGTTCTCGGCTTTATATGTTTTAATATTGGCATCGTTAGGACCTTTGTTAACGAAAGAGTCTGGGAGAATATACTCTCTATTAGATAAGATATTTAAATGGAGTGCTAAAGAACGTGCAAAGCGAGAAAAAGAAGTTGGTTAGTACAAAAAAGAAGAGACTGCATGAACTTCATGCAGTCTCTTCTTTTTTATATATTGTTCCTGTTGGCGTTTTTTGTCGGTAAGTCGATATATTTTAATAATCGCTGATATATGTTGAGTTGCGGTCGATATATTTCCAAAATCGCTGATATATTTTCAAACGGCAATCAATATCATTTCATTTACTAACAAACCATTATCTGAATTTCATCAACTATTAATCAGTTGCCTTCCTATTTAAAAACGACTACAATTTTACTGTTATAGATGAACGAAAAAAATAGAATAGGAGGGGAGACTATGCCAAGGAAAGTATGGCTATTAGTAGCTGGGATGATTATTAATGTCACGGGTGCTTCTTTTTTATGGCCTTTTAATACAATTTATTTGCATGATCACCTAGGGAAATCTTTATCTGTAGCCGGAATGGTATTAATGATCAACTCGCTTACTGGTGTAATCGGAAACTTGCTCGGCGGTGTTTTATTTGATAAATGGGGCGGTTATAAATCAACTTTAGTAGGGATTGTGATTACACTTGTATCGATTTTAGGTCTTGTGTTCTTCCACGGTTGGCCTTTATACGTTGTATGGCTAGCGTTAATCGGTTTTGGTTCTGGAATGGTCTTCCCATCGATGTATGCGATGGTTGGTACGGTTTGGCCAGAGGGCGGAAGACGAGCATTTAATGCGATGTATGTTGGACAAAACGTTGGTATTGCGATCGGAACAGCTTGTGGTGGATTAGTTGCATCGTATCGTTTTGATTATATTTTCTTAGCGAACTTTATTTTATACTTTGTTTTCTTCTTAATTGCTTTTATTGGATTCCGTGGTATGGAAGACAAGAAAGAGCCAGGAGCGCAAAAAGAAGGCGAAACGGAAAAAGGCTGGTCACTTACACCAGGATTCAAAGCACTTCTTATCGTATGTGTAGCATATGCTT
Source organism: Bacillus basilensis (assembly GCF_921008455.1). Classification (NCBI taxonomy): domain Bacteria; kingdom Bacillati; phylum Bacillota; class Bacilli; order Caryophanales; family Bacillaceae; genus Bacillus; species Bacillus basilensis. The sequence continues at coordinate 4,786,943 of NZ_CAKLBZ010000001.1, read as the reverse complement.
TATGCTGGGTTACATACGTACAGTGGCAAGGGGCAATTGCAACACATATGCAAGAATTAAACATTAGCCTTCGTCACTACAGTTTATTATGGACGATAAACGGAGCGATGATTGTTTGTGCGCAGCCGCTAGTTAGTATGTTAATTCGCTGGATGAAGCGTTCGTTAAAACAACAAATTATGATTGGGATCTTCATTTTTGCGGCGTCATTCGTTGTGTTAAGTCAAGCGCAGCAATTTACGATGTTCCTTGTGGCAATGGTTACATTAACAATTGGTGAATTATTCGTATGGCCAGCAGTGCCGACAATTGCAAATATACTTGCGCCAAAAGATAAACTTGGTTTTTATCAAGGCGTTGTAAATAGTGCGGCGACTGTAGGGAAAATGTTCGGGCCAGTCGTTGGCGGAGCAATTGTTGATTTATACAATATGGAAGTATTGTTTATAGCAATCATGGTAATGCTTGTAGTAGCGCTTATAGCAACGAGCATTTATGATAAACGAGTAAAAGTAGAAGAAACAGTTGAAGAAAAAGTTGCAGTTTAGTTTGACGGAACATGTTAACATGTTTTAGAATATATTTAAATAAAACAACCTTTGGGACAAGGGAGATAGCTCGGCTGTCTTAAGACGAATTCGTTCGTTATTAAGAGTAACGATTAACCGAGAAGCCCCGCTTTAAGTAAGCTCTTATGAGATACGAAGTTGAGGGTAGTTCACATTCACTCATATTTGTAATAACAGTGAGAAGGAGTAGTAGTAATAGAAGCTGGTTTAGAGAGTTGACGGTCGGTGCAAGTCAATCCACGTTTCGTTATGAACTCGCCTTTGAGTTGCGGTTGTGAAACTAGTAGTAGCAATTGCCGTTAATCCACGTTACGGATCTAAGCGAATGTATATTTTTTGTACATTAATTTAGGGTGGTACCGCGGGAATCTATAACCTCTCGTCCCTTTCTAGGGATGAGAGGTTTTTTGTATTTTGGGCGGTGAAAATAAATGAAATTTCAAGGAGGGTATCTCATGAGCTTTAATCATCAAGAAGTTGAGAAGAAGTGGCAAGGGTACTGGGAAGAGAATAAAACATTCCGTACGCCAGATGAAACAGAAAAACCAAAATTTTATGCACTAGATATGTTCCCATATCCATCAGGTGCAGGTCTACACGTAGGACATCCAGAAGGTTATACAGCGACAGATATTTTATCTCGTATGAAGCGTATGCAAGGATATAACGTTCTTCATCCAATGGGATGGGATGCATTCGGTCTTCCAGCAGAGCAATATGCACTTGATACTGGAAACAGCCCAGCAGAATTTACAGAGCATAATATTAATACGTTCCGTAACCAAATTAAATCATTAGGTTTCTCTTACGATTGGGACCGTGAAGTAAATACAACAGATCCAAACTACTACAAGTGGACACAATGGATCTTCCTAAAACTATTTGAAAAAGGCTTAGCTTACGTTGATGAAGTACCTGTAAACTGGTGTCCAGCACTTGGTACAGTACTTGCAAACGAAGAAATCATTGATGGTAAGAGTGAGCGCGGTGGACATCCAGTTGAGCGTCGTCCGATGAGACAGTGGATGTTAAAAATTACAGCTTACGGAGATCGTCTATTAGAAGATCTAGATGAGCTTGATTGGCCAGAAAGCTTAAAAGATATGCAACGTAACTGGATCGGTCGTTCTGAAGGTGCAGAAGTACACTTCAACATCGATGGTACAGATGAGAAATTCACAGTTTTCACAACGCGTCCTGATACACTATTTGGCGCAAGCTACTGTGTACTTGCTCCAGAACATGCACTTGTTGCTGACATTACAACTGTTGAGCAAAAAGAAGCTGTAGAAGCTTACATTAATTCTGTAAAAATGAAGAGTGATTTAGAGCGTACAGAACTTGCGAAAGAAAAAACTGGTGTATTCACTGGTGCTTACGCAGTTAACCCAGTAAATGGTGAGAAATTGCCAATCTGGATTGCTGATTACGTTCTTGCAACTTACGGAACAGGTGCTGTAATGGCGGTTCCAGCTCACGATGAGCGTGACTATGAATTCGCATCAACGTTCAACCTTCCAATGAAGGAAGTTGTAAAAGGCGGAGACATTACGAAAGAAGCATACACAGGTGATGGTGCTCACGTAAACTCAGCATTCCTTGATGGATTAAATAAAGAAGAAGCAATCGCAAAAATGATTGAATGGCTTGAAGTAACGAGCGCAGGAAATCAAAAAGTAACGTACCGTCTACGTGACTGGTTATTCAGCCGTCAACGTTACTGGGGTGAGCCAATTCCAGTAATCCACTGGGAAGATGGCACAATGACAGCTGTGAAAGAAGAAGAATTACCATTAGTTCTTCCGAAAACAGAAAACATCCGTCCTTCAGGTACTGGTGAATCACCACTTGCTAACATTGACGAGTGGGTAAATGTTGTAGATCCTGAGACTGGTAAAAAAGGTCGTCGTGAAACGAACACAATGCCACAATGGGCTGGTAGCTGCTGGTATTACCTACGTTACATCGATCCAAACAATAGCGAAGCACTTGTAGATCCTGAAAAAGTAAAACAATGGCTTCCAGTTGATATTTATATTGGCGGTGCAGAGCATGCTGTACTTCACTTACTATATGCTCGTTTCTGGCACAAAGTATTATACGATATCGGTGTAGTTCCAACGAAAGAGCCATTCCAACAATTATTTAACCAAGGTATGATTCTAGGTGAAAACAACGAGAAAATGAGTAAATCAAAAGGTAACGTTGTAAACCCAGATGATATCGTAGCAAGCCACGGTGCAGATACACTTCGTCTATACGAAATGTTCATGGGACCATTAGATGCTTCAATCGCTTGGTCTGAAAATGGTCTTGACGGAGCTCGTCGTTTCCTAGACCGCGTATGGCGCCTATTTGTTCAAGATAACGGTGAATTAAGCGAGAAAATTACTGATGCACCAAATAAAGAACTTGAAAAAGCTTACCACCAAACAGTGAAGAAAGTAACAGAAGACTATGCAGAGCTTCGCTTCAACACAGCGATTTCTCAAATGATGGTATTCATCAACGATGCATACAAAGCTGAAACACTTCCGAAAGAATATGTAGAAGGTTTCGTAAAAATGATTGCACCAGTTGCACCTCACATCGGGGAAGAGCTATGGAGCAAGCTTGGTTACAATGAAACAATCACATATGCAAGCTGGCCAACATTTGATGAGTCTAAACTTGTAGAAGATGAAGTTGAAATCGTTGTTCAAATTATGGGCAAAGTTCGCGCAAAACTAACAATGAGTAAAGATGCATCAAAAGACGAAATGGAAAAACTTGCACTTGAAGCAATTCAAGACCAAATTGAAGGGAAAACAGTTCGTAAAGTAATTGTTGTTCCTGGCAAACTTGTTAACGTTGTTGCAAACTAATTCATTCTAAATAAAAGCTCAGAGTATTTATACTCTGAGCTTTTTTGTGTAGAAAATAATCTCTGGATCACCTTCATCTAAATTTTCAATTATGCCACTACGTATAAAACCGTTCGCACTAAAAACTTTTTGCATACTTTCATTTGATTCGTTCGTTGAAGAAAATATTTTTTGAGTAGGAGAATGACTTAACATATATGAGAGTAACGAGCTTGCATAGCCTCGTCTTCTTTTTGCTGGCGAAACAATGATTAATGAGAGGAAAGTACAATCAAAGAAACTTGTATCGTATGTTAGAAAACCGGAAATAGAATTATCTTCTTTTAAGATGACGCATCGTTCCTCATCAATAGTGTGCTTAATATAATTTCGTCTGCTATCATTTCCGATTACATCAATATCTATATGTACGATTGAATCTAAATCATTGATAGAAGCTTTTGTTACGTTCTTCAATAGAAATACCCCCTAGAAAAAATATTCAGTTAATTAATTTTACCATGAATGAAGAAAAAGGAGCGGAATTCCAATACAGACAAACACCTATTTTTCTATAGGAAATATGATAAAAAAGGTAGGCTAAATTGAGTAGAAGAGGTGAAAGGAATGAAAGGGATGGACAATAATGCACCACACGGATTTTTCGGAGGTGGATCGGATAGTTATGAACAAATGATGTTAATGGGAGGGGCAGGTCAACAAGGATATGGCGGAATTCCGAGCTGGATGGGCGGAGCGCCTGGAGGGCTTTCAACGTCAGTAGCGGGTGTACAAACAGGATTTCCATCTTTCGTTGGAGGAGTGCAGACAGGATTTCCTGTACCAGGAGTAGGTGTTGTGGCTGGAGGAATAGGTGGATATCCGCAAGCAATTCATGGCCACCATCACCAAGGTCACCAAGGTCATCATCACCACCAAGGTCACCAAGGTCATCATCACCACCAAGGTCATCATGGTCATCATCACCACCAAGGTCACCAAGGTCATCATCACCACCAAGGTCACCAAGGTCATCATGGTCATCATCACCACCAAGGTCATCATGGTCACCACCACCACCAAGGCCACCATGGTCACCATCACCATCAAGGACATCAACAACAAGTACATCACCACGGACACCATCATATACATCCACAGGCTGTTCTTTATCAAACTCATCAAGGTCACCAAGGTCATCATGGCCACCAAGGTCACCAAGGTCATCATGGTCATCACCACCACCAAGGTCACCAAGGTCATCATGGCCAACACGGTCACCAAGGCCAGCACGGTTACCAAGGTCATCAAGGTCACCACCAACAATATCAACAACAACAATCTTCTCCTTGGGCCGGTGGAATTGGAGCAGGAGCAGCAGGGGTAGCAGTAGGAGCAGCTAGTATTGCCGGAGCAGCAGGGCATGCGGGACACGTGGGTCATTAATGAATGGCAGAAAAAAGACATAATAAAAAACTGCTAGGAAATCCTAGCAGTTTTTTTCAGCTTCTTGACGCTGACGTTCGATTTCAGCACGAAGTTGTGGTTCTGGTGCTTGCCAGCCTTCAGGTTTTAGAATTTTTCCGTCGCCTTCGCGGAATCGAGGTTTCCCGTCCGGGAATAATTTTGCCATGTTTGCGTTATTTACAATTTCGAATCCTTTATCAGGACGAACGCCCATTTCGGCAAATGTTCCGAATGCAAAGTAAATAAGGTCAATTAGTGCATCATATTGATCTTCAACGGTCGTTGCTTCTAGAAATTCTTCTAGCTCTTCTTGCATAAAACTTGCACGGATTTTTGCACGTTCTTCTGTTAATTTTGTTGGAGTATTTGTCACAGGATGTCCGAACTCTTCATGCATTTTTGCAACAAGTTCGTATCCTTTATCTAAACCTTTTTCGTTTGTCATGTTGTTTCATCCTTTCTCGCTTTGTGCCGAATCTCATTGTAACATAAGGTGATTATGAAATGAAAAGGGACTGTTCAAAAGTTCCATCTTTTAGTTAAGGTAGGGAAATATTATATCGACTAAACGATAAAACATAACCCATTAATAAAAGAAAGCCATCCCGGAATACTTTTGGGACGGCCCTGCTCGTTATTTTTCTTCTTTTATAAAAATCGATAAAAGAAGATCGATGCCAAACATACCAACGAGCAACATTGGTATAACGACAAGTATATAACGTGTAAAGGAAACATTTTTTAAGTATGTATGAGCAAATAAAAAGACGCCGAGAAATAAAATACCATTTAAAATAGGCTTTACTAATTTTTTAGACATAAGCTCCCCCATAAATATCTTCTCTCTCTATCTAAAATAAAAACTCCTCTTTCCGTTGTATCATGCTGGAGAGAGGAGTTCAATCATTTCTCATTCAATTACACCAGAATTTGTAATGTTTACAGTGTATTTCACTTTAATTGGTACATCTTTATACATCTTTCGCCATTCTTCTAATTTAAATGGGCGATAATGTTGTCTATATTTTGCTCCGAGTCCAAGAGGATCAACATTTAAGGATTTAAACTGTTTAATTAGTTTTGTAGCTTTCGCATCTAACTGTTTCTCAACCGCTTTCGCTATTTTTTGCGTGTTCTTTTTATTTTCTAAGTTGAATTTTCGAGATAATTCTTGAATACGAGCTTGCATTTTTACATGAATATAGAAAGAAGGTTTTCCATTTTTTATAGTTACTTCGTAGGTAGGAACGGAATGGATGTTATTAATCATTGCATAGCCAGGATTGGTTTTAAATTCATGTGAGTCCAAGCGGTGTTTTTCTAGCAGTCCTTTGAAAACAAACATATCGTGATACTTAATTGTTCCGACCAACTTATCCTTTTTCAAAAGACCGATACCAGTAATTTTTATTTTATCTCCATGTTTTTTTAGGATAGGCATATAAGAATCTTGTCCTTCACGGTAGTACCTGAAGGCACCTAAATATAAATTGTCAGTTGGCAATGGCCCAGTGTCCATATTATGTTCTAACATTTTTTTTATATAAATCGCAACATTGTAAGAGGTACTATATTTTCCTTTAAATAGTTCAGTACCACTGCCTTCTAATAGTCCAACATACAGTGAGTTACCAATATTCACATCACGAATTAATGTGTCAAAGGAAGTTGATAATCCTTTTTTAGCAATCTTTGTTGTGAATAAGGCAACACGCATTTGCCCGCTTGCGAACGGTTGCGAAGATTCCAAAGATGTATCTGCCTTTACTTGTTTTACTGCGTTTCCTGTTCCTTCGTAAACTTGAACTTTATTTCCCTTTTTTTGTATGGGACAAACAAATGTAACTTTTACTTTATTATCTTTTGCTGTATCGAAGGCAGCTCCTTGAATGAGCTGAACATCATCAATAATATTTTTTTGTAAACAACCAGTTAGACTGAAGACACTGATGCAAATAAGAAGTATTAATTTTCTTTTGGTTTTGTCCATTTTTTTTTCACCCACACAATAATAAATAGAATTGGGATATATATATATATAAGCCAAAAACTAACTTTAGATGTATTACTAATAAAATCATTAATATCATGCCTATTTGTTAAAAGTTGTGAAACAACTAAGGTGATAAGCATAAATGCAATTAAAATACCTCGTTGTTTTACACGAAAGATTTCATGCGTTCCTCGAGTAGCGGCCCATAAAGGTAGAATAAAGCTTGTAATAATAACGAGAGCATAACCGGAAATAGCAATATACTCAAGTCGCTCGATAAAAGGAAGCTTAATAACTTGTGTCATGGACAGTTGAGACCAAATTGTTTTGAGTAGTTGTTTTTCGCTAAAGAATGTAAAAGCGAGAATCGTACTAAATAAATATAAGAAGTTAGAGAATAATGCACCATATTGTGCAAATTTATGGGATTTTTCTGGTTCTTTAACAAAAGGATAAACCATAAGGAAAATTTCAAATCCTGTCATACTATAAATGGATAGTTGAGCTGCTTTCAAAATATCTGTAAAAGAATGTGAAAACATTGGAAGTAAATTATCCCAATGTGAGAATTTCAAAATGAAAAGACTTAGAAAAAGATAACCTAATGTTCCACCAACGGAAATAACACAAATTCCTGTAATGACGCGGAATCCTGATGAAATAATGTAATAACTTATTAAACATAAAAAGAATGTGAGCATCCAGGTGGATGCACTAGGAAACATCCATACTTGAATAATTTCGACATATGTTCTAACAACAGAAATGCTTACAATAAAAAAATAAGCCATAAAAATGAGACTAATACCATTTCCAATCCACTTTCCAAAAAGCTGTTTGTGTAAATCAATTAAATTCCCTTCTGTATTTTTTAGTGAATAATACATCATCCATATAAGAATATGGATACAGATTCCTGTGATTAGAACCCCGATCCAGCCATCATATCCAGCAACTTTTGCTATAATTCGAGCGAATCCGAGAACGCCAGCACCAAACTGTGCACTGTGAATTAAGAAGAAAACAAAGATAGGGGATATTTGATATCTTTCTTGAACTTTACTCATCAATGCACCTCATTCCTTAATCATCAAAATCCGATCTATGTTTTGTTGAAATCCCTTTTGTTGATTTTTTTACATGTTGTGGTCTTGCTTGTACATCTCTTGTATCAATCATTGTTAATGGAAAACGAATCCATGAATCTTTTACGGACTGTTGCCTAGTTGGATAAAAAAGAGCATATGGCTTGCGTAAAGACGTTAGTCTAAATAGATGAGTAAATAAAAAGATAAATCCAAGAGAGATACCGAAGAGTCCTCCTATTTCTGCAAAGAAGAGAAATGGGAAACGTAGTAAGCGAACGGCATTACCCATCTTATAAATAGGTGTAATAAAGGAAGCAAGTGCTGATAAGGCAACGATAATTAATAAAATATTACTCGTTAATCCAGCTTGTACTGATGCTTGCCCGATTACGATACCACCTACAATACCGAGTGTTTGACCGACTTTCATCGGTAACCTTGCACCAGCTTCTCTTAATAAATCGATAACTAATTCCAAAAATAGTGCTTCAATTAAAGGTGGGAATGGGACTTGTGCTCTCGATAAAATCAATGTTTCGAGCAAATCGCTTGGAATGAGTTCATAATGATAATTTAAAACGGCAACATATAATGGGGCTGCACAAATTGAGAAAAGGACAGCGATAAGTCGTAAAACTCTTGAAAATGTAGCATAAAGCCAAGAGACATTATAATCTTCTGGTGAAATAAAGAAATCGAAATAGGATACAGGAGTTAATAGAACGTTTGGTGAACCATCAACAAAAATTGCAATTTTGCCATCAATAAGGGCTTTTGTGACTCTATCAGTGCGTTCTGTGTTGATATAGAGTGGGAAAATTGATTTTTCACCCATTAATTCCTGTAAATAAGCACTATCATTAATTTGATCATATTCAAGAGCTCGCAATGATTCTTCTAGAAAATCTACATTCTCTTTTTCGGCAAGATTATCTAAATACATTATGACAACCTTTGTTTTTGAAAACTCACCGATAATCATTTCTTTTGTTTGTAAATCTAAAACAGGAAGGCGTTTTCGTACTAAATTAATATTCGTATCAATAGCCTCTACAAAACCTTCTTGCGGACCGATAACTGTTGATTCATTTAAAGGAGGGCTTGGTGCCCGGTAAGTATCAATTGCAATGTTTGCAAGCATACACTTTTGCTCTTGTTGGTTCAATTGAATAATCGCATGTCCCTTTAAAACCATATCCTCAATTTTTTGTAAGTCATTCGTAATTGTAATACCGCTCATTGGAATATGTTCTTTTAGCTCCTCAAGAGAAGAACAAGAGTGTTCTAAAAGTGTAGGCATTAAATAATTTTGAAGCTTTTCTCCATCAAGTGAAGGACGGTAGTAAGAAATCCAATAAGGCATCGTATCATCATCAGATGTGTGATAATTAACAAAATCACTAGACTTTTTCAGCTTCTCTAATAAATCTTGTAGAGAATGAATACGGTCTTTCTCTGGCTTCGAAAAATCATAAATACTATTACTTCCAGAGCTTTGCTGTTGCCCTTGATCCGAGTTATTTTGTTTAGAGTGTTGTTGTTTATCGTGAGCCAAGTTTTCATGTTTAGAGTGTTGCTGTTGATCTTGAGCCGGTTCGTCTTGCTTAGAGTGTTGCTGTTGCCCTTGAGAAGATTCGTCTTGTTTAGAGTGTTGTTGCTGATCCTGAGCCGAGTTGTTTTGTTTAGAGTGTTGCTGTTGATCTTGAGCCGGTTCGTCTTGCTTAGAGTGTTGCTGTTGCCCTTGAGAAGATTCGTCTTGTTTAGAGTGTTGTTGCTGATCCTGAGCCGAGTTGTTTTGTTTAGAGTGTTGCTGTTGATCTTGAGCCGGTTCGTCTTGCTTAGAGTGTTGCTGTTGCCCTTGAGAAGATTCGTCTTGTTTAGAGTGTTGTTGCTGATCCTGAGCCGAGTTGTTTTGTTTAGAGTGTTGCTGTTGATCTTGAGCCGGTTCGTCTTGCTTAGAGTGTTGCTGTTGCCCTTGAGAAGATTCGTCTTGTTTAGAGTGTTGTTGCTGATCCTGAGCCGAGTTGTTTTGTTTAGAGTGTTGCTGTTTATTTTGAGTCGAGTCACCTTGTTTATCCTGGGAAGATTCCTTGCTTTCCTCTTTTTGTTGCTCGTCATTGCTATCTTTATTATGTTTCATACTTCTAGTCTGTTCTTTGTTATCATCCTCTTGATTACTAGGTTGTTGCTCCGAGTTACCTGTTTCGTTTTTCTCTGTTGTATTTGATTTTTTCTTCTTACGTAGCCAATTCCAAATCATATGTATGCCCTCTTTGATTGTGTAATATAGTGCTATTTTGTGGCTAATTTTGTATATTATTCATTTATTTATGAAAAGAAGGAGGAGATTAGTTTGCATAGAAAAAATCCTTTAGTAAGCAGTACATACTATGACGGGAAGAGGGCGAGTCTGTGCAATTTGTAAAAAAAGAGAAGTTTGTTTTAAAGGAGTTTACATTTGAAAATGGTAGGACAATTCCTGTTCAAATGGGGTATGAGACGTATGGTACTTTAAATAGAGAAAGGTCAAATGCGATTTTGGTTTGTCATTATTTTAGTGCAACTAGTCATGCGGCAGGTAAATATACAGCGCATGATGAGGAATCTGGCTGGTGGGATGGTTTAATTGGACCTGGAAAAGCAATTGATACAAATAAATACTATGTTATATGCACTGATAATCTTTGTAATGTACAGGTGAAGAACCCATATGTGATTACGACAGGACCGAAATCGATTAATCCGAAAACTGGAGATGAATATGCGATGGATTTTCCGGTTTTTACATTTCTTGATGTAGCTCGTATGCAGTACGAGTTAATAAAAGATATGGGAATCCCAAGGTTATATGCTGTAACGGGACCGTCAGCTGGCGGGATGATTGCGCAGCAATGGGCTATTCACTATCCTCATATGGTAGAGCGGATGATTGGTGTTATTACGAATCCGCAAAATCCAATTATTACGTCAGTAAATGTAGCACAAAATGCAATTGAGGCTATTCAACTGGATCCAAGTTGGAAGGGCGGAAAATATGGAGAAGAGCAGCCAATGAAGGGGCTTCATTTAGCGAATAGAATGATGTTCATGAACGCATTTGATGAGAATTTTTATGAAACGGCATTCTCGCGTAATAGTATAGAAATGGCGCACTATCAAGAGTTTTCTGCATTAACAACATTTGAGAAAGAGATAAACAAACTGACATATAGAAGTATAGAGTTAGTAGATGCAAATTCGTGGATGTACACTGCGAAGGCAGTTTTATTACATGATATTGCGCATGGATTTTCTTCATTAGAAGAGGCTCTTTCTAATATAGAAGCAAATGTACTTATGATTCCGTGTAAACAAGATTTGCTTCAGCCGTCACGTTATAATTATAAAATGGTAGACATTTTGCAAAAACAGGGGAAATATGCGGAAGTGTATGAGATAGAAAGTATAAATGGGCATATGGCGGGAGCATTTGATATTCATTTATTTGAAAAGAAATTGCATGAGTTTTTAAATCGGAAAGTATCTAGTTTTGCGTAGAAAATAAATGATGTGAAAAAGGTGCAATGTATGTAGTAGGCACCTTTTTTACATGATTTGTAGGCGGAAAATATATGTGGCAATTGCTATACCGAAGAATGCGATACTGAGTAATAGAAATAAGAATGACATTTCTTGTGGTGATTTTATCTTTTTATTATTTTTCATACTAAGAGCAATAATTGCAATGATTAAGAAAATGATGCCCATAATGAAAAGAAAAAGTGTCATTTTCATTGGCTCCTTTCATAAAACAAGTATATTGAGGATACAATGCAAGAGTTATGTTTGTAAAGAATAAGTTTTGCGAGAAAATTGAGAAATAAATTCTCAGTTCTTTGCGTTCTTTCTTTCGCATGCTAAAATTGATGAGGAATGATTATTTAAAGAAGAAACTAAAGGTTTTATTGTATATAAGGAGGAACGACATATGACAGAAGTTAAAACAATTACTACAGAAGAAGTGCAAGAGCGTTTAGAAAATGGAGAAACGTTATTTTTAGTAGACGTGAGGGAAGATGAAGAAGTGGCGGCAGGAAAGATTCCAGAAGCTGTACATATTAAAATGGGCGATATCCCAAATAGAGTAGATTTCTTTGATAAAGAGAATGAATATATCTTTATTTGCCGTTCGGGAATGCGTAGTGAAAATGTATGTCATTATTTAAATGAGCAAGGCTTTAAAACAGTGAACATGGTTGGCGGTATGCTTCAATATGAAGGTGAAACGAAATAGTTAATAGTTAAAAACTTGAAACGAGTCTGTTTCAAGTTTTTTTCTTTTGCATACAGTGTACAAAAGGGGGATAGGTAAATGGGGATTAACTTGCGGAAAGTAAAAATTATAAATAATACAGGGGCTGTTAATGTTGGTGACTGTTATGATATCTCACCTTTAGCTGTAGCAAAGGTATATGCAGGTGCTGGAGGGTCGAGTGCGGCTATTTTTTTAAATGGGAAAAGACAGTCAGAAGCAGTGATTAGAACATCAGTGTTTCTTCCGCCATTAGCAACGAGTACACGTACATTAGGTTCATAGAGGAAAGGTAGAGTGTGATTATGCCTGCTCATATAAAAGAGTTTGTTATTGTGAATAACACTGGAAATATATTTACCGGTGATAATTTGAGTGATACTTCATTTACTGCTACGAAATCGTATAGTGGTTCGATGGGGTGCACTTGGATCGACGTTGTTACAGTAATAGGGACGGAGACGAAGCTTTGTTTACAGCCGGGAGATTCTGTGACGACAACATATACAAGGGGTACTCCTGCTGGTACTGTACCAGGAACAAATATGGGGCAAAGTGTAAATACATCGGGTATAGCGCAAGCTGTTCCGAATACAGATAATATGGATTCAACTGCAGGACTCCCTTAAGAAATTAAGGGGGTTTTTATTTATATGAAATAAAAATAGTCTTTGAAATTGTTTTTATAAATACATATTAAGAAGAGGTTTGTTTTATGTAAAAAAAGATGGTGTGTAGGTGGTGGAAGTGTGAAAGAGCGCGATAAACAAAATTCATTAAACTCTAATTTCAGAATTTCACCAAATCTTATTGGACCTACTTTTCCTCCTGTTCCAACGGGATTTACTGGCATTGGGATTACTGGTCCGACTGGCATAACAGGTCCAACAGGGATAACAGGTCCATCTGGAGGACCTCCTGGTCCAACGGGGCCAACTGGTGCGACAGGTCCGGGGGGCGGACCGAGTGGGAGTACAGGTGCGACGGGAGCAACAGGAAATACAGGGACAACAGGAAGTACAGGTGCAACTGGAGTAACGGGAAATACAGGTCCGACTGGAAGTACAGGAGAAACAGGAGCACAGGGACTGCAAGGAATCCAAGGGGTTCAAGGGCCGATTGGGCCAACAGGTCCAGAAGGTCCACAAGGTATTCAAGGTATTCCTGGCCCGACGGGAGTAACAGGTGAACAAGGAATCCAAGGGGTTCAGGGGATTCAAGGGGTAACGGGGGCAACTGGAGATCAAGGTCCACAAGGTATTCAGGGGGTTATAGGACCTCAAGGTGCAACAGGAGCAACTGGAGATCAAGGTCCACAAGGAATCCAAGGAGTACCGGGTCCATCAGGAGAAACGGGACCACAAGGAGTTCAAGGAATCCAAGGTCCGATGGGTGAGATAGGACCAACAGGTCCAGAAGGGCCAGAAGGACTTCAGGGTCCGCAAGGAATACAAGGAGTGCCAGGACCAGCTGGAGCAACAGGTCCAGAGGGCCAGCAAGGAATACAGGGAGTACAAGGGCCGGTAGGAGCGACAGGACCAGAAGGCCAGCAAGGAATACAGGGAATACAAGGGATTCAAGGTGTAACAGGAGCAACCGGGGCACAAGGAGCAACTGGAATTCAAGGTGTTCAAGGGAATATAGGAGCAACAGGTCCAGAGGGTCCGCAAGGGGTTCAAGGAGTGCAAGGTGACATAGGTCCAACAGGTCCATCAGGTCCGACGGGAGTGACAGGTCCATCAGGCGGACCACCTGGCCCGACAGGAGCAACCGGTTCGACAGGAGTAACAGGAGATACCGGAGCGACGGGCTCAACTGGAGTGACAGGAGCGACAGGAGAAACGGGAGCAACCGGAGTTACGGGGTTGCAAGGCCCACAAGGAATTCAAGGAGTGCAAGGTGACATAGGTCCAACCGGCCCACAAGGAGTTCAAGGTCCGCAAGGAATCCAAGGAGTAACGGGGGCAACAGGAGAACAAGGTCCGCAAGGGATTCAAGGCCCACAAGGAATCCAAGGTCCAACCGGTCCCCAAGGAATCCAAGGGGAACAAGGTCCCCAAGGGATTCAAGGAGCAACAGGAGCACAAGGTCCACAGGGGATTCAAGGGATACAAGGTATACAGGGTCCGACTGGTCCACAAGGCCCAACTGGAATTCAAGGAGTGCAAGGCGAAATAGGTCCAACTGGTCCCCAAGGTCCAACAGGGGATACAGGAGCAACAGGAGCACAAGGTCCCCAAGGAGTGCAAGGAATCCAAGGTCCAACGGGAGCGACTGGAGCGACAGGTCCCGAAGGAATTCAAGGTCCGCAGGGCATACAGGGTCCACAAGGTTCAACCGGAGCCACGGGAGCAACTGGTGCACAAGGCCCAACAGGGGACACGGGTCCAACCGGTTCACAAGGAATCCAAGGTCCAACCGGCCCAACTGGAGCTGGAGCAACTGGGTCCACGGGAGCAACGGGTGTGACCGGAGTTAGTACAACTGCAACGTATGCATTTGCAAATAATACTTCAGGAAGTGCTATTTCTGTTTTGTTAGGTGGTACGAATGTACCATTACCAAACAATCAAAATATTGGTCCAGGAATCACTGTGAATGGTACGAATACTGTATTCACAGTTGCGAATGCAGGAAATTACTATATAGCTTATACAATAAATTTAACAGCCTCTTTACTCGTAAGTTCACGTATAACTGTAAATGGTAGTCCGCTTGCTGGAACGATAAACGCTCCGACTTTGGCTACTGGTTCATTTAGTGCAACAATAATTACTAGCTTGCCTGCTGGAGCTGCCATTAGTCTGCAGTTATTTGGATTAATTGCAATAGCTACATTATCTACGGCAACGCCAGGAGCTACTCTAACGATTATTAGATTAAGTTAATAAGAAGAAAACCTTGGGCTTTTATGCTTCAAGGTTTTTTATCCCGCATTAACGGGCAGTAAGCCCCCCACCTCAAAATTCAGCGGAAGCAAAGAAGTTAGGTGGGGGATCAACTGCCCGTAAAAGCCCGATTGGTTCAACTAATAATCAGTGGGGGATGAACAAAACCCCCACTGATTAAAGTTTCACTTTATCTCGTTATTTGTAGGTAGTTTAATTGGTTAGGAAAGTTTCACTTTATTCACTTGAGCAAAAACATCGCAGTTCGAAAATATATTATAATAGAATGAAAAGAGAGAAATTTGGCAGAAAGGGAGGGTGGCGATGCAGGAGATGGTTACAGATTTTTTTGGACGCCCACTTCAAGATTTGCGCATATCTGTCATTGATCGTTGCAATTTTAGATGTACATATTGTATGCCAGCGGAAGTTTTTGGGCCAGATTATGCTTTTTTGAAAGATGAGTTTTTACTGACGTTTGATGAAATTGAGCGTTTAGCAAAACTATTTGTTAGTATCGGTGTACGAAAAATTAGACTTACTGGTGGCGAGCCACTACTTCGTAAAGATTTAACAAAGCTTATTGCGCGTCTCGTGAAAATTGATGGATTAGTAGATATAGGGTTAACGACAAATGCGATTCATTTAACGAAACAAGCAAAAGCATTAAAAGAAGCTGGATTACATAGAGTAAATGTTAGTTTGGATGCAATAGATGACGATATATTTAAGGATATTAATGGCCGGAATATCAATACGAAACCTGTTATAAAGGGAATAATGGCTGCAAAAGAGGCCGGTCTTGATGTAAAGGTAAACATGGTTGTGAAAAAAGGGATGAACGATCATCAAGTGCTTCCAATGGCTGCATATTTTAAAGAGCAAGGAATCACGCTTAGGTTTATTGAGTTCATGGATGTTGGTAGTACAAATGGATGGAATTTTGATCAAGTCGTTACGAAGCGAGAGTTAATTGAGATGATTCATAGCGTGTATCCGCTTGAGCCAGCTGAAGCACATTATTTCGGTGAAGTTGCGAAGCGATATCGTTACGTTGGAACAAACGTCGAAGTCGGTTTTATTACTTCTGTTTCTGAGTCATTTTGTTCCTCTTGTACGAGAGCGAGAATTTCGGCAGATGGAAAGTTTTATACTTGCTTATTTGCGACAGAAGGACTCGATATAAGGGAACTTCTTAGAGGGAATCTTTCGGATGATGAGTTAATAAGCGTTATACAAGATGTATGGATGAATAGAAAAGATAGGTATTCGGATGAACGGACAGAAGAAAGTGCGAAGAATCGTCCGAAAATTGAAATGTCTTATATAGGAGGATAAGAAAGGGGGATATCGTATGCAGGAGCGATATTCAAGACAAATATTATTTTCTGGTGTTGGAGAAGAAGGACAGAGAAAAATTAGAGAGAAGCATGTGCTTATTATTGGTGCTGGTGCTCTCGGTGCAGCGAATGCAGAAGCGATTGTTAGAGCAGGGGTTGGAAAAATAACAATTGCGGATCGTGATTATGTAGAATGGAGCAATTTACAAAGACAACAATTATATACAGAAGAAGACGCAAAGCAGTATAAACCGAAGGCGGTAGCAGCGGCAGAACATTTAAAAGCAATTAATTCTGAGGTGGAAATAAATCCGGTTGTAACGGATGTAACGGTGCAAGAAATGGAAGAGTTAGTGAATGATGTAGATTTAATATTAGATGCGACAGATAATTTTGAAACGCGTCTTCTTATTAATGATATTTCACAAAAGTATAATATTCCGTGGATATATGGTGGTTGTGTCGGAAGTTACGGAGTAACGTATACAATTTTACCAGGAAAAACACCGTGTTTTCGCTGTTTAATGGAGCATCCGGCGAGCGGGGCAACATGTGATACGGCTGGTATTATACAGCCGGCAGTGCAATTAGTAGTTGCGCACCAAATAACCGAAGCGCTGAAAATATTAGTAGAAGACTTTGGGGCGCTTCGCGAAACGATGCTATCGTTTGATCTTTGGAATAATCAACAGATGGCATTTAAAGTGAATAGGCAGAAAAAAGAAACGTGTTTATCTTGCGGAAGATTACGTACATATCCGAGTTTAACATTTGAAGCACAAACGAAAACAGAAGTGTTATGTGGCCGGAATACAGTACAAATCCGTCCAGGTGTACGGAATGAATTTAATTTAGAAGAAATTAAAAAGCGCTTACAAAGAAGTGTGGATGTAAAAGCTACTCCGTATTTATTATCATTTCCGGTAGAGGAATTTCGTTTTGTTTTATTTACAGATGGCAGGGCGTTTATTCATGGGACGAATGATATAAATGTAGCAAAACGTTTATATGCAAGATATATAGGTTGAACCTAAAGGGAAATCCTTTAGATTCAACAGAGAGAAGATTAAGGCTTTCTCGTATAATCTCCACTTTTTCCACCTGTTTTTTCAAGTAAGTACGTTTCGCCAATAATCATACCTTTATCAACAGCTTTACACATATCGTACACGGTAAGAGCGGTAGCGGAAGCAGCTGTTAAAGCTTCCATTTCAACACCGGTGCTACCTTCTGTTTTAACTTTTACTTCAATAAGTAATCGATATTGTTCTTCAGATTGTTTCCAATCGAAAGAAACGTCAACACCTTTTAATAATAAAGGATGGCACATTGGAATAATATCAGAAGTGCGTTTCGCAGCCATAATACCTGCGATTTGTGCAACTGCTAATACATCACCTTTCCCAATTTCATTGTGAGAGATTTTATCGTAAATTTCTTTTGTAACGATAATGCTAGAGCATGCGATTGCTGTTCGAACGGTTGTTTTTTTGTCGCTTATATCAACCATCTTCGCGCGTCCTTGGTCATTAAAGTGTGTAAATGAAGACATGGAATTCCTCCTTGAAGTAATTTCTATTTAATATATAAAGTTTAATCGAGATAAAAAAAATTGCAAATATGAGGTGAGAAACGATGGTAGAAAAACGAATTCCAATTCAAGTTGCTGAGGCAGTAGAGAGGGTAATGGAATATGCGAAGAATGGTGAAGTAGAAGAGGTTTCTATTACGGAAAGTTACGGGAGGATTCTTGGGGAGGATGTTGTCTCTGATCATGATGTCCCTCATTTTAATCGTTCTCCTTACGATGGTTTTGCAATTCGAGCAGAAGATACGAAAGAAGCAAAGCAAGAAAATCCAGTTGAATTTGAAGTAATAGGAGAAATCGGAGCGGGATCTGTTTTTTTAGATGAAGTAGGGCCTTTTAAAGCGGTTCGTATTATGACTGGGGCAGCTATTCCAGCGGATTGTAATGCAGTCGTAATGCTAGAACTGACGGAAGGTTTTGAGCAGAACGGAAAAACATATATGAAGTTAAAGCGTCCTTTTAATAGTGGTGACAATGTGTCATTTAAAGGAGAAGATATAAAGCAAAATCAAGTTCTTATTAAGAAAGGTGCTGTAATCAATCCAGGTGTTGCCGCCTTATTAGCGACGTTTGGATATAGTACTGTGAAGGTTGTAAAACAGCCTGTTGTTGGGATTGTCACGACAGGAAGTGAATTACTAGAAGTACATGAGTCGTTACAGCCGGGGAAAATTAGGAATAGTAACTCTTATATGATTGCAGCTCAAATTAGGAAAGCTGGAGGGAAAGTTCGTTATTATGGCCAACTTGCCGACGAGTTAGAGGCTTGTTTTACAGCTGTTCAATCGGCGATGAATGAGGTTGATATTTTAATTACGACAGGCGGGGTGTCGGTAGGAGACTATGACTACTTGCCAGCTATTTATGAAAGATTACAGGCGAATGTACTTTTTAATAAAATAGCAATGAGACCAGGAAGTGTTACGACAGTAGCTGAAGTTGATGGAAAGTTACTTTTCGGTTTATCAGGAAATCCATCAGCTTGCTACGTAGGCTTTGAGCTATTTGTGCATCCGGTTATAAAAACATATTTGTATGAGAATGAGCCTCACGTATATAGAGCTGATGCTATTTTACAAAAAGATTTTCCAAAGCCAAATCCGTTTACTCGTTTTGTGAGAGCAAAGGTGACAATCGTGGACGGGGCATTACAAGCGATGCCGGTCGGTTTAGATAAATCGAGTGCTGTATCTTCACTTGCGGATGCAAATGCTTTTATTGTGTTGCCTGGAGGAACGAGAGGATTTGAGGCAGGGATGAAAGTGTCTGTATTATTGCTAGAGCACGCTGAGGGAAGTGATTGGCCATGGGCAAAGCCCCTTCAATCTTACAAATAGTAGGGTATCAAAATAGCGGGAAAACAACACTTGTAGAGAAAATTGTGCATGCATTAGCTGAACGGAAAATGAAAGTTGCTACAATTAAACATCACGGGCATGGAGGGTTTCCAGAAGTAGCGCAAAAAGATAGTGAAAGGCATCGAAAGGCCGGTGCTGTCGTAAGTAGTGTAGAAGGCGCTGGATTACTTTCACTATCGTCATTAAGAGAGGAATGGTCCTTGCAAGAAATTATTCGCTTATACGAGTTTTTTGAAGTGGATACAATTTTAATTGAGGGCTATAAAAAAGAGAGCTATTCGAAAGTGGTGTTACTTCGTTCTGAAGAAGACGTTGAACTTTTACATAAAGTAGAAAATATAGTAGCGGTTATTACGTGGCATGATGCTCCGGCAAACTTACGAGAAGAATATAAAGTATTTCATATAACAGAAGAAGAGTTGTATATAGACTGGTTTTTACAAACGGTAAGGAGTGCGAAATGACACATACGTATTATGAAGTAATTGATACAGAAATTTCAATTGAAGAGGTAGCGAATAAGGTTATTCGCCGCGAATGTGGTGCTGTTACAACATTTATTGGAACGGTTAGAGAGTTTACGAAAGGGCGTCGTACATTATACTTAGAATATGTCGCTTATAAAACGATGGCAGAAAAGATGCTAGAGAAAATTGGTTCAGAAGTGAAAGAAAAATGGCCAGGTACATACGTTGCAATTACACATCGCATCGGTACACTGCAAATTTCTGATATCGCGGTTGTTGTTGCTGTTTCAACACCGCATCGTAAAGCGGCCTATGAAGCGAATGAATATATTATGGAACGTATAAAACAAATTGTTCCAATTTGGAAAAAGGAATTTTGGGAAGATGGTGACTCTTGGATTGGTGATCAATTAGAAAAAACGCCATATCCGGCGGGAGAGCCTGGGAAGGAGCTATAAGTATGATTCGAGTATTGTTATTTGCGCACTTGCAAGAGGAAGCAGGAAGAAGTGAATTACAAATAGAGAAAGAAAATATTACGGTTGCAGAGTTAAAAGATATTGTTGCGAAAGAATATAATGTACCAGTAACAGCGCCAATTATGGTTGCGATTAATGAAGAATATGCAAATGAAGATGATAAGATCCAATCTGGTGATGTTGTTGCACTAATCCCACCAGTGAGCGGTGGTTAATATTGGATTCATTAAAACGACTTTCCTGAATGGGGAAAGTCGTTTTTTTATGGCAGTTTTGAGAACACTAATGTATAGAACAAGGAGGGCGTTATGAAAAAACTATGTGTAATGCTAACAATGATATGTTCTATCTTTTCCTTTTTGCCAAGTTATTCTTTGGCAAAAGAATCGGATGAACAACTTTTAGAAAGTGCGCTATTAAATCGATATTACTCTGTGATAAGGCAAGCGACAGAAGATCAATATGAATGTGATTCCGTTATAAATATAAAGCGTCTCGGTAAGAAAGATGAGTTCGTTCCTAGATTTGAAGTGACCTTACAATTTCTCACATTTCAAGGTGCACATAACCCGCCCAATGACAAAGTTACACTTACTTTGGAAGACAATTTAGATCACATAAAGATAAAGAAAGTTGAGCGCCAAAAAAATGTGTCTAGTGCGATCGCAGAAAAGGTTTGTGCACGGGCGAAGGAAAAAATGAAAGCACATTCTAATGGTGTAGAACGGTAACTGAAGACATTTCGTAAAGAAAGGTAATGAGCGATGGACATACTTTTAGCGATTTTACCAGCTATATTTTGGGGAAGTATTGTGCTATTTAACGTGAAACTGGGCGGGGGACCGTATAGTCAAACGCTTGGTACAACACTTGGCGCACTTATTTTCTCGATTGTTGTTTATATTTTTATGAAGCCAGTATTAACTCCTACTGTTATTGGAGTTGGAATTGTGTCAGGTTTATTTTGGGCACTCGGTCAGGCGAATCAATTAAAAAGTATTGATTTAATGGGCGTTTCGAGGACGATGCCCATTTCAACAGGACTTCAATTAGTTGCGACGACTTTATTTGGAGTTATCGTATTTCATGAGTGGTCTACGACAATATCAGTTGTCCTTGGTGTTTTGGCTCTTATTTGTATTATTATCGGTGTTATTTTAACATCCCTTCAAAGTGAAGAAGAAAAAAGTGCAGAGCAAGCGGGGAATTTTAAAAAGGGCATTATCATTTTATTGATTTCAACAGTCGGTTACTTAGTTTATGTAGTAGTGATTAGACTATTTCATGTAGATGGTTGGTCAGCTTTATTGCCACAAGCAGTTGGTATGGTGTTAGGAGGGATTTTGCTTACTTTTAAACATCATCCATTTAATAAATATGCGCTACGAAATATTATTCCGGGATTAATTTGGGCAGCTGGAAATATGTTTTTATTCATTTCTCAGCCGCGTGTCGGAGTGGCAACAAGTTTTTCTCTATCACAAATGGGAATTATTATTTCAACGCTTGGCGGGATTCTTATATTAGGTGAAAGAAAAACGAAACGTCAATTAACGGGGATTGTTGTCGGTATCGTTTTTATTATTGCAGCCGGAATTATGTTAGGTATTGCAAAAAGTTAAAGGAGGTATTGGAATGTATAGTGATTTAGCAGGGAAGGTTGTCGTTATTACAGGATCAGCAACTGGTCTTGGGAGAGCGATGGGAGTAAGGTTTGCTGAGGAGAAGGCGAAAGTAGTGATTAACTATCGCTCACGAGAGTCAGAAGCGCATGATGTACTAGAAGAAATTAAAAAAGTAGGCGGAGAAGCGATTGCTGTAAAAGGTGATGTCACGAGTGAATCGGATGTTGCGAATCTCATTCAATCTGCAGTAAAAGAGTTTGGTACGCTCGACGTTATGATTAATAATGCAGGGATAGAAAACGCGGTACCATCGCATGAAATGCCGCTTGAAGAT
The DNA here is from genome assembly GCF_921008455.1 of Bacillus basilensis. Classification (NCBI taxonomy): domain Bacteria; kingdom Bacillati; phylum Bacillota; class Bacilli; order Caryophanales; family Bacillaceae; genus Bacillus; species Bacillus basilensis. Next base: position 4,764,613 of record NZ_CAKLBZ010000001.1, on the reverse strand, counting down.
TGGAATAAAGTAATCAATACGAATTTAACAGGCGCTTTTTTAGGAAGTCGTGAAGCGATTAAATATTTTGTGGAACACGATATTAAAGGATCTGTCATTAATATGTCTAGTGTTCATGAGAAAATTCCATGGCCATTATTTGTGCACTATGCAGCGAGTAAGGGCGGTATTAAACTGATGACAGAAACGTTAGCGTTAGAATATGCACCGAAAGGTATTCGAGTAAATAATATTGGTCCAGGTGCAATAAATACACCAATTAATGCCGAAAAGTTTGCTGATCCTAAAAAACGTGCTGACGTAGAAAGTATGATACCGATGGGCTACATTGGAAAGCCAGAAGAAATCGCGGCAGTAGCAACTTGGCTCGCTTCATCAGAGGCGAGTTACGTGACTGGAATTACGTTATTTGCAGATGGTGGAATGACTTTATACCCATCGTTCCAAGCTGGGCGTGGATAATATGAAAAGGACAAAGAATTTGATCTCTTTGTCCTTTTTTTTGCAAAAAAAATAGCGATTAGCTATTTTAAATTTAATGATTAATTGTTTCTTGAAGAAATTCTGTCGCTTGATGTTCAGAAACGTTTTGTACGAGCGCAACTTCGCTAATCATCATTTTACGTGCATTATCTAGCATTTGTTTTTCGCTCGCATTTAAAGCTCTTTCTTTATTGCGGCGAAGTAAATCTCGAACAACTTCTGCACTATCTTGCAGATTGCCGTTTTTCATTTTTTCCATATTCATTGTATATCTTTGTTTCCAGGAAAGTGATGTATCTGATTCCCCGTTTTGAAATTCAAGAAGTATATCATCTAACGTACATTTATCTACGATAAAACGAATACCTGATTTTTGTAATTGATCCATAGGAAGCATTACTTGCATATCTTTACTAATGATACGTATCACACAATATTGACGGGTAGTCCCTAATATTTCTTTCTCTTCAATGGCTTCGATGACTCCTGCGCCGTTCATTGGATAAACGATTTTATCACCAATTTGAAACAAATCATCCACCTCCATATGTGGTAACCATCTTTAATGATAGCACAAGTGAATAAAAATGTCAAATTTTATATAATACCATAATGTTAATGTTATAGTCAATAAGTAAAAGGTCTTTTTTATTTATATTTTTTGTCCTGACTTATTGATGATTTTTTAGAAAAATAGTGCAGGTGAAGAAAGAAGGCATATCCACTTATTTTTAAGCATAAAATGTAAAATCGCTAATACAATATACCTAAATCCGTTCTTTGCAAAGGAGGGAGAGAAGGTGGGGCACACAATAAAAATTGATATTACAAATAAAGTGGTAGCTAAATTTAGACCAGATTATTTGGAATTATATACGAGTAAATTTATGATAGGTAAGTTTTATGTCTATACTGAAGGTAAACAATATGTGTTAGAAGACGGATATATATATGAAAACGGAAAATTTTATCGCATCATAGATACGCACCGTGGCAATAATCAAGCGGCGGAGGGCTGCGATCTAGGATGGTGTTAACATGATTCGTGTAAAAGTGTTTGATGAAAGTCACGAAAAAGACTTAGAAGACGCTGTAAATGTTTTTTTGAAAAAGATTGATGATAGTAACTTTGTAGATATTAAGTACCAAGTCGGTGTTTCCATTAACGATGACGAAAACCAAATTTATTGTTTTTCAGCAATGATCGTTTATAAAGCATAAAAAAGAGCTGGGTGAGCCAGCTCTTTTTTATGTTTTATGTTGGGACAACATGTGTCGGTAATACGCTCATAATAGATTGGGTTGTGCCTAATTTCTTTGTCGTTAAAAGCGGCTCCCCTGTTTCATGATTTTGGGCATCTTTACACATACCAAGGTGATAACGATCACCTAAAAACGGATCAATATAAAAACCGTTTTTGAATACTTTATCATTCGAATGTTTTTCATGGTGAATGTCAGAGCAGTTAATGCAATAGAACATAGCTTTCATCCCCTTTTTATTTTTGTTTGAAAAAAGTGAGTCGGTAGTCATTTCGCTCCTAAGGAAATGTTGAGGAGAAGAGAAATAACTACCTACTCAAACGGTGGGCATATTCCTTCTGATTTTTCATATCTCGCGTATTGTCCCTGAGGGAAGGAGGAGAGACGAAATACGCATGATATACGTAAGGCACTTCTTTCAAGATGAATGATGGAGTTTCATGTTGAGAGAATTTTTTATTTTTTGTTGCCTTTGTGAGTATATTATGAAGAAATGCTCAGAGGGTGTTTGTCCTGTTGAAAAAATGTTGAGAATTTCTCAACAGTAAAAAAGAATCAACATTGACATGAAACCAAAAGGTGTTATATCATCTAAATACAACCAAAAGGTGTTATATTTGAGTGCCGAATAAAGGAGAATGAAAATGGAACAACAACATACATTAAATGATATTAAACAAACGATCGTTTTTAACGCGTCTATTCAAAAAGTATGGAATGTAGTATCAACTGCAGAAGGGATTTCATCATGGTTTATGCCAAATGATTTTAAATTAGAGGTAGGACATGAATTTCATGTGCAATCACCGTTCGGACCATCACCATGTAAAGTATTAGAAATTGATGAGCCAAACCACCTATCTTTCTCATGGGATACAGATGGCTGGGTCGTTTCATTTAATCTGAAAGACTTAGGAGATAACAAAACAGAATTTACGTTAATTCACGGCGGCTGGAAACATCCTAATGAAATTCTTCCGAAAGCGAATGCGAAGAGCTCTATTATTCGCGATAGAATGAGCGGCGGCTGGGTAACGATTGTAAATGAAAAACTGAAAAAGGTTGTCGAAGGCTAAATGTCATCATCAGCAGCGAAATATGATGTATTTCAAGCGATTGCTGATCCAACCCGCCGAGAAGTAATACGGTTATTAAGTGACAAAGAGTTACCGATTTCCAAAATAACGGATCATTTTCCGATGAGTCGTACTGCAGTTGTAAAGCACCTTCATATTCTTTCAGAAGCGAATTTAGTAAGCGGAAGAAAAAGCGGAAGAGAGAAGATATATCGTTTGCATCCAGAACCATTAGAGGAATTACAACAGTGGCTCTCATATTATGAACGTTTTTGGGATAATAAATTGTCCATGCTGAAACATATTGTGGAGAATGAAGAATAAAAGAGGATGACCAAAATGGTCATCCTCTTTATTATTGCTCACTTGTTTGTGTAGCTGGCTTTAATAAAAGCCAAGCGATAATTAATGTAAATACTGCTAATACGAAAGTGCTCATATAAATGACGTGTACACTTGATGCTAATGCGGATTGCGATTCGGTTACTACGTTTGCCGTAGTTCCGCCGTGTCCGCCAGATACAAGATCAAGATTTTTAATACCACGTGCGTGAATCATGGTATTGAAAATTGTACCGAATATTGCAGCACCTAACGTTTGACTAAATGTATTAATAAATGTGTTTAAACCAACGGCTGTTCCGCGTGTATGAGCTGGTACGGCTGCTTGAATTGTTACCATGTAAATCGGTGTCACAAGCCCCATTCCTAAGCCGAATAATCCGACTGCTACATAAATAAGGAACGATGGTGAATTTGTTGATAGTGTAAATAATAAGAACGTAGCGACTGATAAAATGCTAGCTCCAAGTAAAATAATTTGTTTTGTTTTTAATTTGCCTACTAAGTTACCAGAGAAAATAGCGCCAAATGTCCACATAACCGGGATTGGCATTAAAATAAGTCCGGCTTCTGTCGCATTTTTTCCTAATACACCTTGGCTCCAAATTGGAAGGTACATTGTAATACTAATAATCATTGCACCAGCAATAAGCGTTAATATGTTTATCGTAGATAATGTACGGTTAGAGAAAAGTGATAACGGAATTAATGGTTCCGGAGATTTTTTCTCGATGAATAAGAAAATAATGAATGAAACGACGGCAAAGATTAATAGGCCGATAATTGTTATGTCTCCCCAGTTTTGCTTGCTGCTACCTGTTAATAATGCATATAGTAGAGCGATTGTACTCAGTGAGAAGACTGTTGCACCAAGATAATCGATATGGTGTTTAGCGGGCTTAATAGATTCTTTGTAGTAAATGGCAATCATTAAGCAAGCGATAATTCCGAATGGAACGTTTAAGAAGAAAATATAACGCCAAGAAAGAGAATCCACTAAAAATCCGCCTACTAACGGTCCGATAACACCAGATACACCCCAAACGGCACTCATCCAGCCTTGTGCTTTCGCGCGGTCTTTCGCTTCGCTATATAAGTCTCCAATAATTGTCATTGTGATCGGCATAACAGCACCAGCACCTATACCTTGAAGAGCGCGGAAGAAAATTAATTGTTCCATCGATGTAACGACTCCGCAAAGTGCAGAACCGACTAAAAAGATTGTAGCCCCGATTAGTAAAACTTTTTTACGACCGAATAAATCAGCGAGCTTTCCGTATATTGGAGTCGAAACAGCTGTTGCAAGCATATAAATTGCATATACCCAACTAACAAGTTCGACGCCTGACAAATCACTCGTTATACGAGGGATTGCTGTACTAACAATCGTTCCTTCTACCGCAGAAAGAAACGTCATTAGCATTAAAGACATCATGACTTTTTTTCTCATATGTTTTCCCCTTACCCTTTTTCAAATATTCAACAATATAAAATATAAAGGTACTAAGGTATATAAAGCAATAAAAAAGCACTAGGAATTTAAGGAGAATGAGCATTTGTCGGTAAGTCGATATATGTTGTTGTGGAATCGCTGATATACCTATAAAAAAAGAAACAGGAATCCCTGTTTCTTTTTTTAATACTGCATTTTCGCGTTTTCTCCAGCTGTTGTTCCGGCAATTCTACCAGTAACGAGAGCAGATGTAATATTATAGCCACCAGTATAACCGTGAATATCAAGAACTTCCCCGCAGAAGTATAGGCCATTCGTAAATTTAGAAGACATTTCTTTCGGGTTAATTTCTTTAACGGACACACCGCCGCCAGTAACGAATGCTTTTTCAATTGACTGCGTACCATTTACATTCACAGTAAATTCTTTAAAGTCTTTCACAAGTGCACGAATCTTTTCGTGGGAAACTTGTCCAGCTTGTTCGCTACCGTCAATTTCATTTTTTTCTAATAAGAATAGGAAGTAACGCTCAGGAACATAACCTTTTAACACGTTTTTAATTCCCTTTTTCGGATCTTCCTTCATTTGTTTCAGCATGCGCTGGAATAGTTGTTCGCTATTTTCTTCTGGCAATGCATCGATGCTCATTTGCACTGTATTCGTTTTGAACTTTTTCAGTGCTTTCACAACGAATTGACTACAGCGAAGGGCAGCAGGACCAGATAAGCCGAAATGAGTGAAGAGCATGTCCATTTTGTGAGAAATGATAGCTTTTCCTTTCGGGTTTAATACACTTAAGTTTACGTCTCGTAAAGCGAGTCCTTGCAATGAACGGTCTCGAATAAATGGTTCGTTTGAAAGGATTGGTACTTCTGTTGGGAATAATTCTGTAATCGTATGACCACCTTTTTCAGCCCAAGCATATCCGTCTCCAGTAGAACCAGTTTGAGGAACTGATTTTCCGCCAACAGCGATAACGACGTGATTTGTTTCTAACACTTCGCCAGTCTTTAGTACAACTGCTTTCGTTTGACCGTTCTCATATTCAATTGTTTCAACAGGTGTATTCGTACGGATTTTTACACCTAAGTCTTTTAATCGTGTTAAAAGTGCGTCTACTACCGATTGCGCTTTATTTGAAACAGGGAACATGCGGCCATGATCCTCTTCTTTCAGTTTTACACCGAGCTTTTCGAAGAATGTAATAATATCTTCATTATTAAAAATAGAAAAAGCGCTGTATAAGAAGCGACCGTTTCCTGGTATATGTTTAACGATCTCATCAAGTGGTAGACGGTTCGTTACGTTACAACGGCCACCACCAGAAATCGCAAGTTTACGCCCTAGTTTATTTCCTTTATCAAGAAGTAAGACGCTTGCGCCTTCTTCTGCAGCACCGATTGCAGCCATTAGCCCAGAAGGCCCGCCGCCGATGACAATAACATCATAATGCATAATATATCGACCTCATTTTCTACATTTCCTGCCTAAAAGAATAGCATGTTTTCCCTTAAAAGAAAAATAGAGTGAAGTACTGCTTAAGGAGAGAATTGTGGTACAATACAAAAGTTAGAGTTCAGCACTATCCTGCGATTTGTGGGCTGTAAGACTAAAACCTTAAGAGTTAGGGGAAGTCTAATAGTTCTCGAATGCTCGAATAGTTCAATTAATTATAGTTTCACTTTATGTAGATGTAGGAGGATTTTTGTATGTCCGATTCGAAATTTCTGCGCGGAACGCTCATCGTTACGCTAGGGACATTTTTAGTGAAGTTCTTAGGCATGATTTACGTCTTTCCGTTTCATGCATTAGTAGGGACAGAAGGCGGAACGCTCTATACATATGGATACATTCCATATACGATCTTTTTAAGTATTGCAACGGCAGGGGTGCCGCTTGCTGTTTCAAAATTCGTTTCCAAATATAATGCGCTTGGCGATTATAAAACGAGCCGGAGAATGTTCCGCTCGGGAATGGTTATGATGATAGTAACAGGAGTTCTTTCATTCCTAGTACTGTACATGACGGCGCCGTTGTTTGCAGAAGCAATGCTTGGTAAACAAAGTGTACACAGTAATATAGGAGAAGTTACGACGATTATTCGCCTTGTAAGTTTTGCGCTTATTGTTGTACCGGCAGCGAGTTTAATTCGTGGTTATTTCCAAGGTCACCAATCGATGGGACCGACTACTGTTTCGCAAATTATTGAACAAATTATTCGTATCGTCTTTTTATTAGCCGGTAGTTTTATCGTTATTAAAGTACTTGGCGGTACAGTTGCAACAGCAGTTGGAGTAGCGACATTTGCTGCGTTCGTTTCAGCGGTTGGAGCACTCGGCGTATTAATTTGGTACTGGTTAAAACGTAAAAAACATTTGGATCAATATTTAATTGAACAAACTGTACCAGAGTCGACAGTGAGTACCGTTCAATTGTTTAAAGAATTATTTGCATATGCGATTCCTTACGTTGTAATTGGGTTAACAATTCCTTTATATCAACAAATTGATACATTGACATTTAACTCAATTATGCAAGCGATTGGTCAAGGTGATATCGCAGAGCGAGCACTTGGTATTTTCACAATGTGGACGCATAAATTAATTATGATTCCTGTATCACTTGCGACTGCGTTTAGTTTAACGCTTGTACCAGCAATTACAAAATCATTTACTGAAAAACAATATCGTTATTTAAAGTTACAAATTACACAAACATTCCAGGCAAATATGTTCTTAACATTGCCAGCAGTTGTCGGTATTTCAACACTTGCATATCCGATTTATACTGCGTTTTACGACTCAGATCCATTAGGTGGACAAGTATTAATGTGGTATGCACCGGTTGCGTTGTTATTCGCTTTATTTACAGTAACAGCGGCAATTCTACAAGGGATTAATCAGCAAAAACATGCGATTGTCGCGCTTGTTATGGGTGTTATTTTGAAATTTGTATGTAACGTAATCTTTATTCGTTATTTCGGTACAGTAGGAGCGATTTTAGCGACCGCAGTTGGTTTCTTAGCTTCTGTTTGGTACACAAATCGACAAATTAAAAAGCATGCACACTATTCATTCGGTGTTGTATATAAAAGAACATTCCAAATTGCAATATTAACACTTGTAATGGTCGTGGCGGTAAAACTATCACAATGGATTCTATCCTTCATGATTTCGCCTGATGGCCGTATGGGTGCTCTTATAACAGTTGCGATTTGTGCCGGTATTGGTGGTCTTGTTTACGGAGTGTTAGCAATTCGCACAGGAGTACTTGAAAGAGTATTTGGCGGAGAAGCGTTAGAGAAAATCCAACGTAAACTTGGCAATAGATTCAAAATAAAGTTGAAATCAAAAGGGGCGTAATTACGTCCCCTTTTCTATGATAAATAAAGAAGGTGAAAAACGTGAGATTAGATAAATTATTAGCGAATATGGGATATGGAAGTAGAAAAGAAGTAAAGAAATTATTGAAAGACGGCGTTGTGAAAATTGATGGAACGCCAGTGAAAGATGCAAAGGTTCATGTAAATGTAGAAGAACAAGAGGTTATGATTCACGGTGAAGTTGTGGAATATAAAGAGTTTGTTTACTTAATGATGCATAAACCACAGGGCGTTATTTCAGCGACAGAAGATGATAATCATGAAACGGTAATAGATTTATTAGAGTTAGAAGATGCAATCTTTGATCCGTTCCCAGTTGGACGACTTGATATTGATACGGAAGGTTTCTTATTGATAACAAATGACGGGAAGTTATCGCATCAATTGTTATCTCCGAAAAAGCATGTGCCGAAAAAATATTATGCACATGTTGCAGGGGTAGTAACTGAAGAGGATGTAAAAGAGTTTGCTAAAGGTGTTATTTTAGATGATGGCTATGAAACAAAGCCTGGTGCACTTACTATATTAAAAAGCGATGATGTTTCTGAAATCGAGCTTGTTATTACAGAAGGAAAGTTCCATCAAGTGAAGCGTATGTTTGAAGCTGTAGGGAAAAAAGTAGTCTATCTAAAGAGAACAGAGATGGGACCGTTAGTGTTAGATGAAGAGCTAGAACTTGGAGAATACCGAGAGCTATCAGATGAAGAAGTAGAGATGTTAAAAACATATCAAGTAGATACTGAGAAATAGTGCTGTTTTTAGGCGCAGAAAAGACCCCTTTCTAATGAGTTAGAAAGGGGTATGTATTTATTTACATACAATTATTTTTCGTTATGAGGTCATTCTCACTTTCTTTCCTGTTGTTGTCCACTTACCGCGGCAAGGGCTATACACGAGTTCATTAAACTGCAACACATTTAGATCACGTTGTATCGTTCGCGGTGTGATCCCGAACTCATCTACAAGGTCTTTCGTCGTTACCGTTCCGTTTTCATTGATGTACATATAAATTGATTTAATGCGTGTTAGCATACGAGTAGTTGTAGGTTTCAAGAGAAAACCACTCCTCTACTAGTTTTTTTGACCCCATTCAGGAAAGAAGGTCGTTACTACCATTGTACTCTACATGATAAAATTCATGCTTTAATCTACTTAAATTTTACAAAAGTTTAACAAATATTCATATAGAAAAATATTGGTAGTTGACATTGTATATATGGTCAGTCAACTAACACATAAAATTCTACGCAAAACGCCAAATTCCTGCAAATTTTTTTGAAAAAATAAAAGAAAAACTAATGAGAAATATCTGAAATATTACAATTGTTCGGTATTTGATTTTCGTGTATGGCATAAGAGATTTCGGTTTGTTATGATGAAAGAAACGATATAGTGAAGGATGGATGCGTGATGTCAGCAATTAATTGGACAGAAGAAGTTGCAAAACGAAAAGATGATTTAATTAGTGATACACAACAATTTTTACAAATTAAAAGTGTATGGGAAGAAGAATCGGCGAAAGAGGGCGCACCATTCGGTGAAGGTGTAGAAAAAGCGTTATCTTTCATGTTACATAAAGGAGAAGCTGAAGGTTTTGCTTCTAAAAATTTAGAAGGGTATGCAGGTCATCTTGAAATGGGACAAGGAGAAGAGTTAGTAGGTATTCTTTGTCACGTTGACGTTGTACCAGAAGGAGATGGCTGGACAACTCCTGCATATAGTGCAGATATTCGCGACGGAAAGATTTTTGCACGTGGTGCAATTGACGATAAAGGCCCAACAATGGCAGCCTATTATGCGATGAAAATTGTGAAAGAATTAGGTTTACCTCTTTCAAAACGTGTTCGTATGATTTTAGGAACAGATGAGGAAAGCAATTGGAAATGTGTAGATCATTACTTTAAAAACGAAGAAATGCCAACAATCGGTTTTGCGCCAGACGCGGACTTTCCAATTATTAATGCAGAAAAAGGAATTTCTGATATACAAGTTGTGCAAAATGATAGTGAAGAGAAGAAAGGTACATATGAACTTGTTTCATTTGAATCAGGTCGCCGTTTAAATATGGTTCCTGATTTTGCAGAAGCGATTATTACAGGAGAAGATGTAAATGCACTTACAATAGCATATGAAGAGTATTTACAAACTGCTAAAAAAATAGGTGAAGCAATTGTAGAAGGTAATACAGTAACATTGCAAATTAAAGGGATTTCTGCTCACGGATCTACTCCGGAGAAGGGTGAGAATGCAGGTTTATTACTGGCAAACTTCTTAACGAAAGTTGCTCTTGATGGAAAAGGTGCTTCGTTTGCATCGTTTGTAACAGAAACATTTACAGGAGATATTTTAGGAGAGAAAGCTGGTATTTCTTATAAAGATGATATTAGCGGTCCGTTAACAGTGAATGTCGGTCGCCTTTCTTATACGAAAGAGAACGGTGGTAATTTAGGATTAAATGTACGTTACCCGGTTACAACTAACTTTGAAGAAATGATTACGAATTTAAAAGAATATGTTGGTACTCATGGATTTGAAGTGGCGGATTATTCAAACTCTCGCCCGCATCACGTCGATAAAGATCACGTGTTAATTCGTACGCTGCAACGTGTATACGAAGAACAAACAGGCGAGAAAGCGGAACTATTAGCAATCGGCGGTGGTACTTACGCTCGTTCATTAAAAGCTGGTGTTGCATTTGGCCCGCTATTCCCTGGAAAAGAAGAACTTGCTCACCAAAAAGATGAGTATATTGAAATTGAAGACTTATTAAAAGCAACAGCAATTTACGCGCAAGCAATTCATGAATTAGCGAAATAATGGATATATAAATAATGACCGCTCTCTATTTTGGAGGGCGGCTTCTTTTTACCTGAATGAGATAAGAAAGAAAAGCAACAATAGAAAGAAGGAGAAGATGTACATGGAGCCACATTATTTTGTCGCGATTACGTTACCAAATCATATAAAAGAAGCGCTGTCTAACTATAGAGAGGAAATGCAGGAGGAATTACCATTTCGTTCGTGGGTACATAAAGAAGACTATCATATTACCCTTTCATTTTTAGGTAGTGCGACAGAGGAACAATTAGAAGGAATAAAGAATGGATTACAAACACTTGCAGAAACAGAGAAACTATCGTTCACGTTACAAGGATTTTCAACGTTCGGTATGGAAGATAGGCCGCGTATTTTTTGGGCAAAGGTAAGCGAGAATCAAAATTTGTTTCTATTACAAAAGCAAGTGCACGCTATTTGTGAAGGGAATGGATTTTCTTTAGAAACGCGCCCGTATCATCCACATATTACTGTTGCTCGTAAATGGGTAGGAGAAGAAAAGTATGATTTAGAACATATAAAGGAAATGCCTGAAATATCATTTCAAGCGGATACGATTACTTTATACGAATCTCACGTGAAGGAGACACCGAAGTATAAAGCGATTGCTGAAATAAAATTACAAAAATAGAATGTATGAAAACGTTTTTTATACAGGTGAATATACTATAGAGAATAATGTGTTACTGTATAGGGCTTCGCTGGTAAGAAAAGCCTTATCATTTGCAGCTCGTTTCATTTTAACTTTAAGAATGATGGTGATTTTTTTATGTTGAAAGTAAAACGTCCATTTGAGGCCTATTTAGATGAAATGAATAAAATTACAATTTTGCTCCCACATGCGTATGGAACAAGTCGGACATTTCGTTTACAAGAAGGAAGTAACGTGAAAGATTTACCGATTGCTCATACGATTGCGCTTCCGGATGCAACAAAGTATGAGTGCTTTATAGAAGAGCCGCTAGATGTGGGGAAGTATTATACAGTACGAGATGAACGGAATGAAGAGACAGATTTACAAATAGGTGCTGTCATAAGAACAGCGATTTTTGATGAAAAGTATTATTACGAAGGTACAGATTTAGGGTCCGTGTATCAAAAAGAAGCAACTACATTTAAAGTATGGGCCCCAACTGCGAGGCTTGCGAAAGTAAGGATTTATAAAAGTGATAAAGAATATAACGATTATGAAATGTACAGAGGGGAAAATGGGGTATGGGCTCATACGTTACAAGGCGATTTAGCCGAAGCAAAGTATACATTTCTTGTTTGTATTAATTTAATATGGAATGAAGCAGTGGACCCTTACACAAAATCAGTGACTGTAAATGGGAAGTACGGCGTTGTTATCGATTTGGAAAAGACAAATGTAACAAAAAGAGAGCAATTACCACCATTACAAGCAATGACAGATGTCATATTGTATGAACTGCATATTCGTGATGCTACTATTCATCAGGGCAGTGGAGTGAGTAAAAAAGGAACATATAAAGGGCTAATGGAAGAAGGAACAATAGGGCGAAATGGGACGTTAACAGGTTTGTCTCATATAAAAGATTTGGGTGTTACACATGTTGAACTATTGCCTTTATTTTGTTTCGGTGGTGTAGATGAGGCGAATCCTTCCTCTGCATATAATTGGGGTTACAATCCATTATATTACAATGCGCCTACGGGATTTTATGCTACAAACCCTTCCGACCCGTATAACAGGATCATAGAGTGTAAACAGTTGATTGAAACATTTCATGAGCACGGCATTAGGGTGATTATAGATGTTGTATATAATCATGTGTATGAAAGAGAGTTATCATCATTTGAAAAGCTTGTCCCAGGATATTATTTTCGTCATGGTGAAAATGGTATGCCTTCTAATGGGACGGGAGTCGGAAATGATGTAGCATCTGAACGGAAAATGATGAGGAAATTCATTGTAGAGTCTATTTTATATTGGCTTACGGAATACAATGTTGATGGATTCCGGTTCGATTTAATGGGGATTTTAGATGTTGATACAATAAATATAATAGAAAAAGAAGTGCGAAACATAAAGAAAGATGCATTGTTATTAGGAGAAGGGTGGGATTTACAAACACCACTTCCTGGCGAAGAAAAAGCAACGTTAAATAATGCAAAGAAAATGCCGTATATTGCGCAATTTAATGATCAATTTCGTGATGGGATAAAAGGGAGTACCTTTCATATAAATAAACGTGGTTTTGCATTTGGTGGGCATGTAGACTGTAATCATTTGCAGTATATAGCATCAGGAAGCCTTTTGAGTATGAAAGAAACAGGTTTGTTTCTAGAGCCTGTGCAAAGCATTAACTATGTAGAATGTCATGACAATATGACGATGTGGGATAAATTAATGCGCAGTAATGAAGAGTCAGAAGAGATTTTGAAAAAACGTCACCTGCTAGCAACTGCAATGGTGATTCTGTCGCAAGGTATCCCTTTCTTACATGCTGGGCAAGAGTTTTATCGTACGAAGCAAGGAAATGAAAATAGTTATAATGCAAATGATGAAATTAATCAATTAGATTGGGATCGAAAAGAGAAAGAGATAGAGACCGTTAACTATATAAAAGGTTTAATTGCGATTCGTAAAGAGCATGGAGCATTCCGATTACAAAACGCAGACCTTATAAAAAAGTACATGACTTTTTTGCAAACATCTCCAGAAGTACTGGCATACCATCTAGAGCATGCAGAAACGTTTGGACCGTGGAAAGAGATTGTAGTTTTATTTAATAGCGGTTTAGAAGCTAAAACGGTGCAACTTCCGAAAGAAGAAACATGGCATGTGTTAGTAAACGAAAAGCAAGCGAAAATAGAGCCAATTTCTTCATTTAGAGGAAAGGAACTTAGGCTGGCTCCAATTAGCACGTATATATTGACGATAATGTGACAAATCGCTACTTGACGATGAGAATGTAATAAATGTAGAATTGACAAAGGTGACGATTTTGATAAGTTGTCATTCTAGGACTGGTTTTGTAAAATAATAGAGAGTTTTTGGCTTATGCCAAATTTTCTTTTCATTTACAGTAAAATATATATGAATCCACAACATGTGTAGAAATGTTGCGGTTTTTCTTTTCATAACTATAAAAGATAAGGATTTGTTAACGGGTAATGAATATGGAATGGTTGGAACAATTATTAGGAAAAGAGTGGAGTCTTGTACCGGCTGGTGGAGTAACGGGCGATGCATATATTGCGCAAAACGGACAACAGAAGTTATTTTTAAAGCGGAATACATCGCCCTTTTTAGCGGTATTGTCAGCAGAAGGAATTGTTCCAAAATTACTTTGGACAAGAAGGGTAACAAACGGTGATGTAATTTCTGCTCAAAAATGGCTTCCGGGACAGAAGCTAGAGCCAGAGGATATGAAACTAGAACGTGTTGCAAAACTTTTGAAGAAAATACACTCCTCTAAAGCACTTGTACAGATGATTCAAAGACTTGGGAAGCAGCCGCTTCACGCACAAGAGTTATTACAACAACTGCAACTCGTTTTAAGAGGAGATATAAGGGATGATGAAACAATTCAGCAAGGGCTTCAATATTTAATGGGTTCATTAAAAGATATTGAATACAATGAATTCGTTGTATGCCATTGTGATGTAAACCATAACAACTGGCTATTGTCGAATGAAGATGAGTTGTTTTTAATTGATTGGGATGGAGCTGTAATTGCTGACCCAGCTTTAGACCTTGGTATGTTATTATATTGGTACATTCCGCGCCATGAATGGAGTGAGTGGCTCGGTTATTATGATATTGAAATGGATGAATCGCTGCTTAGGCGTATGAGATGGTATGTGATAGCACAAACGATTTTGTCTATTCAATGGCATACAACAAAAAAGCAGCAAGCAGAAGCTGAATATTGGCATCAATATTTACAGCAACTACTTGCTTCAGAGTAATACTTAAGAAAAATTGTCCATTCCAGCAATCCACTGAGTAAGTTGTTCTTGATTATTGGAAATGTGGTTGTCCAAATTAGAGGAAGATTTACCCGATTGACTATAAGAATATACATCGTTTAGCATTGTTTTAGCGTCACTACTTATATTATCGTTTGCGAGTAACGATTGAATGAGACGCTCTAATTGCTCGCATTCAGAAACTGTCCCGCAACAATCACTTTGGTGATTGACTAAAATATCTTTCAGCACTTCTAATTGATGTTGTTGATTAATTGGCATGAACGGATCATCCTTTCGATTGTTTTTCTCTTCTCGGAATGTAAGAGAAAAAGCTGCTTCGTCATGGAATGTTTAATGCTGTATGTAGTTTTTATCAAAATGGTACATCTTATACTTGAAAGAAACGGACCGAGTGCTCGTACGTACTTGGTTTTTTGTTTGATAGATTGATTAAAACAGAAAGAAGGAATTATTCCTTTAAAATAGTTTTGTAAAGAGAGGGAGACATCTATGCGTTTAAGACATAAACCGTATGCAATGGATCGAATTAATGAGTATTCTCACATCGTAATTGGAAACCCAGAGGAGTGCGCTGGTAACTGGAAAGAAGTATTTGGAAATGAACAACCAATTCATATTGAAGTAGGTACAGGTCGTGGCCGCTTTATGTATGATATGGCAAAAGCGAATCCACATATTAATTATATTGGAATTGAAAAATTCACAAGTGTTGTTGTAGATGCACTTGATAAATTAATTGAAGAAGAAGTACCGAACTTAAAGTTAATTAATAAAGATGCTGAAGATTTAACAGTTTTCTTTGCAAAAGGTGAAATTGATCGCGTTTATTTAAACTTCTCAGATCCATGGCCAAAGAAACGTCATACGAAGCGTCGTTTAACGTATAAAACGTTTTTACGCAATTATGAAGAAGTGTTAGTAGAAGGCGGAGAAATTCATTTCAAAACAGATAACCAAGGTTTATTTGAATATTCTATTATGAGTATGGCTGAGTACGGTATGTTACTAACTTACTTAAGCTTAGATCTTCATAACAGCGACTTTGAAGGTAACATCATGACTGAATACGAAGAGAAATTCTCTAGTAAAGGTCATCGTATTTACCGAGTAGAAGCAAAATATCGCACAGAGCCTATGCAGTAATGCGTAGGTTTTTTTGTATCTAAAATAATCAGAATTTTATGTTAGTATTGAAAGAAAAGGGGGATGAAAAATGGAACAGTTACAAATTGGAGATATAAAAGTGACGTGGCTAAAGGGCGGGAACACACATTTAGATGGAGGAGCAATGTTTGGCGTTGTACCGAAAGTACTTTGGTCACGTAAATATAAACATAATGATACAAATCATATTTATTTACGAACAGATCCGTTACTTTTGCAAACGAAAGACGGTAATATGCTCATTGATTCTGGAATAGGAAACGGTAAATTGAATGAGAAGATGAAACGAAATCAAGGTGTAACGGAAGAATCAACGGTTTATGAATCATTAGAAAAACTAGGATTAAAGCCTGAAGATATTCGCTACGTTTTAATGACGCATCTTCATTTTGATCATGCATCTGGTTTAACGAAATGGGAAGGTGATCAACTTGTACCAACGTTTCCGAATGCGAAAGTTTATGTAAGTGAAATAGAGTGGAATGAAATGAGGCACCCAAATATTAGATCCCGTAATACGTATTGGAAGGAAAATTGGGAGCCGATTGTAGATCAAGTTGTTACGTTTCAGCAAGAAATAGAAATTACGAATGAAATAAAAATGGCGCATACAGGCGGTCACAGTGATGGACATGCAGTTATTGCTTTAGAAAGCAAAGGGGAAACGATGCTGCATTTAGCAGACCTATTGCCGACGCACGCACATCAAAATGTATTATGGGTAATGGCTTATGATGATTATCCGATGACATCCATTGAGAATAAGCAAAAGTGGATGAAGTACGGCGCTGAAAAAGATGCATGGTTTACGTTTTACCATGACGCATATTACCGTGCAGTAAAGTGGAATGAGGAAGGGCATATTGTAGAAAAGATAGAGAGAAAAACGAGTATAGAAGCATAAAAATAGGAGGTTGTTCCAGAATATTTGTTGGAGCAGCCTCTTTTTTAATGTCGGCTTTTGCCGGTAATTCGATAAAATGGGGTAATCGCTGATATAAATCGAGTTACGCCGATAAAATTAGAAAATCGCCGATATAAAATGAGTTGCGCTAATATATTTGAAAAATCACCGATAAATTTCAATCACTATCTACAATTAAAAAATAAGAGGTTCACCTAATGGGAACCCTCCTTTTTATGCTGCTATAACCTCTAAAACAGTACCTGTTTTAGCATCAACTAAAAATTCAAATCGTTCTTGTATATCATCTAACATTGTTGTAAGACCGCCGCGATAAACTTCGTATGCGACATCATATTTTTCAAATGTCTCTGGAACCATATGTACCCAAGAGCCAGTAATTTCACCTTTATGACTTAATGCTTGTTTCACCATTTTCAATGCTTTTTCTGAAGAAATATGGGATTGTTCTTGTACTTTGTTTGCAACGAAATAACCAGCTGCGAACCCAACGCCAAGACCTGCTACTAAACCTTTCCAGCTCATATATTCACCTCAATTCTATAAAATAAAAATAGTGTACCGATAATAATTATAAAGCAAATACAGTTAAAAAAGAAGAAACTAGAAACATTTCGAAAATTTCGTTACAATAAAAGAGGTATTCTACTAAGGTTTGAAAGAAGGGGACTTCGTGAATAAAGAGACATTACAATTATTTCGTACGTTAACAGAATTACAAGGTGCGTCAGGTTTTGAACATGATGTACGCCGTTTTATGAAGCAAGAATTAAGCAAATATGCTGATGAAATTGTACAAGACGGTTTAGGTAGCGTATTTGGTCTGAAAAAAGGGGACGAAACTGGCCCACGTGTTCTTGTAGCAGGTCATATGGATGAAGTAGGTTTCATGATTACGCAAATTACGAAAAACGGAATGCTTCGTTTTCAACCATTAGGCGGCTGGTGGAGCCAAGTTCTATTAGCGCAGCGCGTACAAGTGATGACGAAGAATGGTCCTGTTATTGGGGTTGTTGGGTCTATCCCTCCTCATTTATTAAGTGACGCGCAACGTGCAAAACCGATGGATATAAAAAACATGTTAATTGATATAGGTGCAGATAGCTATGAAGATGCGATTGAAATTGGTGTAAAACCAGGACAACAAATCGTGCCAATCTGCCCGTTTACGCCGATGGCAAACGAAAAGAAAATTATGGCGAAAGCTTGGGACAACCGTTACGGATGTGGCCTTGCAATCGAATTACTAAAAGAATTAAAAGACGAAACATTACCAAACACATTATACTCTGGAGCGACTGTACAAGAAGAAGTTGGTCTTCGCGGTGCACAAACTGCTGCAAATATGATTCAACCAGATATTTTCTATGCGCTTGATGCAAGTCCAGCAAACGATGCATCTGGTGATAAAACGCAGTTCGGTCAATTAGGAAAAGGTGCTCTTCTTCGTATTTACGATCGTACGATGGTAACACATAGAGGAATGCGTGAATTCATTTTAGATACAGCAGAAACACACAACATTCCGTACCAATACTTTATTTCACAAGGCGGTACAGATGCGGGACGTGTACATACAAGTAACTCAGGTATCCCATCAGCAGTAATTGGTGTTTGCGCACGTTACATTCATACACATGCTTCTATTTTACATGTTGATGATTATGCAGCAGCAAAAGAACTAATTACGAAGCTTGTAAGAGCAACGGATAAAACGACGTTAGAGACAATTAAGAATAACGCGTAAGGAAGAAGGGCTGAAGAGCCTTTCTTTTTTTGGATTGAAGAGATAACCCATCGGCGTGTGGTGGTGGTCAGTGCCTAACGTGTGCTCGAATGATGTGTTAAGACCGCGGGTAGGAAGAAAGAAGAAGTCTGTTTTTGTGTTTAGAACCAGTAATATTGTGGAAATTCACCTTCTTTTATAGGTAGAAGGGATTCCCCGGTGGTGTGTGATAGTGGTTGGTGCCTAATTCGTACCCGAAGCGGATGTTAGAACAAAATGATAAATTTTTATAGAGGTGAACGAAATGAAGGTAGTAGTTGGATCGAAGAATAAAACGAAAGTTGGAGCTGTGGAGAAGGTTTGGAGTGATGCCGAAATTACGTCTCTTTCTGTTCCTTCAGGGGTAGCAAACCAGCCGTTTTCAGATGAAGAGACGATGCAAGGAGCTGTTAATAGAGCGAAGCAAGCGCTTCAAGAAGGAGAAGCTCAAATTGGTATTGGGCTAGAAGGCGGCGTGATGAAAACGGAGTACGGTTTATTTATGTGTAATTGGGGCGCGCTAGCAACAAGTGATGGTAAAATATTTGTTGCCGGCGGGGCACGTATTACGTTACCGGATGATTTTTTAGCACCTCTTGAAGAGGGCAAGGAGTTAAGTGAAGTGATGGAAGAGTTTGTACAGAGAAAAGATATTCGTAGTCACGAAGGTGCAATCGGTATTTTTACAGATGATTATGTTGATCGCACGGAATTATTTGTACACGTTGTTAAGTTACTTGTTGGGCAATATAAGTATGACGAAAAGCAAGCATAAACCTTGCACCGTGCGCGATGTATGGTAGTATAAAAGAAAGATTATAACATGAAAAAATGCACTCGTTAGAGGAGGAAATATAGATGAAATCATTAGAAAGCATGGAGCAATTCCAACAATTAAAAAATGAAGAGAATGTAGTCTTTATGTTCTCAGCAGAATGGTGCCCAGACTGCCGTTTTGTAGACCCATTTATGCCAGAAGTAGAAGAGAAATATAGTGATTTCTCATTTTACTATGTAGATCGTGATGAGTTTATTGATCTATGCGTCAAATTAGACGTATTTGGCATTCCGAGCTTTGTAGCGTACAATAAAGGTGAAGAAACAGGTCGCTATGTAAACAAAGATCGTAAAACACAAGAACAAATCGAAGAGTTCATTGAAGGTTTAAAATAAGGCAATTTGCCAATTGAATTGTAAAACAACCTCTACCTTCGCGGGGGAGGTTATTTTTTTGGAAGGGAGGAAAAAGAGATGAAGATGACAAGTAAAAAGATGAAAGACGAGTTAATGAAGAAATTATCTCGCCCGGAATGGGACTTTCAGTATGATAGCGAGAAAGAGGTTCTACGTATAGAACAGAAAGACTCGAAAAAAGGTATTAACGTATCGCTTCCAGGCGTTGTGGCAAAATGGGAAGTGAATAAAGAAAAAGCAATTGAAGAGGTTGCCTATTACGTACAAGAAGCGTTAATTGCGATGCATAAAGAAGAAAATAGCGCAGCAAAAATTTTACCTGTTATTCGCTCTACTTCTTTCCCGAAACAAGCAGAAGAAGGAAATCCGTTTATTATGACGGATCATACGGCGGAAACACGTATTTACTACGCGCTAGATTCTAATAAAACGTATCGACTAATTGATGAGCGTTTATTACAAAAGTTAGAGCTTACAGAACAACAAGTACGTGAAATGGCATTATTCAATGCTCGCTCATTAGGTTATGAATTTAAGCAGGACACAGTAGCAGGTAATACATTCTACTTTTTAAACACAAATGATGGGTATGATGCGACTCGTATTTTAAACGAATCGTTACTACAATCGATGCGTGAAAAGATTTCTGGTGACATGGTTGTTGCTGTTCCTCACCAAGATGTATTAATTATTGCTGATATCGTCAACGAAATCGGTTATGATATTATTGCACAAATGACAATGAAATTTTTTGCCGAAGGGCATGTTCCGATTACATCACTTTCATTCGTATATGAAGATGGGGACTTTGAACCAATCTTTATTTTAGCGAAGAATCGGAAGAAGACAGATGGAAAAGAGAAAGGATGAACGAAGTGAACGTTTTTTACAACCTTGAAGGAATTGGTGACACTTTAATTGTTGCCTTACAAGATATTACTTTAGAGAACCGTACTTTTGATCGCAAAGGAGATGTTGCTCGCGTATACGATCGTGAAAGCAACGAAACAGCAGGATTCAACATCTTTAATGCATCTTCTTACTTAGAAGTAACAGAAACAGGTAACCTTACATTAACGAAAGAACTTGTAGAAAAAATCAACGAAATTTTAGCGAAGAACGGCTTTGAAGAAACAGTAGAAGCAGATCTTTCTCCAAAATTTGTTGTAGGTTATGTAGCGGAAAAAGAAAAACATCCAAATGCTGATAAGCTAAACATTTGTAAAGTAGAAATCGGTACAGAAACATTACAAATCGTATGTGGCGCACCGAACGTTGATGCAGGACAAAAAGTTGTCGTTGCAAAGATCGGCGCTGTAATGCCAAACGGTATGTTAATCAAGCCAGCTGAGCTTCGCGGTGTTCCTTCTTCTGGAATGATCTGCTCTGCACGTGAATTAGAGCTTCCAGATGCTCCACAAGAAAAAGGTATTCTTGTATTAGAAGATAGCTTTGAAGTTGGACAAGAGTTTAAATTTTAATTGATGTTAAGAAAAGAGAGGCTGTCCTTTTGGGTGGCCTCTCTTTTTGTTTTTTATTTTTTGTAAATCGATATTCTATGTCGAATCGTTAATATATTTAGAGTTACGATAGATAAATTTGAAAAATCGTTAATATTATGAGGATGTCACCTTTTTTCACAAAATCTATATTGTATTTTATAAACAATCTAGTTAAAATTTAGAAAAATAGAAGGGGATAGACGTATGAAACAACAACTAAAAATCGCAGAACTTCTGAAACGAATTGAAACTTCAAAACAGCAAGATATCGAGTTAGGTTCTTATGAAATCTATTTGTTTAGTGAAAATGAATTAGAAAAAGGACAAATCGGTTATCGATATGATAAACATAAAAACTCATTAATAAGTGAAGAACACGGAAAATGGAAAGAGAAATGGATTGTTATCGGATATGAAACAGATATGGGAGATCCAGTTTTTGTAAATGTGGCTGATGATGCTTATCTAGTTTATACTGCAGAGCGTGGTACAGAAACGTGGCAACCCGTTCATATTGGAAATATGGATGAGATTATAAAACAATTATAAGAAAAACTTTGAGACCGGTGCAAAGTGATGGGAGAAAAACATGAAGTATATAAAAATAATGAGCATGATTGCATTCATTGGCATATATATGGGAGGTTGCTCACAAGAACAACCGAAAAAAGAGACAACATCTTCTATAAAAGAAACAAGCGAAGATAAAAAGAAAGACACACCGGTAGAAAAACAGCAAGAAGAACAAGAAAAGAAAGAAGAACCGCAAGCAGTTCAAACGAATGAGCAAGTGGAGCAAAAGCAGGAGGAAGTGCCGACCGAGGAAAAGAAAGAGGAAGCTACGCCAGTGCAGCCAACTGAGCAACCAGTACAAAATAATGAACAAAAAATAGAGAGTAATGAAAAGCAAGGAAAGTTTCTCGTTGTTATTGATCCAGGGCATCAACAAAAAGCAAATTTAAATTTAGAGCCGATTGGGCCAGGAGCAACAACACAAAAATATAAAGTGACAGATGGTACAACTGGTGTTGTGACGAAAAAAAGAGAGGCTGTCCTTGTATTAGAAATGGCTTTCGTATTAAAGGAAAAGTTAGAAACAAAGGGAATACAAGTATTAATGACGAGAACGTCACAAGATGTTGATATGAGTAATAAAGAACGGGCAACATTTGCGAATGATCATAAAGCGAATTTATTTTTACGTCTTCATGCAGATGGTTCTGAAAATCCGAATCAAAGTGGGTTTGCTGTATTAACACCGTCAGAAGGAAGTCCGTATACGAAAGAGATTTATAAGGAAAGTCTTCAAATCTCTCAAACGATAGTAAATAAAATGAGAGAAAATCATCAAGTGAAAGTAAATGGAATTAAATTCAGGGACGATCTTTCTGGATTTAATTGGTCTAAAGTACCTGGTGTACTATTAGAACTTGGGTTTATGTCAAATTCTGAAGAAGATAAGAAATTATCTGACCCGCAGTATATAAATTCTTTATTGCAAAGTGTAACGGATAGTGTAGATGAATATCGGAAGAGTAAAGCTTAAACGCAGTCTTACATGTAAGGGTGCGTTTTTCCATATGAAAACACTCGTAAATTAGAATATTATGGATAAATATGACATGCTTAATTTTACCTGCACTTTTTGCCGAATGCTGATACAATAAAGGATGTTACTATTTAGTAGAAAGAGTGGTAAGCATGTTAGATTGGATGAAAAAGCTGTTTAACAAAGAGGAAGAACAAACAGCGATGAATAAAGAAGTACCAGAACGAATTGAAAGTCAGCCGAAAATTCCTCGTGTAAACCACTACACTGAAGCAAGAGAAGCACAAATGGCAAGTAGGAATGCAGGTAAATGCCGTTTTCCATTAGTACCGGATAATGGGTTCGATGAAGAGGATGTTATAGAAACAGGGCATTTTGAAGAACAACCTGTTCAAGCTGTAACATATGAAAATCAGCCTATTCAAAGAGGAATCAAAGTGGAAAGAAGTAGACGACAGTATGTGGAAAAGGTAGTTTCTACATATGAAGAACCGGAAGTGCAATATGAACCGGAGCGAGAGTCTGTCGTTAAAAAGGCACCTGTATCGTCGCAAGAAAGTAACCGTAGACCATTTCGTCCAACAGAAATGATTTCACCAATTTACGGATATAATCGTCCTTCTGTAGAGAAAAAGGAAGAAAAGCAGGAGGAAGTAAAGGAAAGAGAAGATCTTGAAATATCTGTAGAGGGCAAAGCAGTTGTTGATGCATGGTTAGAGAAAAAAGGGTATACATTATCAGATTTCTCAGAAGGACAAGCAACGTCTTCTTCGCCTAGTCATGAACCAGTTGGTCAACAGGATAAAAAGGAAGAAAAATCAGTTGTTGATCAATGGCTAGAGAAAAACGGTTATGAAATTGAACGCCAAGAGCCTATAGTAGAAGAAAATGAAGTGGTTCAAGAAATGAGTACACCGCAGGAAGTTTCAGCGGATGAATTACTTCATAAAACAGTAGCTGAGCAGATGGAAAGTGCTAAGCTAGAAAAAGATGTAGTGGTGTTAAACGAAAACAATCTACAAGAAGAATTAGTAGCTTCTAAAGTAGAGCACGAGGATACAATATTATCAGAAGAAATTAAACGTAATACAGAAATAGAACAACCTACTATTGAAGTAGAAAAGCAAGCTCCAGAAGAATCAGTGATTGTCAAAGCAGAAGAAAAACTTGAAGAAACAATCATTGTGGAAATACCGGAAGTAATTGTAGAAACAGAACAGCTTGAAAAAGTAGTTATGGAAACAGAAGCGCCAGAAGAAGTGGAAGTAATTGCGGAAACAGAAGAGTCAGAAGAAGTGGAAGTAATTGCGGAAACAGAAGAGTCAGAAGAAGTGGAAGTAATTGCGGAAACAGAAGGGTCAGAAGAAGTGGAAGTAATTGCGGAAACAGAAGCGCCAGAAGAAGTGGAAGTAATTGCAGAAACAGAAGCGCCAGAAGAAGTAGAAGTAATTGCAGAAGCAGAAGCGCCAGAAGAAGTGGAAGTAATTGCAGAAACAGAACAGCTTGAAGAAGTGGAAGTAATTGCAGAAACAGAAGCGCCAGAAGAAGCGGAAGTAATTGTGGAAGCAGAAGCGCCAGAAGAAGTGGAAGTAATTACGGAAACAAAAGGTTCAGAACCTACAGCACTTGAGGCAACCCAGCAAGAAATGTTGTTAAATGAAGAAATTGAACGAAAGAATGAGTTCATACCTGTTGCTGAAGCTGATGAACAAACGAAGAAAGATGTTCAAAGCTTTGCGAATACTTTAATTGCGGAAGAACAACGAGTTGTAGAAGAAGCACCGATTGCAGAAGAACAATCAGTTGTAGAAGAAGCGTCGATTGCAGAAGAACAACGAGTTGTAGAAGAAGCGCCGATTGTGGAAGAACAACGAGTTGTAGAAGAAGCACCGATTACGGAAGAACAATCAGTTGTAGAAGAAGCGCCGATTGTGGAAGAACAACGAGTTGTAGAAGAAGCACCGATTGCGGAAGAACAACGAGTTGTAGAAGAAGCACCGATTGCAGAAGAACAATCAGTTGTAGAAGAAGCACCGATTGCGGAAAAACAACCAGTTGTACAAAAAGAAGAACCAAAACGTGAGAAAAAGCGTCATGTACCATTTAATGTTGTTATGTTGAAACAAGACAGAACGAGATTAATGGAAAGACATGCGGCTAGAACGAATGCAATGCAAGCTTCTATGAGTGAACGAGTAGAGAAGAAGCCCGTACAACAAGTGGCAGTAGACCCACAAGTGGAAGAGAAACCAGTGCAACAAGTGGCAGTGGACCTACAAGTGGAAGAGAAACCAATGCAACAAGTAGTGGTAGACTCACAAGTGGAAGAGAAACCAATGCAACAAGTAGTGGTAGGCTCACAAGTGGAAGAGAAACCAATGCAACAAGTAGTGGTAGGCTCACAAGTGGAAGAGAAACCAATGCAACAAGTAGTGGTAGACTCACAAGTGGAAGAACGCCCAATGCAACAAGGGGTAGTAGAACCACAAGTAGAAGAACGCCCAGTGCAGCAAGTAGTGGTGGAACCACAAGTGGAAGAACAACCGATGCAGCAAATGGTAGTGGAACCACAAGTAGAAGAACAACCAATGCAGCAAGTAGTGGTAGAATCACGAGTGGAAGAACAACCAATGCAGCAAGTAGTGGTGGCCCCACAAGTGGAAGAAAAGCCAGTGCAGCAAGTGGTAGTAGAATCACAAGTGGAAGAACGTCCAGTACAACAAGTAGTGGTAGAGCAAGTACAAAAGCCAATTTCGAGTACGGAAGTACAAGAGAAAGCATATGTTGTAAATCAAAGAGAGAACGATATGCGAAATGTATTGCAAACACCACCGACATATGCTGTTCCGCCATTAACGTTGTTGTCAATTCCACAGCAAGCAGCGTTAGATAATACGGAATGGTTGGATGAACAGAAAGAATTATTAGATACGACGTTTAATAATTTCCATGTTGGCGCACATGTTATTAATGTGTCGCAAGGTCCGGCAGTAACTCGTTTTGAAGTACAGCCAGATCCAGGTGTGAAAGTAAATAAAATTACAAACTTAAGTGATGATATTAAGTTAAGTTTAGCTGCGAAAGATATTCGTATTGAAGCGCCGATTCCAGGGAAGAGTGCGATTGGAATCGAAGTTCCAAATAAAGAGAGTAAGCCAGTATTTCTTCGTGAAATTTTAAGAAGTCCTGTGTTTACAAAGAGTGAATCACCGCTTACAGTTGCGCTTGGACTTGATATTTCAGGCGATCCGATTGTAACGGATATTCGAAAAATGCCACACGGACTTATTGCGGGTGCAACAGGTTCTGGTAAAAGTGTGTGTATTAACGCAATTTTAACGAGCATTTTATATAAAGCGAAACCGCATGAAGTGAAGTTAATGTTAATCGATCCAAAAATGGTTGAGCTTGCACCATACAATTCTGTCCCACATCTTGTAGCACCTGTTATTACGGATGTAAAAGCAGCGACAGCGGCTTTAAAGTGGGCAGTTGAAGAAATGGAGCGTCGTTATGAATTGTTTGCGCACGCTGGTGCTCGTGATTTAACTCGTTACAATACGATTGTAAGTGGGCGAGAAATTCCAGGAGAGACATTACCTTATATCGTTATTGTCATTGACGAGTTAGCCGACTTAATGATGGTAGCACCTGGTGATGTTGAGGAAGCGATTTGTCGTATTGCGCAAAAAGCACGTGCGTGTGGTATTCATTTATTAGTTGCGACGCAGCGTCCATCTGTAGATGTTATTACAGGTTTAATTAAGTCAAACATTCCAACGCGTATTGCGTTTACAGTATCATCTCAAGTTGATTCGCGTACGATTATCGATATTGGGGGCGCGGAAAAATTACTTGGCCGTGGTGATATGTTATTCTTAGGAAACGGTACGTCTAAACCAGTTCGTGTACAAGGTGTATATGTATCGGATGATGAGATTGAGAAAACAGTTGATCATGTGAGAAAGCAAATGAAGCCGAACTACTTATTTAAGCAAGAGGATTTATTAGCGAAAACAGAACAAGCTGAGTCGGAAGACGAATTGTTCTTTGATGCATGTCAATTTGTTGTAGAACAAGGGGGAGCGTCCACATCTTCTGTACAGCGAAAATTCCGCATCGGTTATAATCGCGCGGCACGTCTCATTGAAGAGATGGAATCGCAAGGGATTATTTCTGAAGGAAGAGGAACGAAACCGAGAGATGTCCTTATTTCTGAGGATGAATTCGCTGCTATGCAGGAAACAAATGTATAGGAAATGGTTTTGCTGTATACTAATAGAAAATGTTGGATAGTAAAGTAGGGAGTAAAGCGACATGAAAGAAATTGAATTAAAATTAAAAGGTGAAATAAATAGACTAACAAATAGAACATTTAAATTTGACGAACGTGTTGGAGAAGGTTGGTTCTCTGCCGTTTACTTTTTAAAGA
The DNA here is from genome assembly GCF_921008455.1 of Bacillus basilensis. Classification (NCBI taxonomy): domain Bacteria; kingdom Bacillati; phylum Bacillota; class Bacilli; order Caryophanales; family Bacillaceae; genus Bacillus; species Bacillus basilensis. The sequence continues at coordinate 4,737,288 of NZ_CAKLBZ010000001.1, read as the reverse complement.
CTAGAGAAATCATTGAAGAATTTCGCCCGAAAAGTGTTGTAACGATGCAATTTTTCCAAAAGGAAAATGCAGTTCTTTGCGGAACAGATGAAGTAATTGCATTGCTACAAACATTCGCTAAAAATCCTGAGGAACTTGAAATTAACTCTTTAAAAGATGGCGATAATATTAGTCCATTTGAAACAGTGTTAACAATTCATGGTCCTTATGAAAATTTCGGATTTTTAGAAGGTGTCATTGATGGGATTTTAGCTCGTCGTACATCGGTTGCGACAAACGTATATAACGTTGTCCAAGCTGCACGTAGTGTAGATAAAGAAAAACCAGTTATTTTCATGGGAGACCGTGACGATCATTATACACAACAAGCTGGTGACGGTTATGCAGCATACATCGGAGGTATGAGCGCACAAGCGACGCATGCGATGAATGAATGGTGGGGCAGAAGTGGTATGGGGACAATGCCTCACGCATTAATTCAAATGTTTAATGGTGATGTTGTTGAAGCGGCAAAAGCATATCATAAGAAATTCCCAGAAGATGAATTAGTTGTATTAATTGATTATAATAATGATGTCATTACAGATGCACTTCGCGTAGCGCGTGAATTTGGATCAACATTAAAAGGTGTACGTGTAGATACATCTCGCACAATGATAGATCAATACTTCATTCGCCACCCAGAAGTACTTGGAACATTCGATCCACGTGGTGTAAACCCATCGCTTGTATTTGCACTTCGTAAAGCACTTGATGATGAAGGATTCCAGCATGTAGACATCGTTGTAACTGGTGGATTTGATGAGAAGCGTATTCGTGAATTTGAAGCTCAAAACGTGCCGGTTGATATATACGGGGTAGGAAGTAGCTTATTAAAAATGAATATTGGCTTTACTGGTGATAACGTAGAATTAAATGGAAAACCAGAGGCGAAAGCTGGCCGTAAATATCGTCCGAATCCACGTCTAGAGCGTGTTCAATTAGAAAAAAGAGAAGATATGTAAAAGAGAGAAAAACTGATAGGTGATTGACCCTATCAGTTTTTCTGTTATCATAGTATAGCGGCTTCTTTTTTGCTATAATGGATTTGTTATGGACATAAAAAAGAAGTACGTACGAGTTTATCCTGATAAGTGAAGGGAAGAATAACTTCACTACATCAAAAATGTATGATGATTACCAAAATAAGAAAAGATTCATATACTGTCTTATAGATAGGCCGTTGTATTAGTTCGAAATGTTGGAGGTTCTTTAAGATGACAGTTTACCATTTTGTAGGAATTAAAGGAACAGGAATGAGTTCATTAGCGCAAATTCTTCATGACATGAAGCATACTGTTCAAGGGTCTGATTATGAAAAGCGTTTCTTTACACAAACAGCGTTGGAAAAGCGTAGTATCTCAATCCTTCCTTTTGATAAAAGTAATGTAAAAGAAGGACAAGTGATTATTGCAGGAAATGCATTTCCTGATACGCATGAAGAAATCGTAGCAGCAAAAGAATTAAACATCCCAGTACATCGTTACCATCACTTCTTAGGTGATCTTATGAACCAATACACAAGTGTTGCTGTAACTGGTGCACATGGAAAAACATCAACAACTGGTTTGTTAGCCCATGTAATGCAAGGTGCACACCCTACATCTTACCTTATTGGAGATGGAACAGGGCATGGGGTAGAAAATAGTAAGTATTTTGTATTTGAAGCTTGTGAGTATCGTCGTCATTTCTTGTCTTACAATCCAGACTATGCGATTATGACAAATATTGATTTTGATCATCCGGATTACTTTACAGATATCAATGATGTATTCAGTGCATTCCAAGAGATGGCATTGCAAGTGAAAAAAGGCATTATTGCATGTGGAGATGATGAAGAACTTCAAAAAATTCAAGCGAAAGTACCTGTTATTTTCTATGGATTTGGAGAAGATAATGATTTCCAAGCACGTAACATTCAAAAGAGAACAGATGGTACTATTTTCGATGTATTCGTTCGTAATACGTACTATGACACGTTCAAAATTACAGGATACGGCAACCACAGCGTATTAAATGCATTAGCAGTAATCGCGCTTTGCCATTATGAAAACGTTGATGTAGAAGCAGTTAAGCATCAGCTAACAACTTTTGAAGGCGTAAAACGTCGCTTTAATGAAAAGCCGATGGGAGAGCAAGTTATTATCGATGACTACGCACACCATCCGACAGAAATTAATGCAACGATTGAAGCAGCTCGTCAAAAACATCCAGAGCGTGAAGTTGTCGCTGTATTCCAGCCGCACACATTCTCACGTACAGAAAAGTTCTTAGATGAGTTCGCTGAAAGCCTAAGCAAAGCTGACCAAGTATACTTATGTGATATTTTCGGATCAGCGCGCGAAAACAAAGGTGAATTAACAATCGAAGATCTGCAGAAGCGTATTGACGGTGCAGAACTAATTACAGATACAACAACGGATGTATTAAAGAAACATAAAAACGGCGTTCTCATTTTCATGGGCGCAGGAGACATCCAAAAATTCGAAGCAGCTTACGTAAAAGAAGTTCAAGTTGCAGAGAAGTAATAGAAAAGACGCATAGCTGTGGCTGTGCGTCTTTTTTTGTTGTGTTCGATATATTTAAAAAGCGTTGATATGTTGGTATTGTTTATTCTTTTTGTATAGTTGTTTTAATAAAATGATATATATAGAACTAAAAAGTACATATCCAATTAAATAATAGAATGAAAACATATCGAATTGTTTTGTTATCATAATTCGAATCGCGAAAAATGCAAATGGAAGAGCAATTGAAGCGCTAGTAACAAAGGAAATCACTGTTTTAAAAAATTTTAATTGATTTGTATTCCAATGGTTTTCTCTACAGATGAACCAAATGTTGCTTGCGATAAAGGCTAGTACAAATGGTAAATTAGCTGAAATATTTACAAAACCAAGTGCGATAGGTACTGATAAAGCAACAAGTGGGGCAACTGATAGTCCTGTAAAGTATTTAATAAATGCATTTGTAGATTGTTGTGCATCTTGAATAACGTCAGTATATTCTGCTGCAATTTCCTTTGCTAGTTCTTTTGAAGGAAGAAATTCTGCAATCACTTGTGAAGGGATGTTTGCTGATGGTATCCTTTCACTTTCTTTACTTAATGCATTTTCGTATAAATCGGATTTGATTTCTAGCATATGTTGTTCTCGTGCTGAGGTAGGTAAGTTCATTAAACCTTTGTGAAGGTCATGTAAGAAAGAAGCTATGAGTTCATTTGCAAAGAATTGTTCTTTGTTCATTTTTTATCATCTCCTGTAGCTAGTAACATTAGAGCTTGATACACTGCATCATAATCATGTAAGCGGCTATTTAAAATTTCTCTCCCTTCGTCTGTAATTCGATAGTATTTTCTTTTTGGTCCATCACCGGACTCTTCCCAATAGGAAACAGCCCAATTGTTTTTCGTGATTCGATTTAATATAGGATAAATCGAACCGTTTGGGATATGAAACACAGGGATATCTTGTAATGCACTTGTAATTTCGTATCCGTACATAGGTTGTTTGCTTATTAAAGACAATATAGCGAGATCAAAAACACCTTTACGTAATTGAATTATAAAATTATCATTTTTTTCCATACTTTAACTATATATGATTCATATCTAGATATCAATCGTATATAGTTATTATTCTTATGTAAAACAGGAAAAGTTCAAATATTTAACAATTTATATTTTTAAGTGTTAGAATAATAAGAAAACTAAAAGGAGCTAAAAACCATGTTCACACTCCGAGTAGACGAAGAAATCGAACTACAACTATTAGAAAAACATCATAAAGAGGAACTATATCAATTAATAAATCAAAACCGTAACCATTTAAGAAGATGGCTTCCTTGGGTAGATGGGATGAAATCTGCTGATGCTTATGATGAGATTTGTCCGATGTGGTTAAAGAAGTTTGCAGAGGGAGACGGTTTTGAAAGTGGTATACGTTATAAAGGAAAGCTCGTTGGGATGGTAGGTATTCATCCAGTAAGTTGGGGGAAGAAAGCAGCGAGTCTTGGGTATTACCTTGCAGAAGATGCTGGCGGGAAAGGTATTATGACGCGTAGCGTGAAGGCTGTACTTCACTATGCATTTGAGAATTTAAAATTAAATAAAATGGAAATTAGATGCGGTGTTGAAAATGTGAAAAGCCGCGCTATTCCAGAGCGTTTAGAGTTTAAGTTAGATGGTATTTTAAGAGATGAAGAATGGTTATATGATCATTTTCACGATATCGCTGTATATAGTTTACTAGCTTCAGAGTGGATAGAGATTCAAGATAAGTAAGAAATGTTATAGGTATATTCTTTAAGAAGGTCATTCAGAAATGGCCTTTTTTTATGAACTAAAATGGAATTAATAGTATAATTTAGGATAGGAGGTGCGTGTATGAATTTTCCAATCCACAGAAGTAAGTCAGTAGTAATTTTTGTTTGTCTCACGTTAGCCTTTATGTTTGTATATCCACTTGTCATGATTGTCACAAATAAATCCCAGTGGATGTCAGCTTTAATTGGGATGGGTTTATGCCTTATTGTAAATGTGCCACTCGTTTGGGAAGTATTTATTAAAAAGCATAAAGTAGAAAATGGTGTATTAAAGTACGGCATTTTAAATGATGATGTTGTATTAAAAGATATAAGAGTTGTTCGTCAAGTTGGAAAATACCTTGAAATTACTACGAATGCATACAAAGTACATATGGTTGCGATGCCACAAGATAGGAATGAATTTTTGGCGCTTATCGAGAAAGAGAATCCAAATGTAAAAATAGAAATGGTAGGTAAGAAATGAAATATGTAAAACCTTTGTTTTGCTTGGAAATTTTATTTGTGCTTGTTGGTTGCACTAGAGTATATATGAAATGGAATCTGCCTTTATATGTTCCAATATTAATTGATACTATCGCAGTGGCGCTTTTATATTATTTTCATTTTCAGCAAACAAAAAGCGAGAAAAGTAGCTCTATGTAGTTAGGAGGATTAGAAATGAAAAAAGTCCTTATGTTATTTTTACTTCTGCTAACCGCATCCGTTCTTTTAATGGGATGTAGTACGAAGAAGGAAAAGGCAGATATGAACTTAGAAAAGGCACAAAAAGTTGAAATTGAATCACTTACTGATTCAAGTGAGAAAAAAGTAATTACCGATAAGAAAGAAATTGAAAAGCTGTTTGAAGTCATGAAAATGGATAAGTGGGAAATGCAATCGGCTCCTTTGGATACTCCGCAAGGGAAAACATTTACAATGTATCAAGAAGATACACCAAAATTATCGGAGTCGAGTAAAGATAAAAAAGAGTTACATGAAATTGGTGTGATGACAGTATATAAAGATGTCCCGTATGTGGAAGTTGAAATGAAAAATAAGAAAATGAGTTTTAAAGTGCCAGAAGATGTGGCGAAAGAGTTATTAGAGTATTAATAAAAAAACGCTCGGAGAAAATCCCGAGCGTTTTTATTATTATTTTAAGTTCTCTGGGTTTAAAGCTTCTAGTTCAGGTACAACGAAGCGTCCGTCTTTACGGATTAGTACGTCGTCGAAGTAAATTTCGCCGCCGCCGTATTCAGGACGTTGAATGCATACTAAATCCCAGTGAATGTTCGAGTTGTTGCCGTTCCATGCATCGTCGTAAGCTTGTCCAGGAGTGAAGTGGAAGCTGCCATCGATTTTTTCATCGAATAGGATATCTCCCATTGGATGTAAGATGTATGGGTTTACGCCGATTGCGAACTCACCAACGTAGCGTGCGCCTTCATCTGTATCGAAGATTTTGTTAATGCGTTCTGTATCGTTTGCAGTTGCTTCAACAATTTGGCCGTTCTCAAACTTAAGTTGTACATTTTCAAATGTATAACCGTTGTAAGGAGATGGTGTGTTGTAAGAAACCGTACCGTTAACAGAATCACGAACTGGTGCAGAGTATACTTCACCGTCTGGAATGTTTAAATGACCTGAGCATTTAATAGCTGGAATGTCTTTAATAGAGAATGTTAAGTCAGTTCCAGGACCAGTTAAGCGAACTTTATCTGTTTTATTCATTAATGTAACAAGGCTATCCATCGCCTTATCCATTTTACCGTAATCTAAGTTACAAACTTCGAAGTAGAAATCTTCGAAAGCTTCTGTGCTCATTTTAGCAAGCTGTGCCATAGAAGCATTTGGGTAGCGAAGAACAACCCAGCGTGTTTTTGGAACGCGGATGTCTCTATGAACTTTCTTACCAACTGTTTGACCGTGAATTTGCATTCTTTCACTTGGCACGTCAGCTTGTTCGTTAATGTTATCGCCAGAGCGAAGACCGATATAAGCGTCCATATCTTTCATTACGCTTGCTTCATACGCAGCGATTTGTTCGAAATGTTCTTCAGTAGCACCCATTAATAAAGAGCGATCTACTTGATGATCTTTTAAAGAAACGAATGGGAAACCACCAGCTGCATATGCTTCTTTTACAAGTGCAGTTACAAGTTCTTTTTGTAAGCCAAAGTTTTCAATTAATACTTTTTCACCTTTTTGTAAGCGGATAGAGTAGTTAATTAAATTGTATGCTAACTTTTCAATGCGTGGATCTTTCATATGTAAAGCCTCCCTACTAATTATGTATCCTCCCCTATTGTAACCTACTTAGTGGAATTTGTTGAATCATTTATGTTAAAGTTAACGAATAAGTATGAAAATTCTAATGAAAAGATAGGGATTAGAACGAAACGGAAAATGATTGTATAATAGGGGAAAGTATGAAAAAGATAAAGGAAGTGATGAAATGCAAGTTCTTTTATATGTAAGTGCAGCTATTATCGCGGTTGCTTTCGCTGTATTAGTAGTGTATGTATGCAGAACGTTGTTATCGGTTCAGAAGACGTTAGAAAACGTTGCAAGCACGTTAGAAGGTTTAGAAAAGCAAATGCAAGGGATTAGCGTAGAGACGGAGCAATTATTACATAAAACAAATGCGTTAGCTGATGACATCCAACAGAAATCACAATCATTAAATAAAGTGGTATCGGGTGTAGATGGAATTGGAACGACAATCCATTCTTTAAATACGAAACTTCGTAATGTATCAGAGTCTGTTACGGACGAAATTGAAAATAATGCAGATAAAGTAGCGCAAGTTGTACAGTGGAGTAGCGCAGCAATTGAAGTATACAATCATTATCGTTCGACAAGACAAGAGAAAAAGGTTGAAAAAGAAGAGCGTAAATTAGAAAGACTCGAGAAAAAAGCTGAAAAGAAAGAGAAGCGTTCTAGACTTCGTATGAGAGGTGAATCGTGATGAATATGACAAAAGTTGAAACAATTGAAGAGCTTGAAGTATTAGTAGAAAAAAACGAGCCTTATGTTCTTTTTAAACATAGTACGACATGCCCGATTAGTCATGGTGCCTATACAGAATTTCAAGCGTATTGTAGTGAAGAAAGAGCGGTACCAGCGTATTACTTATACGTACAAGATGCGAGAGATGTTTCGAATCGTGTTGCAGAACAGTACAGCATGAAACATGAATCTCCACAAGTTTTATACATAAAAGATGGGATGGTAGTATGGAATACATCTCATTGGAATATTAAAAAAGATGCTTTAGAAGAGAATATTAAATAAAAAGAAGCAAGCGAAAGGTGCTTGCTTCTTTTTTTTGTTTTTGTTGAAATATATTTAATGGTAAACTGTTAATAGTTCAAACTAAATAACTAGATTGTTGAAAGTAGGTTTTAAGTAATGAAGAAAATGGCATTATCTTTCGCGGTCGTAAGTCTATTACTAGGAGCTTGTAGTAATGATACGATTAGTAAGAAGGATGAAGTTATACAGAAAGATACGAAAGAAAAAAGCATGATCCCGAGAACTGCTGTTTCTAAAGATTATTATAGAACTGTAATCCCTTTAAAAGAACAAAAGGTTATAAATACAGCTAATATAAAAACAAATTCTAAATTAGATTTAGCAGAGTATGAAAATGGTTTAATGAATATTGCAAAAGAGCAATTTGATACAGAAAATCATGTGCTTCAATTAAATCAGTATATTCCTGAGAAGTTAGTTGATGAACTAGTCGCCAAAGTAGAAGCACCCGTTTTGACAAATATTATAGAACAAGACTATTTCGGGAAGCAGAATTCAAACGAACTAAGTTTATCTGGTGTTATGATTGGTTTAGCTATGTCTTCAAGCGTATCGAATGAAGAAGCAATGTCTAAGGGGACCGAAGTTGCCAAGCAACTTATTGAAGCTATTCATAAAAATGACAAGTATAATAAATCCCCAATTACGTTTGCTATCTTTAAGCAAGAAAGTACAAGTTCTTTAAAAAATGGTACGTATATTGCTAGTGCTACCGTTCAAAAAAATGATACGAATCTTGGAAATTGGAATACGATTGAAGAAAAAGCGTATTCATATCCTTCTGATGAATTTACACAAGCACATGGAGAAGATAATACAAAAATAAATAACTTTGCTAAGGCAATGAAAGATTTTTCTCCTGGAGATTTTATCCCAGTAAATGCTAAGGTTTCTTATAAGAAAGATCAAATGGATACATTAAATATGAATATTGTTATTAAATATAACGGTAAAACAGAATTAATGGCCCTTACCCAACTGGCTGCTCAAAGTATGTTAGAACAATTACCGAAAGGTGCAAAAGTGCAATTACAGATAAAGTCCGAGAATAAAATCGAGGCAATTGTTATAAAAGAGAAAAACAGCGATAAACCGTTTGTTTCCTTCTTGTAAAAAAAGACAGTGTTTAAACTGTCTTTTTTTATTTTAAATGAAAGTGTACGTTGTTTGTTGAGAGAGGATTTGAAAATCGTATATATATCAGCTATAAAGTAACATATAAGAATTTGAAAGAGCGATGCCTTATACGCGTCATATTTCCGCTGTGCCGATTTTAAAGAAAGAAACCTATTTACCCCTGGCGTTGTCGATATAACGCATTCTACAGGACGCCGTGATCTTCTATTGTCAGTTGTGAAGTACTTCCAGATCCAGCGCATCAAATGACTGACATTGTCGATTTTTGTTGGTAAGTCGATATATTAAAAAAATCGCTGATATAATTGGAGTTGTGGTCGATATATTTGGAAAATCGCTGATATATTTCGAGCTGCGATCGATATATTAAAAAAATCGCCGATATAAATTTCATTTACTATCGTACTGCTTAAAATAAGGTTCCTACTTATGAAACATCTATATTTTTACAAAAAATGCCCTTTTTTTCATAAAAAATACGAAAATACGAGAAAAGAAGCGAATTTTTTCGAAACTTTTGCGGGAAAATATTGTATGAGCCTGCGTTTTTATCGTATCATTAGTAAAAGGAAGAACTCGGGACGATTGGTGGCATCTGCAAATAGAGTTGATGTCTTTTTTTCATTCAAGTAACCGATACATAAAAATAGATAACAAAAATAGAAGGAGTGTGCGATGAGATGAACGTAACAATCTATGATGTAGCGCGCGAAGCGAACGTTTCAATGGCTACCGTATCACGCGTTGTGAACGGTAACCCAAATGTAAAGCCTACAACAAGAAAGAAAGTATTAGAAGCAATTGATCGTTTAGGATACCGCCCAAATGCGGTAGCACGTGGACTAGCAAGTAAGAAGACAACTACAGTAGGTGTTATTATTCCTGATATCTCAAATACATTTTATGCAGAACTTGCTCGTGGAATTGAAGATATCGCAACGATGTACAAATATAACATCATTTTAAGTAACTCTGACCAAAACAAAGAGAAAGAGTTCCATTTATTAAATACGATGCTTGGAAAACAAGTAGACGGAATTGTTTTCATGGGTGAAGATATTACAGACATTCACATTGAAGAATTCAAAAAGTCTCCAGTACCAATCGTATTAGCAGCGTCATTTGATGAGCAAAATGAAACGCCATCAGTAAATATCGATTATACACAAGCAGCTTACGACGCAATGAAGCACTTTATTGAGCAAGGACATAAGCGTATCGGTTTCGTCTCTGGTCCTTTCATTGATAAAGCGGGAAGCGCGAAGAAGTTACAAGGTTATAAAAAAGCTCTAGAAGAAGTAGGTATTTCATATGATGAAAATCTTGTAATTGATGGAGATTACACATATGATTCAGGTATCGAAGCTTTCGAAAAGCTTTGGAGCAGTGATGAGAAGCCAACAGCGATCTTCGTATCTTCTGACGAAATGGCACTAGGTGTAATTCATGCAGCACAAGACGCTGGATTAAACGTACCAACTGATGTAGAAGTACTTGGTTTCGATAATACACGCCTTGCATTAATGGTACGTCCACAGCTTTCAACAGTTGTACAACCAATGTATGATATCGGTGCAGTAGCAATGCGTCTATTAACAAAGTATATGAACAAAGAAAAAGTGGAAGATCACACTGTTATCTTACCTCACCGTATCCAATTTAGAGATTCAACGAAGTAAGTATAAAAAAGCTCCCAGCATTTGCTGTGAGCTTTTATTCATATTCAGGGTAGTATGCTTTTAATACGGTATCTACCGTTTCATTTTTCTTAACGTGTAAAAATCTTGCGTACAATTCTTTTCCCGTTTCAAATGGTGTATCGTCTAATTCAAACACATGCAATACTTTTCGAAACGTCCACGTTACTTGCTCACCGTACATATTATCGTACGATTCTTCAGAGTGTATAGCTATCTTTTCACCTAATTCGTGAGCTTCCTCTATACTGTTTGCCTTAACAAGAATAATACTTTCTTCAAAAAGTGTATCGTGACTCTCTTCATAATGCTCATCAATTTTCGTAGGATCAGGCTCACCAGAATGAACAGATTCAAACAATAATTTTACAGCGTACATTTGGGAAATCTCCTTATGCCGAATGTTTCATTTTATAAACAATACTTGCTACAAGTGAAGCTGGTATTGTAAAGACGTTACTTTGATCATGATAGTGTATTTGGGATTCTTCATAAGACATGTTGTCATATAGTTCGTTTTGTGAGGCATTCATTTTTTTCTGTTTTTCTTTGAGCATCTTCATATAGTTATACTGTATTGGTACGAGAATGATGAAATAGGCTAATACGATTAGTGAAATCCAGATCATTATGAACACTCCCTTATAAAGAATATTTGTATATGATAATTATATCAATTAATAGAAAAATAACCATTTTTAATTGGGGCTAATTTTCTTCTAGAAATGCGAACAGTTCCTCTTGGTTGCTTAAATTGCGATCAATACATGTTTGTGCAACACATTTTAACCCTTGTAATAATGCTTCTATGTGCAAAGTATCGTACTGAATTGTATTTCCCTCTATCATCGTTTCGTCTTTTTCTAAGTTAATTGATATTTTTAGTACAGCTTTATTGCTTTGTAGATTTACAACTTCGATATAAAAAAACTGTTTGTCTAAGTCAATCGTAACATAATCGAATCGTTCGACTAACTCTAAATCCCCTACAGTAGTATATTCCAAATGAACCACTCCTCATTGTGTAAGTGTATGTTGTAATGCTTTCGCTACAGTTGGGGGTATTCCTTGTTATATGTCACATAAGTGCAAATTCAACTATTATAGGGCAATGTCATGTATAATAGAAAGAAAAGGTTTGTGAGGGGGGAGAAAAGATGATCGTTCTTTGGATAATTACGCTTTGTATGACTGCTATTTTTGCATATATGACGTTAAAACAAAATGGCTTAAAGCGATTTGTTCCAGGAAGTATTCTTGCAGGAATTGCCCTTATCACGTATGTAATTTCTATTTTTATTGAAAGTGTATCAGTAGATATGAGCACAAGTTTAATGTTTATGGGTATTACACTATTTGCAGGTAGTATTATGGTACTTATGGTTGCTGGTATTATTTTATTTATTCATATGAATTCGGAAACGTTATAGCATATAGAAAAGGCATGTCCCGAGGGGGCATGCCTTTTTATCCGTTCAATTATGCTCTATCTTTAGAAGAATTTTGTTGTTTTAATAAGTCGCGAATTTCGCCAAGAAGTTCTTCTTCTTTTGTTGGTTCTGGAATTTCTTCCTCTTTTTCTTCTTCTCTTTTAGATGTTAGTTTGTTGAATACTTTAACAAACATAAAGATAGCCGCTGCAATAATTAAGAAATCAAAAATAGTTTGGATGAAGTTACCATACATAATAGATGACTTACCAAATGTAATTTTTAAATCTGTAAAGTCAACGCCACCTAATACCATACCAAGTAATGGTGTGATGATATCTTTTACTAAAGAACTAACGATTTTACCGAATGCAGCACCGATTACAACCCCGACAGCTAAATCGATTACATTCCCTTTGAATGCGAATTTTTTAAACTCGTTCCACATGTGTTAATCCCATCCTTTCCACGATTCATTATGAAATTTATAATTCCTATCAACATATTCTATAGAAATTTGCGAGAGAAATAAAGGGGAAATGGGAATGAAAGTAAATTCTGAAAAATGTATCCGTTTTACTTTTTGTTTACAGATTGTAATAGAGATTGGAGCAATTGCTGCGTTTTTAATCCTTCTAAACCATCTACTAATGGCTTTGTGTCTCCGTGTACACATTCAATAAAATGATGAACAGCATCTTCAAAACCGCGCTGTTTTAACGTCATATCCCATGATGGTGAACCGCTTTGTGAAACAGAGTTTTCCTCTTCAACTTCAAATGTATTCATATTTTTTACACGAATGATTTTCCCTGTCGTTACAAGTTCAATTTGTTCTAAATTTGTACCGGCATGGCGGTGCATCGCTGTAGAAAGTAACAGTCCACTTGGAGTTGTATATGTATGATGTCCGTAAAGAAGTTCATTCTTTTCATTGATTTGCATCATATTGTGAACGATGTTAAGGTCATCATTAGCTAACCAGCGAGCAGTATCTACAATATGTAAGTAATCATCTAACATCGTAAAGTCGTACGTATATGGCCCGACTTTATTTGAACGGTGTTTTTCAATTCGAATCCACGAAATATCATGAGTTTGCTCTTTTGCCGCAACGTACATAGGAACGAAGCGGCGATTAAATCCGACCATTAACTTTCGATTGTACTGTTCGCTCAATTCGACTAGTTTCTCAGCTTGTTCCACTGTAGCAGCTAACGGCTTATCTACATAAACATCGATTCCTTTTTTCAGAAGTTCAGAAACAATTTCATAATGCGTAGCAGTTGAACTATGAACGAAGATTGCATCGCATTCCGAAGCTAACGTTTCAATAGAATGAAAGTCTTGAATACGGTATTGCTGGCAAACTTGTTTCCTTTTCTCCGCGTTAGGTGTAAACGCCCCTACAAAATTCCAATCTGTTTCTTTTGTGAGTGTTGGAAGATAGGCTTTTTGTGCAATACTTCCAAGTCCAATCATCCCAATTTTAGGTTTGTTCATGCTTATTCCCACCCTATTAATATTGATGTAACGGCTTAAATGTAGCATAGGGTGGGGGAGGAAGGCAAAAATTAGCTTTTTACTTATGTCCTTCTAACAAAATCTTTTCTATCTCTTTAAAGTTATGAGCGCGAGCATGCTCTAGCGGGGTAACCCCATCATTGTCTGGAATATTTACATCTGCACCGTGTTCAATAAGAAGACGAATGACTTGTTGTTGTGTTTCATTTCCGTTACTTAGTACGATGGCTTCCATTAAAGCTGTCCATCCGAGGTTATTTACATGGTTTACATCGATATTTGTTCGCGTGAGGAGTTCTTTTATAACATCAATATAGCCATGTTCTGAGGCTGGAATAAGAGCTGTACCGCCGTATCGATTCGTAAGCGTTGGATCTGCGCCAGCATCAATCGTTAGTTTTAAAATATCCAAGTAACCCTCAGCACCAGCGTAAAGAAAGGGATTGTTTTTCATATCATCTTGGATATTTACGTCGGCCCCAGCATCGATAAGCGCTTTGGCGGTTTTTACATCATTTTTGTATGTAGCAATCATAAGAGGAGTACGTCCTTTATTGTCTGTTATATTTATGTCAGCCCCTTTTTTGAGTAACGATATAACAGTATTCGTTTCTTGTTTCTCAGTAGCTGTTAGTAGCGCGGTCTCCATGTTTGTCATCTCCTTTTTAACTTCTTGTTCTTGCGAGCATCCTTGCAAAAAAATTACACAACATATCATGCTTAATGTTTTTTTGAACATGGAATCTCAACCTCCTAATTTCAACTGTAAAATAAGAACATTAAATTTTTATAAACTGACGCTAAAATTACTATAAAATCGCTTGAGTATTTGAACATATATTTTTATGCTTATTAGTAATAAGGTTTGATAAAGTGAGGATGTAACATATGTCTATTAAAACAAGGTTTTTATTTTCTTATATCGCTGTCATTTTCGTTTCTATTACGCTTATATTAGTTGCAGGATTTTTAATCGTTTTTTCGATAACAGGTGATTTGGAGTCAGTGAAAAATTTCTATAAAAGTTCTTACATTCAAAAGCCACTTACACCAGAAGAAGAGAATGCGTATATTGAGTTGAAGTCGGCAGCAAAGAAACATCAATCTCAACTATTAGATGAATCGTTCGTTTCATCACTTGAAAAAGAAGGGGTGAAAATAGTTGTAAGAAAGGGAGAGACCATTTCTTATACTACAAAAGTATTTGAAAGTGTATCTTTAAAAGAAGCTCTTCCAAAATTTGAATCAGCAAATATTAATAGTCGTGGTACAACGGAACTAGGTGATACATTTTATCGATATGTAAAGTTTGATTTTTATTTTCCTCAGGAAGAAGAGGGGAGTATATTTGTATTAAAAAAGCAAAGTTCATTTGTAGATCTTACACAAAAATTATTTCCGATTTTGTTTGTATCACTTTTACTGTTAGCCGTGTTGCTTATTGGATTATTAAGTTATCTCGTCTCAAGAAGTGTGATAAAACCAATCTTTGTATTGAAAGATGCGACTGAGAAAATTAAAGAAGGAAATTTAGATTTTCAAATACCAGTTACATCGCACGATGAGATAGGGCAATTGAATCAAGGATTTGAAGAAATGAGAAAGAAATTAAAAGAGTCGATAGAGATACAAACGCAGTATGAAGAAAATCGAAAAGAGCTCATTTCAAACATCTCTCATGATTTAAAAACACCGATTACATCTATTATCGGATATGTAGAAGGAATAAAAGACGGGGTAGCAAATACACCAGAAAAAATGGATAAGTACTTAACGACTATCCATACGAAAGCAAGACATATGGATACACTCATTGATGAATTATTTTTATTTTCAAAGCTCGATTTGAATCGAGTTCCATTTCAGTTTGAAACGGTTGAATTAAATATGTTTATGCAAGAATTAATAGAAGAGATGCAGATGGATTTAAGTAAAGAAGGTATAGAAGTTAACTTACAATTACATGCATCACCATTATATGTAACGGCTGATTGCGAAAAGATAAATAGAGTGATATCAAATTTAATTCATAATAGTGTGAAATATATGGATAAAGAAGAAAAGAAAATTACTGTAACAGTATGGAGTGATAACAATAAAGTTATTGTGAAAGTAATGGACAACGGATCAGGTATCGAATCTGATACACTTCCTTATATTTTTGAACGGTTTTATCGTGCAGAGCAATCGCGAAATTCTAGTACAGGTGGAAGTGGACTTGGCTTAGCAATAGCGAAGCAAATTGTTGAAGAACATGGCGGGAATATTTGGGCGGAAAGCGAGCTTGGGAAAGGCACAAGTATTTTCTTCTCATTGGAAAAAGTAGAGAAATGTGGTGAGTAATTTGAAAAGAATTTTACTAATAGAAGACGAAGTAAGCATTGCAGAATTACAGCGAGATTATTTAGAAATTAGTGATTTTCAAGTTGATGTAGAACACTCTGGAGAAACAGGTTTACAAATGGCTCTGCAAGAAGACTACGATTTAATTATTTTAGATATTATGCTTCCAAAGATGAATGGATTTGAAATTTGTAAGCAAATTCGAGCTATAAAAGATATTCCGATTTTACTTGTTTCAGCAAAGAAGGAAGATATAGATAAAATTCGCGGGCTCGGTTTAGGGGCGGATGATTATATAACGAAACCGTTTAGCCCAAGTGAATTAGTCGCAAGGGTAAAAGCCCATATTTCTCGTTATGAAAGATTATCAGGAAATGTAAGTAAGCAACGCGATACGTTATATATTCACGGAATTTCTATTGATCAAAGGGCGAGAAAAGTTTTTATAAACAATGAAGAAATTGCGTTTACAACGAAGGAATTTGATTTATTAACATTCTTTGTAACGCATCCAAACCAAGTATTAAATAAAGAACAGTTATTTGAACGTATTTGGGGATTAGACTCTGCTGGTGATTTAGCCACTGTTGTCGTTCACATTAGAAAATTACGTGAAAAAATTGAAAGAGATCCCGCTCACCCACAATATATTGAAACAGTGTGGGGAGCTGGTTATCGTTTTAATGTGTAGGGAACCTGCCGAGTAATTGGCAGGTTTTTTTGTATGTTATTCGAACAAAAAAGAAAAATAGGAAATTTATGTTAAAGTATAAAGAGGAATAAAAATAGGAGAGCATGAGAGGGAGTGCTACATTTTGGGGGAGACATTAAAAGATAATAAATCAAGCAAGGTTTTAAAAATTGGAACTAATATCATACTTATCTTATTAATTATTGGTGCAATACAAATGTTTTTTGATGAAGATTATACGAATGATCATTTCGGTGGGTTATTTATGATGGTCTTTTTTGGAATTAAAATAATTTCTAGTTTTATGATAAGTTTAAAAGAAGGAGATAAAAAGGCAGTATTACTCGATGTGGGTTTAGTTGTTATTTCTTGTGTTCTTTTAGTTGTTTTTAGTATGAAATATTTCTTCTAAAAATTAAGCTCATAGTCATATAGAGACTTTGAGCTTTTTGTCATTGTTTAGACTTCCTTAATAATAACGGTACTGACGTAATAATTTATAAAATGCTTGAGTAGTAGAAGTAAACTGAGCAGCTTCTTCTAAAAAAGGATAATGGTTGCTGTCCTCAAATGGAACGAATATAGAATTACGTATACCCTCATGCAACTCAATAGAATACTGAATCGGGCATTGCACATCGTGTCGTCCGCACATAATAAGGGTCTTTGTATTGATAGAAGGTAAATACTCTCTTAAATCAAATAAAGGATATTCTTTATTGAAAGCGTTCATCCGGCTAGCAGACATTATTTTTGTGATTGGTTTATCAAAATAAGAATTGTAGTTTTCTGGTTTATACAATGATAAATTTGTTCTCTTCGTAGATAATTCTTTTCGTTCTTCATTTGTAAGGTGAGGGCTTTTTAAGTTTTCAATGAGTTGTTGCATATAATGAAACTGAGGATGTTCCGGATGATAAATACAAAATGGTGTTTCTGTATAGTTACTTGCTGCGGCTCCAACCACGACTAATGATTGTAAGGATTTTGGATATGTGATTGCATATAAAATTCCAAGCATACCGCCAGTTGAATGGCCAGCGAAATGCCATGTGGAAAATTGCAAAGCTTCTTTAATTGCTTCTAAGTCGTGAATCGTTTCAATCATACTTAATTCGTGTTCTGAATTGGTTTTTGCTGAGTTACCAGCGTCTCGTAAATTAATGAGGAATACAAGATGCGTAGAAGTGAAAACATCCGCAAAATAATCGCCAGTTTTATTAAATTGTGAATAGTGATGTGTAATGCAAAGTGGTTCGCCACTGCCTTTAGTAAAAAGCTCGAATGTGCCACGTTTCGTGTGGATCATTTGTTGTTTCCACATAATATCACGACCTTTCCTCATGAAAATTGGGCCAGACTGTGACTAAATGAAAATATATCAGCGATTATTGGAATATATCGGCGCAACTCAAAATATATCAGCGATTATCAGAATATATCGGCGGAACCTGAAATATATCAGCGATTATTAAAATATATCGACTTACCGACAGAAACCGACAATAAATAAAAGGAGGCTATTCAAAAACGAGCCTCCTTTTCGTTTAGTACAAAGATTTTGTCATATTATTCCGAATAATTTCAAGGGATTTCGCTACAGTTAATGCATTCTTTTCTTCAATTTCTGGTTTACGGGGGATAGGTTTATACATGTTGTCTGGATCTTCCCATGTGAGGGGAAGTTCTGTTTCTGCTTGTCCTTTCCAAGCGTCAATCCATTCTGGAGGGAGATAACCTGAGATGTTTTGGATGTTGTTCATTTCGAGCCAAATGAGTGCCCAAGCTCTTGGGACGACGCGCCAGTGGTCATAGCCACCGCCGCCGACAGCAATCCAGCGACCGTCGCAATATTCATTAGCGATTTCGCGAGCAAGCTTTGGTATTTCACGGTAAATATTCATCGTTGCGCAAAGGTGTGTAAGTGGGTCGTAATAATGTGCATCGGCTCCGTTTTGCGTTAAAATAATATCCGGTTTAAAGTATGCGGCAACTTCTTTTACGACAGTTCGATATGAATCTAAAAACGATTCGTCTTCTGTAAAAGCATCGAGTGGAACGTTAAAAGAATAACTATAGCCATTACCTTGTCCGCGCTCATTTACAGCGCCAGTTCCGGGGAATAAATAACGCCCCGTTTCATGTAAGGAAATGGTACATACGTTAGGGTCGTCGTAAAAAGACCATTGTACACCATCACCGTGATGAGCATCTGTATCAATATATAAAACACGTAAACCGTATTTTTTCTGTATATATTTCATTGCGATGGAACTATCGTTATAGATGCAAAAGCCAGATGCCTTGCCGCGGAAACCGTGATGTAAGCCACCGCCTAAATTAAGCGCGTGTTTTACTTTCCCTGAAAGAACAGCATCGACAGCAGTTAACGTACCGCCAACGAGTAATGCGCTTGCTTCGTGCATATTTGGAAACATCGGTGTATCTTCTGTTCCGAGCCCATATGTCATCGCAATTGATTTTTCTAACTTACCTTCTCCAGCACGTTTTACCGCATTTATGTACTCCTCTGTATGAACGTAGGCAATCTCTTCATCTGTAGCCATCCGTGGTGAGATGATTTGAGAGGGAGAGATAAAACCGCCTTTTTGTAATAAATCATACGTAAGTGTGACGCGCAGTTGGTTAAAGGGATGATCAGGGCTAAACGAATAGCCCCGAAAGTCATCCGAATAAATAAACGCGCTACTCATGCTTGCATCCCCATGATGTTCGGCCATAATACGCGGTAGCCTTCTGCTTCAAGTGCATCAATCACTTTTAGCGGATTCATGGTTTGAATGCGGAAAACGAGTACTTTATCATTCTCATCTTTTGCTGGGTAGACGAGAACGCTCACGATATTTATTTGCAAATCACTAAAAATAGCAACGACTTTTCCAAGAATACCAGGTTCATTTTTTACTTGAATTTCAATTTGTGAACTTGGTTGATGTGCTCCTGTTAATTTCACTAACGTGTGCAGTACAGTGGATTCAGAAATGATTCCAACTAACTTTCCAGCCTTTGTTACAGGAAGGCACCCTATTTTATTTTCAAAAAATAAGGTGGCAATTTCCTCAACGAAATCAAGAGGATGGCAAGTCATAACAGGTTGTTTCATAATAAGGTCGAGCGGTTGTTTCAGCATAGCGAGTGGAACTTGTTCATCAAGAATTGATGGACTTGCATCTCTTACATCCCGATCAGAAATAATGCCTACGACATGATTATTTTGATCGACAATTGGAATGTGCCGAATGCCTTTCGTGCGTATCGTTCGGATTGCTGTTTCGATTGTATCGTTTGGGTGTAGTGTCACCACATCTTGATTCATAATTTCTTCTACAATCATTCCAGTTGCCCCCTTTATTTAGTACATAAAACGATTGTGAAAACGTAGACGATCAAATGCTTGAATAGAATCCGTATCAACGCGTTTACCGATGCGGACCATTAAACAGTTAGCGGGATGCGAGCAAATTTCAGGATCATCTGTAGCCATCCATTGTAAGCCACCAGCATTCATCATCTTTTCCATTACTTTTCGATATTCCCAAACATTTAAGCCTGTTTGTTTTAAATCCCAGTGCCAATAATATTCAGTCGTCAATATAATGTAATCTTCCATATAATCGTCCATCATTGAAACCTCTAATAAGTTCTTTCCGACAGCGCATCCGCGGAAGGCTGGGACTACTTCAATTGCCCCGAGTTCAATTAAGTTTTCGATTTTTCCTTCTGACCATCGTTCGAGCGGATCAGGATATAAATATGTAACATATCCAACGATTGTTTGGTTATGTCTAGCAATAATGAGACGAGCTTCTGGTAATTTAGAAATTTCGACAATTGCTTTATACTGCTGCTCGGCAGGACGAAACGCAACTAAATCTGGATGAAATTCATACATTTCTAAGTTATGTGTAGAGACAGGACCTTCAATAATTAAAGTGCCTTTCGCTGTTTTTAAGTTTCTAGCATTATATATTTTTTTATGAATCAATGTATTGCTCACCACCTTGAGGGTTTGTGAATCTATTAATATCGTACTTTATAATATATGCGATGTGAATCGAATTTTGTCATTAAAAATTTGTCTAAAAATCAACAAATATACTGAAAATTTTAAATAATATCATTATAATAGATAATAGAATACATAGGAGGGGGATGTAAAGTATGAAAGTAGAAACGCTTCCTGTCATTAAAGGAGAAAATAATTTGCCGAATTATGATGAGGCATACGCGAATTTTAACTGGGAAGAGGTTAATAAAAACTTTACTTGGAATGAGACAGGCCGAGTAAATATGGCGTATGAGGCAATTGATAAGCATGCAAAATCCGATCGAAAGAATAAAGTAGCTCTTTATTATCAAGATGGATCGCGAAAAGAGAAATATACATTTAAGGAAATGAAGGATTTTTCTAATAAAGCAGGAAACGTCCTGAAAAATTATGGCGATGTAGAAAAAGGCGATCGCGTTTTTATTTTTATGCCGCGTTCCCCAGAGTTATATTTCGCACTTCTTGGTGCAGTGAAATTAGGGGCAATCGTTGGACCGCTATTTGAAGCATTTATGGAAGGTGCAGTTCGCGACCGTTTAGAAGATAGCGAAGCAAAGGTGTTAATTACAACGCCTGAATTGCTAGAGCGTGTACCATTAAATGATTTACCAGCTTTAAAAACAGTCTTCCTTGTTGGAGACAATGTAGAAGAAGGCGGTAAAACGGTAGCGTTCAATCCTTTATTCGAACAAGCTTCAAAAGAATTACATATCGAATGGTTAGGCCGTGAAGACGGTTTAATCCTTCATTACACGTCTGGTTCTACTGGTAAGCCAAAAGGTGTGCTACATGCGCAAAACGCAATGGTTCAGCACTATCAAACGGCGAAGTGGGTATTAGATTTAAAAGAAGACGATGTATATTGGTGCACAGCTGATCCAGGCTGGGTAACGGGAACTGCTTATGGTATTTTCGCACCGTGGTTAGTCGGAGCATCAAATGTTGTTTTAGGCGGACGCTTTAGTCCAGAAGCGTGGTATGAAGCACTGCAAGATTACGGTGTAACAGTTTGGTATAGCGCACCAACAGCTTTCCGTATGTTAATGGGAGCTGGACAAGATGCAATTAAAAAATATGATTTATCACAAGTGCGCCACGTATTAAGTGTTGGTGAACCATTAAATCCAGAAGTAATTCGCTGGGGTATGAGCGCATTTGGACTTCGTATTCATGATACGTGGTGGATGACAGAAACAGGTGGACAAGTTATTTGTAACTACCCTTGTATGGAAATCCGTCCAGGTTCAATGGGTAAACCAATTCCAGGTGTGAAAGCAGCGATTGTTGATAATGAAGGAAATGAAGTGCCTCCATACACAATGGGTAACTTAGCAATTGGTAAAGGTTGGCCAGCAATGATGCGCGGAATCTGGAATAACCAGCAAAAGTATGAGTCTTACTTCATGCCAGGAGACTGGTACGTATCAGGTGATTCTGCATACATGGATGAAGATGGATACTTCTGGTTCCAAGGACGTATTGATGATGTAATTATGACGTCAGGTGAGCGCGTTGGTCCATTTGAAGTAGAAAGCAAATTAATTGAGCATGCTGCTGTTGCAGAAGCTGGTGTAATTGGTATTCCTGATCCAGTTCGCGGAGAAATCATTAAAGCATTTATCGCGCTTCGCGTGGGATACGAGCCATCTGAAGAGTTAAAAGAAGAAATTCGTCAATTTGTAAAGAAAGGCTTAGCAGCTCATGCGGCGCCAAGACAAATTGAATTTAGAGATAAATTACCGAAAACGAGAAGTGGTAAAATTATGCGCCGCGTATTAAAAGCGTGGGAGTTAAACTTACCAACAGGTGACTTATCAACGATGGAAGATTAAGAGAGAAAGATCTGAACGAAACAACGTTCAGACCTTTCTTTTTTATTCCCTCTTTAACCTACATAGAAGTTAAAGAGGAAATAAAATGAAAACAGAAAAAGAAAAAATGATACTAGGAGAAATATATATACCGACTGATCCAGTTTTAGTACAAGAGAGGGAGTGTTCTCGTATATTAACAAGAAAGTTAAATGAAACATTAGAAGTAAAATTAGAATAACGTAGTGGAATCGTAAAAGAACTATTTGGGACAACTGGAGACAATACGGTTATCGCATCTGGCGCCGTTGTAACGGTAGATGTGCCAGATCATGTAGTAGTTGGCGGAAATCCTGCAAAGGTTATTAAAAAAATAAAATAATATTTGAACGAAGCACCTTCCTCGTCTGTATACATTTATGAAAGAATAGATGAGGGAGGCTTTTATATGTCTAATAAATTACTTCTTACTTTTGCTTTAATTGGAATTATAGCCGTATTTTCTTGTGGTCTGTTATTACCGATGCCGATTGGATTTAAAGTTTCAATGATCACAGCTGGAGTCATGATGATTGTGATGTTTTCAATCATTATTCCGTTTGATAGAAAACATATAGTACGGAAAAAAGGATATAAAATTGATTTTACAAAAACAAAAGTGTACTTTCGTTGGAATGTATTTGATACGATTTCGGCTTGTCTTGCAGTGTATGCATGCATATGTGTGCAAGCATTAAATATTTTAGTTTCAACCGGCCAGACAATTCAAAACCCGTACGTTCAATTTTTTACGAATCAATCACAAGTATGGATTATTGTCGCAAGTTGCTATTTAATTTCCCGTATTTCATTAACGTTAAAAGGAATAAAGGAGATCAAAAATCATGGCGCAGATTGGGATTGAGGAAGAGCTCATGCTGGCGTATCAAAGTGGAAATAAGCAGGCTGGAGAAAAACTATACGTTTTAATTAAACCAGCGCTATATACATTTCTGTATCGCTTTAATCGAGATGAACAGCTGAGTATCGACCTTGTGCAAGATACGTTTTTGACGTTAGAACGAAAGAAACATATGTATGAGCCTGAAAAAGGAAAAATAAAAACGTATTTATTTCAAATCGGTTATCGTCTTATGATTAATAAATTAAATAGGAGAAAAAAGTGGCGTACGCTTTTGCCGTTTTTAGTGCCGATTCCGGAAAAAGAATTTTCTCACGAAGATCGGCTCACAGTAAGGGACGCGATTTTGAAAGTTCCTGAAGAGCAAAGAGCGGTCCTGATCCTTTCTTATTATCATGATATGCAGCAAAAAGAGATTGCAGAAATATTAAACATTCCGATTGGAACAGTGAAATCGAGACTTCATAACGGGATAAAGAAATTGAAACAATTGCTGGAGGTGGATGAAATTGAGCGAAAATCCCTTTAAGAGTGAATATAAATTAAAACAGCATTTAGATAGTGACCATGTAGAAGTACCGGACTTTCCAAAAACGGTAAGTCGCTTCGATCGATTAATCGGATTTCTTGGTTCTCCGGCGAAAGATCCTGTGGAGGCGACGATAGGAAATGATTTATCAGTTGTGTTTCATGTCTCGTTGCTAGTTGGAGTTCCGATTCTTTCTCTTATTACGATACTCTTTGCGACGTTGTAAAGGATTGGCAAGGTGAGAAATTCCACCTCTATTTGACACGCCTATATAAATGATGGTATAAAGAAAAGTATATGAATAATTGAGCGTGGAAAGGGAGAAGTAGTGATCATTTCCCTGTTTTAGAGAGCTGATGGCCGGTGAAAATCAGCACATAGATGATCGCGAATTACGCCCCTAGAGCATCTTTTTTCGATTGAATTGTATTCAAAAGGGAAAAGACGGTGCTAAGCCGTTATGTAAATAAGGTGGTAGGCTTTTTTGGTCTGCAACTAGGGTGGTAACGCGATAATCAAAATCGTCCCTTATTTGAAGGGGCGATTTTTTTATGTTTTCAACCTTCACGCCAGTAATGAACTTAAAGGAGAGTATGTAGGATATGGGTATTTTACAAGATCTTGAATTTCGCGGTCTAATTAATCAGCAAACAGATGCTGAGGGCCTTGAGCAATTACTAGAAAAAGAAAGCGTTAAATTATACTGTGGTTTCGACCCGACAGCGGATAGCTTACACATCGGTCATATGTTACCAGTATTAATGTTACGTCGTTTCCAATTAGCTGGTCACCAACCAATCGCACTTGTTGGCGGTGGTACTGGTATGATCGGTGATCCAAGTGGTAAAAAAGCAGAGCGTACATTAAATACGAAAGATACAGTTGCTTACTACACAGAAAGCATTAAAAACCAACTTTCAAACTTCTTAGAGTTTGAAAACGTGGACAACCCAGCAACAATGGCTAATAACTATGACTGGCTTGGTAACTTAGATGTAATTTCATTCTTACGCGATATCGGTAAAAACTTCGGTTTAAACTATATGTTAGCAAAAGATACAGTAGCATCTCGTTTAGAGACTGGTATTTCATTCACTGAGTTTAGTTACATGATTTTACAATCATACGACTTCTTAAACTTATACCAACACCATAATTGCCGCCTACAAATCGGTGGTAGTGACCAATGGGGTAACATTACAGCTGGTCTTGAATTAATCCGTAAATCAGAAGAAGATGCGAAAGCATTTGGTTTAACAATTCCACTTGTTACTAAATCTGACGGTACGAAGTTTGGTAAAACAGAAGGCGGCGCAATTTGGTTAGATCCAGAAAAAACAACTCCTTACGAGTTCTACCAATTCTGGATTAACACAGATGACCGTGATGTTGTTAAATACTTAAAATACTTCACATTCTTATCTCATGAAGAAATTCTTGAGCTTGAAAAGCAAGTAGCTGAAGCGCCAGAAAAACGTGCAGCACAAAAAGCATTAGGTTCTGAAATGACAAAACTTGTTCACGGCGAAGAAGCATTAGAGCAAGCAATTAAAATTTCAGCTGCATTATTCAGTGGTTCTGTAGCAGAATTGACTGCAAGCGAAATCGAGCAAGGATTCAAAGATGTACCATCTGTAGAACGTACTGCAGAAGATACAGTATTAATCGACTTACTTGTGGAAAGCAAAATCTCTCCATCAAAACGTCAAGCACGTGAAGATGTAACGAACGGCGCAATCTACGTAAACGGTGAGCGTACACAAGCATTAGACTACGTTGTAACAGAAAACGACCGCATCGAAGGTAAATTCACAATCATTCGCCGCGGTAAAAAGAAATATTTCTTAATTCGTTACTAATTAGAAACGAATATAAAACAAATAGTACCCCGAATTGTAGGCTGAAAAGTTTATGATTCGGGGTTTTTTATGTATGGATTTAAATCGCCGGATCTTTTCTTTTAAATAGAATATAAAGAATTAATATGAGCATATAAAGTAAACTAATTAGCATAACGATAAATGCCGCGGGATAAAATTTTGCTGCATATATAAAGAAATCGATTTGATAAATATCTTGGTAATTTGAGACAGTACCTTTAAAGTAATTGGTAAACTTAGCGCTATATTTCCATTCATCAGGATAATCTATTAAATTACTCCCCTGATACCAACTCATAAGTGCTGAAGTAATAAATAGCATACATGCACTACCTAACTGAACCATTTGGTTTATTGTCAAAAAGAATCCACCTCCTATTTTATGGTTATTATAGCGTGCCTTCGTATTCCTGTAACCTTTTTGTTGTAATCTCCTTTTCGAGTTCATACGGAAATCACATGTAAGCGGTATGATAAATGTATAACAACTAGAAAGGAGTGGTAAAACAAAATGTCACTAGAAGCGCTCATTATTTTTTCTTTGCTAAATGCGGGTCAGCTTGCAGAGAATTCGAAGGTAGATATACATAAAGAGCAGAAAGATGCTTATGTATATGTTCAGAAAGAGGAAAATAAATAATTTTATTTTATATATAAACGAAAAAAGCCAATCCACAGGATTGGTTTTTTTTTCGGAGAGGTAATTTCTATCCTTGTAATTCAGTATTTTGTTTCTCGATTTTTTAAATGATCCTGAACCATTGTTAGGGAACGGGGTTTATCTGTTCTAATTCGTGTAACGACATAATGCTCCACCATGAATATTACTTCATCTTGTACTAATTCTTCTAATAGCATTTTTATTTTTTTGAGGTTCTTTAAATGAAGAGGGATCGTGGTAAATTCTTCTTTCAAAACAAGTAGCTTCTTTTCTCATCTGTTTTTTGTACTTACCCATTTCTATACACACACCAGCTTTTTTATTTTTGGCCTAATTATATGTGTTTTATAAAATAAAAAAAGCCCAGGCCCCTTGATAAACAAGGTTCCTAAGGCTTTTAATAATACTCTTTTCAGAGTACCGAGATTAACGAGAGTAGAACTCTACGATTAATGCTTCGTTGATTTCAGCTGCTAACTCAGAACGCTCAGCGTGACGAGTGTAAGTAGCTTCTAATTTATCAGCAT
Organism: Bacillus basilensis; assembly: GCF_921008455.1. NCBI lineage: Bacteria > Bacillati > Bacillota > Bacilli > Caryophanales > Bacillaceae > Bacillus > Bacillus basilensis. Next base: position 4,710,429 of record NZ_CAKLBZ010000001.1, on the reverse strand, counting down.
CGAAAGTTAAGTATTCTGGTACGAAGTTGTTAACTTCGATCGCTTCTTTAACAACAACAAGGCTGTTAGATTTTTCGCGAACGCTGATAGTTTGACCAGGTTTTACACGGTAAGATGGGATATCTACGCGAGATCCATCAACTGTGATGTGACCGTGGTTTACTAATTGGCGAGCTGCACGACGAGTGCGAGCTAAGCCCATACGGTAAACTAGGTTGTCAAGACGAGCTTCAAGAAGGATCATGAAGTTTTCGCCGTGCTTACCAGGCATTTTACCTGCTTGGTCAAATGTGCGACGGAATTGACGCTCAGTCATGCCGTACATGTGACGAAGTTTTTGTTTCTCTTGTAATTGTAAACCGTATTCTGAAAGTTTCTTACGTTGGTTAGGACCGTGAGGACCTGGTGCGTAAGGGCGTTTTTCTAATTCTTTTCCTGTGCCGCTTAGAGAGATTCCAAGACGACGAGACAGTTTCCAAGCTGGACCTGTATAACGAGCCATAGTTGACTCCTCCTTTAAAAATGTTTTTATTTACGTAAAATAAAAACAGACGTAATCGATATTTACGGGCATTTTGTTTTCATGTACCTTCGCTCCAGCAGCAGGGAGTTACGAGATACACCTCCGTAGAGGAACAAAATACAAACGATAAACTCACATTACAAGGCTGCCTTTTTATTTTACACAAACGCTATTATATCTTTTACCCAGAGTTTCGTCAAGCGAGTACGTTTTTGTTTTATGCATATAAATTTTGGAAATTAACAAGAAGGAATTTAAAACGATATAAAAGAAGAGATAGAAACACAAATAAAACGCTTACATAAAATATGGTAAAAACGTTCATCAAATTTTTGTTGATGAATATGCGGCAGTAAAAACATAAAAGGGGATGTTTTTATGAAAAAGAAGCATATGGAGACAGCGTTAATTCATCACGGTTATAAATCTGAGGAACATAAAGGAAGTTTAACACCACCTTTATTTCAAACGTCTACATTTACATTTGAGACTGCACAGCAAGGTGAGGCGAGTTTTGCGGGAGTAGATCCATCTTACATTTACTCAAGACTTGGAAATCCAACTGTAAAATTATTTGAAGAACGTATGGCGGTGTTAGAAGGAGGAGAGGAAGCACTTGCTTTCGGATCCGGTATGGCAGCTATTTCAGCAACTTTAATTGGTTTTCTAAAGGCTGGAGATCATATTATTTGTTCAAATGGATTATATGGGTGCACGTACGGTTTTTTAGAAGTGTTAGAAGAAAAATTTATGATTACGCATTCTTTTTGTGATATGGAAACAGAGGCTGATATTGAAAATAAGATTCGCCCAAATACAAAGCTTATTTTCGTTGAAACACCGATTAATCCGACAATGAAATTAATTGATTTAAAACAAGTGATTCGGGTTGCAAAGCGAAATGGCTTACTTGTCATTGTTGATAATACGTTTTGTTCACCTTATTTACAAAGGCCGCTGGAACTCGGCTGTGACGCGGTTGTGCATAGTGCGACAAAGTATATCGGGGGTCACGGTGATGTTGTAGCAGGGGTAACGATTTGTAAAACGAAAGCGTTAGCTGAAAAAATTCGCCCGATGCGAAAAGATATCGGCGGTATTATGGCGCCGTTTGATGCGTGGTTATTGTTACGTGGATTAAAGACGTTAGCGGTAAGAATGGATCGTCATTGTGATAATGCAGAAAAAATTGTGTCGTTCCTAAAAAATCATGATGCGGTAGAAGGTGTTTGGTATCCAGAAGGGGAACTAGCATCTCGCCAAATGAAACGGGGCGGCGGTGTGATTTCTTTTTCAGTAAAAGGCGGGAAAGAAGAGACGCAAGCGTTTATCAATGACCTTCACTTTATTACAATTGCGGTAAGTTTAGGAGATACAGAAACGTTAATTCAGCATCCAGCGACGATGACGCACGCTGCGATTCCAGCTGAGCTAAGACAAGAAATGGGCATTTATGATAATTTAATACGTTTATCTGTCGGTTTAGAATCATGGGAGGATATTGCTTCTGATTTAGAGCAAGCGTTAAAGAACATATCTACGGTCAATCAATAAAAAAGAGCTAGCTATCGGTTTTGTACGTGATGTACTAAATCGATAACTCGCTCTTTTCCTTTTACATATGTGTTAGGAGTGTTTCCACAAACTTTTCTAAATAGCGCTGATCTACTTCGTCAAAACGATTTTTTTCAGGGCTATCGATATCAAGTACACCGATGACAGTTCCTTCTTTTACAATCGGTACGACGATTTCTGAATTTGAAGCACTGTCGCAAGCGATATGTCCTGGGAATTGGTGAACGTCTGCTACAAGCTGCGTTGTTTTCGTTTCAGCTGCAACGCCGCAAACGCCTCGTCCAAATGGGATGCGTACGCAAGCAGGCATTCCTTGGAATGGTCCAAGAACAAGCTGATTTCCTTCTGTTACGTAAAAGCCAACCCAATTCACACGATCTAAAAATTGGTTTAATAATGCGGACGCATTTGATAAGTTTGCGACTACGTTTGATTCGCCAGTTAATAATGCATCCAGTTGTTTAATTACTGTCTCATATTGCTCTTCACGAGATCCTGCATAACTTTCTTTAGTAAACATGGAAACAGCTCCTTTTTTATCGAGATGTGTAAAATATTAGCAAAATACGATGTATTTCACATGACTTTGTCGATAGAAAATTAAAGGAATTTGTCTTAAAAGTCAAGAAATTTAAACTATAGCTGTTCAGTGAGAGGAAGTGAGCGCATGAAACAGACGAAACAAAAAGTAATTGATGCGGCAATATCGTTGTTTAATACGAAAGGTTATGATGGAACCTCGGTGCGAGACATTGCAAAGCGAGCGGATGTGAATGTAGCGAATATTTCATATTATTTTGCTGGAAAGCAAGGTTTATTAGAACGGCTTATTACTGATTTTTTAGAAGGATATATTCATGTGATTGAAGTGTCGTTTGAACAGAGAGAGTATTTGTCAGCTAAAGATGTGATGGTGCAAATGGTGCGCGGAATTTTACGATATCAATTTGAAAATAGGGAACTGACACGTTTCTTCTACCGAGAGCTTTCGCTTGATACGACATTAATTCGTGAAGTGATGACCGTTTATTTTTCTAAAGAAAGATATTATATAGAGCAAATAATTAGACAGGGACAAATGAAGCAAGAATTTAGAAAGGTATCTTTTACAATGTTTATGACGCAATTAAAAGGCATGATGAATATGCCGTTTTTATATCCGCAATATATATCGGAAGTACTGCATTCTTTTCCGTCTGAAACATTTTTCTTAGAAATGTACACGAAAGAAATTGAACAATGGATGGAACAAACATTATGTATAACGAATATGTATTATGAATTGCCAAGAGCCGTTCATATGTGAAGAATCCCCACCTAACGAACTGAGGTGGGGATTCTTGTGATTTCTTTTCTTTGCCATAAATTGTTGCATAATAGCACGATAATTGTTAATGAGGCTCCGGCCACTTCAATTTTGTCGACTGTATAACCTCGAAAGATGGAATTGATAAGTGCAAGGACAGGAACTAAATTCATAAATAATATGCCGTTAATAGATGAAATATAGCGATTTCCTGTGTTCCAGCAAAATACAGCGATAACCCCTGCAATAATCGACATATATAAGAGTTCAAAACGAACGCTCATAATTGTAGAGAGTGACGGTACAGTAACGACGTTTGTGTAAGTGAAGAAAGTGACAATAACGATGAGTGAAATTGAGCCGAATAAACAAGTTAACGTCGTATATCGAAGTGGTGACCAAGATTGAAAACGAGCACCACCGTTCGTGTAAATGACCCAGCAAGTAACGCCGCATAGCATAAGTATATTTGTTGAGACGTGACTGGCAGCTCCAAATAATAAGTGAATATTTCCTTTTGAAATGACAAGCATAACACCGATTAGTGCAACGAACATACAAAGGAATGTGTAGTTTTGTGGGCGTTTGTTTTTTGTTATCCCCTGCAATAATAAAGCGATGAGTGGCATAAGAGACTGAATCATAGCCGCATGGATGGCTCCAGAAGGTCCGGCAAGTTGTTGTCCGTAGAAAACGAGAAAACCATATCCAGCGAAACCGACTGTTCCGTAAAAGAATAACGAAAGTGTTCTCTTTTCTAAGCGGAGCGACTGTGTCCCTTCGGTAATTAATAACAGAATAAGAAAAATAATAGCTGCTGATCCGTATCGGATAGTTGTGAAGAAGAACGGATCGATAAACTGTAAGGCGTTTGCCATTACAGGAAACATAAATCCCCAAGCCGTTACGGCAAGTAAGCATAGGAGGGATCCGAGTAGCATTTGTTTTTTGTTCAAGAGTATCTTTCCCCTTTACATTTCGTTATAGTAAGTTGATGAAATAAGTATAAAGAGTAATTGTTTATAGAAGGAAATACCGATTTCTTATGACAGTTATAACTTTTTGTTAGAGGTGTGTACGATGGATTTAGAGGCAGTACGATCGTTTATTGAAGTAAAGAACACGCGAAGTTTATCAAAGGCAAGTAAGCTTTTACATATTTCTCAGCCGGCGCTTAGTAAACAAATTCAAAGGTTAGAAGCGGATTTAGAGGTTACTTTACTCAAGCGTTCCGCGCAAGGAGTCGAATTAACAAGTGCTGGAGAGTTATTTATAACAAGAATGTTACCGGTTTTGGAACACATACATGAAGTGAAAGCCGAAATGAAGAAGTTTCAAGAGAAGCGGAGCATTTCTATAGGCATATTGCCAAGTTTAGCAGCACATTACATATCAAAATGTAAAGATATATTAGGTGACGGGTTCGAAGTAGAATGGAAAATTGAGCATACGAAAGTACTAATGGGACTCTTTAAAGAACGGAAGATTGAAGCGATGTTCATTGATTCAGTAGTAGAAGGCGCTACATGTATAAAAGAAATGCGAGAAGAAAAAATTGTTTGTGTCGTTTCAAATGATCATCTTTATAAAGAAAAAACAGTAATCCGAATGGAAGATTTGCAAAATGAAAAGTTAATTGTATATCCAGAAATCTGTGATGTAAGGAAAATGATTACGAATATGTTTCAAGGGATAGGTGCGAAACCAATCATTGCATTTGAAAGTTCTTATGCAGAACCGATGCTTGCGATGGTCGGTGCTGGACTTGGTATCACGTTACTTCCAGAAATGTCAGTAGAGCAAGCGATAAAGCAAGGGAATGTACATGCGATTTCTATTGAGCCACCACTTGTGCGTAAAATTTATTTCGCATCTCATATGGAAGAAGGACCTTTGTCCCGCTATTTGCCGGGCAGTAAGACCCCACCTCAAAATTCAGCGAAAGCAAAGAAGTTAGGTGGGGAATCAACTGCCCGTAAAAGCCCGATTGGTGAGGGCTAATAATCAGTGGGCGGGAAACAACCCCATTGATTAAAGTTTCACTTTATTGCATTCATTTGATGATGAGAGATAATCCAAATAGAATATTGAGAAAGATTACAATTGCATTGAAAGAAACATGAAATTTTAAAAAAACTAGGTCAAAAACAAGCCATTACATGGTATGATTAGTACATTGTTAGTTGTTAAATATAGGGGAATTCCCTTTTTATACATAATGCCTTCCATTTCATAAACGGAACGGACAAAAAAAGAGATATAACTAGGAGGCTTTTTTGCATGGATTCTATCCTGACGATCGTTATCATTGTAGTAAGCTCTATTCTAGTGCTGCTCATGATAGAGCTTGTGATAAGAAATCGTTCATATAAAGATATTGAAGCACTTGAGCAGTGGAAACAAGAGATAAAAGATAAACCTGTGGCAGATGAACTAAAGCGGGTAAAAGATTTAAATATGACGGGTCAAACAGAAGAACTGTTTGGTAAATGGCGTGAAGAATGGGATGAAATTGTATCAACAACCCTTCCGAAAGCTGACAAAGATTTAGCGCAAGCGCGAAAATTCGCCTCGCAATTCTCCTTCCGAAAAGCAAAGCATGCGATGAATGAATCCATAAGTGGTTTAGATGATGCTGATAATCGTATTACAGACATTTTAAATGAATTACAGCAATTGTTAGAAAGCCATGAAAAAAATAGCTCGGAAATTGAAGAGTTACGTGATACATATCGTAGTATGAAGAAGAGTGTTCTTGCTCATAGACATATGTATGGAGCAGCAGAGCAGAAAATTGAAGAGATGCTAGATGCTGAATCTAATAAATTTAAAAGCTTTGAAGAGGCAACAGATAATGGTGACTATTTAAAAGCGAGAGAAATTGTTATTAGTTTGGAAGAAGGTTTAGCAGATTTAGAAATCATTATTCACCAAATTCCAGATTTATTGGTAGAGTGTCAAGCGACGTTACCAGTTCAGCTGGAAGACTTATTACACGGACATAACGATATGGTAAGACAAGGTTATGTATTAGAGTATTTGGAAATCCCTAAAGAAGTTCGCGATATGACGACACAACTACACACATGTTTAATGGATATACAGGAGCTTCATATAACGGAAGCGACTGAAAAAGTAGAAAACTTAAAAACGCGTTTAGATGGTTTCTATGATCAGCTGGAGCAAGAGGTGCATGCGAGACATTATGTGGAGCAAAAAACACTTTCTGTTTATGAAGATTTAGAAGAAATTCGCACTGAAACGATTGAAACAAAAGCAGAAACACAACTTGTGAAACAAAGTTATCAGTTACAAGATAAGGACATTGAGTCTCAAAAAGTAATTGAAAAGCAAATGCACATTTTAACGAAACGTTTTGAAATGCTACAATTACGCGTTGCTGAACAAGATATTGCCTTCTCTATTATTCGTGAGGAATTAGAAGAGGTTTATGAGCAATGTGAAACATTGAAAGTACTTCATGCAGAATATAAAGAAATGCTGCAAACGATGCGTAAAGAAGAATTTGAAGCGCGTGAGAAATTACAAGAAATGCGAAATACCATTTTCGAAACGAAACGATTTATGCAAAAGTCGAATTTGCCAGGCCTTCCAGAGAGTATTATGGAAGATTTAAAAAGAGGACAAATGGCAATGCAAGCTGTATATGATCAATTAGAAGTGAAGCCATTAAATATGAACGCTGTAAATAGCAGTTTAGAAGAAGCATACACAACTGTTAATGGTGTAGCTGAAATGACAGAAGAGTTAATTGGACAAGCGTATTTAGTTGAAAAATTAATTCAATACGGTAATCGTTACCGTAGTCATGATGAGAGTCTTGCAGAGAGCTTAAATTATGCGGAGAAATTATTCCGTGAATATCAATACGATGCAGCTTTAGAACAAGCGGCTTCTATACTAGAGCAGCTTGAACCTGGCGTTGTTCAAAAAATAGCTGAATATGTAGACAATGAACAAACCCTTTCATAAAGGGTTTGTTTTTTTGTGTAATTTTGAGGGCGATGTTGCTATAATGAATAGCGGAATACAGTAAGGTTATTTGTTTTAAAATAAAGTGAAACTGTAATCAGTGTGGGCATCCTCGCTAATTATTGTCCTTCACAATCGGGATAAAATGGAACCTTTGAGTAGTCTTAGCGTAATTACACGTATTTGTGATATGATTATATGATGTGATAGCGCTGAAAGGGGAAGAACGATGATCTATTTTGATAATAGTGCGACGACGAAGCCATATCCAGAAGCCCTCCAATCGTACGTAACGGTTGCTGGAAAATATTTTGGAAACCCTTCTTCTATTCATTCGCTTGGAGGAGAGGCAGAGCGTCTATTAACACAATCAAGAACGATTGCAGCGCAGCTTCTTCACGTTAAACCTTCTGAAATTATTTTCACATCAGGTGGAACGGAAGGGAATAACCTTGCGATTAAAGGGATAGCGATGAGGAATCGTTCGCGCGGTAAACATATCATTACAACGAATATTGAACACGCGTCTGTGTTTGAAGCATATAAACAGTTAGAAGATCTCGGTTTTGATGTAACATATTTACCGGTTAATGAGCATGGTGTTGTATCGGTAGAGGATGTAAAACGAGCACTTCGTGAAGATACGATTCTTGTGTCAATTATTCACGTGAACAACGAGACTGGAGCGATTCAGCCTGTTGTTGAAATTGGAACGTTATTATCGAATTATCCGAAAATAAGATTCCATGTGGACCATGTACAAGGGATAGGAAAAGTACCGCTTGATTTATACGCTTCTCATATTGATCTTTGCTCAATATCTGGACATAAATTCCACAGTGTAAAAGGAACAGGTCTGCTTTATATACGTGATGGCGTAAGGTTAGATCCAATTTTATCAGGTGGTCAACAAGAGCTGAAGTATCGCTCTGGCACAGAGAACTTACCTGGCATTGTAGCGATGGTGAAAGCACTTCGCATGACAATGGAACAAGTGAAAGAAAAGGTAGCTCATTTGCAAAGTTTACAAGCAGAGCTTGTCCGTTTCTTTAAAGAGATGGAAGATGTAACGATCAATACGTCGCTTGCATATGCAGCACCGCACATTTTAAATGTATCATTTGTTGGTTTAAAACCAGAAGTGGTCGTTCATGCTTTAGAAGAACACGGTGTATATGTATCGACGAAGTCTGCTTGTTCTTCAAAAGCGAATGAAGTGAGCAGAGTGTTAGTGTCAATGGGAGTACCGCATGCCGCTGCTGCAAGTGCGATTCGTATTAGTTTGGCACCAGAAAACACGATGGAAGAAGTAAAACAATTTGAAGGTATTGTGAAACAAACAATGCCAAAATTATATGAAGTGATGAGGTAAAGGAATATGATGACATATGAATATATTTTAGTTCGTTACGGAGAGATGACGACTAAAGGTAAGAACCGTTCTAAATTCGTAAGCACATTAAAAGATAACGTGAAGTTCAAACTGAAAAAGTTCCCAAATATTAAAATCGATGCAACACATGACCGTATGTACATCCAATTAAATGGTGAAGATCATGAAGCGATCTCTGAAAGATTGAAAGATGTATTTGGTATTCATAAGTTTAACTTAGCGATGAAAGTACCATCAGAATTAGAAGATATTAAAAAAGGTGCATTAGCAGCTTTCTTACAAGTAAAAGGCGATGTGAAAACATTTAAAATTACTGTACACCGTTCTTATAAGCATTTCCCAATGAGAACGATGGAATTATTACCTGAGATTGGTGGACACATTCTAGAAAATACAGAAGATATTACAGTAGATGTTCATAATCCAGATGTAAATGTACGTGTAGAAATTCGCAGTGGTTATAGCTACATTATGTGCGATGAGCGTATGGGAGCTGGCGGTTTACCAGTTGGCGTTGGCGGAAAAGTAATGGTACTTCTTTCTGGTGGTATCGATAGCCCGGTAGCAGCTTACTTAACGATGAAACGCGGCGTATCTGTGGAAGCAGTTCACTTCCATAGCCCACCTTTCACAAGTGAGCGCGCGAAACAAAAAGTAATTGATTTAGCACAAGAGTTAACGAAATACTGTAAACGTGTAACACTTCACCTTGTTCCATTTACAGAAGTGCAAAAAACGATTAATAAAGAAATTCCATCTAGCTATTCAATGACAGTTATGCGCCGTATGATGATGCGTATTACAGAGCGTATCGCAGAGGAGCGTAATGCACTTGCAATCACGACTGGTGAAAGTCTTGGACAAGTAGCAAGCCAAACATTAGATAGTATGCATACGATTAACGAAGTAACAAACTATCCAGTTATTCGTCCGCTTATTACGATGGATAAATTAGAAATTATTAAAATTGCTGAAGAAATCGGCACATATGAGATTTCAATTCGTCCGTACGAAGATTGCTGTACAGTATTCACACCAGCAAGCCCAGCGACGAAGCCGAAGCGTGAAAAAGCGAATCGTTTTGAAGCGAAATATGATTTCACACCATTAATCGATGAAGCTGTAGCGAACAAAGAAACAATGGTATTGCAAACAGTAGAAGTAGTGGCGGAAGAAGAAAAATTCGAAGAACTTTTCTAAAACCATAAATTACCATATCTAAACCGTGTATGAAGTCATGTTATTTATCACACTCTATACTCACAAGGAGGTGATATAACATGGCACGTAGCACAAATAAATTAGCGGTTCCTGGTGCTGAATCAGCATTAGACCAAATGAAATACGAAATCGCTCAAGAGTTTGGTGTTCAACTTGGAGCGGATGCAACATCTCGCGCTAACGGTTCTGTTGGTGGCGAAATTACTAAACGTCTAGTTTCACTAGCTGAGCAACAATTAGGCGGTTTCCAAAAATAATCCCATATACGATGGCTTAGAAAGAGCGGGTTCTCCCGCTCTTTCTTTTTTGTGTTGTGTCGCTATTTGTCGGTAAGTCGATATCCTTTGTCGAAACGTCGATATATTCAATTTTTCGTTGATATATTCCAAGTTGTGTTCGATATATTTAAAAAATCGTCGATACAATTTCATTTACCAATTCGACAGAACTAAAAAATTTGTCAAAAGAAGAGGGTTCAAAATAGACAGAAAATTCTTTATTATATAAGGGAGGCATAAAAAAAGGAGGATGTTTATGAAGAGAGAACAATTGTTGGCACTGCCGTCTTATAATTTAGTTTCTGAAATAGAGAAATATACAGGTGATAAAGAGAAGCTTGCTTTAATTTGGCAAGATGATAAAGGGAATAGAAGAGAAGTTACATACGCTGAGTTAATGCAAGGTGCGAATAAAATTGGAAACGCTTTTATAAAGAGTGGTCTGCAAAAAGGGGACAAGCTCCTCATTATGATGCCGCGTTTAATTGAAGCGTACATGACGTATATCGCAGCGATTAAAGCAGGATTTGTCGTAATTCCAAGTTCGGAAATGTTGCGTAAAAAAGATATTGAATATCGAATCGGGCATGGTGAAGTAAAGGCAATTGTAAGTTATGAGCCGTACATTGGCCAGTTTGATGATATAGAAGTGATGGAATCTCTTCAAAAATTCGTTCTGAGCGAGCAGTCAGTAGATGGATGGATCAATTTAAAAACAGCGTTAGAAACAGAAAGTGACATGTTAGAAATGGCGAAGACAGATAAAGAGGACATGGTCTTTTTATCTTACACGTCAGGAACGACAGGAAATCCAAAAGGTGTTGTTCATACGCATGCGTGGGCATACGCTCATTTACGTACGAGCGCCCCAAATTGGCTTGGAATTGAAGAGAATGATGTTGTATGGGCAACGGCTAGTCCAGGCTGGCAAAAGTGGATTTGGAGCCCATTTTTAGCAACTCTAGGCTCTGGGGCAACAGGATTTGTATACAACGGTAAGTTTGAACCGAAAACATATTTAAATTTATTAAATGATAATAAGGTGAATGTGCTTTGTTGCACGCCGACTGAGTATAGATTAATGGCAAAAGTAGAGAATTTAAGTGAGTATAATTTAGAAGCGTTACATAGCGCTGTATCCGCAGGTGAGCCGTTAAATAGAGAAGTCATTGAGACGTTCCAAAAACACTTTGATATTACAGTAAGAGACGGCTATGGGCAAACGGAAAATACATTACTTGTTGGTATAATGAAAGGGATGGATATTAGACCAGGATCAATGGGGAAACCAACGCCAGGCAACCACGTTGATATTGTAGATGAGGAAGGTATGCCGGTAAAGGTAGGAGAAGTTGGTGATATTGCAGTTCACATTGAAACACCAGCCCTCTTTAAACAATATTATAAAGACGATGAACGCACAGCGATGCAATTTCGCGGTGATTATTATATTACCGGTGATAAAGCGAAGAAAGATGAAGATGGCTATTTCTGGTTTGAAGGGCGCGGTGACGATATTATTATTAGCTCTGGTTATACAATCGGTCCGTTTGAAGTAGAAGATGCGCTTGTAAAACATCCTTATGTAAGAGAGTGTGCGGTTGTCGCAAGCCCTGATGAAATTCGCGGAAGTGTCGTGAAGGCATTTATTGTATTAAGAGAGAATATAGAAAAGAACGAAGAAACATTAATTCCAATACTCCAACAACACGTCAAAGAACTCACTGCACCATATAAATACCCTCGCAAAATTGAATTTATAGATGAACTACCAAAAACAATTTCTGGAAAAATTCGCCGTATTGAACTTAGAAAACAAGAGATGGAGCTACCCTCAAAATAATTTTGAAAACAGTGAAGGAAATAGTTGAATAAAATGGAAAACAATGATAATATAAAAACGAACACAAGTTCGATTTTATAAACTTAAAAAAGAGGTGTCCGTATGATTTTAGGTATTAATCCTTACTTAGTTTTAGATGGTAGTGGGCAAGAAGCTGTACAGTTTTATAAAGATGCGTTAGACGCAAAAGTAGAAGTCATGCAAACTTTTGGTGACATGCCTGAAAATCCAGAATATCCGATTCCAGCTGAAGCGAAAGAGCGCGTTCTACATGCTACTTTAAAAGTTGGTAATACGGAACTTATGATTTCTGATACATTCCCAGGTCAAGGGCATGCAATTGGATCTCAAGTAACAATCGCAATTCAAATTAGTAACGCGGAAAAAGCGAAAGAAGTATTCGATAAGTTACAAGAAGGTGGAGAGGTTATCATGCCACTTCAAGAAACGTTCTGGAGCCCAGCATACGGACAAGTAAAAGATAAATTTAATATTGAATGGCAAGTTACAACGTCTACTACTGAACAAAAGTAATGTTTAGAAAAGCACCATGTTTTGAAATGGTGCTTTTTTTTATACAATAAAACAAAGGAGATGGGATATATGGGAGAAATTTGGTACGGCGGCATCATTTACACGATGAGGGAAGAAAATGAAAAAGTGGAAGCTATTTATGTTGAAAATGGCAGGATCGTTGATATTGGGAGTAAGGAAGAGTTAGAAAACCGATATGCTGCGATAGAATTGTACGATTTAAAAGGGAAAACAATGATTCCAGGTCTTGTTGATAGCCATATGCACCTTATTGGGCATGGAGAGAGGTTACTTCGTCTAGATTTATCAAATTGCACATCGTATAGTGACATGCTTACTCTCGTTCAGAAGCGAGTAGAAGAAGCACCAAAAGGCTCTTGGATTATTGGAGAAGGCTGGAATGAAAATAATTTTACAGATACGAAAGATGTTCATGCAAAAGATTTAGATGCGATTTCGAAAGAACATCCGATTTTATTAAAGCGCGTTTGTCGCCACGTCACATGGGTGAATTCATACATACTGCAAGAAGCGAACATAACAGAATCGACAAAAGATCCGAAAGGCGGAAAAATTGGCCGGGATTCATCCAATATGTTAACCGGGCTTTTATATGAACAAGGACAAGAATTAATAAAACATGTTCAGCCTGAAATTGATGAAGCCTACTTACAAAGCGCTTTGCAAACAGCGATTAAAGATTGCTGGCAATACGGACTCGTTGGTGGGCATACGGAAGATTTAAATTACTACGGTGGTTTTAGAAAAACGCATAATGCGTTTTCTCATGTTATAAAAGAAATGCCATTTAAAGCGCATTTGCTCGTTCACCATGAAGTAGCGCATGAGCGAAAAGAATATGAAAATGAACACTATATTGAATTTGGGGCGATGAAAATTTTTTCTGATGGCTCTTTTGGCGGAAGAACAGCTTTATTAAGTGAACCGTATGAAGATGCGAAGGAAACAAATGGGGTTGCAATCTTCTCGCGTGAAGAGCTTGCAGAGTTAGTGAAAAAAGCACGAGACTTACATATGCCAGTTGCGATTCATACAATCGGTGATTTATCGCTCCAGTATGTTATTGATGCACTTGAACTATATCCACCAGCAGACGGATTGCGTGACCGCATTATTCATTGTCAGCTTGCCCGTGAAGAGTTGATTGAAAGAATGAAAAACTTGCAAGCCATTATTGATATACAACCAGTCTTTCTTTCATCGGATTTTCCATCAGTCATTGAAAAACTAGGCGAGCAACGTCTTCGTTATGCGTATGCTTGGAAGACGTTACTGGAAGCAGGATTACACTGTAACGGTGGCTCAGATGCTCCAATTGAACAAGTAAATCCATTTCTAGGTATATATAGCGCTGTTACACGTAGAAGTTTTATTGACGGCATATGCTATATACCAGAAGAAAGATTGACGGTATATGAGGCTGTTTCTTTATTTACAACAGGGAGTGCCTATGCAATCGGAAAAGAAGCGAAGCGAGGGCAGATTACAAAAGGATATGAAGCAGACTTTACGATAGTAGATCGAAATATTTTTGAAATAGAAGCAGAAGAAATAAAAGAAGTACAAGCAGAAATGACTGTAATAGATGGCCGGATCGTCTATAGAAAAGATGAGTGAAAATATATCAGCGATTTTCGGAATATATCGACCGCAACTTGAAATATATCAGCGATTATTGGAATATATCGACCACAATCCGGAATATATCAGCGATTATTAAAGTATATCGACTTACCGACAAGAAATGACAAAAATAGTGACTGATAGCGAGAGAAATAAATAACCGCCGAATTATGGAATTCCATAATTCGGCGGTTATTTTCATGCTATAAAAACGTTCTCTGTACTTTTTCCCAGAAAGAATTGTTTTTTAGTTTAACTGTTTTAATTTGTTTATCGCTTAAGCGTACAACAGCTTTTTCCACTTGTTTAATGCTGAGCGCTTCATTATCCATACCGATAACAGGATAATCGTTACCGTCTGGTCTTAGTTTTAAAGTTAATGTACGTTCGTGATTTAAAATGAACGGTGAACCAAGTGTACGGTATGTGTTGTTATTTAAAGATGCTAATTCACTTACTTGGAAGCAAGGGATGAGCGGATCAACAACTGCACCGTGCAATGATTTATTGTAAGCTGTACTTCCTGTTGGGGTAGAAACAACTAAACCGTCACCTCTAAATGTTTCGAAATATAAATCATCAACGTGAACGTCTACAACGAATGTTTTAATAATGCTAGAACGTAATGAGAACTCATTTAAACAATGGAAAGATGTACCGTGATCTACATCTACCTGAATTGTTGGATATTTTCGCACTTCAATTTCATTTTTTGTAATTTCTTGAAGGGCTGTATCAATGTGATCAAGGTGGAAATCGCAGTAGAACGAAATTTCATCTTTCGTAGAAATCCCTGCGTATAAACAATCTTCTCTAAAACCAGTTTTACGAACGGCTTGTAAGAAAGTTGCATCATCTCCAACACTGACGATAGCGTTTGCATTTTTTGGATGATCTAATATGGTAAATCCATTCTCTTCTAAAATACGATAGATTGGTTTCATTTTTTCAACGAGCGTTGCTTTGTCATCACCATAAAAGAAAAATAAATTGCGACGATCTGCCATTATGTATCCCTCCACTGCAGTTAAATTTTCTGTTTTTCGTGCTACATATCATTAGAGTCCGTTCTCGATGATATGTTCAAATAATATATTTCGATATAAATTGTCAAAATACCTTTTTATTTTTAGAAAAATTTTTATATTCAATCTTATGGAACTCTGTTTAATGATGAATAAAGTTGTCGATAATGGGTACGGAGTGAAAGGATGATACGTATGAAGTGGCTCGCAATTGGAATAATAATTCTTCTCCTTTTTATTTTGTTTATACTATTGTCGAAAATAAAGCTTAAGGTGACATTTTTATATTCAGAAATGGAAAAGCAATGTTTGCTTCAAGTGAAAATATGGATGATTCGATATACATTTGATGTGTTGGAAAGAATTGAAAAACAGCAGAAGAAAACAGGACAAAAAATCGAAAAAGCTGAAGAGGACGGCGGACTAGATAATAAAATTATGGCACAACTTGATAGCATTGGGGAACTGATAAAAAAGCTTCAAGAAGTTCATACTATTGTTAAAGATTTTCTCAAACGAGTGAAAATCAATGGTTGGAAATGGCATACGCAAATTGGAGCAGGCGACGCAGCTAGTACTGGAATTGTCACTGGATATGCATGGGGGACAAAAGGAATGGCTGCTGGAGTTGTAGGACAATATATGCATATTGTCGACGTACCAGAGTTTGAAATTACTCCTGTTTTTCAAGGGAAAGGATTTGCATCAAGATGTGAGTTAACAGCATCTTTTCGTATATTCCGTACTATAAAAACAGCGGTGAAATTACTCGTGTTTATGAGAAGACAAAGATCTGGTACGACAGAAAAATCTGTTCAAGCATAGGGGGGATATAGAATGGACCATCCAATTCAAGGTTTAATGACAACTGCAATGCAGCATTTAAAACAAATGACTGATGTAAATACAATTGTTGGTGACCCAATTAAAGCGGCAGATGGAAGTGTAATTCTTACTGTTTCGAAAGTTAGTTTCGGATTTGCTGCTGGTGGAAGTGAATTTGGTAAAGTAGAACATTCAGGCCGTCATCCATTTGGCGGGGGAAGCGGTGGAGGAGTTTCTATTAATCCTGTTGCTTTTCTTGTTATAAATGGAGAAGGTGTAAAAGTGTTGCATTTAGATAAGCAAACACATGTCATCGATAAAATAATTGAATTAGCGCCACAAGCTGTTGATAAAGTGAAGGAAATGATGGATAAACGAAAAGAAGACGATCCTGAATTTCAAATTTAACGAACAAAGAAGCTAATCAATAGATTAGCTTCTTTAATTTTTTTGTAAATAAAGCGATTTTATTTGCATTATCGATAGGGACAAACTATCATTTACATTGTACATATTTTGTTTAAATAAGGGAGGATTCTCAAGTGGCAAACGTAACTTTTAAAGGTAATCCAATGACTTTAGTTGGAACAGAAGTTAAAGTTGGCGATCAAGCGCCAAACTTCCAAGTATTAGCAAATGACTTATCTCCAGTAAGTTTAGAAACATACAAAGGCGAAGTAAAATTAATTAGTGTTGTACCTTCAATCGACACAGGTGTGTGTGATGCACAAACACGTCGTTTTAACCAAGATGCAGCAGGTATTGAAAACGCAAAAGTATTAACAATTAGCGCTGATTTACCATTCGCTCAAAAACGCTGGTGTGCAGCAAACGGTTTAGAAAATGTTGTTACACTTTCTGACCACCGCGACCTTTCATTCGGTGAAGCTTACGGCTTAGTAATGAAAGAACTTCGTTTACTTGCTCGTGCAGTATTCGTAGTAGATAGCAATGACAAAGTAGTTTACGTAGAATACGTAAATGAAGGTACAAGCCATCCAAACTATGAAGCAGCATTAGAAGCAGCAAAATCTGCGAAGTAATGTGAAGAAAATGACCTCTTATAAAGAGGTCGTTTTTTCTCATATATTGCTGCGTAATGGTACCAATATATGAGAAAAAACGTTATATCATATATAATTAAAAGGGGAGCTCTTGACAGGAGGTCGCTTTTTCTTTTTGGAAAAAATCACTTTGTGGTATGATATAAGTTATGTGTAAAAGAGAGAAGGAGGAATGTACGTGAGTCAGACAGTGGAAACATTATTTTCTATTTTTGATTCTTCTGCGGTAGTTTTACGTAAAGAATTAGATGTAACATATTTAGAGGCGCTTGTAGAAACAGGGGATAACTTGTTTGAAGGAGCGATTTTACAAGAGGAATTATCCGAATCAGCAATTGAAAGGCTGAATCGTGAATATAGTACGTTTAATGAAGAAACATATAAAGGTGAAGAAATTCGTAAAGCATTTCAGTTAGCCATTTTAAAAGGAATGAAAGAAGGCGTACAAGCGAATCACGAAATGACGCCTGATGCAGTTGGTATGTTCATGAGCTACTTATTCCATAAATTTATGCAAGGGAAAAACGAAATCACTGTTTTAGATCCTGCAATTGGAACAGGTAACTTAATGATTACCGTATTTAATAGCGCCAAAGAAGAACTAACAATGAGTGGATTTGGTGTAGAAGTGGATGAAGTGCTAATTAAACTTGCTTTAGTAAATGCGAATTTACAAAAGCATGCAATCGAATTCTTCCATCAAGATGGACTAGCGCCACTTTATATCGATCCAGTTGATGCAGTTATTTCAGACTTACCGATTGGTTATTATCCAAATGAGATCGGTGCAAGTGAATATAAGTTAAAAGCAGATGAAGGAATGTCGTATGCACATCACTTATTTATTGAACAAAGTGTGAAACATACGAAAGAAGGCGGATACTTATTCTTCTTAGTACCAAACTTCATTTTTGAAAGTGATCAAGCACCAAAATTACATGCATTTATTAAAGAAACATGTTTTATTCAAGGACTATTGCAACTACCTGTTTCCATGTTTAAAAACGAGAAAAATGCAAAAAGTATATTTGTTCTCCAAAAGAAAGGCCCTAGTGTAACGATGCCAAAACAGGCGTTATTAGTGGAGTTACCTAAATTCTCCAACATGAAGGCGATGGAGGACATTATGGACCAATTAAATACTTGGTTTGCAACGCATAAATAAGGCCGGGTATATGTAACAGGGTTAGTAATTCATGTAGTACAGTTTTATATGATATGTCATATTTTTAAATATATACAAGATTTAACTGAATTTTTTTGAAATCTGTAATATATTTTTTTTCTTGGTGTTACAATTTTTTCACTTGAAATATATGTCGTACGATGTTTAAATTAAAATCGTGAGTATAAAATTTGCTAATGATGAAACGTTTTCATATTTAGTAAATTTAATTAGATAAAATCGAGCGGTTTGTGGAAACATCCACACAACTACCAAGAGAAAAAGGGGCGAAAGACTAGATGTCAAAAATCATCGCGATTAACGCAGGAAGCTCTTCCTTAAAATTCCAATTATTTGAAATGCCAAGTGAAACAGTATTAACAAAAGGTTTAGTAGAACGTATCGGTTTAGAAGATAGTATCTTCACTATTACTGTAGATGGCGAAAAACAAAAAGAAATTACAAACATTCCAGATCACGCAGTAGCAGTTAATATGCTTCTTAAAAAATTAACTGAAAACGGAATCGTTAAATCTCTAGACGAGATTGGCGGTATCGGTCACCGTGTTGTTCACGGCGGCGAAAAATTTGCTGACTCTGTTTTAATTACTGATGAAGTATTAGCTGATATCGAAGAATTAAGCGATTTAGCACCACTTCATAACCCAGCAAACATTGTTGGTATTAAAGCATTCCAAGAAGTATTACCAAACGTACCAGCAGTAGCAGTATTCGATACAGCATTCCACCAAACAATGCCGGAATCTGCATTCCTATACAGCTTACCATATGAGTACTATGAAAAATTCGGCATCCGTAAATACGGTTTCCACGGAACTTCTCATAAATACGTAACTGAGCGTGCGGCTGAACTATTAGGTCGTCCACTTGAAAGCTTAAGCTTACTTTCTTGTCACTTAGGTAACGGTGCAAGTATCGCAGCAGTAGAAGGCGGTAAATCTATCGATACTTCTATGGGCTTCACTCCACTTGCTGGTGTAACAATGGGTACACGTTCTGGTAACCTTGACCCTGCGTTAATTCCATACATCATGGA
This sequence comes from Bacillus basilensis, assembly GCF_921008455.1. Classification (NCBI taxonomy): domain Bacteria; kingdom Bacillati; phylum Bacillota; class Bacilli; order Caryophanales; family Bacillaceae; genus Bacillus; species Bacillus basilensis. The sequence continues at coordinate 4,690,983 of NZ_CAKLBZ010000001.1, read as the reverse complement.
AAAAACAGGCCAAACAGTAGAAGAAGTAGTTAACGTATTAAACAAGAAGAGTGGTATGTTAGGTCTTACTGGTTACTCTAGTGACCTACGTGACATTATTGCGAAAGAAGAAGAAGGCGACCACCGTGCGAAAGTAGCACTTGATGTATTCGTAAGCCGTATCCACAAATACATCGGTTCTTACACTGCTCGTATGAAAGGTGTAGACGCAATCATCTTCACAGCTGGTGTAGGGGAAAACAGTGCAATTATTCGTGAGCGCGTATTAGAAGGCCTTGAGTACATGGGCGTATACTTCGACGTAAAACGTAATAACGTATTTGGTGAAGAAGCATTTATCAGCTTCCCACATTCTCCAGTAAAAATTATCGTAATTCCAACTGACGAAGAAGTTATGATCGCTCGTGACGTACTACGTCTTGGAGATATTGGTTAATATACTATATGAAAAGAAAGACGAGATCCTATAGGATTTCGTCTTTTTTCTGTTGGAGATATTTCAAAATTCCATTTGGATATAGTGCTTTCTCTTTTTGAATGAATGCTGTAACGGGAATCCATTTCGCATACGATACTGTTTGTTCATCTTGTATATTCACTTTTTCCATTTCATATAGTGATGTGTCTAATAAGCGTAAAGAATATAGCTGAATGATTTCATGACCAATTGCCTCATCTAGCTGAAAGATGTTTTCTAAGCAGCCTAAATAATTGGTGATTTCCACTTCTGTATGAAGCTCTTCTTTAAATTCACGAATAACGGTATGTGCTGATTGTTCACCAAGTTCAATTGAGCCGCCAAGAGGTCGGTAATACGTTTCATCGCCTGTATGATATTCTTGTACGAGAAGGCGACCGTGATGTGTGGCAAGACCGAATGCTTTTGCACGTGGATACATATAGAATCACTCCTTATTTATTTTGTATAAGGATGATTATAATGTATTGCTTGATAAAAAGTGTCGTGTATTTAAGCGTGCGGTCTAATTGAGATCCCATCAAATAAGTCATTCCAAAATCCTTCATTGTATTGGTATACATCCATAATAGGGCATTTTATAACGCAAATATTTTGTAATCCCCAATCTTCTTGGGTGACAGTTGTTACATCCGCAGGAATCAGTAATAGGACGGAGAATTTATGTTTGACTAGTTGAGATAAAATTTGTTCCAGAGATCGTGCTTCTTCGTATGTTCCTCCAGTCCGAATAAACAATATGGATTTTTCTATTTCAATTGTAGTTAGAAAACGAGTAATTCGATGCTCATAATTTAGCTTGATTTCTGAATAAGAAGGCCAAGAAGTTGGTGTGTTTACATCTGTTTTAAAATCGTGACAGGAATCGATTTCATATAGGTTGTCCCTTAGTCTTAATTTGGCAGCATCATCCCAAAATGAGATGAAGGATAAGTTTTCGAAATGTAAAAAACGGTCAAATCGATTTTGTAATAATAAGTTCACTTTTTCTAATGAAGGGCTTAACATAAAATCAATAACGCCAAAAAATGGTGATAATCCGAATTGATATAACGCCCAAGCAGGCCAACAGTTTTGTCCTAAGCTGAATACGGCATTATATTCTTTTTTTATATTGGATAGATTCATGTGATTCATCTCATCCTTTTTGTTAATATTTTATGCCATTAAAAAATGGTATGTGAATGAAGATAGACAAGCAAATTTGCAAAGAATAAGCGGAAATATGTTACAATAGAAAAAAATCGAACGAGGTGGTTGTTACGATGCGATCGAAGCGAGAACAAGCCATTTTAGACAATATAAAAGAATGGGAATTGCAATTAGTTGAGCAAGAGGCGACTGATTTTCAAAAAATGTTTGATAAATGGGTACATAATACAATTGCAAAATTGCCTGAGAAAAAACGAAAAGATTTTTTTACGAAAGCAGATGGATGGCTCTTTCATTTGCATGCATTGATCCAAAGTTCACAATCACAGTTAGATGCGCGTAATCGTATTTTAGGAACATCGAGATTATTTGATGAATCGATTGAGCAACTAGAAGATTTGAAAGCATTATCTATTGATCAATTAACATACATAGCAGAGCAGCAAACAGCACGTCATCGCCTATATTCATTCGTGCAAGGCGGAGCAACGGGTGCTGGAGGTTTATTATTATTAACGGCTGATTTTCCGGTTATGATCGCATTAAATGTGAAGGCTGTCCAACTTATTGCAACGTCATTTGGTCATGATGTGAACAAGCCTTATGAAATGATGCTTGCGTTAAAGGTATTTCATGCGTCATTACTACCAGGAAGACTTCAGCAATACGCATGGTACAATTTATTGCAAGAGCTAGAGCAAGAAGATTCATTCTTCTATGAAGGAGATGAAGCGGTGTTACAACCAGCTTCTACTGAAGTTATATTAAAACAAATTTTGAAAACATTTTCGATTTATGCTCTTCGTCGTAAATTATTCCAAGGTATTCCGGTAATTGGGATAGCAATTGGGTCTACAGTGAATTATCGTTTAACAAGAAACGTTACTGAATTTGCTAATAGATTTTATCAAGTGCGCCATATAGTCGAGAAAGAAAAAAGAGCATAAAAAAAGCGAGAGGCCGAAGCCTTTCGCTTTTTTAATTTGTTGCATGTTTTTTTGGCATTGGAACAGATACTGGTTGCTTTTCTGCTGTTTTTTCTGCTTTTGGATAATAAATTAAATCCAATGTTTTTGCCTGTATAGCAATCGAAAGAATAGTGAAAGCAATTTCTGTCCAATTTAAATAATATAATGAAAGCGCAAGAACAATCGCGTCAAAGACGAAGAAAATTTGCCCAATTGTAAAGCGAGTTCGTTTACTTATTACAATTGTTAAAATATCGTCTCCACCGGTTGCACCGCCAAATCGCAATATAAAACCGAGTCCAATACCAGCTAACGCACCGCCAACTATTGCAGCTACAAATAAATTATTTGATAAATCTACCGTAAATGGAGAATAATTTTCCATAAGAGAATAAAATACTCCGAATGAAATCGAACCTAGGAATGAATAACCAACCATTTTTCTACCTAAAAATGAAGCACACAGTAAAATAATTGGGATATCCATGATTACAGTTGAAATAGATGGTGAAATATCATAAAAATTTTGGATGAATAGTGCAATACCTACAAAGCCACCTTCTGTTAAGTGGTTTTGGAAGTGAATGTGATATAGCGCTGCTGCTAAAATAAATGAACCGATTAAAACCATAAAAACTTCTTTAATAATTTGTCGACTTTGGATGTTCCTCATCGTTATTCCTTCTTTCCGTAGTTAGTAGTCCTTTTTGTGTTGTAAACTAACTACGAGCTCACATGTAGCTTTCAGTTAGTTTACGAAAAAACTAACTACGCTATATGTCGCTGAAGAAATAACGAATAATCCTCTCGTCCATCAATTCTCCCTACCTTCGTTTTAGTTTAAGTCTTAAAAACGACTAAACAAAACGTGGAGTAGGATTCTTCATTTAGCAATCCTGCTCTTCTTTGTTTTGTTTAGTTAGTAACAATTAAGTCCTAAACAAAACGCTATGTGTAAGAAGAGTCTTTTTTTTGCCAAATTATCCTTCGGGCAATCATAATTTCCCCACTCTCGTATTTTTTTCGCTAGACTAAAGTATCTAAGCTGAAAAATACGCTACGTGTATGATTCGTCAATACGATGCCACATGCTCCTTCGAGCGATCATGATATCAAAATCCCTTCCTTCAAGATTTATATTATTATATCATACTTTCAAAAAATGTATGCGGATGGAAACCGACAATAAACGGAGGGAATCTACAAAAATTGTTATGTTTAAATATTTTTGTAGAAAAGCCTAAGTTATTTTGCTGAATTGGACAGTTTTTAACGGTTTGTCCAATAAGTAAGAAAAAATGAGTTTTATTCAGTTGTATCTTTTTCATCACTTTTATCTTTAAAAAACGCATCCCAGCTAATCACACTTAAAAAAGTTAAAGCGATAATAATGAAAGCGCGCATAAGCTTTAGACCTCCTTTTGTACATAGTATATGAATGATTCAATTCAGAATGTGTCATTTTTTTACAAGTCTTAACTATTATGAGAGTATATTAATATAGATAGATAAAGGAGAGATTGAAGGTATGCTAAAAGACATGTTCAAAAGAAAAGAATTAACATGCGTTTCATGTCAGAAAAAGATTCAATATGAAGAAGAGCTAGTTGCTTTTGTAAAACTGCCTAAGGAGAGAAATCTGTTGGTAGGTCCATTTGATGTATGTTTGGCAAAAACAGCACAAGAGATATATTGTAAATCGTGTTACGACAAAAAAGCATGACCCAAAGTAATTGAGGGGCATGCTTTTTTCATTGGTGTGCTTTTCCCTCAGATACATTTTGAGTGAGTCGATACCAAAGCCAAAGGTCATTAATGATGGAAGCGAAATCGGCAATTTCTGAATTAAGTTTGCAAGAAATTTCGAAGTCTTCTTCGTTATTTAAATGATGTTGCTTTGCATTTATATAGTGTTCCAGTTCTTTTATACGATCAGGGATTCTCCCGCGAATTTGTTCCCATTTTAATAAAATCGCATGTTGCATTTTTTCGGGGATATCTTCCCAGTCTTCTTGTAAATGTGGAATTTCAATTCCTAGATGTTCATTGTATAAGAAATACTTTTCCATAAGTTCACCCCCGTTTTCCTGCTTATATTGTACATAAAAACAGAAAGAAGTTCGACGAAATTGTTTGAAAAAATTTGAAAATGACTCTTGATACATTTTGTAAAAGGTGTTAAAGTGTGAATTATTATAAAAGAAAATGAATATTTATTCTTTAGGGGGATGCAAAATGGAGAAGAAAAAAGTGGTATTAGCATATTCCGGAGGTCTTGATACTTCCGTTGCAATTAAATGGTTACAAGAGAAGAATTATGATATTATCGCGCTTTGTTTAGACTTAGGGGAAGGTAAAGACTTAGCATTTGTAAAAGAAAAGGCACTTTCAGTAGGTGCAATTAAATCATATATGATTGATGTTCAAGAAGAATTTGCAAATGAATATGCATTGATGGCGATGCAAGCACACACGTTATACGAAGGGAAATATCCTCTTGTCTCTGCATTATCTCGTCCGCTTATTGCGAAAAAATTAGTAGAAATCGCAGAACAAGAAGGCGCGACTGCAGTTGCACACGGATGTACAGGGAAAGGGAATGATCAAGTCCGTTTTGAAGTTTCTATTCAAGCGTTAAATCCTTATTTAGAAGTAATTGCGCCTGTACGTGAATGGAAATGGTCACGTGAAGAAGAAATTGCCTATGCAAAAGAAAATAATGTACCAATTCCGATTAACTTAGATAGCCCGTTTTCAATCGATCAAAATTTATGGGGACGCAGTAATGAATGTGGCATTTTAGAAGATCCATGGGCAGCGCCGCCAGAAGATGCATATGAGATGACATTAGCATTAGAAGATACACCGAATAAACCAGAATTTGTAGAAATCGGTTTTGAAGCAGGCGTACCGACTACTTTAAATGGTACTTCATATCCACTTTCAGAACTTATTAAAATGTTAAATGCACTTGCTGGAAAACATGGCGTTGGACGTATCGATCACGTAGAAAATCGCCTTGTTGGTATAAAATCGCGTGAAGTATACGAATGCCCAGCAGCAATGACATTAATTACGGCGCACAAGGAACTTGAAGATTTAACACTAGTAAAAGAAGTAGCGCATTTTAAACCGATGATTGAGCAGAAAATAACAGAACTTATTTATAACGGTTTATGGTTCTCACCTTTAAAACAAGCGCTGAATGCTTTCTTACAAGAAACGCAAAAGAATGTAACAGGTACAGTGCGTGTGAAATTATTTAAAGGCCATGCGATTGTAGAAGGACGTAAATCTGAATACTCTTTATACGATGAAAAACTAGCAACATATACTGCCCAGGACGAATTTAATCATGATGCAGCTGTTGGATTCATTTCATTATTCGGTTTACCGACGAAAGTATACAGCCAAGTGAATCAAAAGAAGGTGGAAGCGTGAGCAAACTTTGGGGCGGACGTTTTACAGAAGAAGCGGAAGCGTGGGTTGAAGAGTTTGGAGCATCCATCTCCTTCGATCAACAATTAGTAAATCAAGATATAAAGGGAAGTATTGCGCACGTAACGATGCTAGCAAAGCAAGGCATCGTTACGAAAGAAGAAGCAGAGAAAATAAAGGCAGGGCTTCAGTATTTATTAAAAGAAGCGAAACAAAATAAATTGCATTTTTCAGTTGAAGCTGAAGATATTCACTTAAACATTGAAAAAATGTTAATTGAACAAATCGGCGAAGTAGGAGGAAAACTTCATACAGGCCGAAGCCGTAATGATCAAGTAGCGACTGATATGCATTTATATTTAAAAGAAAAAGTAGAACATATTATAAAAGCTACAAAACAATTGCAAACGGTTCTTGTTCATCAAGCAGAAAATAACATTGAAACCATTATGCCTGGCTATACGCATTTGCAGCGTGCCCAGCCAATTTCATTTGCTCATCATATTCTCGCTTATTTTTGGATGTTAGAGCGTGATGTGAATCGTTATGAAGATTCGTTAAAGCGTATTAACGTGTCGCCATTAGGAGCAGGAGCGTTAGCTGGTACAACATTCCCGATTGACCGAGAATATAGTGCGGAGCTTCTTGGATTTAATGGAATCTATGAAAACAGTTTAGATGCAGTAAGCGATCGTGATTTCATACTGGAGTTCCTAAGTAACTCATCCATGCTCATGATGCACTTATCACGCTTTTGCGAAGAACTTATTTTGTGGAGTAGCCAAGAGTTTCAATTTATTGAAATGAGCGATCAATACGCAACGGGAAGCAGTATTATGCCACAAAAGAAAAATCCAGATATGGCGGAACTTATTCGTGGTAAAACAGGCAGAGTGTACGGTAATTTATTTAGTTTACTTACAGTAATGAAAGGATTACCGCTCGCTTACAATAAAGATTTGCAAGAAGACAAAGAAGGAATGTTTGATACAGTAAAAACAGTAGAAGGCTGCCTTCATATTATGGCAGGCATGTTAGAGACGATGACTGTCAACAAAGAAAAGATGGGGCAAGCTGTGACGCAAGATTTCTCTAACGCAACAGAAATTGCTGACTACTTAGCAAACAAAGGACTCCCATTCCGTCAAGCTCATGAAATTGTTGGAAAGCTAGTGTTATACTGCACACAAAAAGGAATTTATTTATTAGATGTACCACTTGAAACGTATAAAGAAATGAGCTTGTTATTTGAAGAAGATTTGTATGAAGTTCTTTCACCGTATGCAGCTGTAAAGCGTCGTAACAGTGCTGGCGGGACTGGATTTGAGCAAATTGAAAAAGCTTTGGAGAAGGCGAAAGGATTAGTTGGAGAGTTTGTGGGAATTTAATTGATAGGAAAGAAGGTACGCTAATCCTGATGGAGATAAGCTTACCTTCTTTTTTTATAGCCCCAAATTAATCATACTTATGTCGATCTTCCGTAATTCGAATATACTCAATATCCATCAAATCTCGCAGCAATGCACCATTACTTAGCTCAATTCCATGTGTTTCTCTAAAATGTGCGCGAATTGTATCTAGCATTTCGAGTTCTTTCCCATTCACATCTAAAATAATACGTTCAGAATCATCCATGTAGCATCCTCCTTTTTTAAACATATATATTTTGTCCGTCTATTTCTAAAAAATGTATGTTAACCTAAAGTTAGGAAATAAGAAAGGGAAGGAAAATGAGACGTATTTATTTTGTAGGGTAACTAACTGTTACGATTTATTTAACCAATTATAAATAAAGTTAATTAAATATATCAGCAAGCCCTGCTAGTCAAGTGATTGGCTAGTAGTGAGGGTTAACTGCGGGCAATCCCTAAAGCTGATTGAACTACAACGTGGCTAGAAATAGCGAGCGTGAATGTCGCGAAAGCAGAAAAAATCAATCAGATCGTGCAAGGTTAAATCCTAAACATTAGAACAATGGGTCTTCCGCCTCGAATCATCTAAGTCAAAATGGATAAGATGAACGTTCAACGACTATCTCGTATAACTGACGAGAGTACATCACAAGCCTATGGTGGTGGAAAAATCCTCTATCTTTAAGTAGATAAACATATAGTCTGCGCTCATGTGAAAACATGAGAAGTTCATAAGAGAACTGGCTAAGGAATTGCGCCCTTAGTTGAACGAGATAAATTTAATTAAATCTATCAAGTCTCATTGAATCTACCGAACCTATGCATGATGGTAAATGCAATGAGGTGAGAATAATAATGAAATTTTCACGAGTTAGTCAAGTATCGGAATTAACAGGTTTGCATCCGAGTAGTCTAAGGAGAATGCTGGTGGAACACGCTACGATTCAGAAGAACAAATCTTTCATTATCTGAAAGGTGAGTGCCCGAATAATCGCACAGTAAAGGAGTTACATTCTGATGATATTGGCGAAGAAAGTCAGACTGATTCCAACGCCTGAACAAGAAAAAGTGCTTAGAAACCATACTGGTGCTGCAAGATTTGCTTATAACTATTGTAAAAGAATGAGTGATAGATATTATAAGCTATTTGGAAAATCTGTTTCACAGTTAGCTTTACAGAAACGATTTACAAAGATCAAGAAGCGAAAGAGATATGAGTGGTTAAAAGACATCAATGCACAAGTTCCCAAACAGGCTTCAAAAGATTTTGATACGGCGAGAAAACATTCGTTCAAAAAGTACAAAAATGGTTATCACACTTCTTATAAATCCAAAAAAGATTTAATCCAAGGATTTTATGCCAATTATGAAAGACTGGTTATAGGAAAGAAAGTAGTTCATATTCAGTCTATTGGAGAAGTGAAAACAAGCCAACAACTACCAAGAAATAAAAGACCATCCAATCCAAGAGTTACCTTTGATGGTCGTCACTGGTGGATTAGTGTAGGGTTCCAAGAAGACTTTGAATCACAAGAACTAACCGATGAGTCGATTGGTGTGGATGTTGGTTTAAAAGAGCTTTTTGTAGCTTCTAATGGTATGAAAGAACGAAATATAAACAAAGATGCTAAGGTTAAAAAACTTTTGAAAAGGAAAAAGTCAGCGCAAAGAGATATGTCTAGGAGATTTAAAAAAGGTGTAAAAATTCAATCTGCCGGATATGAAAAAGCGAAAGCTGAGCACCTGCGGTTATCTAGGAAAATTACGAATATCCGAAATAACCATATCCATCAAGCAACAGCTAAATTGGTGAAAACCAAACCAATGAGGATGGTTGTGGAAGACTTATCTATCTCAAACCTGTTAAAAAACAAAAGACTATCGAAAGCATTTTCATTTCAAAAATTAAACTTCTTCTTTCAATGTTTATCATACAAGTGTGAGAAGTACGGCATTGAGTATGTAAAAGCTGATAAATGGTTCGCTTCAAGCAAGATTTGTTCATGTTGCGGAGTTAAATACGACCATTCAGTTCAACCAGAAGGACAGTGGAGTTTAAAGATTCGTGAATGGGACTGTGTTGGGTGCAATAGCCATCACGATAGGGATATAAATGCTGCGATAAATTTATCAAGATGGGTAAAATAAATGCTTGATAATAGGAGGTAACGATACTGCCTCGTGTGGAGTGTTATACCCCTCGTCCCTTTGGGGCTGCGAGAACACGATGAAGCACTAACTTGTGTAAATTTGATTGAATTGTATAGATTTAGTTAAGTTTATCGTATCGGTTAATTTTGTACACGCTAATTGTATTACACGTTGCATTCCCAAATATCTTTTCATTTGAGGATGTAGAAATAGTACACATCGGGATATTTATCTTTATTCTATTTGTAGTAGATTGCTGTATTTCGATATGGCTTTCGAAAAGAAAACATGTACAAGATAAAAAGAAATGGAACGAAAAAAGAGAAAACGTTCATTTTGGATGATGACGTACTGTTTATCTTTAGTGCTTATTGCTGCTTTTTTTAGTGAACATATTCCATTAGAAAGATTAAATATTGGATTTGGAGCGTTCGTATTTGCATACTATTTTTTCATGCACTTTCTTCCTTATATGAAAGAAAAGCGAGGAGAAGAGGAAGATCCGCTTGTAGGAGAAACGAGAGAACAAGAGCATAAGAGAATAGAAGAAGATATAAAGAAACTTGGAGAACAAAAATGGTATTTGAAATCAAAAATCATATATGTTCTTTGCTTTATTACGCCGCCAATTGGTTATTTGTATGTATTCTTCCTTCGTAAAACAATGACAGAAGATGCAAAGCAATCTTATTTAACGGTAGCTACGATCATGATGGCACTGTGGTCCTTAAAATTTCTTCCGCCTTATGTATTAGCAATTACTGTTGTTATTGTGGTTTGTCTTGTATTTATAGTAAAATATGTGAAATGAAAAACACCAAGCCCATGTGGACTTGGTGTTTTTATTTATAAATTAAAGCTCACCTTGCTCTTCATCACCACGAACAACAAGGACATCGCATTTCGCATAGCGAATAATATGTTCAGAGACGCTACCGATTAAGAAACGCTCAACAGCATTTAAACCAGTTGCACCACACATAATTAAATCTACTTTATGGTTTGGAGCGATTTCTTTTGAAATTTTAGATTTAGGATTACCGAATTCTAATACAGTTTCAATTTTTTCAAGGCCAGCTTCAAGCGCAGTTTTTTTGTAGTCTTCTAATAAGTCTTCTGCAAATAGATTTGCACGTTCAGCAATTGCACGACTATAAGCTTCTACTGCTGAGTATGCTTTTACATCAACAATATGAGCAATTGTTAATGTTGCGTTGTTTCGTTTTGCGACTTGAATTGCTTTTTTAAAGGCTCTTTCTGCTTCTTTAGAACCATCCACCGCGATTAAAATATTTGTATATGTATTATTCATAGTAAATTCCTCCCAATCATTTTTATTACCGTTTACAACTTTATTATAAAACAAATTTTGGTAATGTGCTTGTCGGAAACGTTACAGAATTTCGAAAACTCTGTTTTGATTCATTTTAGTTGTAATTGGTGCGAGAACTTGTTACATATGAAGTATAGCAATTTAAAAGGAGGCATGTTTGTGAGACACGCGCTCATTACAGCCGGTACGAAAGGTTTAGGAAAGCAAGTAACAGAAAAGTTATTGGCTAAAGGATATTCAGTAACAGTAACATATCATAGCGATATAGCAGCTATGGAAACGATGAAAGAAACATATAAAAATGTGGAAGAGCGTCTACAATTCGTGCAAGCGAATGTCACGAAAAAGGAAGATTTACATAAAATAGTAGAAGAAGCGATAAACCGTTTTGGCAAAATTGATTTCTTAATTAATAATGCTGGTCCATATGTATTTGAACGAAAAAAGTTAGTCGATTATGAAGAAGATGAATGGAATGAAATGATTCAGGGTAATTTAACAGCGGTGTTTCATTTGTTGAAACTTGTCGTTCCAGTTATGAGAAAACAGAACTTTGGCCGTATTATTAATTACGGATTCCAAGGGGCAGATAGCGCACCGGGATGGATTTATCGTTCAGCTTTTGCGGCAGCGAAAGTAGGACTTGTTTCATTAACAAAAACAGTTGCTTACGAAGAAGCAGAGTATGGTATTACTGCAAACATGGTATGTCCTGGTGATATTATTGGTGAAATGAAAGAAGCGACAATTCAGGAAGCACGTCAGTTGAAAGAACATAACACACCAATTGGTAGATCTGGAACAGGCGAAGATATCGCAAGAACGATTTCGTTTTTATGTGAGGACGATTCCGATATGATTACCGGCACAATTATTGAAGTAACGGGTGCAGTTGATGTTATTCATAGACATCGATAGAGTAAAATAAAGTGAAGTGAAGTTTCGAATAATTGGACAGTTTATCCTGTATGCTGATAGGTGCGGATAATACTGTCCTTTAATGTAAGATTAAATCTATCGGAAAACTTGTATTATTTTTTGTCAAATATTGAGATATTATGTTAAAATATAAGAGCGTAGAAAGCGCTTTAAAAAATGATTCAGGGGTCATTTCATAACTCAAGGGGGAACTAATAATGCGTATCGGTATTCCAACAGAAATTAAAAACAATGAAAACCGCGTGGCAATGACGCCAGCGGGAGCAGTACATTTAGTACAAAATGGTCATGAAGTTTTTGTTCAAAAAGGAGCAGGTTTAGGATCTGGCTTTACGGATGAAGAATACGTACAAGCTGGTGCAAAACTTGTTGAAACTGCTGAAGAAGCATGGAATCAAGATATGGTTATGAAGGTAAAAGAGCCAGTAGCAAGTGAATACGGCTATTTCCGTGAAGGTTTAATTTTATTCACATACTTACACTTAGCTCCAGAACCAGAATTAACGAAAGCATTAATTGATAACAAAGTTGTATCAATTGCATACGAAACAGTACAATTAGACAATCGTTCATTACCATTACTTGCACCAATGAGTGAAGTAGCTGGTCGTATGTCTGCACAAATCGGTGCACAATTCCTTGAGAAAAACAAAGGTGGTAAAGGTATTTTACTTGCAGGCGTTCCAGGGGTAAAACGCGGCAAAGTAACAATTATCGGCGGTGGTCAAGCTGGTACAAACGCAGCGAAGATTGCAGTAGGTTTAGGTGCAGATGTAACAATCATCGACTTAAGTGCAGAACGTCTTCGTCAACTAGATGACATTTTCGGTAACCAAGTAAAAACGTTAATGTCTAATCCATATAACATCGCAGAAGCTGTAAAAGAATCTGACCTTGTTATTGGTGCGGTATTAATTCCAGGTGCAAAAGCGCCAAAACTTGTAACAGAAGAAATGATTCAATCAATGGAACCAGGTTCTGTCGTTGTAGATATCGCGATTGACCAAGGTGGTATTTTCGAAACAACTGACCGTATTACAACTCATGACAACCCAACTTACGAAAAACATGGCGTTGTTCATTATGCAGTTGCTAATATGCCAGGTGCGGTTCCACGTACATCAACTCTTGCATTAACAAACGTAACAGTACCATATGCAGTACAAATTGCGAACAAAGGCTATAAAGATGCTTGCTTAGGCAATACTGCATTACTAAAAGGTATTAACACATTAGATGGCTATGTAACATTCGAAGCAGTTGCAGAAGCACACGGTTTACAATATGCTGATGCGAAAGAGCTACTTGAAAAAGCTCCTGCTTTATCATAATAGAAATACATGTAAGCCCCTCCTTTCGTAAGGAGGGGCTTTTTATTTAAATTAATTGTCTAGTTTCTTTATAATTCTCAATCCGAACATCATTGTAAAGAAAAGAATGCCGAATAAGTAATACAAGGCATACTCAACTCGTATCATCGAATTTTTGTCAGTGATATATAAAATAAATAGTATCGCAGAGCCGATTAAATGAGAGAGACCAAAAATTTGCGCCATAAGTTTTAAACTCATCTTCTCGATTCTTTCATCCATCTCAGGTAATGGATATTTCTCTGCATCGTTCTTTTTTTTCTTAAAGAATATTCGTTTCGCTACTAATAGTATCAAGGTCAAGAGTATGTATACGCCAGCGAATAGAAGGACAGAACTAATCTTTTCTTCTTCATTACTATTGAAATAAAGAAAAGATGATCCTAACACTAAAATAGTAAGATGTGAAATGAACTTTTGATTAAAAGTATTTTTCATTCTTTTCCTCCCCAGTTTTATCTAATTGAAATAAATCTTCTACTTTACAGTTGAAAAACTCACATAATTTCAATGCTAATTCTAAACTTGGGTTGTATTTATTCTTCTCGATAGCGATGAGGGATTGTCTAGTGATTTGAACAGAGGAAGCTAATTGTTCTTGGGTGATGTCTCTAACGACGCGGAATTGTTTTACCTTATTTTTAATCAAATATACAAAGGCTCCTTTTTGTAAATTTGTTACATTCATTATATCCATTTTTAGGTAATAAGTAAATGAAACTTTACAAAAAGTAAACAAAACTTTACGTGAAATATAGCTTGTTATAATGTTGTTTTTTGTGATAATTTGGAATTAAATGAAAAATAGAAGTCGAAAGAGGGAATTGGATGGGGAGCAAAAAGAGGAAGCAAAAACAAGCTAAAAGACAAAAATATATAAAGAAAAAACAGGAACAGAACATACCTTTTTCACAAAAAGTAGTCATTATGATAGAGAAAACATTTCGGTATATTTGTATGGCTCTGTATGTAATTTTGTGTATGTATTCATTTGGAGTGTTTTACAGTTTTGAGATAACTCCTAATATTATTGAGAGTATTTTAGAATTTCTCCTTGTTGCAATAGAATTAGTCTTATTTTTTATATTTTTTGATACAGTATGGCCTAGTCATGAAAGTAAGAAAGATAAGCAAAGAAAAAGGAGCAAAAAATCTTCGTACGCTTCAAGCTCATCAAGTGGATTTGGTGACTATAGTAGCAATGATTGTAGCAGCTCAGGTGATAGTGGAGGTGGTGGCGACTAAGTTAGTTTTTCAGAAGAACGACTAATGAAAGGATGAGACGAAAGATGGAAACTGTGAACTTAATAGAATTAACAAAGGATATTCAAGATCAACACAAAAACTTTGTTGTCTCAAATATAAATAATCATTGCTTACGAATCGCCGTATTTACTGGTGAATATGATTGGCACTATCATTCTAATTCGGATGAATTATTTATTGTGTTAGAGGGAGAATTACTTATTGATTTTGAAGATGGAGAAACAGTGGTATTAAAGCCAAATGATTCTATTTTAATTCCAGCATGCAAGATTCATAGAACGAGAGCATTAAAGAGAACGGTAAATCTTTGTTTTGAAAATATAGAGGCTGATACGATTAAAGTGGAGCAATTATGAGGGAATTATCTGTAGCTGAGTATAGACAAGTACTTTCGATTTTAGAAAGTGATACAAGAACCACGACTTTTGCTTATGCGGTATGTGATCAAATGATAGATGGTGAGGTTTTTGCAAACGAGGAGTTAACAGCAGGACTAATTATTACAGCTAACGGCATTTATTATTTATTTGGTAATACGCAAGATGAAAGTTATAACGAAGATTTATTTTCGTATATAAAAACAGCCATTGAAAAAACAGAAAAACGATTTACACTCTTCACTTCTAGCGAAGAATGGGAAATGATAATTGAAGGGTGTTTTAGTCATGCACTTCGGAACATCCCGCGAATAAAATTTCAAAGAGTAACCTTTGAAGAGAGAGAGCGAGATTGTAACAAAAATACATATGAAGTGAAGCGTATTGATAGAAGAAATATAGAACGAAGCAATGAATTTACAGAGGAATATTATAAAGAATATTGGGGGTCAATTGAAGCGTTTTTGAATGATGGTTTTGGATTTTGTATAGAACAAGATGGGATAATTGTAGCGGAATGTGTTTCGATATTTAGCGGGAATGGATTTGCTGAAATTGATATTGCGACGCATAAAGCATATCAAGGGAAAGGATTAGCCCAAGCTGTTGCAACACGGTTCATTAAACATTGCATACAAAATGATATTACACCATGCTGGGATTGTTATGTAGACAATATTCCCTCGCAAAAATTAGCTAGTAAATTAAGTTTTCATCATCCAGTAGAATATAGTTTATTTGTACGTAAGAAAACGGGGGGATAAAAATGAATGTAGAACTAACGAGATTTAAAGTGAAGCCGGGTAAAAGTCAGCGAGTAGATGAATGGATGCAGCTTCTGAATGACAATATGAAAGAAGTGCTTTTGACATTAAACGACGAAAAGATGTATGTAGAGACAATTTTCCGGGAAATAAGAGATGGAGAAGAGTACTTATATTGGTATTCTGTGCAAGGAGAAGGCGGGGCTCTTGTCGAAAATTCTCATCATGAAATTGATAAAAAACATTTGGAATTTTGGTATGAATGTATTGATGAGGAAGTACCGTCTGTTGATATGAAAACAGAAGTCATTATGATTCAAGATGTTGTGAAGGAAGCGATGAAATAATAGAATAGTATTTTTGAGAGAAGCACATCAAAATGGATGTGCTTTTTATTTTGAAAAAAATTTAAAGGAAAGTTGTATTTAGATATCTTTAAGTGAAAATAAAGGGGGATATCAAAAATATTTTAGGGAAAACTATAATGAGATAAAAAACTTCGAAGCAAAAGAATTAGCGATATACGGTGTAGTTGTAACAGATAAAACAGAGGATTTACAAAGTTTACAAGGAGCACTATATATTAAGGCTGCTGTTAGAGGTGTAACAGTTGAGAAATATTAATTACAGTCTATTAATGTGAATAATCAGAAAATTTATGTTATACTATGTGAAAAGGAGGTTCATATGAGGCAAATACATGGAGCAATTTATATTTACATAACAATGTTTTTCGTGGCAATATCCTATGGATTAGGGCACGTGTATTCGCATCCTATACTAACTTTTTTAAGCGGAGCATGTATGGCGTTTGCGCTTCTTGTCCACCTTTTCTCAGTTTGGATCGTGAAATTTCAATTAAATATTAGTGAAATAGAAGAAGGCACTTTCTAAGTGGCCTTCTTTTTTTAATAATATTTTGGAAGCTCTTGTAGCAATTTTTCAATTTCGCATTCAGTTTCTTCACATATAGACAGTGTACGTAGTCTGAAAAATAAGCTACGTAAGAAAGATTTTATATTTCCATATAGAAACTCGTACGATTTAATATGTAGTGTTTGTTTTTGGACTGGTAATTGGGCTACTAAGTCATGAAGGGCTAATATGAGTGCTTCTTCCTTTAGACTATTTTGTAGCATTGCGACAATTGGATAAACGAGACGTTCATCTTCTTCATATTTGTAGCAAATAGAATGGACACAAACTTTGTTTAATAAAGTTTGTAATATTTCTTCGTAATATAAAGTTTCCAGTTTAGGATTACGAACAAGCGCCTCAAACGTATCGGAAGCATGAGCAATACTATGTGCCCAGCCGTGGTCTTGCACATATCCACGGAAATCATGCTCATTGTTCATATATAGAATTAATTGATCTTTTACAGTTAAAATATCATTCTGTGATAAGAAATTATGATTCGTATCGGCATCAATAATAAGTGCAATTAATAATGTTGTAAATGCACGGGTAAATACCGCATCTTCGTTATCCGAAAGAATCTTATACAATAAATATTTTTCACCGATGCTTTCTAATAATAGTTTCTGTAATTGCGTGTGTGAAATGTATTCCTTTTTGATGAGATGATAAAAAGTAGAGTAAATAAGTTTGTCTCTTAAATAGCTATCAGTATCCCCAATATGCTCAAGCATACTGGAACTTAAGGGATCAATATTGAGATTACCATTGATTACGTAATTATTATTACGAATTTCTTCTAACTGTTGTTGTAACATATAAACCTCCTATTTTAGAAAATTCTGTATTTTAATAGTATAATAAGAGGAAGAAATAGGCAATAAAGTGAAACTTTAATCAGTGGGGGATTCATCCCCCACTGATTATTAGTTGAACCAATCGGGCTTTTACGGACAGTTGATCTCCCACCTAACTTCTTTGCTTTCACCGAATTTTGAGGTGGGGGTCTTACTGCCCGTTAATGCGGGATAAATAAGTGCATTTGAATGGAGGGGCATGATGAAGAGAGCATTATTCTTTTTCATTAGTATTTTCTTTTTAGGAAGCTGCTCAATTTGGTATTTTACTTTTTCTAGCGAGAGCAAAAGTTGGACGGGACAATATAAAGGCCATATTAAGGATGACAGTGAAGATGGAATGTTTACATTTCAGTATAAGGGCGGAGATGGGAATACAGAATTTAAAAATTTGGAGATTTCTATTCATGGGACCTTTAGTACAATGACACAAACGTCAGAAAGTCATAAAGGAGCAAGAATTGAAATGAAGTCTTCTTGTGTAAGTTGCGCGCCGCTTTCTAAAGATGAACCGATAGAGATTGTGATTAAATGGGATGATAAGTATGAAGAGAAGATGGTGTTAAAGCGGAAATAGTGTAGGATAAGGAGTTAAGAATGAATAGGCATGTGAAAATTTCTATGTATATATTTTTTAGTGTATTTCTACTCGTATTATCAGCGTGTACTACAAAACAAGTAGAGGTAAAAAAAGTACCTGAAGAAGGGTATATCATAATAAGAAATGATGCGGTATTTTTTGTCGGTGATAAAACGTTTCATACAAAAGTAGAGTTGCAACATTATATGGAACAACAAATGAATAAAGAACATCCATCAGATATAGTGTTGAGTTTTAAGGATAAAGACGCATATAATCAATTGAACACAGGGGATAAAATAAAAGTATGGTCTTCTCAAACGCTTGAGAGTTATCCAGCAAAAATGATAGTAGAGAAATAAAAAAGGCAGCAATTAAGCTGCCTTTTTATTATTTTACAAATTGTAATTCTTTTGGGAACTTCGTTAAAATTTCTGATCCGTCTTTTGTGATGTAAATATCATCTTCAATACGAACGCCACCTACGTTTGGTACGTAAATACCAGGCTCGATTGTGAAGACCATACCTTCTTTTAATGGAGATTCGTTACCAGCTTTTACATCTGGATATTCGTGTACGCTAATTCCAAGTCCGTGACCAAGGCGGTGCGGGAAGAAGTCTCCGTAACCTGCATCTGCGATAACAGAACGAGCAGCATTATCGATTGCGCCAAGTGTAACACCTGGTTTACATGCTTCAACTGCTTGTAGTTGTCCAGCAAGTACAGTGTTGTAAATGCGAGTTTGTTCTTCAGAAATGTCACCGAATGCTACTGTACGTGTAATGTCAGAGCAGTAACCGTCAATGATTACGCCTAAATCAAATAGTACGAAATCGCCGCGCTTCATTTTGTTTGCACCTGGAATACCGTGTGGAAGGGCAGAGTTTGCACCTGCTAATACCATCGTATCAAATGACATTTTATGTATGCCTTTTGTTTTTAATTCGTGTTCAATAATTGCTAATACTTCTAGCTCGCTACGATCTTCTTTAATTGCATTTACACCAACTTCAACAGCATAGTCTGCCATTTTAGCTGCTTCGCGTAAAATAGAAAGTTCTTTTTCGTCTTTAATTAAACGAAGTTCACGAACTTTCTCCTCAGCTGATTTGAAAGCTGCATTTGGGAATAGTTTTGTTAATTCTTCGTAGCGCTCTACGTTTAAATGTTCTTTTTCAATTGCAACTGCATTTGCATTGATACCGCGGTCTTTAATTGCTTTTGCAATCATATCCCATGGTCTGTCAGTATCAGTAAATCCGATAATTTCATGTGCCCAGCCAGCATTACGCGCTTGACCTTCTTCCATTTTAGGACAAATTAAAATAGGCTCTTTGTCTTGGAATACAAACATACCAAGAAGTCTTTCGTGTGGTTCACAGTGGAAGTTTGTCATGTAGAAGACGTTTGGTGTAGAAGTTAGGAACGCAGCTTCTACGTTTTTTTCTTTTAGCCATTGCATTAAATTTTCTAATCTAGCATTCATTGATTGGCACCCCCGAGATATTTAATTACAAATATAACTTTACATCGGAGGAAAGTGTTATGACAAGTAAATAGATGTTAGAAAAGACAGGGAATTGAAAAATCATGTAGAATAAAAAGTGTGAATGTAATAAGGGGAGGAATGTAATAATGAAAGTATCTTATCATGGACATTCAGTTGTGAAAATTGAGACGAATGGAAAAGTCATTTTAATTGACCCGTTTTTAACAGGAAATCCGAAAACAGATTTAAAGGCTGAAGATGTAAAAGTAGATGCGATTCTTTTATCGCACGGTCATGGTGATCATGTTGGAGATACAGTAGAGCTTGCGAAGAAAAATAATGCGGTTGTTGTAGCGCCATTTGAACTAGCGACATTTTTAAGTTGGCAAGGTGTGAATACACATCCGATGCATATTGGTGGTTCACATGAATTTGACTTCGGCAAAGTGAAGTTTACACAAGCATTCCACGGTTCTAGTTATATTGATGAAGAAAATAAGACGATTACATATACAGGTATGCCAGCGGGTATTTTATTTACAACAGAAGAGAAAACTGTGTACCATGCAGGGGATACCGCTTTATTCTCTGATATGAAATTAATTGGGGAACTACATAACATTGATGTAGCATTTTTACCAATTGGTGATAATTTCACAATGGGACCAGAAGATGCTGTTTTAGCAGCAAAATGGGTTCAGGCGAAAACTGTTGTACCGATGCATTACAATACGTTCCCAGTAATTGAACAAGATCCATATCAATTTGTAGAAAAGCTACAAAATTGTACAGGGAAAGTATTAGAAGCTGGAGAAAGTATTACACTATAAAAAAGAAACCCTTCATTTGAAAAGACAAGTGAAGGGTTTTTTATGTGTGTAGGGCAGCTTTTAAAGGTTGTAATTGTTTTGATGATTCTTTTCTTTTTGGAAGTGGTTGTTCAGGTGTTTCATTTAATTCCATTGCAACTTTTTTCCCGTCTACGAAAGCTAAAAATACAGCACCTACAACTTCTAATAATTTTTTCATCATCTATCCGCTCCTTTGTTTCATTTCTTGTCTTCATTGTATATTGAAGCGGCTGGACAAACTATCGAACGAGATGACAATACCATTACATTGTTGTAATGGAAGAAGTGGTGTAATGTAAGGCGTATTTTGTTATAAAAAAAATAGTACAGATATATAAAGAGAGAGTGTAACAGTTTTGAAAATATAGTATACTGAAAATACAACACATGAAGAATTTAGGGAAAAGAAAGTATGGTGAAACCATTTGGCTACCAAGCATAACCAAATTTTAGAACATATTAATAGCCTGCCAGTAGGGCATAAAATTTCTGTAAGGCAAATTGCAAAAGATTTGAGTGTAAGTGAAGGTACAGCTTATCGTGCAATTAAAGATGCAGAAAATAAAGGGTATGTTAGTACGATTGAACGTGTCGGAACCATTCGAATTGAACAAAAGAAGAAAGAAAATATTGAAAAGCTGACATATGCAGAAGTCGTTAACATTGTCGATGGTCAAGTACTTGGAGGCAGAGAAGGACTACATAAAACGTTAAATAAATTCGTAATCGGGGCAATGAAATTAGAAGCGATGATGCGCTATACAGAAGCTGGAAACTTACTTATTGTCGGTAATCGTACGAACGCACATCAATTAGCGTTAGAAACTGGAGCTGCGGTGTTAATTACGGGCGGATTTGATACGGAAGATCATGTGAAGAAATTAGCAGATGA
Source organism: Bacillus basilensis (assembly GCF_921008455.1). Lineage (NCBI taxonomy): Bacteria > Bacillati > Bacillota > Bacilli > Caryophanales > Bacillaceae > Bacillus > Bacillus basilensis. Next base: position 4,669,746 of record NZ_CAKLBZ010000001.1, on the reverse strand, counting down.
ATTAAAACTGCCGATTATTTCAAGTAGTTACGATACATTTACAGTTGCAACGTTAATTAACCGTGCGATTTACGATCAGCTTATTAAGAAAGAAATTGTACTCGTTGAAGATATTTTAACGCCAATTGAAGAAACGTTATATTTAAAACCAAATGATACAGTGCAGCAATGGCATGCATATAACGAAGAGACGATGCACGGAAGGTATCCAATTGTTGATGAAAATAAAAAGGTATTAGGTATTGTGACTTCTAAGGATATGATTGGTGTTGCAAAAGAAACACCAATTGATAAAGTAATGACAAGGCATCCAATTACGGTAAATGGAAAAATGTCTGTCGCGGCTGCGGCACGTATGATGGTGTGGGAAGGTATTGAGTTACTTCCTGTTGTTGATGAAGGAAATAAGTTGCAAGGTATTATTAGCCGTCAAGATGTACTTCAGGCGTTGCAAATGATTCAGCGTCAACCACAAGTCGGCGAAACAATTGATGATATTGTAACGAATCAATTTATGACGCCGAAAGAAGCGAAAAATGAACATCTATATCAATTTTCAGTGACGCCGCAAATGACGAACTCGATTGGAACGTTATCTTACGGTGTATTCGCAACAATTGTCACGGAAGCAACGAATCGCGTTATTCGTGCGCAAAAGAAAAGCGATTTAATTGTTGAAAACTTAACAATTTATTTCGTGAAGCCAGTCCAAATTGATAATGTTGTATCGGTTCATCCGAAAGTATTAGAAATTGGACGTAAATTTGGTAAGGTTGATGTAGAAGTGCATCATGAAGGTAATGTTGTTGGGAAAGCATTACTTATGGTGCAGTTGATTGATAAATAAAAAGATGGAGCAGACCGCTTTGGTTTGTTCCATTTTTTTTAGAACGCTACATTAGGGAGTTTTAAAATTTAGTTATCGAATCTATTATGTTTTGAACTGCAAAAGAGAAAATTAAATCACGTTCTGTTTCATATTTATAAGTAGGGCATGCAATCATTTGAAGATGCTTGAACACTAATTGTGGAGGTGTCGAATGGGAGTAATATTTTTCTTTTTAGGCTTAATATCTGTAATTACTGTTCATGTGATAACTCATAGAATAATGGATTTAAATAAAAAGAAATTGTATGTAATAAGTTTGATTTTCGCTATTATTTGTTCCTTTATCCCTACAACTGGAGAAAATAATAGCGATTTTCTTTACTTTGGTATGCCAGCAGAAAATTTCATTTATTATGGCGGATGGGAAATTTCGTTTCATCCATTAGGCTTTTTCTTTAACTTTATTTTGTTTTATTGGATTTTGAAGCTGTTATTTAAGCTGCGTAAGACTTGATATTGAACCTATTAGAAAAGATCCTGATGCTTTTATTCGCCGATATATTCAGTATGTCGAAGAAGAATTATGTGGTGAGACAATTGTCTGATTAAAAAACAGAATATTAATTTAATTAGATCCTAGACTATGTTATAATTAAATTGTAAGAAAATGGATTACAGGAAGGTGGTATGCATTATGTCGTCAACAGTACTCTTTTTTGGTAGTATCGCACTATTTTACTTTCTTGTGATGATACCGCTTCAATATTTATACTTACAAGGATTACATGAAAAAAAGAAAAAAACAGGATTATCTCAGCGAGAACTATATGAAAAAATGTCTTTTGAAGAAGAACAATTACATTTTCACGTACAAGGCAACCCATTTAATATACCTTCTGCTTTTGTCGCATATATGATTTTGAAAGTTAGAGGACGTAAAAAAGCATCACAATGTTGATGCTTTTTTACGTTGCTTCATAGCCTTCTGCTTCTTTAACTGCTAATGGTAAGAAATGTTTATATTGGCGAAATCCATTAAATACACTTGCACTACCAAATAGAACAAATAAGACACCAACGATAATACGAGCGGTTGAAAGTTCTAAAAAGAATTGGTTTATTCCGAAGAATAAGACGAATGAACCGAGTGCCATTGCAGATTTTCCGGAGAGCCAACCTTTCTCCATTGGGCGGCTTGTACGAAAGTATTTTGTTTTGTAGAAGAGATACAACATAAATGAGACGATAATACAGAAGACTAATACTGGCATAATACACACTCCCATCGTTTTGTGAAAAATAATAGTGGAGAAAAAAGAAATATCTAAACTTTCTAACTTTTATTATAAAGCAATTGTTCGCATGTATGAAATACTTTCCGTTATAATGAAGGATAAAGTGAAACTTTAATTAGTATGAGGATGTTTCCACGCGCTAATGATTAGCCCGCACCAATTGGGCTTTTACTGCACGTTAATGCGGAATCAAGTGAAGAAGTTGAATAAAAAGGAGATTATACATATGCATGAGCAAATTTTAGGAGCAATTAAAGAGTTTGATACGATTATTATTCATCGTCACGTACGTCCAGATCCAGATGCACTAGGTTCACAGGGCGGTCTTAGTACAATTCTACAAGAATCGTTTCCAGAGAAAAATATTTATACGGTTGGGTATAATGAACCGTCACTAGCATACTTACGAGTAATGGATGATATTGAAGATAGTGTATACGAAAATGCACTTGTTATCGTTTGTGATACCGCGAACCAAGAACGTGTTGACGATCAACGCTATACAAAAGGGAAAATGTTAATCAAAATTGATCATCACCCAAATGAAGATCCATATGGAGATATTACATGGGTAGATACGACAGCAAGTTCTACAAGTGAAATGATTTATGAGTTTTACAGTTATGGAAAAGATAAAGGATTACAAATAACAACAGAAGCTGCTCGCCTTATTTTAGCAGGAATTGTTGGAGATACAGGACGTTTCTTATTCCCGAATACAACAGCAAAAACACTTCGTTACGTAAGTGAGCTTGTTGATATGGGTGTGAAATTCACAGATTTATACAATGAAATGTATAAGACGAAAGAAAAGATTGCTCGTTTAAACGGCTATATTTTACAGAATTTTACGATGGTAGAAGAAGGAGCAGCTTACATTAAATTAACGAAAGAAGTATTAGAAGAATTTGATGTACTTCCTTCTGAAGCATCTGGTGTTGTTGGAGCACTTGGTAATATTGATGGATTAAAGGCGTGGGTACTATTTTTAGAGGAAGACGATGTGATTCGTGTTCGCCTTCGTTCAAAAGGACCAGTTATAAATAAATTAGCAATGCAATATAATGGCGGAGGGCATCCGATGGCTTCTGGTGCAAAAGCATCTTCTTGGGAAGAAGCGGATCGTCTGTTTGCTGATTTACGTGAGATTTGTAAATAAGAGAGTATATATTAAAACGAAAAGAAGGAGTGGCGCTAAAGCCCTCCTTCTTTATTTTTCTTTCTCTATAGCAATGCTAATTTCAAGCACGGTATCGAAAGATATGGTGTCGACTTTAAAACGATATAGACGATCGTAATGTTTATACGTTTTATTTTCGATTGCTTTTTTGAGTAGGTCTTTATTTTTTGCGATACTTTGTATGTTTTTCGTTAAAAGATGCTGGAGGTCATTATGGATAGAAGTGGTCATATTTTCGAGTGTAAGGTTGTCTAAATCGTATTTTTCCCGATTTATAATTTTTATTTTAATCTCTTGAATGGTTAAGAGCCGTTTATTTTCTGTATTCAATTTTTCTTGATCTTCGAGAAGGACGTGGAGCTTTGCTTCTTGTTTTTCTATAATTTCTCTTTGTTCTGCTATTTTACTAGTTTGTTCTTCTTGAAAAACACCGTATATGTACAAAAAAATAAACCAGCTCAACACGCCTCCAACAGCAGCGCCAGCTAAAACTAAATACCATCTTTTTGCTGTATTGGCACTTGGTACTCTCATACATGTTCCTGCGTTAGCCATTTAATAATAGTAAGACCGGTTTGCATACCACCCGTTGCGAAAAAAATAAGGAGAATTTGTTTTACGATATCTTTCATATCCCCGCCAAAGAAACTTCTTTCAAAGCTATAAAAGGTATCAAATGTTCCGCCAATTGCTGCAACGAGTGCCCAAATTCTTAAATTTTGGGCGAATTGATTAATGTAAGTTAGAGTTGGTTTTCCGATAAGAAATGCACCAAATCCACCAATTAATGAACCGCCAAGTATAACCCCAAAGGCAATAAAATAACTAATAATAAGCAGAGAGAAAAAAGTATGTTCTCTTACATCCATCGTCATTCCCCTTTCTTCTTCATATATATGGACAAAGTATAAGAAGTATGTTTTGATTTAAGCTTCCCTCTTCACCTATAATAAAAGTAGTCAAATAGGTAAAGAGAGGGTACAACAGTGAAGTTTGTGCATTTACAATGTCAAACCGTTTTTAGTTTATTAAAAAGTGCTTGTAAAATTGATGAGCTTGTAGTCAGGGCGAAAGAGCTCGGTTATTCATCGTTGGCTATTACAGATGAAAATGTTATGTATGGCGTTATTCCGTTTTATAAAGCATGTAAGAAACATGATATACAGCCTATTATCGGTTTAACAGCTTCTATTTTTAGTGAAGAAGAAGAAAAGTCTTATCCGCTTGTCTTACTCGCTGAAAATGAAATGGGCTATCAAAATTTATTAAAGATTTCTAGTAGCATTATGACAAAGTCAAAAGAAGGTATTCCTAAGAAATGGCTTGCGCATTATGCGAAAGGGCTAATTGCTATTTCACCAGGTAAAGATGGGGAAATTGAACAATTATTATTAGAAGACAAAGAAAGTCAGGCTGAAGAAGTAGCTCGCGCATATCAAAATATGTTCGGCAATTTTTATATGAGTTTGCAGCATCATGCGATTCAAGATGAACTGCTCCTGCAAGAGAAATTACCTGAATTTATGAGTAGGATAAATGTTCCAGTCGTTGCAACAAACGATGTACGCTACATCAATCAAAGTGACGCACTTGTTCATGAATGTTTATTATCTGTTGAAAGTGGAACGAAAATGACGGATCCAGATAGACCGAGGCTGAAAACAGATCAATATTATTTAAAATCATCAGATGAAATGGAAGCACTATTTTCTCACGTGGAAGAAGCGATTTATAACACAGTAGAAATTGCAGAACGTTGCAGAGTAGAAATACCGTTTCATGTAAATCAATTACCGAAATTCCCTGTTCCAGCTAACGAGACAAATGATATGTATTTACGCCGCGTTTGTGAAGAAGGGTTGCAGAAACGTTATGGTACGCCGAAAGAAGTACATATAAAGCGTTTGAATCATGAATTAAACGTTATTTCTAGTATGGGGTTTAGTGATTATTTCCTCATCGTATGGGATTTTATGAAGTATGCGCATGAAAATCATATTTTAACAGGACCAGGCCGTGGATCGGCAGCTGGCTCACTCGTTTCTTACGTATTAGAAATTACAGATATTGATCCAATTGAATACGATCTATTATTTGAAAGGTTTCTAAACCCTGAACGTGTGACACTTCCAGATATTGATATCGATTTTCCGGATATAAGACGTGATGAGATGATTCGATATGTGAAAGATAAATATGGTCAGCTTCGTGTTGCACAAATTGTAACGTTCGGGACGCTTGCAGCGAAAGCGGCAATTAGAGATATTGCGCGTGTAATGGGGCTTCCGCCGCGAGATATTGACATATTCTCAAAACTTATCCCATCAAAGCTTGGTATAACGTTAAAAGATGCATATGAGGAATCGCAATCACTTCGTGAGTTTATACAAGGGAATCTTCTGCATGAGCGTGTGTTTGAAATTGCAAAACGTGTAGAAGGCTTACCACGTCATACGTCTATCCATGCAGCTGGCGTTATTATGAGCCAAGAGCCGTTAACCGGAAGTGTTGCAATTCAAGAAGGGCATAACGATGTGTATGTTACGCAATACCCAGCTGATGCATTAGAAGAACTTGGATTACTCAAGATGGACTTTTTAGGATTACGTAATTTAACGTTACTTGAAAATATTATAAAGTTTATCGTGAAAAAGACTGGGACACAAATTGATATAAGAAATTTACCACTTCAAGATGAAAAGACGTTCCAATTGTTAGGTAGAGGGGACACAACAGGTGTATTCCAGCTTGAATCAGGTGGTATGCGAAATGTACTTCGCGGGTTAAAACCGAATGAATTTGAAGATATTGTCGCTGTTAACTCGTTATATAGACCAGGGCCGATGGAACAAATTCCAACCTTTATTGAATCAAAGCACGGAAAAAGACAAATTGAATATTTACATCCAGATTTAAAGCCGATTTTAGAAAGAACATACGGTGTAATTGTATACCAAGAACAAATTATGCAAATTGCGTCGAAGTTGGCGGGATTCTCGCTTGGAGAAGCAGATTTATTACGCCGTGCAGTGAGTAAAAAAAATCGTGATATTTTAGATCAGGAACGTAAGCATTTTGTACAAGGGTGTTTACAAAACGGTTATGACGAGACATCCGCAGAGAAAATTTATGATTTAATTGTAAGATTTGCGAATTACGGTTTTAACCGAAGTCACGCTGTAGCCTACAGTATGATTGGATATCAGCTTGCTTACTTAAAAGCGAATTATACGCTGGAATTTATGACAGCACTATTATCAAGTGCAATTGGAAATGAAGATAAGATTGTACAGTATATACGAGAAACGAAGCGAAAAGGTTTTCACGTTTTGCCGCCGTCCCTTCAGAGAAGTGGTTACAATTTCCAAATAGAAGGCAATGCGATACGTTATAGTTTACTTTCCATTCGGAATATCGGAATGGCTACAGTGACAGCTTTGTTAGAAGAACGAGAGAAAAAAATGTTTGAAGATTTATTTGAATTTTGTCTTCGCATGCCATCAAAGTTTGTAACAGAGCGAAATTTAGAGGCGTTCGTCTGGTCTGGATGTTTTGATGACTTTGGCGTTTCAAGAACGAATTTATGGAAAAGTCTTAAAGGGGCGTTAGAGTACGCAAACCTTGCACGTGATTTAGGAGATGCGGTTCCAAAATCAAAATATGTACAAGGAGAAGAACTCTCTTTTATTGAACAATTAAATAAAGAGAAGGAAGCACTAGGTTTTTATTTATCAAGTTATCCGACAGCGCAGTATGTGAAGTTAGCGAAAGAATTAGAAATTCCATCTCTCGCGCAAGCAATGCGACATAAGAAAAAAGTACAAAGAGCTATCGTGTATATAACAAGCGTGAGAGTGATTCGTACGAAAAAGTTGCAAAAGATGGCGTTTATTACATTTTGTGACCAAAATGATGAAATGGAAGCAGTGCTTTTCCCTGAAACGTATATACATTTCTCAGATAAGTTACAAGAAGGAGCGATTGTTTTAGTTGACGGCATGATTGAGCTTAGAAATCATAAGTTGCAATGGATTGTAAATGGACTATATCCGTTAGAAGAAATGGATGTGTATGAAGAAAAGAAAGATGCATCTGTTTACGTGAAATTGCCGTCTCAGTATGAGAAAAAGCTTTTGAATCAGGTTACTAAAATATTGTTTGACTATTCAGGTTTTGCGAAAGTACTAATTTATTATGAAAAGGAACATAAAATGGTACAATTATCTCGAAGTTTATCGATTCATCCAAGTGAAGAATGTTTAGGAGCACTTCGTGAAATTGTCGGGGAAGAAAATGTAGTTGTGAAAATATAATGGACAATTTCCCTACACTTCGATTATTATAGTAGTAGTGTTCGTGGTCAGACCACTTGGAGAAATTGATATCAGCTAGAATAATTTGAGGAGAGTGGATAGTTTGTCAACACTTCGTGAAGAAGCACTTCACATGCATAAAGTGCATCAAGGAAAATTAGAAACTGTATCAAAAGTAAAAGTAGAAAATGCAAAAGATTTAAGCCTTGCATATTCTCCAGGGGTTGCAGAGCCTTGTAAAGAAATTTATGACGATAAAAGTAAGGTATATGAATATACAATGAAGGGAAATATGGTAGCAGTTGTGACAGATGGAACGGCTGTACTTGGTCTTGGAAACATTGGACCTGAAGCATCTCTTCCAGTAATGGAAGGTAAAGCTGTATTATTCAAGAGCTTTGCTGGTGTAGATGCATTCCCGATTGCCTTAAATACAAACGATGTAGATAAAATTGTTGAAACTGTAAAATTAATGGAGCCAACTTTTGGCGGCGTTAACTTAGAGGATATCGCAGCACCAAACTGCTTCATTATTGAAGAACGTTTGAAAAAAGAAACAAATATTCCTATCTTCCATGATGATCAACACGGAACAGCTATCGTAACAGTAGCGGGTCTTGTGAACGCGCTAAAATTAGTTGGAAAGAAAATGTCTGACATTAAAGTTGTCGCAAATGGCGCAGGTGCAGCAGGTATCGCAATTATTAAACTTTTATATCGCTATGGCGTACGCGACATTATTATGTGTGACCGTAAAGGGGCAATCTATGATGGTCGTCCTACAGGTATGAATCCGGTGAAGGATGAAGTTGCAAAATATACAAATAAGAATCGTATCGAAGGTTCTTTAGCTGATGTTGTACAAGGTGCGGACGTATTCATTGGTGTATCTGCAGAAGGTGCATTAACAGAAGAGATGGTTCGTACAATGAATGACGATGCAATTATTTTTGCAATGGCGAATCCAGTTCCAGAAATTATGCCAGAATTGGCAAAAGCAGCGGGCGCAGCTGTTGTTGGAACGGGTCGTTCTGACTTTGCAAACCAAGTAAATAATGTACTAGCGTTCCCTGGTATTTTCCGCGGTGCACTTGACGTACATGCGACACAAATTAACGAAGAAATGAAGATGGCAGCTGTACAGGCTATTGCTGAGCTTGTAGCAGAAGATGAGTTAAATGCAGACTATATCATTCCAGCACCGTTTGACGCGCGTGTAGCGCCTCAAGTGGCAGCTTACGTTGCGAAAGCAGCAATGGAAACAGGAGTAGCTCGCCGTCAAGTAGATCCAAATGAGATTGCTGAGAAAACAAAACAATTAGCGCTGATTGGTAAAGAATAAGCGAGGAATTTCCATTGACATCATCAAACACAAAAGTATATCTCGAAATTGTAAAAAAAATCCGTTCCATTATGGAAGAGGATGGATTGGTAGCGGGGGATCGTTTGCCGTCTGAGCGTGAGTTAAGTTCACGTTTAAATGTAGGGCGTTCCTCTGTAAGAGAAGCGTTGCGTGCTTTAGAACTTGTAGGATTGATTGAAACGAGACGTGGTGAAGGGACGTTTATTCGAAACTTTTACGATAACGGTCTTGTACAATTGATTGCTCCGTTCTTGCTGCAAGATGAGAAAACAATTCGTGATTTATTACAAACAAAACGATTGCTTGAAAAAGATATGATTCGAATTGTATGTAATTTACCGAAAGAAACGTTTTCTAAAGTGCTAAGTAAGTTACATCAAGTGCTTGAAGAAAATGAAAATTCAATTCCGACGCTTCATCAAACGTTCTTTAAAACACTTATTGAACAAGTCGATAATTATTTACTATATCGCATTTGGATGATCGTAAATGATTACGTAGCAACTCTTTCTTGTAAAGTTTCAGGAGATTCTATCGATATGTATAGAAAGCTTTATGCTACTTTGGAAGAAAAACAAGAAAATGATGCACTAAAAATTTACGATGAATTAGTAGAGAATATACAGTTTCACTCGTAATGTATAAAATTTGTCGAAATGACCATGACACGTTATGACAAACATTCTATCGCGTAGCGGTTAAAGTTAAACGTAAAGAGTGAGGTTATTAGACAGATTGAGAAGATAAGGCTAACATCAAACTTTGGTGTTAGCCCAATTTTCTTCCTACGCTAACCTTAGCTCTCAACGAAGGGGGTCAAATTGTGCTAAGAGATTTATTCGTGAAAAAGAAAAAGTATGCTGCAATACCTTCAGAACAAGTACGAAAAGATGTACCAGATGGCGTTATGACAAAATGTCCGAAATGTAAAAAAATCATGTATACGAAAGAACTTCTAAAAAATTTAAAAGTATGTGTGAATTGTGGATATCATCATCCTATGAATGCATGGGAACGTCTTGATAGTATATTGGACGAAGGGTCATTCCGTGAGTATGACAAAGAAATGGTTTCATTAAATCCACTCGAGTTTCCACATTATGAAGAGAAACTAGAGAGCGATCGTAAGAAGACTGAATTGAACGAAGCGGTTGTAACTGGTGAAGGAACAATTGATGACATGCTTGTTGTTGTTGCAGTAATGGATTCTCGTTTTCGAATGGGGAGCATGGGCTCTGTTGTAGGAGAAAAAATTGCCCGTGCGGTTGAAAAGGCATACGACTTACAAGTTCCATTTATTATCTTTACTGCTTCGGGTGGTGCCCGTATGCAAGAAGGGATATTAAGTTTAATGCAAATGGCAAAAACAAGCGTAGCTTTGAAAAAGCATAGTAATGCAGGAGGATTATTTATTTCTGTTATGACTCACCCAACGACGGGCGGGGTTTCAGCAAGTTTCGCTTCACTTGGTGATTATAATCTTGCAGAACCAGGGGCACTGATCGGATTTGCTGGTAGACGTGTAATTGAACAAACTGTGCGTGAGAAACTACCGGAAGATTTCCAAACGGCAGAATTCTTACTAGAACATGGTCAATTAGATGCGGTGGTGCATCGTGATGATATGAGAGAATCGCTCCGTAAGATTTTAGAAGTTCATCAAGGAGGGGAAATGGCTGTATGGCAGAGCTAGAATTTGAGAAACCAGTTGTTGAGCTAAGAAATAAGATTCGTGAACTGAAAGACTATACGAAAAACAGCCAGATGGACTTCAGTGAGGAGATTCGTATTTTGGAAGACAAGCTAGAAAAATTAGAGGAAGATATATACGGCAATATGAAAGTATGGGACCGTGTTCAAATTGCTCGTCATGCAGAACGACCGACAACGCTCGATTATATTGAGCACTTATTTACTAATTTTTTTGAATGTCATGGAGATCGCCTATTTGGCGACGATGCAGCGATTGTCGGCGGCATTGCGAAATATAAGGGGATGCCTGTAACTGTAATTGGGCACCAACGCGGAAAAGATACGAAAGAAAATATTCGTCGTAATTTTGGGATGCCTCATCCAGAAGGATATCGAAAAGCACTGCGTCTAATGAAACAAGCGGAAAAGTTTAATCGTCCTATTATTTGTTTCATCGATACGAAGGGAGCTTATCCTGGTAAAGCAGCTGAAGAACGTGGACAAAGTGAGGCAATTGCCCGTAATTTATTTGAAATGGCGGGTTTAACTGTACCTGTTATTTGTATTGTTATCGGTGAAGGTGGTAGCGGTGGTGCGTTAGGTCTTGGAGTAGGCGATTACATTCATATGCTAGAAAATTCCACGTATTCTGTTATTACACCAGAGGGTGCGGCAGCAATTCTTTGGAAAGATGCTAGTAAAGCAAAAGAAGCTGCAGAAGCGATGAAAATTACAGCAGCGGATTTGAAAGAATTAGGTGTAATTGACGAAATTATTCCAGAGGCAAAAGGCGGAGCACATCGTAATCTTTTAAAACAATCAGAAAACATAGATTTAATGCTTAAAAAAACTTTTGAACAATTAAGTGGAATTTCGAAAGATGAATTAATCGAAAAACGTTATGAAAAATATATGAAAATTGGGCAAGTTTCGTTTTCAAACGCTTCCATTGGGATAAAATAAGAAAAGCGTGCGTTCCTCTTCGCGAATGCACGTTTTTATTATGAAAAGACACATCTTCTCCATTGTGTTTTTATATTTTTTCGTGTTATTTTATTATAAGGCAAATAATCTTTATGAGGTGAGTACAAATGAAACGTATTGGTGTATTAACAAGTGGTGGAGATTCACCTGGTATGAATGCTGCCATTCGTGCAGTTGTTCGTAAAGCGATTTTCCATGATATTGAAGTATATGGTATTTACCATGGATACGCTGGATTAATTTCTGGTCACATTGAAAAATTAGAACTAGGTTCTGTTGGCGATATTATCCACCGCGGTGGTACGAAATTATATACAGCAAGATGTCCTGAGTTTAAAGACCCAGAAGTACGACTAAAAGGTATCGAGCAATTAAAGAAACACGGTATCGAAGGACTTGTTGTTATTGGTGGAGATGGTTCTTACCAAGGCGCTAAAAAATTAACTGAACAAGGATTCCCATGTGTTGGTGTACCAGGTACAATCGACAATGATATCCCTGGAACAGACTTCACAATTGGTTTCGATACAGCTCTAAACACTGTTATTGATGCAATTGATAAAATCCGTGACACAGCTACATCTCATGAACGTACATATGTTATCGAAGTAATGGGACGTCACGCTGGTGATATCGCATTATGGGCTGGTTTAGCTGATGGTGCAGAAACAATCTTAATTCCAGAAGAAGAGTATGACATGGATGATGTTATCGCTCGTCTGAAGCGCGGTAGCGAACGTGGTAAAAAACACAGTATTATCATTGTGGCTGAAGGTGTTGGAAGTGCAATTGACATCGGTAAGCACATTGAAGAAGCAACAAACTTTGATACTCGCGTAACTGTATTAGGTCACGTACAACGTGGTGGATCACCAAGTGCACAAGACCGTGTATTAGCAAGTCGTCTTGGCGCAAGAGCAGTTGAATTATTAATTGCTGGTAAAGGTGGACGTTGTGTAGGTATTCAAGATAACAAACTTGTTGATCATGATATTATCGAAGCGTTAGCTCAAAAGCATACAATCGATAAAGATATGTATCAATTATCTAAAGAATTATCCATCTAATCGGCTTAATGTCGGATATTTGGGAACGGTTTCATAATTTTCGGAGGTGCAATATGCGTAAAACTAAAATTGTATGTACTATAGGTCCTGCTAGTGAAAGTATTGAGAAATTAGAACAATTAATGGAAGCGGGTATGAACGTTGCTCGTTTAAACTTCTCTCATGGTAGCCATGAAGAGCACGGCGCTCGTATTAAAAACATCCGTGAAGCTTCAAAGAAAACTGGTAAAACAGTTGGTATCTTACTTGATACAAAAGGTCCAGAAATTCGTACTCATGACTTCGTAGACGGACAAGCTGAGCTTGTAACAGGTGCAGAAGTAGTTCTTTCTACTGAGCAAGTATTAGGTACTGCAGAGAAGTTCTCTGTATCTTATGCTGGTCTTTATGACGATGTAGACCCAGGTTCTCGTATTCTAATCGATGACGGTCTTATCGAACTAGAAGTAATCGAAAAAGCTGACGGAAACATCCGTACAAAAGTTCTTAACAGCGGAACTGTAAAAAATAAAAAAGGTGTTAACGTACCAAACGTAAGCATTAAGCTTCCTGGTATCACTGAAAAAGACGTAAAAGATATCATCTTCGGTATCGAGCAAAAAGTTGATTTCATCGCAGCATCTTTCGTTCGTAAAGCATCTGACGTATTAGAAATCCGTGAATTATTAGAAGAGCATAACGCTCAATACATCCAAATCGTACCAAAAATTGAAAACCAAGAGGGTATCGACAACATCGATTCAATCTTAGAAGTTTCTGACGGTTTAATGGTAGCTCGTGGTGACATGGGTGTAGAAATTCCACCAGAAGAAGTACCATTAGTACAAAAACGTCTAATCAAAAAATGTAACGTGTTAGGTAAACCAGTTATTACTGCGACACAAATGTTAGATTCTATGCAACGTAACCCACGTCCAACTCGTGCGGAAGCAAGTGACGTAGCTAACGCAATCTTCGATGGTACAGATGCAATCATGCTTTCAGGTGAAACAGCTGCTGGACAATACCCAGTAGAAGCAGTAACTATGATGGCTAACATTGCAGTGCGTGTTGAAAAATCATTACAATATGAAGATATGTTCAAAAAACGTATTAAAGAGTTCACTCCAACAATTACAGATGCAATTAGCCAATCTGTTGCGCATACAGCACTTGCTCTTGATGTAGCTGCAATCGTAGCTCCAACAGAAAGTGGATATACTGCGAAAATGATCTCTAAATACCGTCCGAAATCTCCAATCGTTGCTGTAACATCTGACGAGCAAGTAGGACGTCGTCTTGCACTTGTTTGGGGTGTACAAGCATTTATGGCTGAGAAGCGCGCAGCTTCTACTGACGAAATGTTAGATACAGCAATTCAAACAGGTATGGATGCAGGTCTAATCGGACTTGGAGACACTGTTGTAATCACTGCTGGTGTTCCGGTTGCTGAAACTGGTACAACAAACTTAATGAAAATCCACGTTGTGGGTGAAGAAGTTGCTAAAGGACAAGGAATCGGACGTAAAGCTGCAAAAGGTAAAGTAGTTGTAGCAAAAACAGCTGCTGAAGCTGTAGCGAACGTAAACGAAGGTGATATCCTTGTTACAACAAGTACTGATAAAGATATGATTCCTGCAATCGAAAAAGCTGCTGCTCTAGTTGTAGAAGAAGGCGGTCTAACAAGCCATGCTGCTGTTGTAGGCGTATCAATCGGTATTCCTGTTATCGTTGGTGTAAACGGCGTAACAGCAACTTTAAAAAATGGCCAAGAAGTAACAGTTGATGCAGCGCGCGGAATTGTTTATAATGGACATGCGGAAGTGCTATAAGTAATACGAAGAGAAGGATCGGAGTCCTTCTCTTTTTTTTTACACAAAAAATAAGTTAGAACTAGCTTGAAACGCCTGAAATTGCTTTTAAAAGCTGTTTACTATGAGTTTGATACCAGAAAAATGTATTAGGTTTTTACATGGTGTATACGGGTGTTGTGAGGGTGTTTAAAGTGATGATATATGGAAGGAGTGTAGAACTGTGAAATGGTTACTATTCTTGTTTATTTTAATACCGGCGATTGAGATTATAGTCTTAATTGGATCAAGTCATGTAATAGGTTTATGGTCTACGTTCGCTATGATTGTATTTACGGGTGTTGTAGGTGTCTATTTAGCGAAAAGGCAAGGGTTTAAAGTGCTTGGAGAGATTCAATCTAAGCTGAATAGAGGAGAAATGCCAGGAGGGGCAGTGCTAGATGGTATTTTTATCTTTGTAGGAGGTATTCTTTTAGTGCTTCCTGGATATGTAACGGATATAATGGGTTTTATCTTTGTTATTCCTGTGACGAGGGCTTTGTTGAAACCGTTTGTTATGAAGTGGATGGAATGGAAGTTTAGAAAGAACTCTACTATTATTGTGCAGAAATAGTACTTAGATTATAGCGATCTAAGTACTATTTTTTTTGCCTGCAAAAGGATGAGGGGCTGGTCAAAGTTCTGTTAATTAAAGTTTTAATTTATTATATGTACTGTGTATTTATGTGATTTAAGGGTTTGGTGGCTCGTAATGAGTGTGTTGTAGGAAGATCCTTCTGAACTAAAGTTTATTTTTGAGTATAAAATGAATCAATTGGTACGGAAAAAAGTTAGATAAGAGTAGGGGATTGTTAGTTTAAGTCTCATACCACGCTATTTTGTATATTTATTCATTTACATAAAAAGTAATAAATGTAAGTAATAATTATAAAATAAATAGAATAAATATGTAAAAATACCTCGAAGTATGTGTTTTTATGCAAAAAAACAAGAGGATTATCCTTTTGTTCGGTAAATCCTCTTGTTGTATGTAATGAGTGTGAAAAATAAGTACAAGGAATAATCAGTGGGAAATTCCCACTGATTACATGTAAGTTTTTTGTTGTATATGAATTAGAAACTATTATTTTGAAGGTGAGCCTTTAATATATTTCCACAAATCATGGAATACACGAGCTTTGTGCAATGTATTAAGTAGTACTAAGATGACTGGACCGATGATTAATCCTAAAAAGCCGAAGAGTTTAAAGCCGACAAATAGAGCGATCAGTGTTGCTAATGGATCGAGGCCGATATTAGATGAAAGCACTTTAGGCTCCATAATTTGTCTTTGGACAATCACGACGATGTATAAAATGAGAAGACCGATGGCGAAAGCAGTGTCGCCAGTGAAAAATACATATATAACCCAAGGAACGAAGACAGCTCCTGTTCCTAAATACGGGAGTAAATCTACAACTCCTGTAATAATCGCGATAGTAATGGCGTATGGTACGCGTAATATTAGAAGGCCGATTAGTACAATAACAGTTGTCATAGATACGAGCGTTAGTTGTGCTTTAACAAAACCAAATAAAGCTTTTCTTAAATCGACAAAAATAGTTTTTCCATAGCCGTGAACACGGGTGGGTAAAAATTTTCTTACTTTTTGAGCAAGAAGATGCCAATCGTAACTAATGAAGAAAGTGGCTAATAAAACGAATACAAGGACAGTTAACGTTGTTGGTAGTGCACTAATGAAATTTGTTAACCCGCTTATAATAGCTGATAAAAGATCTTTCATTTGCGTCGTTGCTTCGGTTCCTAAGTTTTGAATGTTTTGTGTAATCGTATAGCGCTGTGGTTCCCCAAGATGATTAAATTTAGAAATTAAATCATCATAGAGAGGCATAATATGATTAAGTGCAAACTGCTGAGCGAAGGTAACGATATCCGGAAACTTTACTGTAACAAGTTGTAGTAAGTATGTTGTGGCAGATATGGCTTCCGTTACAAGGTATGTAACGAGTCCGACGATAGCTCCGAACACGAGAATTAAGCTAACGAGTACAGCTAGTGCACGAGGAAATTGTAGTTTTTGATTAAGGAAATTGACGACAGGGTTAATCAAATAAGCAAATGCGAAAGCGATAATAAAAGGATAGATAAGTCCTGACATATATAGTAATGCATAGAACCCGACTACCGTCGCTACGATGACAAATATGAGTCGCAATATCATATATAGTAAGTTTCGATTCAAAGATGTATACCTCCCATTCCAATTTGGATTATCTTGATTCGTTCAACTTATAACGAGTGTAATGCACTGATTAAAGTTTCACGTTATGTTATAGTGGAATGATGGATTTTTTTCCTGCTTTTTCAGTGCATGAGTGACTGTAAAAGCTTGATGTTGATGCTTCTACTATATGGTAAAAACTTCATTTTCTCTTCTTTTTATTTTACCTGTTTCTTATTAGAAAAGAAAGAAGAGACGATCGTTTTCAAACATGTATACATGCTTGAATTTTTTTGGTGAAAGTCTCGTTTTTCAATTTTAAAATGCATAAAAAATTGAAGGTGTTATTGATAAATAGGCATCCGTATATCATGTATAACGATCGGTTTAAAGGTATTTTTGTTTGGAAATGAGTTCATTATTTTCAGAAAGGAAGTGCAAACATGATTAGTCAGTCAACGTTATTTTTATTCATACTACTTATTATAGGACTTATTGCGAAAAACCAATCGCTTACTTTAGCTATTGGTGTGTTATTTTTATTGAAATTTACGTTTCTAGGAGATAAAGTCTTTCCTTATCTACAAACGAAAGGGATTAACCTCGGTGTTACGGTTATTACAATAGCGGTACTCGTACCGATTGCAACGGGGGAAATAGGTTTTAAACAACTTGGAGAAGCAGCGAAGTCGTATTATGCATGGATTGCTTTAGCTTCAGGGGTAGCGGTTGCTTTGCTAGCGAAAGGCGGCGTACAATTATTGACAACGGATCCTCATATTACAACTGCGCTCGTTTTCGGGACAATTATAGCAGTTGCTTTATTTAATGGGGTTGCTGTAGGGCCATTAATTGGGGCTGGAATTGCCTATGCAGTTATGAGTATTATACAGATGTTTAAATAAGGAATTTTATAGTAATATAAAAATTTTGAATTCTTTCTGTTCACAAAAGTCAGATAATTGTTTATAATAGGATTAGAAACTTTGAAAAGTTACATAACAGCAGAGACTTTACACCAGATAAAATAAAAACAACATAAAACAATTTTATAATGATATTGTTTTATGTTGTTTTTATCATAAAACTCTTCGGAATTAATTTTCCTCACTAACTTGTTGTTTTGAGCGTGAGGATTCGGGGAGACATTCACGCTCATGCTTTCCATGTAGACAATGGACAATAAGAGGGGAACATCGCAACAAATTTGCATGATCGTGCATTTTGCTTGCCTAAAGAGTGAACGGGCGTTCATAATTCAAAAGGGGAGCAAATAGATATAAGGAGCAAGGTTGGGAGAATTTTCAGGAAAAGGAGAGAATGTCATGACTGTTATTCGAGGTTTAGAAGGGGTAGTAGCAACAACATCATCTGTGAGCTCTATTATTGATGATACATTAACTTATGTTGGGTATAATATTGATGATTTAGCTGAGAATGCTACGTTTGAAGAAGTAGTGTACTTATTATGGCACCGCAAGCTTCCTAATGAAAAAGAACTAGCGGAATTTAATGAAATTGTATGTGAATACTATAAAGTTCCAGGTGAGATTTTAACATATTTGAAACAAGTAGATTTAAAAATCGCACATCCGATGTCTGTTTTACGAACTGCAATTTCCATGCTATCATTATACGATGAGAGCGCTGAAATTATGGATGAAAAGTCCAATTATTTGAAAGCGGTTAAATTGCAGGCGCAAGTGGGAACTTTAGTTGCTGCTTATGCAAGAATTCGTAAAGGTTTAGATATTGTTGAGCCTAGAAACGATTTATCATTAGCTGCAAACTTCTTGTACATGTTAAATGATCGCGAGCCAAATGAAGTTGAAATTGAAGCTTTTGATAAGGCGCTTGTACTTCACGCAGATCATGAGTTAAACGCTTCTACATTTACTGCACGCGTTTGTGTAGCTACACTTTCAGATGTGTATTCTGGTATTACAGCAGCAATCGGTGCATTAAAAGGTCCTCTTCACGGCGGGGCAAATGAAAATGTAATGAAGATGTTAACTGAAATTGGTGAAGAAGAAAATGTAGAATCATATATTCATAATGCTCTTCAAAATAAAGTGAAAATCATGGGCTTTGGCCACCGTGTATATGAGCAGGGTGATCCGCGTGCAAAACATTTACGCGAAATGTCTAAGAGATTATGCGTGCTTTTAGGAGAAGAGAAATGGTATAATATGTCTATCAAAATTGAAGACATCGTAACAAAAGAAAAAGGTCTTCCACCAAATGTTGATTTCTATTCAGCTTCTGTATACCATTGTTTAGGAATTGACCATGACTTATTTACACCTATTTTTGCAATTAGCCGTATGTCAGGCTGGTTAGCTCATATTCTAGAACAATATGAAAACAACCGTTTAATCCGTCCGCGTGCAGATTATAATGGACCAACACATCAAGTGTATGTTCCAATTGCACAACGATAAGCGAATAACACTATTTTGATAGTGAAAATACGCTTTCAAAAGTCTGATTTTTTCGGAAAGATGTAATGATTAGAATATTTTAATTTGACTAACGGTTTGAACTGAGGGGTTATTCCCTCAGTTTCATACATATGAAATTTCAAACATGGGGGTTATCACATTGACGACAGGTGAAAAAATTACTGTAACTAATGGTGTTATGAATGTACCAAACAATCCGATTATTCCATTTATCGAAGGAGATGGAATTGGTCCTGATATTTGGGCAGCTGCATCTCGTGTACTAGAAGCAGCAGTTGAAAAAGCTTATGATGGTGAGAAGAAAATCGTTTGGAAAGAAGTGCTTGCAGGGGAAAAAGCATTCAACCAAACAGGCGAGTGGTTACCAGAAGAAACTTTAAATTTAATCCGTGAATATTTAATCGCGATTAAAGGTCCACTTACAACTCCAGTTGGCGGTGGTATTCGTTCTCTAAACGTAGCACTTCGTCAAGAATTAGATTTATATGTATGTCTACGTCCAGTTCGTTATTTTGAAGGTGTTCCTTCACCTGTAAAACGTCCGGAAGATACTGATATGGTTATTTTCCGTGAAAATACAGAAGACATTTATGCTGGAATTGAATATGCACAAGGATCTCCAGAAGCAGAAAAAGTTCTTGCTTTCTTAAAAGAAGCAATGGGTGTTAATAAAATCCGCTTCCCAGAAACATCTGGTATTGGTATTAAACCAATCTCGGAAGAAGGGACAAAGCGTCTTGTTCGTGCTGCAATTCAATATGCAATTAACGAAAAACGCTCTTCTGTTACATTAGTTCATAAAGGAAACATTATGAAATTTACAGAAGGTGCTTTCAAAAACTGGGGTTACGAAGTAGCGGAACAAGAATTCGGCGACAAAGTATTTACTTGGGCTGAATATGATCGCATCGTTGAGAAAGATGGTAAAGATGCAGCGAATAAAGCGATGGCAGACGCTGAAGTGGCTGGAAAAATCATCGTAAAAGATTCTATTGCAGACATCTTCTTACAACAAATTTTAACGCGTCCACGTGAGTTCGATGTTGTTGCAACAATGAACTTAAACGGAGACTACATCTCTGATGCACTTGCTGCACAAGTAGGTGGAATTGGTATTGCACCTGGTGCAAATATTAACTATGTGACTGGACATGCTATCTTTGAAGCTACACACGGTACAGCTCCAAAATATGCAGGTTTAGATAAAGTAAACCCATCTTCGGTTCTTCTTTCTGGTGTATTATTATTAGAGCACTTAGGATGGAACGAAGCTGCGAAATTAGTAACTGCTTCAGTTGAGAAGACAATTGCTTCAAAAGTAGTAACTTATGATTTCGCACGCTTAATGGAAGGTGCAACAGAAGTGAAATGTTCTGAGTTCGCTAATGAACTTATTAAAAACATGGATGTAGCGATAATCAAAAACGCATAATTAAAGCGGGGGGTAAATTATGACAATCAAACGCAAGAAAGTTTCAGTCATCGGTGCAGGATTTACAGGAGCAACAACAGCATTCTTATTAGCACAAAAAGAACTTGCAGATGTTGTATTAGTGGACATTCCACAACTGGAAAATCCAACAAAAGGGAAAGCGTTAGATATGTTAGAAGCGAGCCCAGTACAAGGTTTTGATGCTAACATTATTGGAACATCTGATTACGAAGATACTGCTGATTCTGACGTTGTCGTTATTACAGCAGGTATTGCACGTAAGCCTGGTATGAGCCGTGATGACTTAGTAGCAACAAACTCTAAAATTATGAAAAGTATTACGCGCGACATTGCAAAACATTCACCAAATGCGATTATTGTTGTATTAACAAATCCAGTTGATGCAATGACATATTCTGTATTTAAAGAAGCAGGATTCCCGAAAGAGCGTGTTATTGGTCAATCGGGCGTATTAGATACAGCTCGTTTCCGTACATTCATCGCGCAAGAATTAAATCTTTCTGTGAAAGACATTACAGGATTTGTTCTTGGAGGACACGGTGACGATATGGTACCTCTTGTACGTTATTCTTATGCAGGTGGCATTCCGTTAGAAACGTTAATTCCGAAAGAGCGTTTAGAAGCAATCGTAGAACGTACCCGTAAAGGTGGCGGCGAGATTGTAGGCTTATTAGGAAACGGTAGTGCATATTACGCACCAGCTGCTTCTTTAGTTGAAATGACAGAAGCAATCTTAAAAGATCAACGCCGTGTATTACCGGCTATTGCGTACCTTGAAGGTGAATATGGTTATAGTGACCTTTACTTAGGGGTACCAGTAATTCTAGGTGGTAACGGAATTGAAAAAATTATTGAATTAGAACTTCTTGCAGATGAAAAAGAAGCGTTAGATCGCTCTGTAGAATCTGTACGTAATGTTATGAAGGTTCTTGTTTAATAATTAAATATAAGCGGAAAAAGATTCGGGGTCCCGAATCTTTTTCTACTATTTATTGAAATGTTTTTTTGAAATAATATGAAAACGCTATCATTTGTAATATCCTATAATGAAACTATAGATTTATACTATACATTGCCCTCATCATAGTAAATTTCGGATAAGGTATCGCTTTTAGTAGGATAATAAGGTGAAAAAATCGGAGGGGGTTGTAACATGTTAAAGAAAAAAGTTCAAATTGGTCGTAAAATGGATGAAATTACAGTAGGAGAGAAATTATCTATCACTGAAAAAATTGAGGATAAAGATTTGTTATTGTACTTAGGGTTAACGAATGATGCCAATCCATTATATATTCAGCATGATTACGCATCCCAAACTCCGTATGAAAAGCCGATTGTACCAAGCATTATGCTAACTGGAATGATTACAACGGCAGTTACGAAATATTTACCAGGTCCAGGTAGTCATATTACGAGAAAGGACCTTACATTCGTGAAGCATGTTCACCATTATGAAACGTTACAAATCCACTTTGAAGTTGTGGCTGTTTCTGAGGAGGAACATACAATTGATATGCTTGTATCTGCTCATGACGAAAAAGGGAATACTGTTGTGAAAGGCTCATTAACAGTAACGCCACCTTATAAATCAGTCTCTATTATGGAAAAAGCATTAGATAATTTTTAAAACATGAAAATATGAATAGCGCTAGCATACCTTTTATAAGGGTGCTAGCGCTATTTTTAGTTGAAGAATCCTTGTGTAAATCCCTCGGCAAAATCGGAGCAACCTGTTTTAATCGTATCCCAGCTTGGGGCGTTGAATGTAAGAATGCACGTTACTATTAAAGATAGAATAGGTAACACTAGTCGCATAATAGACCTCCATATAATTTATATTTGTATATTTAAATTAATAATATAATCGTTGGAAATGTAAGTCAATGAAAGGAGTGGTTTTTTAAGGTGAGATGGAAAAGAGAAGACGTTACCTTTGAAACGATGAGAGAAGCTGAAGTGTGGGCGGACGGGGTCGCGAATGAAATGTATGGAAGACTATTTGATGGATATGAAACACTAGACTATAAAATAGCGTATGCTCTTTCGTTTTTTCTAGCGCAAAATCGAGAATTCAATATTCATACGGAAGTAGAATGGAATGAAAAGATAGATGTGTATAAAGTATGGATAACAACACGTTAATGGAAGTGAATGAGTGATAACAATGGCACAATCTGATTCCATGAATAGACAATTATATTGAGAGGGACCTTGTTTTCTAGTATGATGAGAATAACGGGGAAAATACTAGGATGAAGAAGGTTTCAAGTCTATAACTTGGAGGAAAAGAATGAACAATCGTATTTTAGTAGTTGATGATGAGGAGTTTATCTTAACTTTAATTGAATTTAATTTACAACAAGCTGGGTTTGAAGTGATAACAGCGATGGATGGAGAAATGGCGCTTCAAAAAGCGACAACAGAACGCCCAGATTTAATTATATTAGATTTAATGCTTCCAAAAATGGATGGTATGGAAGTGTGTAAAGAATTACGATTGCAGCGTGTTATGACGCCGATTTTAATGTTAACAGCAAAAGATGATGAATTTGATAAGGTGCTAGGTCTTGAACTTGGGGCGGATGATTATATGACGAAGCCATTTAGCCCAAGGGAAGTTGTTGCACGTGTGAAGGCGATTTTACGCCGTACGAAATTGCAACAAGAAGAGCAAGTTACAGAATCATCAGATGAAGAGAGTATCACAATTGCTGAGCTTAAAATTTTACCAGAGTTTTATGAGGCTTATTTCCAAGGAAGAAAGCTTGAATTAACACCAAAAGAGTTTGAACTACTTGTTTATCTTGCGAAAAATAAGAGCCGCGTGTTGACGCGTGATCAATTATTAAGTGCTGTATGGAACTATGATTTTGCTGGTGATACACGAATTGTGGACGTTCATATTAGCCATTTGCGCGATAAAATTGAAAAAAATACGAAAAAACCGGCGTACATTAAAACGATACGTGGTTTAGGATATAAATTAGAGGAGCCAAAAGGGGATGAATAAATTTCGTTCCAGGCTTCTTTTTACATTTGTTTCTCTTATTGTTTTTATATTAGTCGGACTAGGTTTATTGCTAGAAACCGTGTTTGAAAACTACTATATAGATCATGCCAAAGAGAGAATGGTAAAAGAGACAGAGTATGTTGCGGTATTAGCAGAAGAACAAGGTTTTGATGATGTTTTAAAAAATCCATATGTATTTGAAAAGTTAGAAGAAAAAATACAGGCTTCTATTGCATTTGTAGATGAAAAAAAGAAAGTTCAATATAGCGGGGGAGAACAGTCTGCGTTTAGCCAAGGAATAATTAAAGAACTCTCCTCTGAAACAACAAAGCAAAGAAATAAAGTCATTACGAAAGAAACAGATCAGAATAACGAATTTTACCATGCGGTATTCGTTCAAGATATAGCAGGGAAACAAGGGTACATTTTGGTGAAAAGTACAATTGAGCCTTTGAAAGCTGTTCATCAAAAAACGTGGGGATTATTAATTATCGGATTTGTTATCGCTTGTCTCGTAGTTGTATTTTTAGGTATGAAAATTACAGGGCAATATATTAGGCCAATTGAATCTGTTACGAAAGTTGCTATTGAATTAGCGAAAGGGAATTATAAAGCGCGCGCTTATGAAAGTCATTCGGATGAAACGGGAATGTTAAGTAAAGCGATTAATATTTTAGCCCGTAATTTACAAGAGATGACACTTGAGCAAGAAATGCAACAAGATCGTCTGCATACGTTAATTGAAAATATGGGAAGTGGAATGATTTTAATTGATAGCCGCGGTTATATAAACCTTGTAAACCGTTCGTATAAGGAGACCTTCCATGTAACAGATGAAGAATATTTAGATCGATTATATTATGAGTCGTTTCATCACCCGGAAATTATAGAGCTTGTAGAAGAAATCTTTATGACAGAAGTGAAAGTGCGTAAACAAATGTTATTGCCACTTGGAATTGAGCGAAAGCATTTCGAGGTATACGGAGCACCGATTATCGGGACGAACCATGAATGGAAAGGGATTGTCCTTGTATTCCATGACATTACTGAGCTGAAAAAGTTAGAACAAATGAGAAAAGACTTTTTAGCGAATGTTTCTCATGAACTAAAAACGCCGATTACTTCTATTAAAGGTTTTTCAGAAACACTCTTAGACGGTGCTATGGATAATAAAAAATTCTGCGCACATTTCTTGCACATTATTTTAAAAGAAAGTGAACGTATGCAAGGATTAATTGAAGATTTATTAGATTTATCAAAGATTGAGCAACAAGGATTTAAATTAAGTATGGGGACCGTTGATATGAAGGGACTTCTTGAAGACATTCATATGGTGCTTGATAATAAAGCAGGAGAAAAAGAAATCTCCTTACAAGTAAATACGATAAAACGTGTCTCTGTCATTGGAGATCCAAGTCGTTTGCAGCAAATCTTTATTAATTTAATGAATAACGCAATCGTATATACGCCGGCTGGAGGCGTTGTTTCTGTAGAATTAGCAGAAGATAAATATAATGCTTATATAAAAGTATCCGATACTGGAATTGGTATTAGTAAAGATGAAATTCCGCGTATTTTTGAACGCTTTTACCGAGTGGATAAAGCGAGAAGTAGAAATACTGGTGGTACAGGCCTTGGATTATCAATTGTAAAGCATTTAGTAGAAGCACATCACGGTACAATTACAGTGGATAGTGAAGTTGGGAAAGGGACAACATTTACAGTTGTTTTACCAAAATCAGCAACTGAAAAATAGGATGAAGGATGTTTACAATATATTAACAATGGCTTAATTAAATATTAATAAAGCTCTGTTAATATAATACATGAAAACCCCTTCATCCAAGGAGTAATTTTGGACGAGAATAGTTACGCTGTTCTCGTCACTTCCCTTTTATGTTAGTAAACGTTTGTATATATAATAGAAAATAGCCGTTATTTTTCTTCTCTCTATTAGTCATGTTAATATAGAGAGAGGAAAGGAACGGTTTTTTTCTGTGAAAAAAATCATTTCAAATTTGTATGGGGAGGTTTCTGATTTGGAAAAAAAAGTCGTATTAGTAGATGGTAATAATATCGCGTATCGTGCTTTCTTTGCACTACCGCTTTTAAATAACGACAAAGGTATACATACGAACGCAATTTACGGTTTTACAATGATGTTAATGAGAATATTAGAGGAAGAAAAACCGACGCATATGTTAGTAGCGTTTGATGCGGGTAAAACGACATTCCGTCATAAAACATATAGTGAGTATAAAGGAGGGCGTCAAAAGACTCCACCTGAATTATCAGAACAATTCCCGTTTATTCGTGAGATGCTTGATGCATTCAACGTACCGCGTTATGAATTAGAAAATTATGAAGCGGATGACATTATGGGAACGCTAGCAAAAGAAGCGAGTGAACAAGGAGCAAGTGTAAAAGTTATTTCAGGAGATAAAGATTTACTGCAACTTGTTTCTGATAACACGCTTGTATGTATTCCTCGAAAAGGGATTACGGAAGTAGATGAATATACGAAAGAAGCTTTATTTGAGAAATACAGCTTATCACCAAAGCAAATTATCGATATGAAAGGTTTAATGGGAGACCAATCAGATAATATTCCAGGTGTACCAGGAGTTGGTGAAAAAACTGCGATTAAATTGTTAACACAGTTTGGAACGGTTGAAGAAGTGTATGAAAATCTAGATCAAGTAAGCGGGAAGAAATTAAAAGAGAAACTGGAAGCGAATAAGGATCAAGCTCTTATGAGTAAAGATCTTGCTACTATTATTATAGATGCGCCGATTACTGTGCATGTAGATGATATGGAATATAAAGGGTATGAACCGAGCGATGTCATTCCAATGTTCGAGAATTTAGGATTTACATCTCTTTTAAATAAATTAGGTGTTACGCCAGAAGAAACGGCTCCAGCTGAATTAGATGATATTACATTTGATATTGTAGAAGAAGTTACAGAAGAAATGCTTCAGCAAGATAGTGCGCTTATTGTTGAAGTACAAGAAGATAACTATCATAAAGCAGACATTCAAGGTTTTGGTATTCAAAATGAAAATGGTTGCTACTTTATTCAGACAGACATTGCTCTTAAGTCAGATGCATTTAAAGACTGGCTTGCAGATGGAGAGATGAGAAAGCATACATTTGATGCGAAGCGTGCAATCGTTGCACTGAAATGGAACGGTATAGATATACAAGGGATTGATTTTGATCTATTAATCGCTGCTTATTTACTTGACCCGGCTGACACAGATAAAGATTTCCGTACTGTAGCGAAAATGAAAGAAACGCATGCTGTGAAATCTGATGAAGAAGTTTACGGAAAAGGCGCGAAGCGTGCTGTTCCAGAGTTAGAAGTAGTAGCGGAGCATGTAGCTCGTAAAGTGCATGTATTATATGATGTAAAGCAAACATTCATTGAAGAGTTAGAAAAGAATGAGCAATATGAACTGTTTACAGAGTTAGAATTACCACTTGCGCGCGTATTAGCTGATATGGAAGTAAAAGGTGTAAAAGTTGATACAGAGCGTCTTCGTAATATGGGAGAAGAACTTGCAGGCAGATTAAAGGAAATGGAACAGGAAATTTATAAGCTTGCAGGAACAGAATTTAATATTAATTCACCGAAGCAGCTTGGTGTTATTCTGTTTGAGAATTTAAACTTACCGGTTATTAAAAAGACGAAAACAGGTTATTCTACGTCAGCTGATGTACTAGACAAGCTTATGGATCACCATGAAATTATTCCAAACATTTTACATTATCGTCAATTAGGGAAACTAAACTCAACTTATATTGAAGGTTTATTAAAAGTTGTACATGAAGATTCATCTAAAATCCATACTCGTTTCAATCAAGTATTAACGCAAACAGGTCGATTAAGTTCAACGGATCCAAACTTGCAAAATATCCCGATTCGATTAGAAGAAGGAAGAAAGATTCGTCAGGCATTCGTTCCATCAGAAGAAGGATGGATTATGTATGCGGCAGATTATTCACAAATCGAACTTCGTGTATTAGCTCATATTGCAAACGATAAAGGGCTAGTTGAAGCTTTCCAAAATGACATGGATATTCATACGAAAACAGCTATGGATGTATTTGGCGTTGAAAAAGATGAAGTAAATTCGAATATGAGACGACAAGCGAAAGCTGTTAACTTCGGAATTGTATATGGTATTAGTGATTATGGTCTTTCACAAAACTTAGGAATTACAAGAAAAGCAGCAGCGGAATTTATTGAAAGGTATTTAGAAAGTTTCCCTGGTGTACAAGAATACATGAATGACATCGTAAAAGATGCGAAGCAAAAAGGATATGTGGCTACATTATTAAATCGCCGCCGTTACATTCCGGAAATTACGAGTCGTAATTTCAATTTACGTAGCTTTGCTGAGCGTACAGCTATGAATACACCAATTCAAGGTACTGCAGCAGATATTATTAAAAAAGCGATGATTATTATGGCAGATCGTTTAGAAGAAGAAGGATTACAAGCGCGTCTTCTTCTGCAAGTACACGATGAATTGATATTTGAAGCACCAAAAGAAGAAATTGAAAAATTAGAGAAGCTTGTACCAGAAGTGATGGAGCATGCAATTGAACTTGCAGTTCCGCTGAAAGTTGATTATTCGTACGGTCCAACTTGGTACGACGCAAAATAAGGAAGTGATGAAATGCCTGAATTACCAGAGGTTGAAAACGTCAGACGGACACTTGAAAATCTTGTAACAGGAAAAACGATTGAAGATGTTATTGTTACCTATCCGAAAATAGTAAAACGACCGGATGATGCAGAAATCTTTAAAGAAATGCTAAGAGGCGAGAAGATTGAAAATATAAAGCGAAGAGGAAAGTTTTTGCTTTTATATGTAACGAATTATGTTATTGTTTCACATTTGCGTATGGAAGGTAAGTTTTTACTGCATCAAGAGGATGAGCCAATTGATAAGCATACGCACGTCCGTTTCTTATTTACAGATGGAACTGAATTACATTATAAAGATGTGAGAAAGTTTGGTACGATGCATCTCTTTAAGAAAGGTGAAGAGTTGAATCAAATGCCTCTTGCTGACTTAGGTCCGGAGCCATTTGATGCTGAATTGACACCGCAGTATTTACAAGAAAGATTGCAAAAGACAAATCGCAAAATAAAAGTTGTATTATTAGACCAGCGTCTTTTAGTGGGGCTTGGAAATATATATGTAGATGAAGTTCTATTCCGTTCTCAAATTCACCCAGAACGAGAAGCGTCGTCTTTAACAGCAGAAGAAATCGAACGAATTTACGAGGCGACTGTTACAACGCTAGGCGAAGCGGTAAAGCGAGGCGGAAGTACAATTCGAACATATATCAACTCACAAGGGCAAATTGGTTCGTTCCAAGAACTTCTAAATGTATATGGAAAAAAAGGAGAACCGTGTGTAACTTGCGGTACGATATTAGAAAAAACAGTTGTTGGCGGAAGAGGAACGCATTACTGCCCAATTTGTCAGCCGAGAATATAGAAAAGAGATAACATCGGATAGGCATTTGTCATATACATACAGCAGAGCTATGTATAAGGGAGGAGCTTACCGATGTACCTTTATTTATCTCTTATTTTATTAGCTTTTACATTAAGCTTAGATAGCTGTAGTGTAGGGCTAACATATGGTTTAAGAAGTGTAAGAATTCCACTAAGATCAATTATAATTATCGGAATGTGTTCAGCGGCTGTTATGCTTGTTTCAATGGGGATTGGACATATGATCGCGAAAATATTTTCACCTGTTATCGCAACGCGTATCGGTGGGCTTGTTCTTATTGGAATAGGAATTTGGGTATTATATCAATTTTTTCGAAGTGAGAAAAAAGAAGAGCCGAAGCAAGAGGAGAAGGTCTGGAAATTAGAGATTGCCTCGCTTGGGTTAGTGATTCAAATTTTACGGAAACCGACTGTAGCAGATTTCGATAAATCAGGCACCATTTCTGCAGGAGAAGCATTGCTTCTTGGTATTGCTCTATCTGTAGATTCGTTCGGTGCTGGAATTGGTGCATCTTTATTAGGATATGCACCGGCTATGATGGCGATATTAGTTGCAGTGATGAGTTCTTTGTTTTTATTTATTGGAATGAAACTTGGAACAGTTTTATCAAATATGAAATGGTTGCAAAAATTTACATTCCTGCCTGGGGTATTACTCATTATTATTGGAATTTGGAAAATGTAAGTATGGGCGTGGAACATTAGTTTCGCGCCTTTTATATTGTGAGGAGGATTATGATGACAGTAGTAATTGGATTAACGGGAGGCATTGCAAGTGGAAAAAGTACAGTGTCTCAAATGTTTCGTGAACTGAGTATACCAGTTATTGATGCAGATATTATTGCGCGAGAAGTTGTAGAACAAGGAAAACCTGCATATAACAAAATTGTAGAGGTATTTGGAACGGAAGTGTTACAAGAAGATGGAGAATTAGATCGTCCAAAACTAGGAAGTGTCGTTTTCTATAATGAAGAAAAACGATTGCAGTTAAATAAAATTGTTCATCCTGCAGTGCGTGAGGAAATGAATAGGCAAAAAGAAATGTACATAAAAGAAGGTATGCAAGCGGTTGTGTTAGATATTCCTCTCTTATTTGAAAGCAAATTAACAAGTCTTGTTGACCGCGTTTTAGTTGTAGCAGTTAAGCCACAAACGCAATTAGAACGTTTAATGAAGCGAAATAATTTTTCAGAAGAAGAAGCAACAGCTCGCATTCAATCTCAAATGCCATTAGAAGAAAAGGTGAAGAATGCAGATGAAGTGATAAATAATGATGGCACAATTATGGGAACGAAAACACAATTGCAGGTTATTTTAAAGAATTGGAACATTATTGACTAAAAAATTGTGAAATTAATGAAAATGCTTAGTGACATATCCCCTTTTTGTGTTATACTATTATTGGGATTGGAGATAAATAGTATAACGCATTCAAGGGGGATAACATATTATGACTCGTGTGGCAATTAATGGATTTGGACGTATTGGGAGAATGGTATTTCGTCAGGCAATAAAAGAAAGCGCATTCGAAATTGTAGCAATCAATGCAAGCTATCCATCTGAAACGTTAGCACATTTAATTAAATATGATACAGTTCACGGTAAGTTTGACGGAACAGTAGAAGCATTTGAAGATCACTTATTAGTTGATGGGAAAATGATTCGCCTTTTAAACAACCGCGATCCAAAGGAATTGCCTTGGACAGATTTAGGTGTTGAAGTTGTAATTGAAGCAACTGGTAAATTTAATTCAAAAGAAAAAGCAATTCTTCATGTTGAAGCTGGAGCGAAAAAAGTTATTTTAACAGCGCCTGGTAAAAATGAAGATGTAACAATTGTAGTTGGTGTGAACGAAGACCAATTAGATATTACAAAACATACCGTTATTTCAAATGCATCTTGTACAACAAACTGTTTAGCGCCTGTTGTGAAGGTGTTAGATGAGCAGTTTGGAATTGAAAACGGTTTAATGACGACTGTTCACGCTTATACAAATGACCAAAAAAATATTGATAACCCACATAAAGATTTAAGAAGAGCACGTGCTTGCGGACAATCAATCATTCCGACAACGACAGGTGCTGCGAAAGCGCTAGCAAAAGTTCTTCCACATTTAAACGGAAAACTTCATGGTATGGCACTTCGTGTACCAACACCAAACGTGTCTCTTGTTGACTTAGTAGTAGATGTAAAACGTGATGTGACAGTTGAAGCTATTAACGATGCATTCAAAACTGTTGCAAACGGTGCGTTAAAAGGCATTGTAGAATTCAGTGAAGAGCCTTTAGTATCTATTGACTTTAATACAAATACACACTCAGCTATTATTGATGGTTTATCTACAATGGTAATGGGTGATCGTAAAGTAAAAGTACTTGCTTGGTATGATAACGAGTGGGGCTACTCTCGTCGTGTTGTAGATCTTGTAACGTTAGTTGTTGACGAATTAGCGAAACAAAAAAATGTGCAACATATTTAAGTGAATAAGGGAGAGGGCAAGTGAATATTGCCCTCTCTTTTTTTAATTTTTTCTGAAAAGGAAAAAATTATATGAGTATATTTTGGAAAGTGGACATACCACGAAGCGTTGTTATTACTGTATTTGTGAATCATTTCTTTTTTTTAGGGAAAAGTAAAGAGGAAAATATGACAGAAAATCGAAAAAACTGTTGTTGCAAAATGAAAATAAACAAAGTATACTAACACTCGTAAACTTAAGAGCTGAGGTACGTAGTCACTACTTAAAGGGTTAGGACCTCTCTGGACTAACTTTCCCCCGTGGTAGTGGAGCAAGCCAAATTGCAAATTAGTTTTCAATTCGAACAGTTAGAATAAATTTACAAGGGGGAACTGTAGAATGGATACTATGGATACGATGGGTCGTCACGTAATCGCTGAACTTTGGGATTGCGATTTCGACAAGCTTAATGACATGCCGTATATTGAACAATTATTTGTGGATGCAGCACTTAGAGCTGGTGCTGAAGTGCGTGAGGTTGCTTTCCATAAATTTGCACCACAAGGTGTAAGTGGAGTAGTAATTATCTCGGAATCACATTTAACAATTCATAGCTTTCCGGAGCACGGTTACGCAAGTATTGATGTTTATACTTGTGGGGATCGTATTGATCCAAATGTTGCTGCAGAATATATTGCAGAAGGTTTAAACGCGAAAACGCGTGAGAGCATCGAGCTTCCTCGAGGCACTGGTAGCTTCGAAATTAAGCAGAGAGAAACAAAAGCTCTTTAAAAAAGAACATAATTGATTTAAAATGTAAAGAGGTGTATAATGCACCTCTTTTTTAGTTTATAAAAAAGGAAAAATATAACGTACTTGTTAGTTAGATAAACTGAGCTCTTACGAATAAGTTAGCACCCTATCTACCATCTTATTTTTGAAAACGGGATGATAAAATAATGCGCTTAAACTTAAAGTGGTAAGAGAGTTAGAATGAGTTATATAATATTGTATATATATTGTCAGATGAAGTAAGTTGAGAAAAAATAAAGAGTATAGTGTAAAGGAGTGAATATATTGCGTTGTCCATCCTGTTCTCATAATGGTACAAGAGTGTTAGATTCGCGTCCGGTAGACGAGGGGCGCTCTATTCGAAGAAGGAGAGAGTGTGAAAGTTGTTTAAGCCGCTTTACGACATTCGAAAGAGTAGAAGAGTCACCTCTTATCGTTGTAAAAAAAGAAGGCACACGAGAAGAGTTTAATAAAGAAAAGATTTTACGTGGCTTAATTAAAGCGTGCGAAAAAAGACCAGTATCTTTAAGGCAATTAGAAGAAGTAACTCAAAGTGTGGAACGTGAACTTCGTAATTTAGGTATATCAGAAGTGAAAAGTGATATGATTGGCGAAATTGTTATGGAAGAACTGCGTGATATTGATGATGTTGCTTACGTACGTTTTGCATCTGTATATCGCCAATTTAAAGATTTAAATGTATTTATTGAAGAATTAAAAGATATACTGCAAAAAGAAAGAGAGTAGAATCTGTATTGTATTCTCTTTACATACCGTAAGTAATGAGATAAGAGAGCTAGAAGCGAAAGCTAATAGCTCTTTTTCGCTAAGAAATTATATAATGAAGATAGAACGAATGAAGTAGAGGATAGATTGGATGAGAGAAAGGAAAAGCAAGAATGGAAAAACAGTCATGGATGGAGCTATTGCCAATTGATCGTTATAAAGTAAGTGCGAAAGGGTTACTGCATAATTACGACCGAAAAGTGTTAACGATGTTGTATCAGCCGTTAATAGGTAGTAGAGCGTTTAGCTTGTACATGACGCTATGGGGAGAGTTAGAGCAAGATCGTGTGTTTGGAAAAGAGAATACGCATCATTCCCTTATGGTGACCATGCAAATGCAGCTTCCCGAAATATATGAGGAACGGGTAAAGTTAGAGGCAATTGGGCTTTTGAAAGTATATATTAAGAAAGAAAAAGATATTCGAATGTTTATATACGAGCTGCAACCACCTTTATCGCCGAAACAGTTTTTTGATGATATTGTTTTAAGTATCTTTTTATACAATCGATTGAGTCGGACAAAATATAATCAAGTAAAGCAATATTTCTTAGAAGAAGAATTTGATTTTGTATCTTATGAAAATGTTACACGTTCTTTCAATGATGTGTTTGGTTCGTTTAATCCAGGTCAGCTTGAGCATGCGCAAGAAGATCTTCGTATTCCAAAAACGACAGCTATGCCAAGTAACGAGAAGGGGGACGCTCCGAAAGTTTGGAATGACTTCTTTGATTTCTCCTTATTTGTAGATGGCTTGTCCGCTCTTGTTCCTAAAAAGGCGATTACAGATCAAGTGCGGGAATGTGTCATTACGCTTGCTTACGTATACGGTGTAGATGTGTTATCGATGCAAAATATCGTTCTTGGTGCGGTGACAGAGATGCAGACAATTGATATTGAAAGGCTTAGAAAAGGAGCACGTGATTGGTATCAGTTCGAAAATGGTCAAGCGTTACCTGTATTAAGTGAAAGAGTACAGCCTCACGCTGCACGTATGATGAAAGAGAAAGAGCCCTCTACGCAAGAAGAGATGTTAATAAAACAGTTAGAGGAAATCTCACCAAAACAACTATTGAAAGAAATTTCTGGTGGTGCAGAGGCGACGAAGGCTGACTTGCA
This sequence comes from Bacillus basilensis, assembly GCF_921008455.1. NCBI lineage: Bacteria > Bacillati > Bacillota > Bacilli > Caryophanales > Bacillaceae > Bacillus > Bacillus basilensis. The sequence continues at coordinate 4,635,398 of NZ_CAKLBZ010000001.1, read as the reverse complement.
AATCGTTGAAGATGTAATGATCAATCAAAAGTTAACGCCAGGTGTTGTGAATGTACTTATTTATTACGTTATGCTACGCTCAGATATGAAACTTGCGAAAACGTATGTGGAGAAGATTGCAGGGCATTGGGCACGCAAAAAGGTCGGTACAGTAGCTGAAGCAATGGCGTTAGCGAAAGAAGAAAACCGTCAATATCAAGAATGGGCTGAGACGAAGAAGAAAGGCCGTACGTCGAAGAAAACGGTCCGAAAAGAAATGGTACCAGATTGGCTGAAAGAAGAGCCGAAAGAACAAGAGAAAGAAACAGAAACAGTGAAGAAAGATGTAAGTAAGAAAAAAGATGCAAATACGTTAGATGATGAACGAAAACGACTAGAAGAAGTGTTAAAAAAATATAAGCGTGATTAATAGAAGAGAATGAACGCTCTTTGAGGTGAGAAAATGGAGCATATTCAAAATTCATTTGCAAAGTTAATGGAAAATAAAAATTTTAAAAATAGATATGAAGTATTAAAGGCGGAAGTAATGGCACATCCGCGTGTGAAAGAATTTATAGACGAACATAAAGGTGAAGTAACAACTTCTATGATTGAGCGCAGTCTTGTAAAATTATACGAATATATTGGACAAAGTGTAGGTTGCGCAGATTGTCCAGATCTAGGTTCGTGTAAAAACATGCTGCAAGGATATGAGCCAAAGCTTGTTATCCAAGGGAAGATGATTGATATTCAATACGATCGTTGCGTTAGAAAAGTAGCATATGACGAGAGAAAGAAATATGAAAAACTCGTTCAAAGTGTATATATGCCAACTGACATTTTACAGGCAACGATGGAAAACTTAGATCCGTCTGATTTAGATGCGCGTATTGATGCAATTGGTGCAGCCAATGAATTTTTAAGTACATATGAACCTGGTAAAAAAGTACAAGGTTTATATTTGTACGGTAAATTTGGTGTAGGGAAAACGTATTTATTAGGAGCAATTGCGAATGAGCTTGCTCGAAAGAAAATTAGTTCGATGCTCGTATATTTCCCTGAATTTCTACGTGAAATTAAAAGTTCGATTCAAGATAATTCGATTGGGGAAAAGATTGATGCGGTGAAACGCGTACAAGTTTTAATGTTAGATGATATTGGAGCGGAAGCGATGTCAAGCTTTGTGCGTGATGATGTGCTTGGTGCAATTTTGCAATTCCGTATGTTAGAAAACTTACCGACGTTCTTTACGTCTAACTTTGATTTCAAGGAATTGGAACATCATTTAACGTATACACAGCGTGGTGAAGCAGAACAAATGAAAGCAGCGCGTATTATGGAACGAATTAAATATTTAGCGAAGCCAATTACAATTGGCGGGAAAAACCGACGTCATAAGTAAAGAGTAAGCTGAAAAGCTTGCTCTTTTTTCGTTTTGAACACTTTTCAGACTAGATGAATTGTAAAACGAAAAGTTCTTATGGAAAATTCATTGTAGCTTGTATCATTTTTTTCTCCCTCCCTTAATATATATAAAATTAGCAAGCCATATCGAGTGGATTTTCTAACGATAGGAAATGTAATTCTACTAAGAGTGAACTTCCACAGGTCGGACTCTTATAGGATTTGTAACGTATAGATACAATCCTTTAGAGCGGGGATAAAAGGGGGGACAAGAGTGATTGAAATTTGCTTCGAAGAAAAAAATGATGCTATGCATGTATACAGACAACTACTGAAAAGAGCGGAACTGTTATATAAGGAAACGAGTGTGTATTTACAGGAACAAAAGATTGTAATTCACATACCGGTAGGTGAATCGAATTATATTGAAAAGATTTTATTGCCAGTAATGGTGTATTTCATTGTGAATGTAAAGCAAAATGAGTGGATTTATACAATTTTAAAAGAAAAGTTTTTTTATGAAGAACAAGAAGAGTGTCATCAAATATTGCATATGGCACAAGAGATTTTAAAGGGAAGAAGAAAAGGGATTGCTCGTGAATTAACACGTCACACATTTGAATCATATATTAAGTCTTCTTTAAATAATTGGCTTTGTGATCCGCTCTCATTCTCGTTTTCATCATATGTTCGTTTTCGTCTTCGTACATATAGGGAAATGGTAGCTAAGCTTGCTGAAGTGGCGATTGATGAGTATAAGTTGGAGCAAGAATATCAAATGTTTATTGAGACGCTCCGGCAACAAGTACGTAGCCGGAAATCACGTTTGTCCTGTGTGCATCTTATTTTTGATGAAAGTTTTATTTTCTATGATGATAAAGGTAGACGTTTAAAACAGGAGAAATTGGTCCAATATATAGATGAGGAATTATTGAAGCAAAAGGATGTATATATTGACACGAAAGTAATTGCACCACTTCTTTCTATTTCGCCAAAAAAAATTTATTTATATACGAAAGAACAAGATCATAATATGATTATTACTTTGCGAAATGTATTTCAAGAACGGGTCCAATTACATGGATTACATGAGTTTGAGCGCAATGTGAAAAATTTAAAAAATAAAGGTAACGCCCTTGATTTTCTAAGTTTTTGAGCATATAATTACCTACATAAATGAAATATATTGAAATGTCATGATGAGGACATGAGTAGTTTTCTACGATTTTCAGAGAGGGAAGCCTTAGGGTGTGAGCTTCCTAGTACGGGATTATTACTTACCACCTCTAAACTTTAGCAGTGAACGGTTTTTCTAGTAATTGCTAACGGACAACACCGTTATGTTGAACTTGAGCAATTAACAATAAGGTTAATTGGAACAAGGGTGGAACCACGAATTCAACACTCGTCCCTTTTTACGGGATGAGTGTTTTTTATTTTGAGAAAAAGAGGAGTGACCAGTGATGGCAGATGTAGTTAAAATTACTTTCCCTGATGGAGCTGTGAAGGAGTTTCCAAAAGGCGTAACAACTGAAGAAATCGCAGCTTCTATTAGCCCAGGCTTAAAGAAAAAAGCTGTGGCTGGAAAATTAAACGATGAGATGATCGATCTTGTTACACCAATTGAAGAAGATGGTGCAGTTTCTATTATTACATTAGATTCTGAAGATGGCTTATACATTTTACGCCATTCAACAGCCCACCTTTTAGCACAAGCGTTAAAACGTTTATATAAAGATGTTAAGCTTGAGCTTGGCATTGGCCCAGTAATCGAAAACGGCTTCTACTACGATATTGATATGGAAGAAGCAATTACAGTTGAAGACTTCAAGAAAATCGAAAAAGAAATGCAAAAAATTGTGAACGAGAACTTAGAAATCGTTCGCCATGAAGTACCACGTGCAGAAGCACTTCGTCGCTTTGAAGAAATCGGCGATGAGTTAAAATTAGATTTAATTAACGATCTTCCAGAAGATGCGATTATTTCAATCTATGAGCAAGGCGAATTCTTCGACCTTTGCCGTGGTGTTCACCTTCCATCTACAGGGAAAATTAAAGTATTTAAATTATTAAGCGTTGCGGGTGCTTACTGGCGCGGCGATAGCAATAATAAAATGCTACAACGTATTTACGGTACTGCATTCGTTAAGAAAGCAGAATTAGATGAGCACTTACGTATGCTTGAAGAAGCAAAAGAGCGCGATCACCGTAAATTAGGTAAAGAATTAAAGCTATTTACTAATAGCCAAAAAGTAGGACAAGGTTTACCACTTTGGTTACCAAAGGGTGCAACAATCCGCCGCATTATCGAGCGTTACATCGTTGATAAAGAAGCGAGCTTAGGCTATGATCACGTATACACTCCAGTATTAGGAAGCAGAGAGCTTTATGAAACTTCTGGTCACTGGAATCACTACCGTGATGGTATGTTCCCATCAATGGAAATGGATAATGAAGAGTTAGTTCTTCGTCCAATGAACTGCCCTCACCACATGATGGTTTATAAAAACGATATTCACAGCTACCGTGAATTACCAATCCGTATTGCGGAACTTGGAACAATGCACCGCTATGAAATGTCAGGTGCGTTATCTGGATTACAACGTGTACGCGGAATGACTTTAAACGATGCGCACATTTTCGTACGCCCAGATCAAATTAAAGAAGAGTTAAAACGTGTTGTAAACTTAACGCTAGAAGTGTACAAAGATTTCGGTTTAGAGAACTACTCATTCCGTCTATCTTATCGCGACCCAGCAGATACTAAAAAGTACTATGCTGATGATGAGATGTGGGAAAAAGCACAAGGTATGTTAAAAGAAGCTATGGATGAAATGGGTCTTGATTACTACGAAGCTGAAGGTGAAGCGGCATTCTACGGTCCAAAACTTGACGTTCAAGTTCGTACTGCTCTTGGAAAAGACGAAACACTTTCAACTGTACAATTAGACTTCTTACTTCCAGAACGCTTTGAACTATCTTACGTTGGTGAAGACGGTAAACAACACCGTCCAGTTGTAATTCACCGTGGTGTTGTATCAACTATGGAACGTTTCGTAGCCTTCTTAATTGAAGAATACAAAGGTGCATTTCCAACTTGGTTAGCTCCAGTTCAAGCACAAGTAATTCCAGTTTCTCCGCAAGTACATTTAGACTATGCGAAGAAAGTACAAGATGAATTACGCCGTGCTGGTATCCGTGTTGAATTAGATACTCGTGAAGAGAAAATTGGTTACAAAATCCGTGAAGCACAAATGCAAAAAATTCCGTACATGCTTGTAGTAGGCGACAATGAAGTAACTGAAAATGGCGTAAACGTACGTAAATATGGTGAACAAAAATCAGAAACAATCGCATTAGATGCTTTTGTTGACATGATTAAAGTAGAAGGTAAACGATAAGAAAGAGCCGCGGTATACCGCGGCTTTTCTATGTAATATAAGCTAGATGAATTGGAAAAAATAACTATGTAACACTTATCATAAAAAAGTATTGCAAGTATGTTAGTTGTTTGTTACAATATTTCTTGTTGTTAGTAAAACACATCGCGTCTTCTTGACAGACGTTATGTCCTATGATAAACTCATCAAGGATAATAGAATATTGTTTTGTGGAACAAGTAGAAGCACCCGCTTCTCACCTGATGGACGCATTCGCAGTTAACAGGTAAATGTATTTCTTACTTAAGATTTTACAAGTGTGGGTGTCGTATGCCCGCACTTTTTTTGTCGGGTTCTATGACTACAAAATATGTTCTGAGAAAACCTTGGAGGTGGCTTACTATTAGCAAGGATATGATGATTAACGAGCAAATTCGTGCACGTGAAGTACGTTTAGTTGGCGCAAATGGCGATCAACTTGGAATCAAGTCTCGTAATGACGCTTTAGACTTAGCTGCAAATCTTAATCTTGATTTAGTATTAGTTGCTCCAAATGCGAAACCGCCAGTATGCCGCATTATGGACTACGGTAAATTCCGCTTTGAGCAACAGAAAAAAGAAAAAGAGCAGCGCAAAAATCAAAAAGTAATTAGCATGAAAGAAGTTCGTTTAAGTCCAACAATTGATGAACACGACTTTAACACAAAACTTCGTAATGCTATCAAGTTTTTAGAGAAAGGCGACAAGGTTAAAGCGTCAATTCGCTTTAAAGGACGTGCCATTACTCATAAAGAAATCGGTCAACGTGTTTTAGATCGCTTCTCAGAAGCTTGTGCTGAAGTTAGTACAGTTGAATCTAAGCCTAAAATGGAAGGACGCAGTATGTTCTTAGTTTTAGCACCGAAAAACGATAAGTAATAGATAGAGGAGGAAATACCTATGCCTAAACAAAAAACTCATCGCGGCGCTGCAAAGCGTTTCAAAAAGACTGGATCAGGTAAACTGAAACGTTCTCACGCTTACACAAGCCATTTATTCGCTAACAAATCTACAAAAGCTAAACGTAAACTACGTAAAGCTGGTGTAGTAAGCGCTGGTGACTTCAAACGCATTCGTCAAATGCTTGACAACTTAAAATAAGTTCGGCTGATATATAGAACAATTAGGAGGTAATATTATGCCAAGAGTAAAAGGTGGTACAGTTACTCGTCAACGTCGTAAAAAAGTAATTAAATTAGCAAAAGGTTACTACGGTTCAAAAAATACATTATTCAAGGTTGCTAACCAACAGGTTATGAAATCTCTAATGTATGCATTCCGTGACCGCCGTCAAAAGAAACGTGACTTCCGTAAATTATGGATTACACGTATCAACGCAGCAGCTCGTATGAATGGTCTTTCTTACAGCCGCTTAATGCACGGTCTTAAAAATGCTGGCATCGAAGTTAACCGCAAGATGCTTGCTGACTTAGCTGTTCATGACGAAAAAGCTTTCGCTGAATTAGCAACAGTTGCAAAAAACAACATTAACTAATTAATTAGTTGAAACCTTAGAAGATTTTTCTTCTAAGGTTTTTTTATTTGTATGCAAAGAGAAGAAGTATGTTGTTATCGATATGACAAAAAGAATATAAAAGTAATAGCGATATAGAAGAATATACATATGAAGTCAGGAGAATCCTCCTGGCTTTTTTTTATTATACCCCTTTGGAAAGAAGAGTATCTTTCCTAGGTGAAACGACACTGCTATAATGGAAAGATGATATGGAACTTTCATCAGATAAAATAAATTTTTTATCAGTGGGCAATCCCGGGATAATTATTAACTATCACCAATCGGAGTGAACAATCTAATCGTGATGATTGAAACGTATTTGTAAATTAAGGACAAGCTATTTTGTAAAGAGGTAAATGGCTGACTTATTAATAAGAAACGAAAAATAATAATGAACTTTGAGATGAAACAACATTGTTGCGTAAAATGCGATGTTGGAGGAGGACAATAGAATGGACTTACTACAACTATTTAAATTACAAAAAGAATTAGATGACCGTATTGCGAAAGAACATGACTTACAACCGAAAAAGTTGTTAAAAGAAAAAATGTTAGCTCTTCTTGTAGAAATTGGAGAACTAGCAAACGAAACACGTTGTTTTAAATATTGGAGCAACAAACCAGCATCAGAACGTGAAGTAATATTAGAAGAATATGTAGATGGTTTGCATTTTATTTTATCAATCGGAATTGATTTAGGTATTGATAAAAACTTCCTATTCTATAAGTGTGCACAAACGAATAAAACACAAGTAGAAATTTTCTTAGACACATATGCGAAGGTAATTCGTTTTACAGATCAACCATCTATTACGAACTATATTGAATTATTTACAAGCTATCTTCGACTTGGACAAGCGCTTGAGTTTGAACAAGAAGAGATTGAAAAGGCATATTTAGATAAAAACGAAGTAAATCATCAGCGTCAAACACAAGGATACTAATTTAATTTTTGAATATTTCAATTTCGTTTTGTATAATGAAGTGACTGAAGAAAAAGGAGGGTGTTGGCAATGACAAAATTAGACGCGACATTGACAATGCTAAAAGAATTAACAGATGCACGTGGTATTGCGGGTAACGAGCGTGAACCACGCGAAGTAATGAAGAAATATATTGAGCCGTTTGCGGACGAACTTTCTACTGATAATTTAGGAAGTTTAGTTGCGAAAAAAGTAGGGGAAGAACACGGCCCGAAAATTATGGTTGCTGGTCATTTAGATGAAGTTGGCTTTATGATTACGCAAATTGATGACAAAGGCTTCCTTCGTTTCCAAACTGTTGGTGGCTGGTGGTCACAAGTTATGCTTGCACAACGCGTGACAATTGTAACGCGTAAAGGAGATATAACAGGTGTAATTGGTTCAAAACCACCGCACATCTTACCTCCAGAAGCGCGTAAGAAGCCGGTTGAAATTAAAGACATGTTCATCGATATTGGTGCTTCTAGCCAAGAAGAAGCGATGGAGTGGGGCGTACGACCAGGAGATCAAGTTGTACCTTACTTTGAATTCCAAGTGATGAAGAATGAAAAAATGTTACTTGCAAAAGCATGGGATAACCGAATTGGTTGTGCAATCGCAATTGACGTATTAAAGCAATTAAAAGATGAAAAGCATCCAAACGTTGTATACGGCGTAGGGACTGTACAAGAAGAAGTCGGTCTTCGTGGTGCGAAAACATCTGCAAACTATATTAAACCAGATATCGCATTCGCAGTAGATGTTGGTATCGCTGGAGATACGCCAGGTGTAACGGCAAAAGAAGCGCAAAGTAAAATGGGTGATGGACCACAGATCATTTTATATGATGCTTCTGTTATTGGACATACAGGTTTACGTGACTTTGTAGTTGATGTTGCTGACGAATTACAAATTCCGTATCAATATGATTCAGTAGCTGGCGGAGGAACGGATGCAGGTGCAATTCATATTGCTGTAAATGGTATTCCGTCTATGGCAATTACGATTGCAACGCGCTACATTCATTCTCATGCGGCAATGTTGCACCGTGATGACTATGAAAATGCAGTGAAGTTAATTGTAGAAGTTATTAAACGTCTTGATAAAGAGGCTGTACATAACATTACATTTAATTAATAGAAAAAGCGAAGGAGCCTCTCCTTCGCTTTTTATGTTTTAAAAAGGTCTTTCTAATCCTGCAGCAGTATGAGCTCCTAAAATAATTAAACGAGTTAATTGCATAGCCATGAAATGCGGGGTATATATCATCCCTCTTTTTAACCATGACATAATCATCCCGATATGAGCTCCTGTTACATAGCTAATCAAAATATCACGAGGAACCATAAGATCTTTATCATCTGGTTGTGAAATAGATAAGCTTAATGTTAAATGTACTTGTATCGTTTTCATCATTTTATAAGAGTAGTTTCCGGCAGCTTTATCTCCAAGCATAACATTATAGAAATTCACATTTTCTGCGATGTGTTCAAATAAAGCTAAAAAGGTCGGATGAGGTGAATCAAATGTTAGTTGAAAATCTTCTTTATTTCTATTCTTCGGTTTAATTACTTCTGTTAGCTTCTCTAACATTTCTTCAATGCTTTTGTCTAATAGGTCATATTTATCATGGTAATGGCTATAAAATGTAGCGCGGTTTACAGGAGCACGTTCGGCGATATGTTGAACAGTTACATTTTCAAAACCTTTTTCGCCTACTAAAGCGACAAAAGCATCCTGTATGAGTTGTCTCGTCCGCTTAACACGTGGATCATTTGTATTTTTAATAGACATTTTACTTCTCCCCGTTTAATTTTCTGTACTTAAACAACATATTGCTATTATATTGTTGTTTAAGCGACATTTCATACGTTAATTGTTGGTTGTAGTTTCAAAATAATTATTTATAATTATAAACGATAGTCCTTCAGAAATCAGCACCGCTCGCAGGTAGATAAATTCGATTTACACCGCAGATGGTGTGATTTTTTTGTTTAAAGGTTAACATAATTAACAATTAAACACTCTAAACAATAAGGACGTAAATAGTTTAGAAAAAAATTATATGCGATATAAGGAGAGGAATGCAATGAATCAGTTTCGAAGAATGGTGATTATCAACATTATCACATTAATTGTACTAGTTGGCGGCGGTATTGGCGGTTATTACTATTACAATCAAGCGGAAAATTACTTGAAAACAGACAATGCAAAAATTGATGGAAAGGTAATTCCGATTGCATCACCAGTAGCGGGTAAATTAACGGACTGGAAAGCTGAAGTAGGTAAGAATTACAATGAGAATGATAAATTAGGTGCTGTCACTGTAGCAGCAGCTAATGGAGAACAAACAGTAGATGTAACAATTCCGCAAAATGCAACAGTTGTACAATCAAACGCAACAACAAATGCTTTCGTTGGAGCAGGTAGCCCGATCGCTTACGCATTTGACATGAACGATTTATGGGTAACAGCAAACATTGAAGAAACAGATGTTGATGATGTTCAAAAAGGTCAAGATGTAGATGTGTATGTAGATGCATACCCAGATACAACATTATCAGGAAAAGTAGAGCAAGTGGGCTTAACAACAGCGAACACATTCTCTATGTTACCATCAAGCAACGCAACAGCGAACTATACGAAAGTAACACAAGTAGTACCAGTTAAAATTTCTTTAGATCATAGTAAATCAGTAAATATTGTTCCTGGCATGAATGTGACAGTTCGTATTCATAAGTAAGGGGGAGATGAGATGTCCTCAATCATAATTGCAGGATATGCACTATTTTGTATAATCGTCTTCTTCCTTGTAAATCGTCTTTTACGAAAGAAAAAAACGAATGTGGGAGAAGAACAAGTCCCAGCCGTAAATAAAATAGAAGTAAGTAAAGTAGAAACAGAAGAGACAGAAATTGAACGGAAGCAAGAATCGGAAATCTCTAATGTAGTTGAGTTAGAAACAGGACAGCAAGAAGAAGTAAAACAAGAAAAAGAAGTGCCGAAAAAACAAATGTCTATGCCTGTAGAGAATGTGAACGTAAAAGCAGTTGTAGCTGTATTAATTCTCGGCATGTTCGTTTCTATTTTAAACCAAACAATCATTAACGTTGCATTGCCACCGTTAATGAATGAATTTAACGTTTCAACTTCAACAGCACAATGGTTAATTACAGGTTTCATGCTTGTAAATGGTATTTTAGTACCGATTAGTGCCTTTTTAGTTTCGCGATTTACGTATCGTAAATTATTCGTAGCAGCAATGTTATTCTTCACTGTAGGATCTATCATTTGTGCTATTTCAGGAAACTTTACAATGATGATGACGGGCCGCGTTATTCAAGCGGTTGGTGCGGGTATTTTAATGCCGGTTGGTATGAATATCTTCATGACATTATTCCCGCCTCATAAGCGCGGAGCAGCGATGGGATTACTAGGTGTAGCGATGATTTTAGCACCAGCTATCGGACCAACTGTAACAGGTTGGGTGATTGAAAATTACAGCTGGAACTTAATGTTCTATGCGATGTTTATTATTGGTTTAATTATTACGTTCCTATCTTTAAAATTCTTTACACTAGCTCAGCCAGTGTCTAAAACGAAATTAGATATATTTGGTGTGGTTAGTTCAAGTATTGGACTAGGAAGCTTATTGTATGGATTTAGTGAAGCTGGAAATAATAGTTGGACTAGTGCAGAAGTCATTATTTCACTTGTTATCGGTGTAATTGGTTTAGCGTTATTTATTTGGAGAGAGTTAACAACGGACAATAAAATGCTTGATTTACAAGTGTTTAAATATCCAGTATTTACTTTCACTTTAGTAATTAACGCAATCGTAACGATGGCATTATTCGGAGGTATGCTATTACTTCCAGTATATCTACAAAATATTCGTGGCTTTACGCCAATTGAATCTGGTTTACTACTTCTTCCAGGATCATTAATTATGGGAATCATGGGACCAGTAGCGGGTAAATTATTCGATAAATATGGCATTCGTCCATTAGCAATAATTGGATTGGCAATTACGACGTATGCGACATATGAATTTACAAAATTATCGATGGATACACCGTATAGCGTTATTATGACGGATTATATTATACGTTCAATTGGTATGTCATTCATTATGATGCCAATTATGACAGCTGGTATGAACGCACTGCCGATGAAATTAATTTCTCACGGTACAGCAACGCAAAATACGTCAAGACAAGTAGCGGGTTCAATTGGGACAGCGATTTTAATTACACTTATGACGCAACAAACAACTGCTCACGTAGCAGATTACGGCAATATGTTAACAACGTCAAATCCAATTTTAGTTGATAAAGTACACGGTATGGGGCAAAGCTTAGCGGCCTTAGCCGGATCAGCGCAAGCAGGAGATGCGATGGGCACGCAACTATTATATGGACAAATTTCAAAGCTATCTGCAATTAATGGTATTAACGATGCCTTCTTAATTGCAACAATACTCGCAGGTGTTGCTTGGGTGTTATCGTTCTTCTTACCATCAGGCAATAAGCCAAATAGAAAAGCAGGGAATTAATTTCCCTGCTTTTTTGTGTTTTTTATGCAGTTAGATATAAAAGATGATAACCAGTTACAGAGCACAATCCTGTTATAACCAAAATCGTCCCCATAGAACGAATACTCGATATTTGTCTTCCGCTTATAATAGCTAATAGTCCAGCTAAAGAGAAGAAACACCAATATAAAGTTCCCGAAATTGGAACCATCCCCTCTAAATCTATTCCAGAGCCTATACAAATGATAGGAACAACGATAAGTAATATGCTAATTAAACCAGCTATAATAGTAAGTGATTTACGACATTTCATACCAGCAATAATTAAAAAAATACCAACGATAAATGCGCATAACATCAAAGTAAGAGCTAAAATCATCCAAGTTAATATTCCGAACACTTCTGTATTACCTCCGATTTGTAAGTTGCTAAAAAATATTATATATAGAATGAATCACCTACAGACATGAGCTCCCAGAAGATAACACCTAATATTCCAGTGGTAAAAATAATGAATCCCATATTACGTATACTTTTAATTTTTGCTTGTACTCCACTTACCCCTGCTAATAATCCAGTTAAAGAAAATAGGGTCCAGTAAAGAGCAGTTGGGATCGGGAAAATTGTATCGATATGAATCCCTACACTTAAAAGAACAAAAGGTAGTGTGACAAAGGATAGGCTAAGTAGCCCCATTAAACCAACGAGTAAATTCCGATATTTAATTCCTGTTACTATTAAAAAATAGCACCAGCAATCCCGCATAGTAAGAGAAGTGGCGTAAAAAGCATCCAAATAATACTGAACATATGTAAACTCCTTTATGTGAATTAAGTTATATTTTACTACATGAGGTTTATTTTGGATATTATTAATAAATATGTATAAATTGATAGAAATGAGTAGTACCGATACGAATTAATAGATATAGAGCACGTTAGAGAGGAGGGGGCATATGAAAATTACAGAAGAGAACGTTGCAATACAGCTAAGGAAAAGGAATGAAAAAGCATTATATTTTATTATCGACCAGTACGGCGGACTTATAAAAAGTATTGTTCAGAAGCATTTAGCTTCTTTTCAAGATGTGCAAGAGGAATGTATGGATGATGTGTTGTTGGCGATTTGGAATCATATTGAAAAGTATGATGAAGAGAAAAATACGTTAAAAAATTGGATTGCAGCTATTACAAAATATAAATCTATCGATTATGCGAGGAAATATGCGAAGACAGTAAATGAAAAAGGATTAGATCAAATAGGTGAAATAGCGGTACATACCGATACTACTAAAAGAGAAATTAGTAATGATATGGAACATATATTAAATCATTTAAAGAAGAACGATAAAGAAATCTTTATGAAGCATTACGTGGAAGAAGATAGTGTGGAAGATATTGCGGAGAAAATGGGGGTGAAAACTTCTTTTATATACAATCGTCTATCAAGAGGTCGAAAGAAGTTAAGGGCATTATTTTTACATAACCGGATGAAATAAATAAGAAAAGAGGTGAAGGAAATGAAAGATCCATATGAAATGTTAAATGATATAAGAATGGATGAGAATGAATATGAAGAGATTAACTTAACGCACATAGAGAAAAAGAAAATAAAAAAGCGAATTCGTAAAAAAATAAAAACGAACAAAGCTCATACGAAACGGAATGTAGCTATTGTAACAATGGCTGCGGCATTATTTATCATGATGATGACTGTAGATATGAGAAGGATGATTGCAGATATACCGTTAATCGGAAGTAAAATGGAAGACTACGTGAACAGTAGAGGCGAACCTTTAAAAGAATATAAAACGACAATAGGACAAACAGTTTATGATAACGGTGTAGAAGTGCGGTTAGATGAAGTGATAATAGATGAGGGACAGATTATTGTTAATAGTACGTTTAAGTCTAGTCGTATCAATTTAGAGGGCTCTTATCCTAGCCCTGATATTTATATAAATGGAAAACAGTTAAATGGTAGCGGTAGCGGCGGGGACAAGAAAATAAATGAATACACGTATACATTTTTCTCAAATATAGATTTAAAAGATGGTGAAATGAACCCTCTAGAAATTCATGGAGAATGTGATATACAAGTTGTATATAGAGATATCTCTTTAAAAGAAGAGAATTCAACATGGAAAGGAGAATGGGGCTTTTCCTTTAAAGCATCTGGAGACAAATTAAAAGCTGAAACGAAAACAATCCCAATCCATAAACATTTTAAATTAGAAAATGGTCAAAAAATAGAAGTGGAAGATTTAAAAGTTTCTCCTATATCTACGAAGTTGAACTATAAAATGTTGAATGGAACAAAATTAGAGGTGAAATTTATCGCGAAAGATCAAGATGGAAACGAGCTAATACCACATTCAGGCCTTACATTATCAAAAAATAGTTATTGGCGATTTGAAAAGCTAGAAGATCGTGTAACGAAAATTATACTGACGCCTGTCCTAACTTCTGGTGAAGAAGGAGAAAAGAAAACGAATTATCGAAAAGTGCTAACGGAAGAAGAGTTTGAAGTTGTTATAAAAGAGTAAAAAGAGGTATCGCGATGATACCTCTTTTTAACTTAAGAATGCCAACATATTATTCATAATATGAAGTAACATAGCTGGAATAATGGATTTTGTTTTTTTACATAAAATAGCCATTAATAATCCCAAGAAGAAAGTAATTACCATTACCCCAAGTGAGTATGTATGAGCGATCCCGAAGAAGAAACTTGTTACGATGGCTGCAATCCAAAATGGAAAGCGTTCAGAGAAGAAGTGAAGTAAAAAACCACGGAAAATAAGCTCTTCAAAAATTGGTGTGAGTATCGCAAAGCTGAGAAGTAGTAATATTTGATACTGCTTAAAAATGTCTAAATTTAGTGCGGAAGATTGCTGCTTTGTTGCGTCTTGGAACACATAATTTAACAGTATGTAATTGAGTATGATGTTTATAACGAAGAAAAGAAGTAAGTATACGTATGTGCGCCATTCTTTCAGTGCTTTAAAGTTAAAAGATTTTAATAGTAAATTTTTTGCGGGTTCGAATTTAAAAATGAAGAATAACAACACGGTTAGTTGTAATACGGTACTTGCAGTATTGGCAATAGATTCGTACAGGGCAATTTGTTTTTTATCTGTAAGACCTGCTGTATAAATTGTTAAGGGCATTGCGAGGAACACAGTAATAAGTCCGGTTCCGAAAAAAGCGAATAAAACGGAGCTAATAAATTGTCCCCATGACATAGAGTATTTCTGTTCATTAGAAAGTTGTGTAGCGGATTGCATTTGTAAAATCACCTCTTTATATTTGTATATTTAATTATAAAGTATTTCATTTTTGAATGTAACATTTAAATATTACATATAAAGGTTTATTTTCCATAAAATAATAAAAGAGGTATCACCCTATAGTGATGCCTCTTTCTTATTGATAACTATGTTCTGCTTTGTTATTCGATTTTGATTGCTCTATTTGCAATTCACGCTCTACCAATCGATCTAACTGCTGAATTGCTTTTAGTGCTTTTTCATAAGAGATAGTCCGGTAATGGTGCGCTCCTCCCGGTTCTTCATCTGCTTCATCTGCCCACTTAATAATGTTTTGTAGAGGTGTTCTTTCAAGTGATTGTTCTACTAGGAAAGAATCAGTATGCAATAGAATTGCAACAGAAATTTCTTTTGCTTGCTTTGGATGTTCGCCTAATCGGATTAATAACTTATGAGCTCGTTCCGCTCCTTTAATTGCATGGATATCATTCTTTTTATATAAGTCATAGTCCCATTCGCCGCCTGTGTACCACGTATGATGTCCGATATCATGAAGGAAACCAGCTTTTGTCGCAGCATCGACTGAGGCGTGATGCTTTTTAGCTAAGTGAAACGCATGGTAAGCGACAGCAATCGCGTGGACCATCCCAGAACGATTTACGTATTTTTGTGTAATATGGTGTTTAAAAATTTGTTCAAGCGTAATACGGTGCATAAAACATTCACTCCTTTTATCTAATGGTGTATATGAAGAAAAATCGATCGGTTTAAATGTATTTTGAACATTGTACTCCATCGAGTAGCGTTAGTAAAGTAGAAATGTTTAGGGAAAGAAAAAAATTTTCGGCAAAAAATCACCTTAGCTTATGCAAAGGTGATTTTCAAATTGTTTATTTTTTTAATCCTTGCTCTAACGTTTCTAACATTTCGTGCTTTTCATTTTCATCAGCGTTTTTCCAAATGACTTCGAATAAAACACCAAGACCTGGAAGCATTTTTTCTTCACCGCTTTGAATTGCATCTACAATTGTTTCTTGTAATTGGTCTTGTGAATTTCCAGATACATTTGCTAATACAGCACCGCGTAAATTAAAACTCATTGCTTTCACCTCTTCTTCAGAATTGAAACTGACGTTAGTTTTTGTTCTTTTTTATGTAAATATGTATGAAAAATAGGCTATAATGATAAGACAAGAAGAGAGGGAAATACATATTATGAAAAACATTGATTCATTACAAAATCCGCGTGTAAAGCAGTGGAAAAAGCTGCAAACGAAAAAAGAACGCGATAAACAAGGGTTGTTCTTTGTAGAAGGATTCCATTTAGTGGAGGAAGCTTTAAAGGCAGGAGTTGTAACAGAACTTATCGTTTCAGATCAGACAGATCTTCCGAAAGATTGGACAGTTAATGATGTGGAAATGTATATTGTGCCTGAAGCAATCGTAAAAGTACTTCGTGAAACAGAAACGACGCAAGGTGTATTTGCTGTTTGTGAGAAGCATGAGAAAGAAGTAGTTCTTACTGATGGGAAATTTCTTCTATTAGATGGCCTGCAAGACCCAGGTAATTTAGGAACGATTATTCGTACAGCTGATGCAGCTGGTATTCATGCCGTTGTGCTTGGAGAAGGTTGTGTTGATGTCTACAATAGTAAAGTACTCCGCTCTACACAAGGTTCTATTTTCCACTTACCAATTGTAAAAGGGAACTTAGAAGAATGGGTAGACAAGCTAAAAGAAAATAACGTTCCTGTATATGGAACAGCTCTTGAAAATGGAGTTCCTTATGGTGAAGTAACGCCGGCCGGAAGTTTTGCATTAATTGTAGGAAATGAAGGAAATGGCGTACGCCAAGAAATTCTTGCAAAAACAGATCAAAACTTGTATATTCCGATTTATGGCGGGGCAGAATCATTAAATGTTGCGGTTGCAGCAGGGATTTTAACGTATTATTTACAAAGCCCAGTTGCGAACAAATAAAAAACTTCTTATAATAAGTTGAAGTACATGTTCGTAATGAACATATAATAAAAGTTAAATAACGAAAAACGTTGATAGAGAAGAGTAGCTTACAAAATCGCCATATAGGGAGAGAATGCCGTAGACTGAAAGCATTCTTATGGTAGACGAAAGTGAATTCACCTCTGGAGTTGACGCCAGGACCATGTAAGTGTAAAGGCGTTCCGGTCAGAATTGATCGTTATAACTAATGAGTGGGCAGACATGTTCTGTCAATTTAGGGTGGTACCGCGAATTTACCTCGTCCCTTTTTGGGAGCGAGGTTTTTTTATTTTTAAAATTAGGAGGGTTCCAAAATGGAAGCACGTTTAAAAGAGCTAAAGCAAAAAGCGTTAGAGCTGATTGAAGAAGCGAAAGAGCTAAAAGGCTTAAACGACGTACGCGTAGCGTATTTAGGAAAAAAAGGTCCAATTACAGAAGTATTACGCGGCATGGGAAAATTATCAGCAGAAGAGCGTCCACGTATGGGAGCGTTAGTAAATGAAGTACGTGAAGCGATTCAAACGCGTCTAGAAGACAAAATTGGTAACTTAGAAAAAGCAGTAATTGAAGCGAAATTAGCTACTGAAACAATTGATGTTACACTGCCAGGTCGTCCTGTTGAAACAGGTTGTCACCATCCGTTAACAGCTGTTGTTGAACAAATTGAAGATGTATTCATCGGTATGGGTTATGAAGTAGCTGAAGGAACAGAAGTAGAAAAAGACTACTACAACTTCGAAGCATTAAACTTACCGAAAGATCACCCAGCACGTGATATGCAAGATACATTCTACATTACAGAAGAAACGTTACTACGTACACATACATCTTCTGTGCAAGCACGTACGATGGAAAATAATAAAGAAAAAGGCCCAATTAAAATTATTTGTCCTGGTAAAGTGTATCGCCGCGATGACGATGATGCGACGCATTCACACCAGTTCATGCAAATTGAAGGTCTTGTAATTGATAAAAACATTCGCATGAGTGATTTAAAAGGTACACTACAAGTATTCGTGAAGAAGATGTTTGGGGAAGATCGTGAAATCCGCCTTCGTCCAAGTTTCTTCCCATTCACAGAGCCATCTGTAGAGATGGATATTTCTTGTATGATGTGTCACGGAAAAGGTTGCGGCACTTGTAAAGGAACTGGCTGGATCGAAATTTTAGGCGCAGGTATGGTTCACCCGAACGTACTTGAAATGGCTGGTTATGATTCAAAAGAATATCAAGGTTTCGCATTCGGTATGGGCGCAGAGCGTATCGCAATGTTGAAATACGGCGTTGATGACATTCGTCATTTCTATACAAATGATGTACGTTTCTTACAACAATTCAAACGAGCGTAAGGGAAGGAGAGGATAAATATGTTCGTATCATATCGTTGGTTACAAGAGTATGTAGATATTAAAGATGTAACAGCACAAGAACTAGCAGACAAAATCACGAAAAGTGGTATTGAAGTAGAAGGTGTTGAAGTATTAAATAAAGGTGTAAAAGGTGTTGTAGTTGGTCACGTATTAGAATGTGAAAAACACCCAGAAGCTGATAAATTAAGCAAATGCTTAATTGATATCGGTGAAGAAGAGCCAGTTCAAATTATTTGTGGAGCTGCTAACATTGCAAAAGATTTAAAAGTACCAGTTGCAAAAGTTGGAGCTGTACTTCCTGGTAACTTCAAAATTAAAAAAGCAAAACTACGCGGTGAAGCTTCTCACGGTATGGTTTGTGCTCTTCAAGAGCTTGGTATTGATGGAAAGTTAGTTTCAAAAGAATATGCAGATGGTATCTTTATCTTCCCAAGTGACGCTGAAGTTGGTGCAGATGCACTTGAAATTTTAAACTTACATGATGAAGTACTTGAGCTTGGTTTAACACCAAACCGTGCAGATTGCTTAAACATGTTAGGTGTTGCGTATGAAGTAGCTGCTATTTATGGCCGTGAAGTAAAACTTCCAGCTATTAACTTACAAGAAACAAAAGAAAAAACTGCTGATTACATTTCTGTAAGTGTAGAAGCGAAAGAAGAAAACCCATTATATATTGCAAAAATGGTGAAGAACGTAAAAATTGGTCCATCACCAATGTGGATGCAAACTCGTCTTATGGCAGCTGGCATTCGTCCAATTAGCAATGTAGTTGATATTACAAACTACATTTTAATGGAATACGGTCAACCGTTACATGCATTTGATTACGATAAATTAGGTTCAAAAGAAATCGTTGTTCGTCTTGCAAAAGAAGGCGAAAAAATTGAAACGTTAGATGATCAAGAACGTACATTACAAAGCCACCACCTTGTAATTACAAACGGAACAAAAGCTTTAGCTGTTGCAGGTGTAATGGGCGGAGCGGATTCAGAAGTTACAAATGAGACAGTAAACGTTCTAATTGAGTCTGCATACTTTGCAGGTCAAACGGTGCGCCGTACATCAAAAGACTTAGGTCTTCGCAGTGAATCAAGTGCACGTTTCGAAAAAGGAATCGACCCAACACGTACATTTGAAGCAATTCAACATGCAGCTGCATTAATGGCGAAATACGCTGGCGGAGAAGCACTTGAAGGTGTAGTAGAAGCTGATAACTTACAAGTACAAGAGCGTACAGTATCTGTTACTGCTGAAAAAGTAAACCGTGTATTAGGTACAGATATTTCTGCAAGTGAAATGGGTACAATGTTCACAAACTTAAAATTCCCATTTACAGAAGTAGAAGGAACATTCCATGTGAATGTACCAGCACGTCGTCCTGATATTACAATTTCAGAAGACTTAGTAGAAGAAGTGGGCCGTCTATACGGTTATGACCACATTCCAGTTACATTACCTTCTGGAACAATGACTCGTGGTAAATTAACATCAGCACAAACGAAACGTCGTAAAGTACGTCGCTTCCTAGAAGGTGCTGGTTTATATGAAGCAATCACATATTCATTAACAAGCGCTGACAAAGCGAAGCAATATATGGTTGAGCCAAACGAAAAAGCTCCTGTAAACCTTGCACTTCCAATGAGTGAAGAGCGTAGCCAACTTCGTTTAAGCTTAGTGCCACAATTGTTAGAAGCAGTTTCATACAATGTCGCTCGTAAAAACGACAGTGTTGCTTTATACGAAGTAGGTTCTATCTTCTTACCGACAGAAGCAGGAGAACTTCCGAAAGAAGAACAACATCTTGCAGGTGTGATGACAGGTCTTGCTCTTCACCATGCATGGCAAGGTGAGAAGAAAGTAGTAGACTTCTTCGTTATGAAAGGTGTACTAGAAGGACTATTCGACGTACTTGGCGTTTCAAACCAAATCACATATGCACCAGCAAAACGTGAAGGTATGCACCCAGGCCGTACAGCTGACATCGTATTAGATGGCGAAGTAATTGGTTTCATCGGTCAATTGCATCCGGAAGCAGAAAAACAATTAGATGTGAAAAATACATTCGTATTTGAACTATCTCTTGTAAAAGTATTCGGTGCAGACGCAGAAGAAACGTATTACTCAGCAATTCCACGTTTCCCATCTATGACACGTGATATGGCTGTTGTAGTAACAAAAGAAACAAAAGCTGGTGAAATGAAGCAAGTCATTGCTGAGGCTGGCGGAGAACTTCTGAAAGACGTAACGCTATTTGATTTATACGAAGGTGAAAAAATGGAAGAAGGCAAGAAATCACTTGCATTCTCTATGACCTACTTCGATGCAGAACGTACGTTAACAGACGAAGAAGTAACAGAAGCACATAACCGTGTATTAACAACGGTAGAAGAGAAATTTGGTGCGGAGTTACGTAAGTAATTAGAAAATTGCCGGATTCATTCCGGCAATTTTTTTATTGCACAATCGTCAAAAGATGTCGGTAAGTCGATATATTATAAAAATCGCTTATATATTTTCTGGCATCTTGCATCTTTCTCTCGAATGTAGTACATTAATTTTAGTTTAACAAAACGAAAGACGATGATAAGGAAAAGTAGTATATACTATAATCCAAAGCGAGTCAGGGATGGTGAGAGCCTGATGAGGCGGTATATGTGAAGAACACCTTGGAGTTGCTAACCGAAATTGAATTTTGTATTCAAGAGTAGACTTAGACGGGAATCCGGCCTGTTACAAACCGGGAAGTATGTATTACATACGAGTTAAAGTTGGTCTTTATGACAAATTGGGTGGTACCGCGAAGTTTAACCTTTCGTCCCTTTATGGATGAAAGGTTTTTTTGTATTTAAATATATCAGCAAAGGAGAATTTCACTATGGAAAACACATTAGTAAAAAGTCTGTATAGAGATACAGAAAAGTATGCAGGTCAAACAGTACAAGTATCAGGGTGGATTCGTAACTTACGTGATTCAAAAGCATTCGGTTTCATCGAATTAAACGACGGTAGCTTCTTCAAAAGCGTTCAAATCGTTTTCGATACAGAATTAGAGAACTTTAAAGAAATTGCAAAACTTCCACTTAGCTCTTCAGTGAAAGTAGAAGGAAAAGTAATTGCAACGCCTGGAGCGAAGCAACCATTTGAAATTAAAGCAGAAAAAATTGATATCGAGGGCCTATCAGATTCTGATTACCCACTTCAAAAGAAGCGTCATACGTTTGAATACTTACGTACAATCGCTCACTTACGTCCAAGAACAAATGCATTCTCTGCAACGTTCCGTGTGCGTTCTATCGCAGCATTTGCGATTCACCAATTCTTCCAAGAGCGTGGATTCGTACATGTTCACACACCAATCATCACTGGTAGTGATACAGAAGGTGCTGGCGAAATG
Organism: Bacillus basilensis; assembly: GCF_921008455.1. NCBI lineage: Bacteria > Bacillati > Bacillota > Bacilli > Caryophanales > Bacillaceae > Bacillus > Bacillus basilensis. Next base: position 4,613,551 of record NZ_CAKLBZ010000001.1, on the reverse strand, counting down.
TTCCGCGTAACAACGCAAGATTTAAACAACGTACCAAAAGGTGAAGACGGACAAGTTGATGAAGCAAAAGATTTCTTCGGCAAAGAAACAAACTTAACAGTAAGTGGACAGCTGAACGCTGAAGCTTATGCATTAGCATTCCGTGATGTATACACATTCGGACCTACATTCCGTGCGGAAAACTCAAACACAACTCGCCATGCTGCTGAGTTCTGGATGGTTGAGCCTGAGATTGCATTCGCTGAGTTAGGCGATGTAATGGATCTTACAGAAGATATGCTGAAATATGCAATGAAATACGTACTAGAGCATGCACCAGAAGAAATGGACTTCTTCAACAGCTTCGTTGATAAAACAGTTCTAGAGCGCATGAACAACGTAATTAACTCTGACTTCGGTCGTATCACATATACAGAAGCAATTAAAGTACTTCAAGAATCAGGTGCTGACTTCAAATACCCAGTAGAATGGGGTATTGATTTACAAACAGAGCACGAAAGATATTTATCAGAAGAAATCTTCAAACGCCCTGTATTCGTAACTGACTATCCGAAAGACATTAAAGCGTTCTACATGCGTATGAATGAAGACGGTAAAACAGTAGCTGCTACTGACCTTCTAGTTCCTGGCATCGGCGAATTAATCGGCGGAAGTCAACGTGAAGAAAGAATGGACGTTTTAGTAGACAGAATTAAAGAATTAGGTATGAACGAAGAGGACTACTGGTGGTACTTAGAACTTAGAAAATACGGCGGTACAAAACATGCTGGATTCGGTCTAGGTTTCGAGCGCTTCCTAATGTACATCACTGGTATGGCTAACATCCGTGACGTAATTCCATTCCCAAGAACTCCAGGTTCTTCTGAATTCTAAAATATGAAAAAAGCGAGAGGATTTCCTCTCGCTTTTTATTTTGTATAGTTTATTACCTCATAGCAAAAAGTAACGCGAAGGGGTGAATATAAATGAGTAAAAAAGTGAAAAAAGATCATTCAAGATCGGGCCTAGGTTCTCCGGAAGTAGAAGGACAAGGAACGACGACACATGAAACAGGTTCTCATAAAGTATCTTCATCTAATAAGAAGCAGAAAAGAAGCTAACATAAAAAGGAGAGTCTTGGCGACTCTCCTTTTTTATGTATTACATCTTATTATCGTTAATTTCTTTTGTAATTTTATCTACATCTTTGTCTAATCGATCTAAATAGAAAAACCACAGTAAACTCATGAACACGTAATAGATGGCCATAACGCCGAGGTTATCAGATATATTTTCGAATATGGATTTAGTAGTGAAAAAAGCGCCCCAAATAGTAGAAATAGTGAGGTAAGAAAGTGGACCTACGAGGTGTACGAAAACATATAATAACTTTTTAACTTTTACAGCGTTCATATGAAATACCTCCTTTTTCTAATCATACATTCAAGTTCTTCACAGAAGTGTTGTAGTTTTGCTGGATTATGTATTAACAAGTGGGCATCGTGTTTTCCGATAAATCTGCGGATCCGAAAGTTTAATAAGAAAGATCGACCATAGCGCTCTATTAAATCGTTGAACGCTGGTTGTTCACTTAGTAGCTGAAGGTTTTCTCTAATTTCAAACTGTCTTTCGTGTGGATCACCTAGTAAAATATTTAGAATCATTTGTAGAAGTAGCAATGGGAATCCCTTCCTTTAATTTGAATAATCTGTATATTTATATTGTAACAAAAATATAAGGGCGATAGTAGGGTGAAGCAAAAAACAGGAGTTTGTAGGCTCCTGTTTTTGTCGATACTATTTTAGTAAGCGAAGCGCCTTCTCCGTATTAGCAAAATGCAGTTTCACAAACTCAGGTAATCGTTCTTTACCAAGCCTTTGAATTAATTTAGCAGCAGCGATATCAACTTGTTTACCAGCACCTTTTGGAAGTGGCATACCAGCTTTTTTGCTTAGCTCGTCAAACTGTTTTACGAATGAGTAACGAGCTAAAATAGAAGCAGCGGCTACTGCTAAATGAACGCTTTCACCTTTCGTTGCGAAGTAAACATTTTCACGCTGTACCTGTTTTTGTTTTGCTAAATATTTGTAGTATGTATCAGGTTGTGTGAATTGATCGATTAAGACACCTTCAGGTTTTGTAGGTGCAATTTTAGCTAATAAGTTTGTAATAGCTTTATTGTGTAGTAAAGCTTTTAACTTACCTTGGTTGTTTCCTTTATCAAATAGCTCGTTATATTTTTCGTTATGAAGGACAAGAGAGCTATAAGGAACAACGTGTAGAAGTTGTTTCGCAATGGCAGTAATTTGATCGTCATTTAAGTTTTTAGAGTCTTTTACACCAAGTTCTTTTAGTAGTGGAATTTGCTTCGCATCCACATATACAGCAACTACTGTCATCGGTCCGAAGAAATCACCAGTACCAACTTCATCTGATCCTACGATAGACATTGTACTGATGGAAGTAGGCGGTGCATAACGGTGTGAATCGACAGATTTTTTTACAGCTGTTTTCGGTGTTTGAGAGACAGTTTGCCAACGGGAAGCTTCTGCTTCAGCACGTCCACCTTGGAACATTACTTTTCCAGATTTATACGCTGTAATTGTGCAAGAGGGCACCTTTGCCATGAAGATTCCGCCTTGTGGAATTTTCGGGCTAAGCGAATGTTTATATTGTTGTTTCATGTCTTCAATTACTGTAGAATTTGTTTGAATTACGATAGAATTTGACATAAGAGTCACCCCTTTTTTTATATTGTTATTTTTATCATATCGGATTGTTCTTTCTGTTTCCATAATATGATGGTTCATGGTATGATAAACTTTAGGATTCTGTACGTGATTGGAGGCCGGTGAGTTGTCACAACAAAAGGGAAAGAAAAGTCGAATTAATGTAGAAATCTATGGTCAACAATATTCAGTTGTTGGCGATGAAAGTACAAGTCATATCCGCATGGTAGCAGCGATTGTGGATGATAAAATGCGCGAACTCAATGCCAAGAATCCTTCGCTTGACACGAGTAGACTAGCGGTATTGACGGCGGTAAACGTCATACACGATTACATAAAATTAAAAGAAGAACATGAGAAATTGAAAGAAAGTATGACAAAAAAAGGAATGGAATAACATGATTGATATTATTATCATTTTACTGCTTGTTATGGGATTTTTCCTCGGCTTACGCAGAGGGTTTATTCTGCAACTTGTAAAGTTAACAAGCTTTATTATCGCATACCTTGTTGCATACTGGTACTGTAAAGATTTAGCGCCAGCACTTGCGAAATTTATTCCGTATCCATTTGATAAAAACGTATCTGTTCCAGAATGGATTGATGCAAATAATATTGAGACAGTATTTTATCAAGCACTTGCGTTTATCATATTGTTTATTATTACAAAAATTGCACTTTCATTACTTGGTAATTTGTTAAATATGTTTGCAGAAATACCGGTTTTAAAGCAAGTAAATGCGTTTGCGGGGGCAATCCTCGGATTTTTAGAAGTATATATTATTTTGTTTGTCTTAATTATTATTGGAAACATTCTTCCGATTGAACAAGTACAAACACCATTACAAAAATCATCAATTAGCAAAATAATTGTAGACGATACACCGATTCTCTCTGAAAAGGTGAAGGAACTATGGCAGACAGGTAGCAGAGTATAACTTCTCTTTTTTCGGAAAGAGGAGTTTTTTTCTATGAAAGAAAGGCGGGGTAATGATGAAAGTAAATAAAAAACAAGTTATTAAATTATTGGAGACAATCGGGCTTTTTATGGAATTAAAGGGCGCGAATCCATTTAAAATATCTGCATTTCGTAAAGCGGCAGCAGCATTAGAAAGTGATGATCGTAGTCTTTCTGAGATTGAAGATTTCACGAAGATTCCGGGCATTGGAAAAGGGACAGCAGCAGTTATTCAAGAATATATAGAATCGGGAACATCTGAAGTATTACAAGAGCTTGAACAAGAAGTGCCAAGTAGCTTATTACCGTTATTAAAACTACCAGGTCTTGGTGGTAAGAAGGTAGCCAAGTTATATAAAGAACTTGGTGTTGTTGATCTGGAATCGCTAAAAGCTGTTTGTGAGGAAAATAAAGTACAAGCTTTAGCAGGTTTTGGTAAGAAGACAGAAGAAAAAATATTAGAAGCAATCGATCAATTAGGGTCTCGTCCAGAGCGTTTACCAATCGCGATGGTATTGCCTATTGCCGGGGAAATAGAGGAGAAATTGTCGAATATTGCTGAAGTAATTCGTTTCTCGCGCGCTGGTAGCTTGCGCCGAGTTCGTGAGACAGTGAAGGATTTAGACTTCATTATTGCAACGACAGAGCCGGCAGCAGTGCGTGAGCATTTATTACAGTTTGATAATATGATTGAAGTAATCGCGAGCGGTGATACGAAAGTTTCTGTTCGTCTTCAATATGAATACGATATTTCAATCGATTTCCGCTTAGTAAAACCAGAAGAGTTTATTACAACGCTTCATCATTTCACAGGCTCAAAAGACCATAACGTGAAAATGCGTCAAATTGCAAAAGATAAAGGCGAGAAAATTAGTGAGTACGGTGTGGAAAACTTAGAGACAGGTGAAGTGAAAACATTTGAGACTGAAGAAGAATTCTTCGCTCATTTCGGTCTTCCATTTATCCCGCCAGAAGTGCGTGAAGATGGAAAGGAAATTGAATTAATTAAAGAGTATCCAAACTTAATTCAGTTCTCTGATATACAAGGTGATTTACATATGCATACAACGTGGAGCGACGGTGCCTTTTCAATTGAGGAAATGGTACAGGCATGTCGTGCTCGTGGTTATAAATTTATGGCAATTACCGACCATTCACAATACTTAAAAGTAGCAAACGGTTTAACGAAAGAGCGCCTTCGTGAACAGGCGAAAGAAATTGAACGTATGAACGAAAAGTATCCAGACATTACAATCTTACGCGGGATTGAAATGGACATTTTACCGGATGCAACACTTGATTTTGATGATGAAGTATTAGCGGAATTAGATTATGTCATTGGAGCGATTCACTCTAGCTTCTCACAAGACCGTGAAACGATTATGAAACGTCTTCGTACAGCACTTGAGAATAAACATGTCACAATGATTGCTCATCCGACAGGACGTCTTCTTGGACGCCGTGAGGGTTATGATGTAGATACAGATTTATTAATTGAACTCGCAAAAGAGACAAATACAGTTTTAGAATTAAATGCGAATCCAAATCGTCTAGATTTAAGCGCAAAATTATTAAAGCAAGCACAAGATGCTGGTGTAAAAGTAGCGATTAATACGGATGCTCATACACTTGAAATGTTAGAAGATATGGAAACAGGTGTAGCGGCAGCACGTAAAGGTTGGATTCAAAAAGATAACGTGATTAACACGTGGGATATCGAACGTTTATTAGACTATATTAAACGTAATAAGTAACACAAGGGGGACCTGCAACATGTTAGAAAGAACGTTGCGTGTATTAGAATATAATAAAGTAAAAGAACAATTACTTGAACATACAGCCTCTTCACTTGGCCGTGACAAAGTGAAGAACTTAGTGCCGAGCACTGATTTTGAAGAAATTGTAGAGATGCAAGATACAACGGATGAAGCAGCGAAAGTCATTCGTTTAAAAGGTAGTGCACCATTAGGGGGTATTACGGATATTCGCTCAAATGTGAAGCGTGCAAAGATTGGAAGTATGTTAAGCCCAAATGAACTACTTGATATTGCCAATACGATGTACGGTAGTCGCAATATGAAACGTTTCATTGAAGATATGGTTGATAATGGTGTCGAGCTTCCCATTTTAGAAACTCATGTCGCTCAAATTGTATCTTTATATGATTTAGAAAAGAAAATTACAAATTGCATCGGTGACGGCGGGGAAGTAGTCGATAGCGCAAGTGATAAACTGCGTGGCACTCGTACTCAAATTCGTACTGCGGAAAGTCGTATTCGTGAAAAGCTAGAAAATATGACCCGTTCTTCAAACGCGCAAAAGATGCTATCTGACTCGATTGTAACGATTCGTAACGAACGTTATGTAATCCCAGTAAAACAAGAATACCGCGGCGTATATGGCGGTATTGTTCACGATCAATCTGCTTCTGGACAAACGTTATTTATTGAACCACAAGTCATTGTAGAATTAAATAACGCACTTCAAGAAGCACGCGTGAAGGAAAAACAAGAAGTAGAACGTATCTTATTGATGTTAACAGAAGAAGTGGCAGTAGAAGCGGATATCGTTTTATCAAACGTAGAAGTAGTTGCAAATCTTGACTTCATCTTTGCGAAAGCTTTTTACGCGAAGCGTATTAAAGCAACGAAACCAATCGTAAATAACGAGCGTTATATGGATTTAAGACAAGCACGTCATCCGCTTATTGATCCAGAAATTATCGTGCCAAATAACATTATGTTAGGTAAAGATTTCACGACAATTGTTATTACAGGACCGAATACAGGTGGTAAAACAGTTACGCTGAAAACAGTTGGTATTTGTGTATTAATGGCGCAGTCTGGTCTTCATATTCCAGTAATGGATGAGTCAGAGATTTGTGTATTCAAAAATATTTTTGCTGATATTGGTGATGAGCAATCGATTGAACAAAGTTTAAGTACGTTCTCCTCACATATGGTGAACATTGTAGATATTTTAGAAAAAGCTGATTTTGAAAGCTTAGTTTTATTCGATGAATTAGGTGCTGGAACAGACCCGCAAGAAGGGGCTGCACTTGCCATTTCAATTTTAGATGAAGTATGTAATCGTGGTGCTCGTGTTGTTGCAACGACGCATTACCCAGAATTAAAAGCATACGGATATAACCGTGAGCAAGTTATTAATGCGAGTGTTGAGTTTGATGTGAACACGTTAAGCCCAACGTACAAATTATTAATTGGTGTACCAGGACGTAGTAATGCCTTTGAAATTTCGAAACGCCTTGGATTATCTGATCGCGTGATTAATCAAGCACGTAACCACATTAGTACGGATACAAACAAAATTGAAAATATGATTGCGAAGTTAGAAGAAAGTCAAAAGAACGCAGAGCGTGACTGGAACGAAGCAGAAGCACTTCGCAAGCAATCTGAAAAACTGCATCGCGAATTACAGCGTCAAATTATTGAATTTAACGATGAGCGCGATGAAAAATTATTAAAAGCGCAAAAAGAAGGAGAAGAAAAAGTCGAAGCTGCAAAGAAAGAAGCAGAAGGCATTATTCAAGAACTTCGTCAATTGCGTAAAGCACAGCTTGTAAACGTGAAAGACCATGAGCTTATTGAAGCGAAGAGCCGTCTAGAAGGGGCAGCGCCAGAGCTTGTGAAGAAACAAAAAGTAAACGTGAAAAACACTGCGCCGAAACAACAATTACGAGCAGGCGATGAAGTAAAAGTGTTAACGTTCGGTCAAAAAGGTCAACTACTTGAAAAAGTAAGTGATACAGAGTGGAGCGTACAAATTGGTATTCTGAAGATGAAAGTGAAAGAATCCAATATGGAATACATTAATACACCGAAGCAAACCGAGAAAAAAGCAGTCGCAAGTGTGAAGGGTAGAGATTATCACGTTTCATTAGAGCTTGACCTTCGCGGTGAACGTTATGAAGATGCAATGATGCGCGTTGAAAAATATTTAGACGATGCACAGCTTGCAAGCTATCCGCGCGTGTCAATTATTCACGGTAAAGGAACAGGAGCGCTTCGCCAAGGTGTACAAGATTACTTGAAGAAACATCGCGGCGTGAAAAACTACCGCTACGGTGACATGGGCGAGGGAGGCCTAGGCGTAACAGTTGTCGAATTAAAATAGAAAACAACGAAACAAAGGGGAAACCATTATATGTTTATGGACAAACTTGCAAAAGTATTGTTAGCTTGTTGCGGAATATTTTTGGTGATTGGGGTTATTTATTTAGTTGTTTTTGCGAAGTAAACGAGCGTCAATCGTGGCAGAGTGATATTGCCATAGATTGACGCTTTTAATATATATGAAAAGGAATAAAACATGAAAATCAACCAATACATAAGCGAAGCAAAATCCTGTTCAAGACGCGAAACAGACCGTCTCATTAAAGCAGGATGCGTGGCAATTAACGGTGAAATATGTACGCACGGTGCACTCGTGAGCGATGGTGATGTAGTAACGATTGATGGACAGGTTATTGCAAAAGAAGAGAAAGAAAAGGTGTATATCGCCTTTCATAAACCAGTTGGCATTACTTGTACAGCAGCCGATCACATTGAAGATAATATTATTGATTATATCAATTATCCAGAGCGTATCTTTCCTGTTGGGCGATTGGATAAAGCGTCAGAAGGACTTATTTTATTAACGAATGATGGTGCGATTGCGAATCAAATTTTACATGGTGATCATGAGCACGAGAAAGAATATGTTGTCACAGTCGATAAACCTTTTACAGATTGGTTTATTGATGAGATGTCCAGCGGTGTAAAGATTAAAGATGGCATGACGAAGCCATGTAAAGTGACGAGAGTGGATCAGTCTACATTTCGTATCGTTTTAACGCAAGGGATGAACAGACAAATTCGTAGAATGAGCCGTGCTTTCGGGTTTACTGTGACAAAACTAAAGCGAGAACGCATTATGAATATAGAGCTAAATGATCTTGAGGTAGGAAAGTGGCGAGACATTACAGCTGAAGAATTAAAATTATTAATAGGACAGTTATAGGGAGGAAAAATTTTCTCCCTATATTTTTTTTGTCAGAAAAAATAAAACTATTGATTTTTTAAAAAATAGCCCATATAATAAAAAACAACAAGTTTCGACAAGATATTTTATAAAAGTAATGATGAGGACATGAGTTGTTTTCTACGATTCTCAGAGAGGGAAGCCTTAGGCTGTGAGCTTCCTAATACGAAAAGACAAGCTTACCACCTCTAAACTTCAAGAGTGAACTGCATGCATGATGCATTGTAATTCTTGGCGGATAAAACCGTTATCAATTTACACGAGCTATAAAATGAGCTTATTTCGTTATAAATTCATTTTATTAGAATAAGGGTGGAACCACGATTTCAACACTCGTCCCTTTGTTAGGGACGGGTGTTTTTTGCGTTCTTTTACGGGGAAGTATGCTTGAAAGAGGATATATGACGGATTTTAATTCAGAATATTTTGTTAAATAAAAAATTAGGAGGTTAGTAGAAATGAAATCATCTTTAAAGTTTTCTGAGATGTTTGCAATAAGTTTAATGTTATTTGCACTATTTTTCGGTGCGGGTAATATGATTTTCCCACCAGCATTAGGACAAGGTGCTGGAACAGATGTATGGATCGCGTTATTTGGTTTTATCGTAACAGGCGTTGGATTGCCTTTATTAGGAGTTATCGTTATAGCTCTAAAGGGAGATATTAATGAGCTAGCAGGACGTGTACACCCTATATTCGCTCTAGTTTTTATCACTGCAATTTATTTATGTTTAGGCGTATTCGTAAGTGTGCCACGTACAGGAACTGTTGCTTATGAAATGAGTGTTGCACCGTTTTTACCAAGTGAGATAGCGGGTCAATCGTATCCACTTGTTATCTTTACATTCATTTTCTTTGCCGTAACTTTCTATTTAGCTTTAAACCCATCAAAATTAGTGGGCCGTATTGGTAAAGTATTAACTCCGATTTTATTAGCTGTTATTGCAATTATTGTAGTGAAAGCAATTATTACACCAATGGGTGAATTTGGTGCACCGACAGAAGCATATAATGCTCCGCTCTTTAAAGGTTTTATTGACGGATATTTAACTTTAGATGGACTTGCAGCACTTGTTTTCGGAAATGTTGTTATTAATGCTTTAAAAGGAAAAGGTATTACAAATAAGAATAGCATTGCAAAAGTAACAATTTTTGCAGGATTTATTGCAGCACTTGGTTTACTACTAGTTTACTTGGCGCTTGCTTATCTTGGAGCTTCTAGTGTATCTCTTGGAATGGGAGCAAACGGAGGAATTATTTTAACAAACGTTGTAAATCATTTATTTGGTAGTTACGGGACTTTATTATTAGGAATCGCAATTACAGCAGCATGTTTAACAACTTCTGTAGGGATTGTCGCAGCTTGCGGAGAATATTTCTCTTCTTTATTACCGAAGCTTTCTTATCAAAAAGTTGTTTTCATTTTCTGTGTATTAGCATTTATGGTAGCGAATCTTGGGTTAACTCAGTTAAATGCATTGGCATTACCAATTTTAATTGCAATTTACCCAATTGGTATTGTGCTCATTGTATTATCACTTGTTGAAAACTACGTTCGTCTTCCATTAGCGATGTATGTAGGAGGTATTGTAGGAGCATTTGCAATAAGTTTCTTTGATGGATTACACAATGCAAACCTTCAAATTGCAGCGCTAGCCCCTATTTTAGATAAGATTCCATTATATAGTGTAGGCATTGGTTGGTTAGTTCCAGGCATAATCGGTATAGGATTTGGTTATATAGTTTCTAAGTTTCAAAAGCAGGAAATTGCTGTAGAAAAATAAAGTAAAGAGGCTTTCTATGAAAGAAAGCCTCTTTTTTTGTAGAAAAAGCCGCATATGGAGAGATTTAGATATTTGAAATTTTATACGTAATATAGTTGACAAAAAAATTATGAGTAGGCTAAGATTGACTTAGTTGTGGAAATATTGGAAGGAAAGTGAGGAGTGAAAGGTATAAAGTTTTCTATAACGATATCATTTTTGTAAATAGAGGTGATAGAGTAGGAAAATGGATAGTTTTATTTTTTTTGAGATTCATTGAGAATGATAATCAACGAAAGAGATAGGGACTTATGTTAAAATGTGAATCGCTCTTTATACGGAATAGAGAGGGATATTATTTTTAACATGAAGTGAGAATGATAATCAATAATATCTACAGTACATAAATAAATTACAATTAAATAATGGTAGAGGATTATTATTTTTTTCTTATAAATTGAGAATAATTATCATTTTCAAAAAAAGTATGGATGAAAGATAAACAAGGAGGAAGTAAGCCAAATGAGAAAGATTTCTGTATTACCCGCTTTTATTATAACGTTCGTATGTATGCTAGCTTTTCTTGTTATGCCATATGGGAAAGCTTCAGCACAACTAGCTGACGGTACTTATGATATTAACTACGTCATTCAAAAAGCGGAAAACGATTCAGCTTCAATGGCAAATGATTATTTTGAAAAACCAGCTAAGTTAGTTGTAAAAAATGGTGAGATGAGAGTACAAATTCCGATGAACCATAGTGCTTGGATTACAGAATTTAAAGCACCTGAGAACGGGAATTTTGTTGATGCAAAAGTTGTTAGTAAAGACGAATCAGCAGATAAAAGAACTGTAGAGTTTAAAATAGACGATTTATCTAAACCAGCAGCTGCAAAAATTCATGTTGTTGTACCAAACGTAAATTATGACCATAACTATACAATTCGCTTTGCGTTTGATGCAAATGTAAAAGCGGTAGGTGGAGAAAATAAGGCAACTGCTGTAACAAAGAATAATGATCAAACAAAAACAGATACAAAAGTAAAAGAAGAAGTGAAAAAAGAAGAGAGTAAAGAAGCAAATAAAGAGGCGAACAAAGGAACAAATGAAAGTGGTAAAACTGAAAAAACAGATAACCCAAAAACAGGCGATGAAGCACGCATCGGATTATTTGCAGCGTTAATCCTTATTTCAGGTGCTTTCTTAATTCGTAAAGTGAAGTTGAGTAAATAAATCTTTTGAAGGGTGATGAATATATGTTTAAACAATTTAAAATGATTATTGCCGTATTTGCTGTTTTATTTACGTTTATCGCAACACTAGGTTTACAAGATGCAAAGGCTGCTACAAAACTAGCTGATGGAAAATATAATATTACTTTTACTGTATGGAAAGGCGATAAAGATGAATCGTCTAGAATGAATAGTTATTTTGAAAGCCCAGCAACATTAACAGTTAAAAATGGAAAACAATATGTTTCATTTAAAGTGAAAGATAGTGCTTCTATTAAAAGTTTCCAAGTAGAAAAAGATGGTCAATTTGTAGAAACAACAGTGTTAAGTGAAAACAAAAAAGATAATACTAGAGTTGTAGAATTTGAAGTTGCTGACTTGTCAAAAAAACTAAATGGAAAGGTGAAAATTAATATTCCAATTATTAATTATAATGCTTCGTATGATATTCGCTTTGTATTTGATGGGAACAGTATTAAATAATTTTCAAAAGGGAGAGTCGTTCCATTGAACAGGTATACAAAAATTATTGTTGCTATGTTTTTAATGATATTTACATTCGTATCAACATTACAACCACTTGCAGTTCAAGCAGCTACCAAGTTGGCTGACGGTGAATATTCAATTGGCTTCAAAGTTTTAAAAGATACATCAGATGAAGAATCGATGATGAATCAATATTCAGTAAGCCCGGGAACTTTAAAAGTGAAGGATGGGAAAAAGAAAGTATCCTTTACATTAACGAATAGTTCATGGATTACGAAGTTTGAAACAGAAAAAGCAGGTAAGCTAGTTGCAACAAATGTAATTAGTGAAGATAAAGAAAAAGATACAAGAGTAGTAGAATTTGATGTAGAAGATGTAGAGAAGGTATTAAATGCAAAAGTAAAAGTAGATATTGATTTTTTAAATTATCATCATGAGTACGACGTTCGTATTGCATTTGATCAAAATAGCATTACACCAATTCATGTAGAAAAACCAAATGAAAAAGAGGACCCAGCTAATAAGCCAGATCCAAATGAAACTACCGATCCAGGTCAGAAGCCCGACCAAAAGCCTGACCCAGATCAACAACCAAATTCTAACACAATTACAGATGGTGCGTACAGCATTCCATTTAAAGTGTTAAAAGATCAAACAGATGAAGAATCTAAGATGAATACTTACATGGTAAATCCAGGAGTATTAAAAGTAGAAAACGGTAAGAAAAAAGCAATTGTAACATTAAAAAGTAGTTCATTAATTAAAAATTTCCAAACGGAAAAAGATGGCGCATTTGTTGATGCAAAAGTAGTGAGTGAGGATAAGGAAAAAGATACAAGAGTAGTAGAGTTTGAAGTAAACGATTTATCTAAAAAACTAAATACAAAAGTATTTATCGAAATGGCATCAAGAAATTATAAGCAAACGCATGATGTACAACTTTTATTTGAACAAGATAAACTTGAACAAATTAAAAATGAAGAGAAACAACCAGAAGTAGAAAAACCGGAAGTAGAAAAACCGGAAGCAGAAAAACCAGAAGTAGAAAAACCAGAAGTAGAAAAACCGGAAGTAGAAAAACCAGATGAAAATAAAAAACCAGATGCTGAAACAATTAAAGATGGTGAATACAGCATCAATTTTAAAGCATTAAAAGATCAAACAGACGAAATTTCAATGATGAACACATATACAAAAAGTCCAGGTGTGCTAAAAGTAAAAGATGGTAAGAAGTATGTATCATTTACGTTAACGAACAGTTCTTGGATTACAAAATTTGAATTTGAGAAAAATGGTTCGTTTGTTGATGCAAATGTAATAAGTGAAGATAAAAAAGCTGATACACGCGTAGTGGAAGTAGAAGTACCAAATTTATCGAAAAAGTTAAATGCAAAAGTAAAAGTAGATATCGATCCAATGAATTATCACCATTTTTACGATATTCAATTTGCATTTGATAAAGGTAGCATTAAGCCGTTAGATAGCCAAGGCGGAAACAACAACCAAGGTGGAAACAACAACCAAGGCGGAAACGACAACCAAGGTGGAAACAACAACCAAGGCGGAAACGATAACCAAGGCGGAAACGATAACCAAGGCGGAAACGACAACCAAGGCGGAAACGATAACCAAGGCGGAAACGACAACCAAGGCGGAAACGATAACCAAGGCGGAAACGACAACCAAGGCGGAAACGGCAACCAAGGTGGAAACGGCAACCAAGGTAATAACACAACCATTGATCCAAAAGCTCTTAAAGATGGTGAATACAGCATTGGTTTTAAAGTTTTAAAAGATCAAACAGAAGAAATTTCAATCATGAACACATATACAAAGAGTCCAGCTGTACTAAAAGTGAAAGATGGTAAGAAGTATGTATCGTTTACATTAACGAATAGTGCATGGATTACAAAATTTGAGTTTGAGAAGAATGGCTCTTTTGTTAACGCAAAAGTGTTAAGTGAGAATAAAGAGCAAAATACAAAAGTAGTAGAGTTAGAAGTAGATGATTTAGCTAAAAAATTAAATGCAAAAGTAAAAGTAGATATTGATGCAATGAATTATCACCATTTCTACGATGTTCAATTTGTATTTGATGAAGGTAGCATCAAGTTTTTAGGTAACAATCAAGGCGGTAATGAGGATCAAAGTGTAAACAATGATCAAGGTGGAAGTAATATTCAAGGTGAAAACAACGGCAAAGGTGGAAAAAATAACCAAGGCGTAATCAATAATCAAGGTGGAAATGATACACCGAAAGTAAAAGTTGATCCGAGAAATTTAATAGATGGTCAATATGATATTCCATTTAAAGTGTTAAAAGATAAAACAAATGAACTTTCAAAGATGCATGACTATACTGTACATCCAGCAAAATTAATCGTTAAAGATGGTAAAAAGTACATTGAGATGACGTTGAAAAATAGTGCATGGATTACGAAATTCCAAACAGAAAATAACAGTCTTTTTGCTGATGCGAAAGTAGTAAGCGAAGATAAAAGTGCAAATACGAGAGTAGTGCATTTTGAAGTAAGTGATTTGTTTGCAAAATTAAATGCAAAAGTAAAAGTTGATATCAATGAAATGAACTACCATCATTTCTACGATGTCCAAATTCAATTTGATACAAATAATATTGGTGCATTAGGAACGATTAAAGAGGATCCAAAAAAAGATCCGAAAAATAATCCGAATAATCCAGTGATTACACCGAAAGTAGATAATGTAAAAACAGTAGGTACTCCTGATTTTAACCGAAATGCAGATGGTAAGAAGAAAAACGAAGCTACAGGTAATGGTGAGAAAAAAGAGAAAAATTCAAAAACTGCAGATACAGCACAACTTGGTTTATACATGGTGCTACTGCTAGGGTCACTTGCTTTATTAGTTCGTAAATATAGAGCTGGTAGATTGTAATTTTTGGAGTCTTGATGCGTGTTCGCGTGCATCAAGACTTGTTTCATATTGTTTGGAAAGGAGTGGTGATTGAGAGTGAAGAAAATCGCAAGTGTACTAATGGCTATCATTCTGTTAATAAGTATAGCTGGGTGCTCATCACCAAAAAAAGAAACAGCGAAGCAGGTAAAGAGTGATAGTAAAGAGCGAATTGTTGCAACGACAGTCGCTGTTACTGAAATTATGGACGCGTTAGAAGTAGATTTAGTTGGTGTTCCAACAAGTACGAAAGATTTACCAAAGAGATATAAAGGTTTACCAGAAGTCGGGAATCCGATGAGTCCTGATATGGAAAAGGTAAAATCATTAAAGCCGTCAGAAGTATTATCTGTGACAACACTTGAATATGAATTAAAGCCAGTTTTTGATGGTGTAGGTATGAAAGCGAACTTTGTAGACTTAACTAGTTTAAAAAACATGCAAAATTCCATTAGTAATTTAGGTAAGCAATATGGACGTGAAAAACAGGCTGAAGTCGTTGTTACGAAGTTAGATAACAAGGTTGCAGAGATTAAAAAAGCAGTAAAGGGAAAGAAAGAACCGACAGTGCTTATTTTATTAGGTGTACCGGGGAGTTATTTGGTAGCAACAGAGCATTCTTATATTGGAGATTTAGTGAAACAATTAGGTGGCAAAAACATCGTACAAGGTGAGCAAGTAGAGTATTTAGCTTCTAATACAGAGTATTTAAAAAAAGCAGATCCAGACATTATTTTACGAGCAGCGCATGGTATGCCTGATGAAGTTGTAAAAATGTTTGATAAAGAATTTAAAACAAATGATATTTGGAAACACTTCGCTGCAGTTAAAAATAATCGTGTTTACGATTTAGAAGAGCGTTTATTTGGAACGACAGGGAATTTAGAAGCAACAGAAGCGTTAGATGAATTGAAGAAAATGATGTATCCGTGATGCATTTTAATATAAAGGAAGAGTGGAATGAATAAAAAAACTTGGAGTTTCTTCATTGTTACTGTATTGCTTATTGTTATGACATCATTGTCAGCAATGAAAGGGAGTTTAGAAATAGGGATAGTGGACCTTGTACAAGGGATATTTACAGGGGCCAATGAAGATGTTGAAGTCATTAAAGATTTACGTTTCCCGCGTATTATTATTGCGCTGTTCACTGGGGCGGCTCTTGCCGTTTCGGGTGTGCTTTTTCAAGCTGTTATGAAAAATCCACTCGCTGATGCTGGAGTGATTGGTATATCTTCAGGAGCAAGTTTTATGACACTTGTTATTATTACGTTATTCCCGCAATTCTTTTTCTGGACACCGATATTCGCCTTTTTAGGTGGTGCGTTTGCATGTTATCTCGTTTATGCATTTTCGTGGAAGTCGGGGTTAAGTCCACTTCGCATTATTTTAGTTGGTATAGCTATTAATGCGATGTTCACTGGATTAAATGAATCGTTCATTACGATTTGCGGATATTTCATTAAGAGTATTAAGCAAACGACGACTTCTAATATAACGATGAAGACGTGGGGCGATGTAGAAATAATGGTTACGTATGGAACAATTGGTCTTATTCTTGCACTGTTTGTAGGAGCTTGGTGTAACTTATTATCGCTACAAGATAAGACTGCGAAAAACTTAGGTCTGCACGTGACGAGAGTTCGTCTTATTATCTCTGCTATTGCAGTACTCTTAGCAGCAGTATCAACAGCGATTGCAGGTGTTATTGCTTTCGTAGGATTACTCGTTCCGCACATTTCAAGACAACTAGTCGGTTCAGATCATAAAGTATTAATTCCATTTTCTGCTCTTGCAGGAGCGTTATTAATTTTGACGGCGGATACGATTGGAAGGTTAATTGTGCCACCTAACGAAATTCCAGCAGCGACGATTATGGCAGTTATTGGTGGCCCATTCTTAATATTCTTGCTTAGAAAGAGTGATAAAGTTCATGGAAATTAAAAATGTAACCTTTTCGTATGATAATGTAACGGATCGATTAAAGTCGGTTAGTAGTGAAATAGAGATTGGTAAAATTACAACAATTATTGGTCCAAACGGTTGCGGGAAATCGACATTACTTGGCGTGATGTCAAGAAATCACGATCCTCGTAGCGGAGAGGTAATACTGGATGGGAAGGCCATTAGCCAATATAAACCGAAAGAGTTTGCTAGAAAGTTAGCCGTTGTCCATCAACAAAATGAAGCACCGGCAGATATGACGGTAGAAAAATTAACAAGTTTTGGTCGTATGCCTCATAAAAATGTTTTTTCCTCGCAAACCAATGAAGATAGAGAAGCGATCGAAAGGGCTTTAGCATGTACGAATTTGCTAAGTAAACGTGATAAAGAGATTCATGCGTTATCTGGCGGAGAAAGACAACGTGTTTGGATTGCTATGACGTTAGCTCAGAAAACACCAATGCTCTTTTTAGATGAACCGACAACCTATTTAGATATTTATTATCAACTCGAAATCTTAGAGCTAGTAAAAGAGTTAAATGAAGTACATGGATTGACGATTGTTATGGTATTACACGATATTAATCAGGCGATTCGCTATAGTGATCATATCATTGTTATGAAAGACGGCGAAATTGTTACGAAAGGTAAGCCAAATGATGTTGTGACAGAAAGTATGATAAAGACGATATACGGTGTAGATGTCGTTGTAAAGCAAGATGAAGATACAGGGTTGTATATGGTCCCAATGGGTATTTAAATATGCGAACAATCCGTTTTGAGGTGATAATTTGAGTAGTAAAAAAGAACGGAAGAAGAATTCTTTTTTTCAACGAATACTTACAGTTGTTTTTTTAGGTACCTTTTTCTATTCAGTATATGAATTAGGTGATATTTTCATGGATTACTATGAAAATCGTAAAGTAATGGCCGAAGCACAAAACATTTATGAAAAAAGTCCGATGGAAGAGCAATCACAAGACGGGGAAGTACGTAAACAGTTCAAGGCTCTGCAGCAAATTAACCAAGAAATAGTTGGATGGGTTACGATGGATGATACACAAATTAATTATCCAATCGTTCAAGCGAAAGACAATGATTACTATTTATTTCGTAATTATAAAGGTGAAGATATGAGAGCAGGAAGCATCTTTATGGACTATCGTAATGATGTGAAATCTCAAAATCGAAATACTATTTTATATGGTCATCGTATGAAAGATGGTTCTATGTTTGGAAGTTTAAAGAAAATGTTAGATGAAGAGTTCTTCATGTCGCATCGTAAATTATATTACGATACATTATTTGAAGGATATGATCTTGAAGTGTTCTCGGTGTATACAACAACAACTGATTTTTATTACATTGAAACGGATTTTAGCAGTGATACGGAATACACATCATTTTTGGAGAAAATTCAAGAAAAATCGTTGTACAAAACGGATACAAAATTGACAGCAAGTGATCAAATCGTAACACTTTCGACGTGTGACTATGCACTCGATCCGGAAGCAGGAAGGTTAGTCGTGCATGCGAAACTAGTAAAAAGACAGTAAATAAAAAAGTATAGAATATGAGAGGTGGTAACGCTTCTCGTATTCTATACTTTAAAAAAGAAATATGTTTACTGTGCTGCAGCCATTGGCATACGTACAACTTCAACATTGTAGTAAGTGATTTTATTATCAAGAATATAATCTGGCATCCCGCCTTGATGTGAGTGAGCATCTTTAAATGCTGAGCTCTTCGTCCAACCTTGGAAATCTTCTTTTGCATTCCAACGTGTGCTAATTGTTACTTCATCATAATCAACTGTATTTTGCGTTAAAAGAACTTCTAAACCTAAAAAGCCTGGCATCGTTTCGACTTGACCTACTTTATTAAAACGTTCAATTAATTTATGTCCATTTCCCTTTGTAATTTTAGCTGTATTTGTAACAATAATCATGTTTATTCCTCCTATAAATATTGCCTTTGTTTTCGAGAACTCATATACATTAAATGATAATGAAAATCATTATCATTGTCAATGGTAAATGTAAAATAAATAAGTTTTTTTATTGTTTTGGACAGTAAGATTTCCATTTCAAAATGTAGTAAATATATGGTGGTTAAGCGAGAGAATGAGCGAGTTGTACTAGCAAAGCAATAATATGGTATAGTGAAACGAGGCTGTTTTTCAGTCTCGTTTTTGAAATGCTTCCTATAGAGAAAGCATGCAAATGGAAAGGAAGTTATTATATGCGATCAGAAGTAACTGTAAAAATAAAACCGAAATTTATAAAAGAAATTAAAAGTGGATATCCGCTTATTTTAAAAGATGCAATTCAAAATTTAAATGACGTCCGTGAAGAAGGGACAATCATCAAAGTAGTAGATGAGAAGAACAACTTTGTCGGAAAAGGTTATTATGGAAAACAAAATAAAGGATACGGCTGGATTTTAACGAGAAAAGAGAGTGAACAAATTAATCAATCTTTCTTTGAAAGTAAAATAAAATCTGCCTTACATAAACGAAAACAATTTTACAAATCAAATGATACGACAGCATTCCGTGTCTTAAATGGCGAAGGTGATGGTCTTGGAGGCTTAATCATCGATTATTATGACGGTTATTATGTAGTGAGCTGGTATAGTGAAGGAATCTATACTTTCAGAGATGAAATCATAGCAGCTCTTCAAAAAGTAGCAAACTTTAAAGGTATTTATGAGAAAAAGCGTTTTGATACGAAAGGGAAATACATTGAAGGTGATGATTTCGTAGCAGGAGAGCGCGGGGAGTTCCCACTTATCGTAAAAGAGAATGGTGCGAACTTTGCGGTGTATTTAAACGACGGAGCGATGGTTGGTGTATTTTTAGATCAGCGTAACGTTCGAAAACAAATTCGTGATAAGTATGCGAAGGGAAGAACAGTGCTAAATATGTTCTCTTATACAGGTGCTTTCTCTGTATTTGCAGCCCTTGGTGGAGCGAGTAAAACGACGAGTGTCGACCTTGCAAATCGTAGTTTAAGTAAAACGATTGAGCAGTTTAGTGTAAATGAAGTTGATTATGAAGCGCAAGACATTATCGTAGAAGATGTATTTCTTTACTTCAAATATGCAGCTAAGAAAAAGATGAAATTTGATATGGTCGTACTTGACCCTCCAAGCTTTGCGCGTTCAAAAAAATATACATTTAGTGCAGCGAAAGATTATAAAAATTTATTAAAAGAAACAATTGCCATTACAGAAAATAACGGAATTATCGTTGCTTCTACAAATTGTAGCGCATTCGATATGAAAAAGTTTAAAGGCTTTATCGATACAGCATTTAAAGAAATGAATGGAAAATATAAAATATTAGAAGAACATTCTTTACCAGAAGATTTCCGTACAATCGATCAATTTAAAGAAGGAGACTATTTAAAGGTAGTTTTCATCGAGAAAATTAAAGGGTAATAAAGAAAAAGGAGCTCGAGTTTACTTGAGCTCCTTTTCTTATTGAACGATATTTTGTACTCTACCGACTTGCCCGTCCTGCAATCGCACTTTAATGCCATGCGGATGAGAAGGAGAGTTCGTTAAAATATCTTTTACAATTCCACGTGTTAATTTGCCGGTACGTTGATCTTGTTTTAATACAATATCAACTTCAAGGCCGGGTGCGATATTAGAACGTTTTTGTCCGTTCATTTATACACCTGTACGTCTACGTTGGTTGTTTGTTTTTTTCGTTTGTTGGTTTTGCAATTTTTTTGTTTCTTGGCTTTGGTTCGTATTATTTAAGTTATTTCCATTTCCTTGCTTTTTCTTTGCAAGTTGTTCACGCATTAAATCAGCTAAGCTTACTTTTTTGTTTTCTGACATGATAAGTCTCCTTTATATAAAGTTAATTATGAACAATCGTAGTGAATTTCATCATATCATTGTTAAGGAAGGAAGGGAAGTTGGTTTGAAAATTCATATATTTGTTTCAAGTCTGTAGTAGTTACGATACAATTGAATTGTTAACGTTTGTAAAAAGGGGATAGACATATGTCACATCATATTTTATTAGTTGAAGATGATCGCTCAATTCAAGAGATGGTGGAAAAGTATTTAATAAAAGAGGGCTTTCAAGTTACAATCGCATCTGATGGAGAAGAAGGCGTGAACACATATTTAAAAGGTTCATTTGATTTGATTATCCTCGACATTATGATGCCAAAGCTAGATGGCTTAGAGGTTGTGCGTATCATTCGTGAAAAAAGTGCGGTTCCGATATTAATGATGTCAGCAAAAGATACAGATGTTGATAAAGCTGTTGGATTAGGACTTGGAGCAGATGATTACATTTGTAAGCCATTTTCTATGATTGAATTGGCGGCGCGTGTAAAAGCAGGTATTCGAAGATCTACGAAATATTCGACTACAGAAACAACAGAAAAGATGATTCAAATTGGTGATTTAACAATCGATCCAATTAATTTTACTGTGGAAAAAAATAGGAAGCCTCTCAAGCTTACTTTAAAAGAATTTGAGATTCTAAAACTGTTTGTAAAGAATCAAAATCGTGTATTTACAAAAGCACAAATATATACGCTAGTTTGGAACGAAGAGTATTATGGTGACGATAACGTTATTAATGTTCATATGAGAAGATTGCGTGAGAAAATCGAAAGTGATCCATCTAATCCAGAATACATTAAAACGTTATGGGGTATCGGTTATAAGTTGGAAGTGATGTAATATGGTCAATTTGTTAATAGGTATTATTTTTATATTGTTATGTGTCATTTACATACAGTATAAAATGAGAAAAAATAGTAGTAAAAATTTACGATACACATATGAAAAGTTAGAAAGTATTGTAAATGAAAAAACCGGCGAGAAGTTACTCGTTATGACAGATGATCTAGAATTGCAAAAATTATTAGTGGCAATTAATGAATTGTTAGATGCAAAACAGAAAACGAATGCAGATCATGCAAAAGTAGAAATTTCGATGAGAAAAATGCTTTCAAATATTTCACATGATTTAAAGACGCCACTAACAGTTATTCTTGGATATACAGAAATGTTAAATAAGGATAAAACGATAAGTAAAGAAGAACAACAAATATTACTTGAAAAAGTGCGTGTGAAAACACTAGAAGTAATGGAATTGATTCATAAGTTTTTTGATTTAGCAAAGTTAGAATCTGGTGACAAGGCAATCGAAATGACAAAAGTAAATATGAATGAAGTTTGTCGTGAGAAGATTTTATCTTTTTATGATTTAGTGACGGCAAAAGGTTTTCATGTTCATATTGATATACCAGAAAGAAATATATATGCACTTGGAAATGTAGAAGTATTAGGCAGGGTATTGAATAATTTAATATCAAATGCGATTACATATGGAGACGATGGAAAGACACTTGGTATGATGTTAAGAGATGATGAAACGAATGTGTATATAGACGTATGGGACAAAGGAAAAGGAATTGATGAGTCTCATATTGATAAAGTGTTTGAGCGTATGTACACACTTGAAGATTCAAGAAATAGATTGTACCAAGGAAGCGGTTTAGGGTTAACGATTACGAAAAGGCTTGTGGAAGCGATGGATGGAAAAATTCATCTTTCTAGTAAGCCGTATGAAAAAACAATTTTTACAGTTGTATTAAAAAAGATGCAGTTTTAGCTTGTAGAGAAGTAGATTCTACAAGCTTTTTTGCAGCGTAAGGAATTTGTAAGAAACGGGTAAGAAAAAAGAGATTTCCGTTGTCTATTATAGAAATATAAAGTAGTGCGAAAGGGGTAAGTGACATGACATATATATTAAAAACGAACCAGCTGACAAAAGTGTTTAAAGGGAAAGAAGTTATTTCTAGCGTTAACATGCATGTGAAAAAAGGAGAGATATACGGTTTCTTAGGACCCAATGGTGCTGGTAAAACAACGATTATGAAAATGATTACAAATTTAATAAAACCGACGAGTGGTGATATTGAAATTTTCGGTGAGAAGTTAATAGACACATCGTATGAAGTATTAAAAAGAATGGGGACAATTATTGAATATCCAATCTTTTATGATAAATTAACGGCGAAAGAAAACTTAGAATTACATTGTGAATATATGGGTTATTACGATAAAAACGCAATTAATCATGCTTTACATTTAGTAAAACTGCAAGGAATAGATAATAAAAAAGTAAAAGATTTTTCATTAGGAATGAAACAACGACTCGGTATTGCAAGGGCAATTGTAACGAAGCCAGAATTACTCATTTTAGACGAACCCATAAACGGTTTAGATCCAATTGGTATTAAAGAGTTACGAGACTTATTTAAAATGCTCTGCAAAGAATATGGCATTACATTATTAGTTTCTAGTCATATTTTAGGTGAGATGGAACTAATGGCGGATACAATTGGTGTAATTCAAAATGGAAAACTAATAAAAGAAGTTTCAATGAAGAGTATTAACGGAAAACAAACAGAGTACATTGAAATTACTGTTCCTGATGTGAAGCGTGCAGCTTACATTTTAGAAGATAAACTCGGCATAAAAAATTATAAAATAATGAGCGGAAATATGATTCGTGTGTATGATACGGCAGTGTCTCAGCAGGCCATTTCAAAAGCACTTATTATGAACGATGTGGAAATTGAAAGTATAAATAAGAAACATAGTTCCTTAGAAGAGTATTTCTTAAATGTAATGGATGGAGAGGGCATTCATGCTTAATGGATTGTTAGTGAATCTAGTAAGTGGATTGATCGTAATGTTCATAAGTGGGATTTTATATTATAGGAAACCAGAGCGGAAATGGTTGTTAATTCTATTAGTGATAGGAATGTTAAGCGTAATTACTGCTGGAATTAGAATGTTAACAGCGTAGAGAGAGTTATATAAAGAATGGAGGCGTGGTTTATATGTTTAAATTAATGAAACTCGAATGGAAAAAACATAAATTATCTAGTTATTTTAAAGGAGTAGCGATTTGTATTATAGCAATTTTTGCTGCGATAAGTCTTATGGCATGGGGGTCTAAAGTAGAGGGTGATTTGATGTTCTCTAACTATATGGAATACATGTCTTTAGCAAATATTCTTATTAGAATTACATTTATTATTTTTGCATCGGTTATTTTATCACGTTTAGTGATTGATGAATACAAGAACAAAACAATACAGCTACTATTTATGTACCCACTGCAAAGGAAAATGCTAATGAGAGCGAAATTAGCAATTGTTTTTAGTTTTTGCTTTGTGAGCACGATAATCGCAACATTCATTATTAGTTTGCTCATGTTCTGTATGAATCCAATAATGGGACTACTTGAAACGCCTGTTACGATGGGGGAAATAATAGCTATCGTTCCAGCTACTTTTATAAGTGCATTTATGATATCTGGTATTAGTTTAATCCCTTTATTTTTTGGGATGAGAAAGAAATCAACACCGACAACGATTACTTCTGCAGTAATAATTGGGATGATGACGAACAGTAACGTTGGTCCTGGAAACGGTCAAGTAAGTATGTATGATTTTATAGCTATCCCAATAGTGCTCTGTTTATTAGGAATTTTCATTAGTTATCTATCGTATCGTAAAATCGACAAGATCGATGTGGCGTGAAGCAAGCTTAAAACAACAACGAACTGGGGTATGAATGGTGAAAAAAATAATAGTAATTGCAATATTATTCATTACAATTGCTAGTATGTTTTTTGGTTTTAAGGTATTTCAGGGGAAAGATTTTAAGAAAGAAAAGTCTTTTGAGATAAATAATATAAAAGAAATAGAAGTAGACAATGAAAACTGGGATATTGAATTTAAAAGTACAGACTCTAATAAAATAGTAATTTCCGTCCAAGGTCAACAAGTAGATAAAGAGATAGATCCCGTCAAAATAGAAAATGACAAAAATAAAATTGTGATTAAGCAAAAACAAAAGGTGACCAGTGTTTTTAATGGTTTTACGTTTAGGAAGAAAAATAGTATATCTATAGCTATTCCGAAGAAAGAAATAGATAAAATTGTATTAAATAATAAATCGGGTGATGTGAAAATAAGAGATATAGTAGTAAAAAATATCGTGACAAAAGGCAAGTCTGGAGATGCAATGATTACAGGATTATCGGCAGAGAAGAGTGAGTTCATATCCGAAAGTGGAGATTTAATGTTAAAAGATAGTTCATTACAAGAAGTAAATATAACTTCTACTACTGGCGGTAATTATGTAAAAAATGTAAAAAACGAAAATATGAACATTACTTCAACATCTGGGGAAGTATTACTAAAAGATATGACAGAAGGAAAATCATTATTTATAGAAACAAAATCAGGAGATATTGGCGTACGGTATAAAGGTGTTCCGGCATCATTGAAACTTACGGCTAAAAGTAATTCGACTGACGTAATGATAGATTTAAAAGGACTTAAGAAAGATAAAAATACAGAAAAGATAAAAGAAGGAACTATTGGTGATGCAAAAAACGAAGCGAAGATTTTAAGTGAAACAGGAGTCATTTATATTGATTAAGTCTTATGAGAAAGGAGGACACTATCATGCTACGTTTAATGAAGCTAGAACTGAAGAAGTTTAAGCTTGGATGGTATGTGAGGGGAGCGATTATTGCAAATCTTGTTATACTGGCATTCTTGATCTTTGTTAGCATCGTTTCTCAAATAGAAGGAGATCCTGAAATAAGAGATCCGCAGATGATTTTGTTAATGGCTAGTACAGTAGTAAGAGCAACATTTATTGTTTTTGGTAGTGTATTAATCGCAAGGTTAATAATTGGTGAATATAAAAATAATACAATACTAATCATGTTTTCTTATCCTATTAACCGAAAGAAAATGATGGCTAGTAAGTTGGCTATTACAGCGATAGTAACATTTATAACAGTTATTGTATCTAACATTTTAGTAGTAGGAGTTTTCTTTGGGATAGATAGCTATTTTTCAATTATTCCTAATTCATTCACAGTAGATCAATTGATGCAAGAAGGAATAAAACTGATTCCTTTAGCCATTGCAACTGCGGGAATGAGTTTAATCCCATTATATTTCGGAATGCGTAAACGTTCAGTGCCAACTACAATTGTTTCATCTCTTATCATTGTCTCAATTGCAATGAATGACAACCCAATGTTTCCTATAGCAACTTTTCTTCCCCTTCAACTAGCATTGGCAGCAATTGGAGTTGTGATTGCATATTACGGAATTAAAAATATAGAGAAGGAAGATATAACTGTATGATAAGAATACGTAAAAAGAGTTGGCGTCACACCAACTCTTTTTTGTATATGTATGCTTCGTTACTACTCTGTAAATTTAGAGTGTGTGCTTAAATACTCTTGCACTCCTGGAGAAATGTTAAAGTTATTAGGACTTTTATATTCGATAGTAAACTCTCCGTCGGTACTTGTTTCAAAGGAGATTGCATAGCTATTCATTTTAGCATCGTAAGAAGTATTTTTGACTTCCGCATCTAGATTAAAGTATTTTGTAATATACTCTTTTGATTCAGTAATTGCTGCTTGTTTTCCCCAAGGGGTACCATAATAGGTGAAATAAAGAGATACACTAATAACTCCAATAATAGAAGTTAGTAAAATAGTTCCCATAGCTATTTTTTTATTTTTTGTATTCAATTTGGTTACTCCTCTTCATAATATGTATTCATTTTAACCTATCTTTTCCATAAAAAAACCATTTAGAAAAAATAGTTTCACATGAAACAAGTTACAGAAAAAGACAAGATTTGTAAACATCTTGTCTTTTTTGTTGTTACATTTTAGGAGCTTCCATTCCAGCGGCAGTCCATTCTTCTTTTGCAGGACCATATACGCCAGGAACTGTTAAGCCAGCTTGCCTCATTAAAACCGTCATTTGTCCGCGGTGGTGATTTTGATGATTAATAAGTGTCATTAAAAATATAGAATTCGGCATAGGACGACCAAAGAAGTCATTAATAGTTGCTAAATCTTGATCAGTCCATTCGCTTTGAAGTGCTTCAACAAAAGCCGCATTCACTTTACGATACTCATCAGCGATTGTTTTAGCTGAAGTTGGAACAGGATAATCTTTCGTTTCCCCTTCAAATTTAAGTCCCGTACCAGATAGTATAACTGGAATTGCCGTCACGATATGCCAAGCAACTCTGCCTAACGTCCAGTGCCCAGGTGCGATTTCTTTTGACAAAGATTCATCTGTTAGTACATCGAGCATCTTTTGAGTAGACTCAGCCTCGTATGTCCATGATTGCAAGAAGCCTTCAATAGTTTGATACATATTTATCCCCCCTAGTTATGTTCAAAGGTTAAATTCGTGAAAAAAAGATAGTTTCCTTTAGGCTTATGAGAATGAATTAAAAAAAGAGGCTTCTCACATAAGAAGCCTCTTTTTTAATTAACCTTCTTCCCACTCTTCCTCATTAACCATAAGAAATAAGGTGCTCCAAGTACAGCAACGACAAGACCAGAAGGGATTTCTTTCGGGTATGCAATTGTTCGTCCTAGTAAGTCAGCAATGGAAAGAAGGATTGCTCCAAACAGTGCTGAACAAACGAAGAGTCTTTGGTGATTCATTCCAACAACGATTCGCGCTAAGTGTGGTGCGACAAGGCCTAAAAAGGCAATTGTACCGACAGCTGCGATATTTACAGATGCAAGTAGTGTTGCTAACACAATGAGGGCAAGGCGCGTTTTATTTACTGGTTGCCCGAGTCCAGTTGCTAAATCGTCTCCAAGTACGAGAACATCAAGTTGTTTTATTAAGAAAAAGATAATGAGTACGAGAATAAGTGATGGATATAGAATGATATTTTCTAAGTGATTCCATCCTCTTGCATACGTACTACCTGATAGCCATGTTAAAGCGGCAGCAACGTTCAAATTTGCTCTAACGATAAAGATTTGAATAATCGCTGAGCCGAGAGCTGAAATACCGATTCCTATTAAAGCCAGAGCTGTTGGGCTAAATCCTGATTTCCATGAGAAGAAGAGGACAATTC
This sequence comes from Bacillus basilensis, assembly GCF_921008455.1. Lineage (NCBI taxonomy): Bacteria > Bacillati > Bacillota > Bacilli > Caryophanales > Bacillaceae > Bacillus > Bacillus basilensis. The sequence goes on along the minus strand of NZ_CAKLBZ010000001.1, from coordinate 4,585,512 downwards.
CAACTGCAAGTAATCCGCCGATAAATGCACCAATTGGTAGGAAGAAACCAGGAAGTGCAGGAAAGACATACATAATAGTTAAAGCACCAACACCAGCTCCCGATGAAATGCCAATAATAGAAGGATCGGCGAGTGGGTTTCGTAATATACCTTGGAAAACAAGCCCGCTTATTGCAAGGCAAGCGCCAGCAATAGCAGCAACGAGCATTCTTGGTAAACGAAGGTTCATCATCATATTTTTATCAAATTGCGTTAATTGCCCTGATATAACATTTGTAATGCTTTCGATATAAGCGTTACTACCGATTGTAACACCAAGAGCAATCGTCACAATACAAAGTGTGATAGATATAATGATTACCTTTTTATAAGAGTAATAGCGAGAACTAGCTCCAGCAGCATTCGCACCGTTATCATTCATATAGTGTATCGACTTCATCATTCGATACACTAAGTAAATAAGCCAAGGCGATCCAATCATTGCCGTGACTGCCCCAACAGGAAGTTCTGCACCGGTTGGATCTATTAATCTACCGACAACATCTGCTCCAAGTAATAATACTGCTCCCCATAAGAAGGAAGAGAGAAGAAGAGTAAGGTGTTGGCGGTATCCGATCAGGCGCATTAAATGAGGGGCAACTAAGCCGACAAAACCGATTGGTCCAACAACAGTAACAATTACTGCTGTTAAAAAGATTGCAGCAATGAAGGCGATAAGACGTGTTACCGCTGTTTTTTCGCCAAGAGAAACAGCAACATCATCACCGAGTAAGAGAATGTTGAGTTTACGAGACATAAATAGTAAAACTAGGAAAGAAATAATGATAAATGGAAAAGCAAATTGAACGCCATCCCAGTTATTTTGAATAAGAGAGCCAGCTCCCCATAAAAATAAACCAGCTGTTTCATTTTCATAGAAAAGTTGCATCGTTCCAGTAAAGGCAGAAAGCATTAATGTAACGACCATACCAGCTAGTGCCATTCTAAGTGGAGTTCCCTTTTTTCCACCAGAAATACGGTATACAAATAAAGCAGTAATAGCACCACCGATAAATGTGAAAAGAAGTGAGTTAATTTGCAGACCTTTCGGTAAGAAAATTGTAGCCGCTACTAGAAAGAAATATGCACCAGAGTGAATACCCATTGTACTGGATTCAGCAAGTGGATTTTTCGTTAACGTTTGTAAAATGACCCCAGATGCAGCAAGAGCACCTCCAGCTAAAATGGCAATTACAGCTCTAGGTAATCGAAGCATGATTAAAGTTTGATGCTCTAGCGATTGGTTCGGTGAGATAAGAGCATCAATAATCATACTATAGGAAATATTTGCTTGACCTTGTCCGATATGAATAAAGAAAAGGAGGAGCAAGAGAGCTGCTCCTCCTCCGAATACAAGACTTGCTCGAAGTGTATGTTGTAAGCTATTCATCGTGTAATCACTTCTTCGCTGTCATTACATCTGCTACTTGTGTTGCTAAAGATTTTGCAGACTCAGGACCACCGAAAATCCAAGTGTCGCCTTTTAATTTATACATTTTGTTTTCTTTTTTGAACTTTAATTCTTCCCAAGCAGGATTGCCTTTTAGTTTCGTGTCAAAAATGTTATCTTCATCCGCTACAATGTAAATGAAGTTTGAATCTTGTACACTTTGTAATGATTCTACAGTTGTTTGTTTGAAACCATCTGCCTCTGATTTACCCGCTTCAAAAGTGTTTGTTAAACCTAATTTTTTTGTAACTTGTAAAGCTGTAGAATTGTCAGTTAAGATGCGGAATGTTGGCACGTTTTTAGCAGTAAATGCTTGTGCCATTGCGATGTTTTTATCTTTTAAGCCTGCTTTGTCAATTTTTGCTTTTGCATCAGCGAATGCTTTATCCATATCAGCTAATACTTTTTTACCTTCTTCTTCTTTTCCGACAGCTGTTGCGATTTGTTTAAATGTTTCTGTCATTTCAGCAAAGTGATCGTTATTGCTTGTTGATGGATCGAACATAACTGTAGGAGCGATTTGTTCTAATTCATTTTTAATTGCTTTACCACGGAATGAAGCTGTGATAATTAAATCTGGTTTTAGACGGCTAATTTCCTCTAAGTTTGGTTGTTGACGTGTCCCTACATCTACAACATCTTTACCTGGTTTTGTTTCTGTATTTACCCATTTATTATAATTCTTAATGTCTGCCATCCCTACTGGCTGAACACCAAGTGCTAATAAGTCTTCTGAATATACCCACTCAAGTACAACAACTTTTTTCGCTGGTTTATCTAATTTTGTTTCCCCCTCAGCGTGTTTAATTGTTATAGCTTGTTTCTTAGCGTCTGTCTTTGTTTCTTTTTTCTCCTCTTTTTGCTGTCCACATCCAACAGCGAATAGAAGAACTACTATGAAAATACTGAGAATTTTCTTCATCTTCTGCCCCCAAATTAAGTGTTTTTTGTAACTAGCACCATAAGTGAAAATGGTTATCAATTACAACACCAAAATCATACTATGAGGATATTTTAAGTGTCAATATTTTTTTAAAATTTTGACGAAAAACAACAAATTATACGGATTTTTATATATCATGGTCGCTATTTAGGAAGAATAAGCCTCTTTACTAAAAAAATTGGAGAATATAGGGAGTTTAAATGGGAACTTGGCTGTGTACGAAAGCGTAATATGTGTGGTTAATCATCTGTGGAGATGGGGCGAAAGTACAAGCAAAAAGAGTGAGAATCGCATGTAATAGTTACTAGAATGTATGGAATAAATCTGTGTTTATCCCCACTAGGCAAAGTATGTCTTTGTTATTTAGATAGTTGTTTTCTAACTCGTTGATTGTACTTAAAAGATCGAATGTAAAGGAAGTGATCAACATGTCTTTATGGAGTAATAATATAAATGGATATTGTGGGTGTAATAATCAAAATGGTGTACATGTTGATTCATGCTGTTTTAGTTGCGATGGGACAGTTCCTAAGCTGGGCCCAACAGGTCCGACGGGTCCAACGGGCGACACAGGCCTAACAGGAGCAACGGGTCCGACAGGTGATACAGGCCTAACAGGAGCAACGGGTCCAACGGGCGACACAGGCCCAACAGGAGCGACGGGTCCGACAGGTGATACAGGCCTAACAGGAGCAACGGGTCCGACAGGTGATACAGGCCCAACAGGAGCAACGGGTCCAACAGGGGCGACGGGAATAACAGGAGCAACGGGTCCAACAGGAGCGACGGGAATAACAGGGGCAACGGGTTCAACAGGAGCGACGGGAATAACAGGCTCAACAGGGCCAACAGGTGAAACTGGAGCAACTGGTACAAGTATAACGGCGACGTATGCATTTGCAAATAATACGTCGGGGACAGCAATATCGGTACTTCTTGGTGGAACGAATGTCCCGCTTCCAAATAATCAAAACATTGGTCCCGGAATTACTGTGTCTGGGGGAAATACGGTATTTACGGTTGCAAATGCTGGGAATTATTATATTTCATATACAATTAACATAACAGCTTCGTTATTAGTAAGTTCACGAATTACAATTAATGGTGCACCCCTTGCTGGGACTATCAATTCTCCTGCATTAGCAACCACATCGTTTAGTGCAACAATTATTACCACTCTTGCGGCTGGAAGTGCTATTAGTTTGCAACTATTTGGTTTGTTAGCTGTTGCAACATTATCAACAACTACACCAGGAGCTGTGTTAACGATAATAAGATTAAGCTAAATAATAACTCTCTTACTCTTTGAAGATTAGGAGAGTTTCTACATATAATAAGAAGTTAATGAAGTAAAGCATAGTTATATAAAAGTCAGAATATTATGATTGTAACGTTATGGCGACTATAATATAATGAAAACAACCATCATGAATGAACATTCATTTATTTTTTATGTATTTGAAGGGGGAATGAAGGTGGAAAAACCATGGTTGAAAAGTTATCCAGAGGAGATTCCGAGTACGATTTCTTATGATATTCAGCCGCTTCATAGATATGTAGAACAGATGGCTTCTCGCTATCCAGAAAAGAAAGCGCTTCACTTTTTAGGGAAGGATATTACATTTTCAGACTTCCACGATAAGGTGAAGAGGTTTGCAAATTATCTCCAAAAGCTCGGTGTGGAAAAGGGTGATCGAGTTGCTATTATGTTGCCGAACTGTCCACAAGCTGTAATTGGCTATTACGGTACATTACTTGCGGGAGGTATCGTAGTACAAACAAATCCACTGTATACAGAAAGAGAATTAGAATACCAGCTTCATGATTCGGGAGCAAAAGTAATTCTTTGTCTCGATTTAGTGTTTCCAAGAGTAACGAATGTTCAATCTGCTACAAAAATTGAACATATTATCGTAACCCGTATTGCGGACTTTTTACCCTTCCCTAAAAATCTATTGTATCCATTTGTGCAGAAAAAACAGTCGAATTTAGTTGTGAAAGTATCAGAGAGTGAAACGACTCATCTTTGGAACTCAGTAGAAAAAGAAGTGAATACGGATGTTGAAGTGCCTTGTGATCCTGAAAATGATCTCGCTCTTTTACAGTACACAGGAGGAACAACTGGATTTCCGAAAGGAGTTATGTTAACGCATAAAAACCTTGTTTCTAACACGTTGATGGGGGTTCACTGGTTATATAATTGCAAAGAAGGAGAAGAAGTTGTTCTTGGAGTTCTTCCGTTTTTCCACGTATACGGCATGACGGCTGTCATGAATTTGAGTGTTATGCAAGGATACAAAATGGTTCTGATTCCAAAGTTTGATATGAAAATGGTTTTTGAAGCGATTAAGAAGCATAAAGTGACATTGTTCCCAGGGGCACCAACTATTTATATCGCTCTTTTAAATAGCTCACTTTTAAAACAATACGATATCTCTTCCATTCGTGCTTGTATTAGTGGATCAGCACCACTTCCAGTAGAAGTACAGGAAAAGTTTGAAACAGTTACAGGTGGTAAACTAGTAGAGGGATACGGTTTAACAGAATCATCTCCGGTTACACATAGTAATTTTTTATGGAAAAAGCGAGTACCAGGTAGTATTGGAGTTCCATGGCCAGATACAGAAGCAATAATTATGTCGCTTGAAACTGGTGAGGCATTACCTCCAGGTGAAATTGGTGAAATAGTTGTTAAAGGCCCTCAAATTATGAAAGGATATTGGAATAAGCCAGAGGAAACAGCAGCTGTATTGCAAGATGGCTGGCTTCATACAGGGGATGTTGGTTACATGGATGAAGATGGATTCTTCTATGTGAAAGATCGTAAGAAAGATATGATTGTTGCTAGCGGTTTTAACGTATATCCTCGTGAAGTAGAAGAAGTGTTATATGAACATGAAAAGGTGCAAGAAGTAGTGACAATCGGTGTTCCAGATCCGTACCGAGGAGAGACGGTTAAAGCATTTGTTGTGTTAAAAGAAGGTGCGGAGTGTTCAGAGGAAGAATTAAACCAGTTTGCACGTAAATATTTAGCAGCCTATAAAGTGCCTAAAGTATATGAATTTAGAGATGAACTGCCGAAAACGACAGTCGGAAAAATCTTGCGACGTGTCCTAATTGATGAAGAAAAAAGAAAGAATGAGGATGAGCAAACGGGCTAAGGCCCTTTCTTTTTGAAAAAATAGGATTGACACTTTTCTAAATAGTCAGTATTATAAGAATATGAATGACTATTCATTCAGTCATCTTCTTGAAGGGGACAGTAAAGTGAGGAAAAATAGACCGAAATACAATCAAATTATTGATGCGGCAGTCATTGTGATTGCGGAGAATGGGTACCACCAAGCGCAAGTTTCTAAAATTGCAAAGCAAGCTGGGGTAGCTGATGGCACGATTTATTTATATTTTAAAAATAAAGAAGATATATTAATATCCTTATTCCAAGAGAAAATGGGAGAATTTGTCGAAACAATTCGTCAAAAAACAGCAGGAATTGAAAGCGCTGTATCGAAGTTATTCATGTTGGTAGAAACGCACTTCTTGCTGTTGTCACAAAATGATCCTCTTGCTATCGTTACGCAATTAGAGCTAAGACAGTCCAATCAAGACTTACGCCTGAAAATAAATGAAGTATTAAAAGGCTACTTACAAGTTATGGATGAGATTTTAGAGACAGGTATAAAGCAAGGTGAATTCCAAGCGGATTTAAATGTTCGCGTGGCAAGACAAATGATCTTTGGAACAGTAGATGAAGTTGTGACCAATTGGGTAATGAGCGATCATAAGTATGATCTGGTCGCACTTTCAAAAACGGTACACGGGCTACTTATCGCAGCTTGTGGTTATCGTCAATAATGGGAGGGATCATGTTGAAATTCCTATCTGTAAGAGTTGAAGATCATATCGCGGTGGCAACGTTAAATCATGCGCCGGCTAACGCGATGTCTTCACAAGTTATGCATGACGTTACTGAATTAATTGATCAAGTGGAGAAGGATGATAACATTCGTGTTGTTGTTATTCACGGTGAAGGGCGCTTCTTCTCAGCAGGAGCAGATATTAAAGAATTTACATCTGTTACTGAAGCAAAGCAAGCGACAGAATTAGCACAGCTTGGACAAGTTACGTTTGAGCGTGTTGAAAAATGTTCAAAACCAGTTATCGCGGCAATTCATGGAGCGGCACTTGGCGGCGGCCTTGAGTTTGCTATGTCTTGCCACATGCGCTTTGCAACTGAAAGTACAAAACTTGGTTTACCTGAATTAACACTTGGATTAATTCCTGGATTTGCAGGTACACAGCGATTACCACGTTATGTTGGGAAAGCGAAAGCTTGTGAAATGATGTTAACAAGTACACCGATTACTAGTGCAGAAGCATTAAAATGGGGACTTGTTAACGGAGTTTTTGCTGAAGAAACATTTTTAGATGATACGCTTAAAGTTGCAAAACAGATTGCTGGAAAAAGCCCAGCGACAACTCGTGCTGTACTAGAGTTATTGCAAACGACGAAATCGTATCATTATTATGAAGGTGTACAACGCGAAGCTCAAATCTTTGGTGAAGTATTTACGAGTGAAGATGGAAGAGAAGGTGTAGCAGCGTTTTTAGAAAAACGTAAGCCTTCATTTAGTGGCAGGTAGTACAATTATTTTTTTAATATAAATTAACAGAAAATTAAAATTGATAGAATCTTTCTGAAAAACAAGGGGGTAAATGGAATGAACATCTACGTACTCATGAAACGAACATTTGATACAGAAGAAAAAATCGTAATTAAAAACGGTGCAATTTACGATGGCGAAGCGGAATTCATCATCAACCCTTACGATGAATATGCGATTGAAGAAGCAATTCAAGTAAGAGACGCACAAGGTGGAGAAGTTACTGTTGTAACAGTCGGTGGCGAAGATAGTGAGAAAGAACTTCGTACAGCATTAGCGATGGGCTGTGATAAAGCGGTATTAATTAATATTGAAGATGATGTGGAAAATGGTGACCAGTTCACGACAGCAAAAGTTCTTGCTGAATATTTAAAAGATAAAGATGCAGATTTAATTTTAGGCGGAAATGTTGCAATTGATGGTGCATCTGGACAAGTTGGTCCACGCGTAGCTGAAGCATTAAATATGCCGTACGTAACGACAATTACAAAACTTGAGATTGACGGTACAAACGTGAAAATTGAACGTGACGTTGAAGGTGATACAGAAGTAATTGAAACATCATTACCAGTATTAGTAACAGCACAACAAGGTTTAAATGAACCTCGTTATCCATCACTTCCAGGTATTATGAAGGCGAAGAAAAAGCCACTAGAGGAAGTAGAATTAGATGATTTAGATTTAGAAGAAGATGATGTGGAAGCAAAGACAAAAACAATTGAAATCTATTTGCCTCCTAAGAAAGATGCAGGAAAAGTGTTACAAGGCGAGCTGCAAGATCAAGTAAAAGAACTTGTATCGTTGCTCCATACAGAAGCGAAAGTAATCTAATAAAATACGAAATTATATATGCAGGAGGGAAAATCTATGGCTCGTAAAGTATTAGTAATGGGTGAGGTTCGTGATGGATCGCTACGTAACGTTTCGTTTGAAGCGGTAGCGGCAGCAAAAACAATTGCAGAAGGCGGTGAAGTAGTAGGTCTTCTAGTTGGAGACAGCGTTGCTTCTTTTGCAAATGAATTGATTCATTACGGTGCAGATCGCGTTGTGACAGTTGAAAATGATAAATTAAAATCATATACATCTGATGGTTATGCACAAGCATTTTTAGCTGTATATGCTGAAGAAAATCCAGAAGGTATTGTATTTGGACATACAGCACTCGGTAAAGATTTATCACCAAAATTAGCAGCGAAGCTTGAAGCTGGTCTAGTTTCTGACGTAACTGCTTTAGAAGTTGAGGGTGGAAATGTGATCTTCACTCGTCCAATCTACTCTGGTAAAGCATTCGAGAAGAAGATTGTAACGGAGGGCATATTATTTGCAACAGTGCGTCCAAATAACATTGCAACACTTGAAAAAGATGAGTCTCGCAGTGGTGACGTATCTTCTATTACAGTAGATGTGAAAGACCTACGTACAATCATTCAAGATGTCGTCCGTAAAACAGCAGAAGGTGTTGATCTTTCTGAAGCGAAAGTTATTATCGCTGGCGGACGTGGTGTGAAGAGTGAAGACGGATTTAAACCATTAAAAGAGTTAGCTGACGTACTAGGCGGCGCTGTTGGGGCATCTCGTGGTGCTTGTGACGCTGAGTACTGTGATTACTCATTACAAATTGGTCAAACTGGTAAAGTTGTTACGCCAGACCTATACATTGCATGCGGTATTTCTGGTGCGATTCAGCATTTAGCTGGTATGTCTAACTCAAAAATAATCGTTGCGATTAATAAAGACCCAGAAGCAAGTATCTTCAAAGTAGCTGACTATGGCATTGTTGGCGATCTATTTGAAGTCGTACCTCTTTTAACAGAAGAGTTTAAAAAGTTAAAAGTACATTCATGATTTGAGTACCCTTGAGTTCCAAGTGAAGTACCCCTATATATAGAAAAAGGTGAGAGATCCCCTGTCTCTCATCTTTTTAGTATTTAATCCGTATTTTTATATAGTATAAAGGAACACTTTTTTGTTACAATACATAACGATACATATTATTCGCCACGTATATAAGTTAATGATATACTCTTGGTAGAATATACTTGAAGGAGGAAATAAAATGGCAATTGTAAACGCAAATGACCAAAGCTTCGCAGCTGAAACTAGCGAAGGTGTTGTATTATTAGATTTCTGGGCACCTTGGTGTGGACCTTGTAAAATGATCGCTCCTGTATTAGAGGAAATTGATGCAGAACTAGGCGAAAAAGTAAAAGTAGTAAAAGTAGACGTGGATGAAAACCAAGAAACTGCTCGTCAATTCGAAGTAATGAGTATTCCAGCTCTTTTCGTATTAAAAGACGGTAAAGTAGTTGATCAAGCGTTAGGTTACAAACCGAAAGAAGCGTTAGTAGAATTAGTTTCTAAACACTTCTAAAATAAAAGGGCTACCATTTGGTAGCTTTTTTTATTTTCCTTTTTTACACCTTTCCGTTACAATAAAAGAACGTATGTTGGGTATTTTGGCATAGTATGTTTTCATGTGAAAATAAAAATGCTAAGCATGTAGAAATGGAGGGTAACGAGTGCACGAACATTTAAAAGAGAAATTGGCTATTTTACCAGATCAACCTGGTTGTTATTTAATGAAAGATAAGCAAGGAACGGTTATATATGTCGGAAAGGCAAAAGTGCTTAAAAATCGTGTGCGCTCGTACTTTACTGGTTCGCATGACGGGAAAACACTTCGGCTAGTAGGGGAAATTGTAGATTTTGAATATATTGTAACCTCTTCAAATCTAGAGGCTCTCATTTTAGAGTTAAACTTAATAAAAAAACATGATCCAAAATATAATATTCAATTAAAAGATGATAAAACATATCCCTTTATTAAAATTACAGCTGAGAAACAGCCGCGATTACTTATTACGCGAAATGTAAAAAAGGATAAGGGAAAGTATTTTGGCCCTTATCCGAATGCACAATCAGCTCATGAAACGAAAAAACTGCTAGATCGTATGTATCCGCTTCGTAAGTGCTCAAATATGCCCGATAAAGTTTGTTTATATTATCATATGGGTCAATGTTTAGCGCCTTGTGTGAAAGAAGTGACGGAAGAACAAAACAAAGAAATTGTAGATGAAATTATTAAGTTTTTAAATGGTGGACATAAAGAAGTTCGTTCAGAATTAGAAACAAAAATGTATGAAGCTTCAGAGAAACTAGAGTTTGAACGTGCAAAAGAGTTACGTGATCAAATCGCTCATATCGATGCGATTATGGAAAAACAAAAGATGATTATGAGTGATTTAGTGGATCGTGATGTGTTTGGGTATGCAGTTGATAAAGGGTGGATGTGTGTTCAAGTTTTCTTCGTTCGAAAAGGAAAGCTAATCGAACGTGATGTTTCTATGTTTCCAATCTACGATGAACCAGAAGAGGGATTCTTAACGTTTATCGGTCAATTTTATGAAAACAGCAGTCATTTTAAGCCGAAGGAAATTGTCGTTCCAGGAAGTATAGACTCAGAATTAGTAGAGCGCTTTTTAGAAGTGGAAGCGACACAGCCGAAACGCGGTAAGAAAAAAGATCTTGTAGAACTGGCAAATAAAAATGCGAAGATTGCTCTTGAAGAGAAATTCTATTTAATTGAACGTGATGAAGAGCGAACGATTAAAGCTGTAGATCAGTTAGGAAAGCAGCTCGGGATTGAAACACCGTATCGTATTGAAGCGTTTGATAACTCAAATATTCAAGGAACAAATCCCGTTTCTGCAATGATTGCTTTTATCGATGGGAAACCAGCGAAGAAAGAGTACAGGAAATATAAAATTAAAACGGTTCAAGGACCAGATGATTATGAGTCTATGAGAGAAGTTGTGAGGCGCCGTTATACAAGGGCACTGAAAGAGAATTTACCATTACCAGATTTAATCATTATTGACGGGGGAAAAGGTCATCTGGCAGCTGTAAGTGATGTTCTAGAAAATGAGCTTGGGTTATATATTCCGATGGCAGGCCTTGTAAAAGATGACAAACATAAAACATCCCATTTAATTATTGGGGATCCACCTGAACCGGTGATACTTGAGAGGAATAGCCAAGAATTTTATTTATTGCAGCGCATTCAAGATGAAGTGCATCGATTTGCGATTACATTCCATCGTCAATTACACGGGAAATCTGTCATTCAATCAGCACTGGACGATATTCCAGGAATCGGTGATAAACGGAAAAAGGTATTGTTAAAACATTTTGGTTCATTAAAGAAGATGAAAGAAGCTTCTGTAGCAGAATTTGTCGAAGCGGGTATGCCGAAAAATGTCGCGGAAACAATTTATACGTATTTAACAGATAAGAAGACGTTGTAGTTTACAACGTCTTCTGTTTTTTGGTATAATTTCTGAAGATTTAAAATAAACTCATCTGAATGAAAATACAAAAAAGTCAACTAAACTTATATGTCTAGTTGACTGTAGGTAAGGCTACACTTCAATGAGATCTTTTATATCCCATTTCACAAGAAATGTAATAGAGTCTGAACGTTTTTTCTTTTCTTCGTAGGACTCTGCTACGACGTTTCGTTGCTTCTGAATTTGCTCAGCAATGAATCCAGCTTCTAATTGATAAGAAGAATGTCTGTTTTGTTTTTGACGTTCAGCAATGAGAGTGCCTTTAAGTTGGAACTGCATTTCACGACGTTTATGTTCAATAATGCTTAAAGTACCCCAACCAGCTTTTTCAAAGAACTGAATGACTTCTTCAATTGTTTCTAGCGGATATTTTCTTGCAAGGTTTCTACCGGACCAGTATAAAATACCATCTAAATCGTTACCAATTAAATCAGGTAGTAATTCTTCACGTAGCAATTCATAAGCGAAGGCGTTCAATGAAACATCTTCTAAAGATGTTATATCGATTGTATTTTTGCTCACAATATTCCCCTCTTTCTATAGGGCTTATTATATAACATTTCACAATTATAAAAACAGATTTTTCTTTAGGAAAATCTGAATATATAAGAAGAAAAAAAGAATTGGCAAATTATATGCAAATTATGTATACGTTTTCTTGACGCTTCGACAAAAATAGGAGTAAAATGAACTTGGTATCAAATTATGCTGAAATATTTCGAATAATTTTTTCAGTTTTTCTTATGCCAATAGTGAAAAAACATTATTGCTATAAACTAATCTGAAAACAGCAGTCAATCATTCAAGGGGGGTAATGGGGATATGAAAGGCCGCGAGTATACGTTTCGTAAGTGGCACTCATTAATGGGGGTCATCCCGGTTGGTGTCTTTTTGACGCAACATTTAATTGTAAACAACTTTGCAACACGAGGAGCAGAGGCTTTTAACAAAGCTGCAGGCTTTATGGAGCTCCTTCCATTCCGGTATGCGCTAGAAATTTTCATTATCTTTTTACCAATACTGTACCATGCTATATATGGCTTATATATTGCATTTACAGCTAAGAACAATGCGGTTTCTTACGGTTATTTCCGTAACTGGATGTTCGTCTTCCAAAGAATTTCAGGTATCGTTACACTGATTTTCATTTCTTGGCATGTCTGGGAAACTCGTATTCAAGCAATGTTAGGTAAAGAGGTAAACTATGATATGATGGCAGATATTTTAAACAATCCAGCTATGTTTGCATTCTACTTAGTTGGTGTTGTTTCAACAATTTTCCACTTTGCAAATGGACTATGGACATTCTGCATCAGCTGGGGAATTACAGTATCTCCACGTTCACAAAGAATCTCTACTTATGTAACATTAGCTATTTTCTTAGGTCTATCTTATGTAGGTGTGAGTGCATTATTAGCGTTCATCGATCCACAGCTAGCAAACCAGTAAGGAGTGGGAGAGCATGAAAGGGAAACTTATAGTAGTCGGCGGTGGCTTGGCTGGCTTAATGGCAACGATTAAAGCGGCGGAAGCAGGAGTAAATGTTGAACTGTTCTCTTTAGTACCAGTAAAACGTTCGCATTCTGTATGTGCCCAAGGTGGAATTAACGGTGCCGTAAATACGAAAGGTGAAGGGGATTCTCCATGGATCCACTTTGACGATACAATTTATGGTGGGGACTTCTTAGCGAACCAACCACCAGTTAAAGCAATGTGTGAAGCAGCACCTGGTATCATTCATTTAATGGACCGTATGGGTGTTATGTTCAACCGTACGGAAGAAGGACTTCTTGATTTCCGTCGTTTTGGTGGAACACAACATCACCGTACAGCATTTGCTGGTGCAACAACTGGACAGCAATTACTATACGCATTAGATGAGCAAGTACGTCGTCACGAAGTAGCAGGACTTGTAACGAAATATGAAGGTTGGGATTTCTTACGAGCTGTTGTTGATGATGAAGGTGTGTGCCGAGGGATCGTTGCACAAGACTTACAAACTATGGAGATTAAAAGTTTCGGAGCTGATGCCGTGATTATGGCAACAGGGGGCCCTGGTATCATCTTCGGAAAATCAACAAACTCCATTATCAATACAGGTACAGCAGCTTCTGCTGTATATCAACAAGGCGCATATTATGCGAACGGTGAGTTCATTCAAATTCACCCAACGGCAATTCCTGGAGACGATAAATTACGTCTTATGAGTGAATCTGCACGTGGTGAAGGTGGACGTGTTTGGACATATAAAGATGGTAAACCATGGTACTTCTTAGAAGAAAAATATCCGGCTTACGGAAACCTTGTACCTCGTGATATTGCAACGCGTGAAATCTTTGATGTTTGCGTAGAGCAAAAACTAGGTATTAACGGTGAAAACATGGTGTACTTAGATCTTTCTCATAAAGATCCGAAAGAACTAGATATTAAACTAGGTGGAATTATTGAAATCTATGAGAAGTTTACAGGTGACGATCCTCGTAAACTACCAATGAAAATCTTCCCAGCTGTTCACTATTCAATGGGCGGACTATGGGTTGATTATAAGCAGATGACAAGTATTCCAGGTTTATTTGCAGCAGGTGAGTGTGATTATTCTATGCACGGTGGTAACCGCCTTGGTGCGAACTCACTATTATCAGCAATTTACGGTGGTATGGTAGCAGGACCAAATGCAATTGAATATATGAAAGGTCTTACTAAATCATCTGATGCTGTTTCATCTACTGTGTATGAACAAAATGAATTGATCGAAACGGAGAAATTTAACAATATTTTAACGCTCGATGGTAACGAAAATGCGTATGTTCTGCATAAAGAGCTTGGAGAATGGATGACAGATAACGTTACAGTAGTTCGTGAAAATAAAAAGCTATTAGAAACAGATGCGAAAATTGAAGAGTTAATGGCTCGTTACAAACGTATTAACATTAACGATACAGCAAGATGGAGTAACCAAGGTGCTTCATTTACACGCCAACTTGCAAATATGTTTGAGTTAGCGCGTGTTATTACAATTGGCGCATATAACCGTAATGAGAGCCGTGGGGCGCATTACAAACCTGAATTCCCAAATCGTGATGATGCTAACTTCTTAAAAACTACGATGGCGAAATTTGAAGGAGAAGGAAATGCACCAGCATTCCATTACGAAGACGTGGATGTTTCGTTAATTAAACCACGTAAACGTGATTATTCTTCAAAACACGATGTAGCTGCTAAGGGTGAAGAGAAGGGGGATAAACAACATGTCTGAGAAAACAATCCGCCTCATCATTACGAGACAAGACGGGCCAGACGCGCAAGCGTTTGACCAGGAGTTTGAAATTCCGTATCGTCCAAATATGAATATTATTTCGGCGCTTATGGAAATTCGTCGTAATCCTGTTGATTCAAAAGGAAGCCAAACAACTCCGATTGCATGGGATATGAACTGTTTAGAGGAAGTATGTGGCGCATGTTCGATGGTGATTAACGGAAAACCTCGTCAATCATGTACAGCGCTTATCGATCAATTAGAACAACCAATTCGCTTAAAGCCGATGAAGACATTCCCAGTTGTACGTGACTTACAAGTTGACCGTAGTCGCATGTTTAATGCTCTAAAACGTGTTAAAGCTTGGATTCCAATTGATGGTACGTATGACTTAGGACCAGGGCCAAGAATGCCTGAGAAGAAACGTCAGTGGGCTTATGAGCTTTCAAAATGTATGACATGTGGTGTTTGCTTAGAATCATGTCCAAACGTAAATAGTAAATCTGACTTTATTGGACCAGCGCCATTATCACAAGCTCGTTTATTCAACTCACATCCAACGGGTGAAATGCATAAAGCAGATCGCTTACGTGCAATTATGGGAGATGGAGGACTTGCAAACTGTGGTAATTCTCAAAACTGTGTGCAATCATGTCCAAAGGGTATTCCATTAACGACTTCAATTGCGGCATTAAACCGTGATACAACAATTCAATCGTTCAAAGATTTCTTTGGTAGCGACAATAACTATTAATAAATATTGCCTCTTCATGTTGAAGAGGCAATATTTATAACTTTATTTTTCTGTTTATTCAGTTTATTAAAAAGGCGAAAAGGAGAGGGAACAATGAAGAGGATTTCTTATATTGAAGACTTTGAGCAATGGGAAAGTGGTTTTTCATTTTACAAACCTGTAAAAGTTCGTTTTGGTGAAGTAGATATGTTTGGGCATGTAAATAATGTTGTTGCCTTTACCTATTTTGAAGAAGCACGTATCGCATTGTTTAAAGAACTTGGATTTATGCAAGAATGGACGCATGAATCTTCCGAAACGATGATCGTTGTTGCAGATTTACAATGTAATTTTATTAAGCAAATATATTTTGATGAAGAGTTGAAGGTGTATGTAAAAGCGGGATCGGTTGGGAATTCTTCTTTAGATTTGCATTATATGGTGAAGAATGCGGCAGGAGAAGTTTGTTTAGTTGGTCGTGGAATGATGGTTCAAGCATCGAAAAAAAACGGAAAAGGCGAACCGTGGCCTGAAGAATGGAAGAAAAAATTACTACAATGATAGAGTAAAAGAAAAATAAGAGAGCAAATTGCTCTCTTATTTTTTGTCTTTCATCGCTTCTTCTAATGTTAAATGATGTTTATATATGTATGTAGCGTATGGATTTCCAACGTAACGCAAATGCCACGGTTCATATGAATATTCTGTTGTTTCGGTTTTATCTTCTAAATAACGAATGACAAAGCCAAATTCATGAGCGTGTTTTGCCACCCATTTGCCTTCAGCTGTCTCTCCAAAAATAGGCTCTAATTGGAATTTAGCAGACTTTGAACTAATGTCCATTGCTAAGCCGGTTTGATGTTCACTCGTACCAGGAATGGCACTTACTGAATCAGCTTCAGCTTTTCCTTGACGTCTAACGTATGTATCATGTAATGATTTTTGGCGTTTGTATGAACGATAACCAGATACAGCTGTAAGTTCAAGTCCTTCTTTCTTTGCCGCCTCAAACATATTTTCAAGCGCATCTGCAGCATCTTTGCGCAGTAGCGTTTTTTCTTTATCTTTCGGACTAGTAAATGGTACGTTTGGTCTAGTTAAGTCTTCAGGTGTATATCCGTCTGGTAGTTTTCGGTGTTTATTAACTAAGACAAGATTAGATTCTGGATTTGTTACAACGGAAAAATCATTGTCTAGTTTCTTTGCATTATGATCAGCTTTTGGAAAAGCAGGAATCTCTTCTTTTTGGTGATTACTATGCTGTTGACTTTCGACAGCTTTCGCCTCATTTTGTAGTGATGATTTAGAACCAAAGTAAACGAAAGAAGTGATACCGATTACAATAGTAGTGGCAGAAATAATGATTATCTTTTTCATGATGCCTTGTAATCACAGTCCTTTCTTAATAAAATATGTATTGTTTTTATTATAAGTCTAGTTTGTTGAAAAAGAAATATAAGAGTCGTAACGTAATAGAAATGCAAAGAAAATGTCAGAAAATGTGTGAAATTGTAGTATTTTTTCATTTAATTCATTTCTTATCTTTCATGAAATGAATTTTTTATGTAATATATATACATAAGAAGATGTAGCGATTATCGAGAATAAAGAACTTCTTGTATAGACTAGGAGTGAATGGGAATGGATTTTGCAACAATTATTGGACTTATTTTAGGATTTGTAGCAGTGGTAGTAGGGATGGTCGTCAAGGGCGCTGACGTAAATGCCTTATTGAATCCTGCCGCAGCATTAATTATTTTTATCGGTACATTTGCTGCAGTATGTATCGCATTTCCGATGAATCAACTAAAAAGGGTTCCAAAATTATTTAAAGTTCTTTTTGGTTCAAATAAAAAGGATTTAAGTTATGAACAGTTGCTAGAATTGTTTGTTCATTGGACATCTGAAAGTAGAAAATACGGTATTTTGTCTTTAGAGCAACAATTAGACAAAATTCAAGATGAATTTCTTTTGCGTGGTATGAAATTTGTGATTGATGGCGTATCTGCAGAAGATTTAGAACAGATTTTAGAAGCTGAATTAGAAGCAATTGAAGAAAGGCATGCAAAAGGAGCGGCAATTTTTTCTCAAGCTGGTACGTATGCACCGACATTAGGGGTTTTAGGTGCTGTTATCGGTCTTGTAGCTGCGCTTGGTAATTTAACTGATATTGAAAAGTTAGGACATGCTATTTCAGGTGCGTTTATTGCAACGATTTTTGGTATTTTTTCAGGTTATGTATTATGGCATCCATTTGCAAATAAGTTAAAACAAAAATCTGCAGCTGAAATCGAGAAAAAACGTTTAATCATTGATTGTTTATTAATGTTACAAGAAGGTACATATCCGTTTATTATGAAGAACCGCATTTTAGGTTCACTTTCTGCAACTGAGCGTAAAAAGCTAGAAAAAGGAGCAGAACAAAATGCGGAGTAAGAAAAATAGAAGAGGCAAAAAGAAAAAACATGATGAACATATCGATGAAACTTGGTTAATCCCATATTCTGATATGTTAACGTTGTTATTTGCATTGTTCATCGTTTTATTCGCAATGAGTAGTATAGATGCTGCGAAGTTTAAACAGATGGCTGTTGCTTTTCGAAGTGAATTAGCTGGTGGAACAGGTAACAAAGAATTTTTAAGTGATCAGAAGCCAAATGATGAAAAGGAATTATCAGCAAGTAGCCTTGAGGCAGAACAAACAAAAAAACAAGAAGAAGCTAGGGCGAATGAAAAAAAAGAAATGGATGAATTGAAAGCATTACAAAAAAAGATTGATCAATATATTAATGAGAAACAATTATCATCTTCTTTTCAAACTAAATTAACTGAAAAGGGATTAATGGTAACAATATTAGAAAATGTACTGTTTGATTCGGGGAAAGCAGATGTGAAGTTAGAATCACTAGGGATTGCAAAAGAGATGTCTAGCTTACTTGTTTCAGCATCACCTCGTGAAATTACAGTATCGGGACATACGGATAATGTTCCTATTGCAAATGCACAATTTGCGTCGAATTGGGAATTAAGTACGCAGCGGGCAGTTAACTTTATGCAAGTATTACTCCAAAATAAAGAATTACAACCAGAAAAATTTAGTGCGATTGGTTACGGAGAATACCGTTCAATTGCTCCAAACGATACACAAGAAGGAAAGGCAAAGAATAGACGTGTGGAAGTGTTTATCTTGCCTTTAACAGAGAAAGCAAAATAAAGAGGATGGCGAATGCCATCCTCTTTATTTTGCATCAAATGATTTTAAGTTGTCATGGCGGATTTTATCTTTTTCTGCATCTGATTTTTTGAAATCATAATCATATAAAGCGCCTTCCCAATCACCATACATCGGATTAGGGAAAATAATAAATTTCTCACCAAATTGTGCTTTTGAATCTGCTACTGCTTGATTTCGATCTTTTACAGACTTTCCATCAAAACCAGTGAAATCAGATAAGTTATCACCGAAGAATAAGATGATATTATGTGTTTGAGAAACGAGTTCACGTCGTTTTTCTTTTCCTTTTTCTTTCGGATCTTGTAGTAATATATGTTCTTTCGTTGCTTGAGGAGCACCTACACGCTCAAGATTTTTAATTGTTGCATCTAGTTGGTTCGTTTTACGATTTGAGATGTAGTAAATATCTACACCTTTAGACTCGGTATATTTTAAGAAATCAATTGCGCCTGGAAGGGCTTCGGCTTCAGCCTTATTAATCCAGTCATCCCATTTATACGGATAGCCTTTGCCTGTTTTTACGCTCATGGCTTGATGAGGACTGTTGTCTAAAACAGTTTCATCTAAATCAAGTACGATAGCAGGTTTTTTTTCTGTCCCTTTTGCAAGAGCTGCATCAAGCTTTAATTGACCGATATTGTATCCCTGGTAGTAAAGTGCTTTCGTTTCACCAGCTGTTTGATACCATAAATCAGCCATTAATTGCTGGTCTGTTAATTTTACTTTTTCTTCTTTTGCCACTGTTTTCTCTGGTGTTCCGGAACATGCTACAAGTGATGTAGATAGAACTGCTACAGATAATAAAGTGGTAATGCCCCTCTTCATCTTCATATGTATCCTCCTTGATGTTAGAAAATCAGTTAATATTATATATCGAAAAATAATATTTTTTGTATGAACATTTGCATATTGTCTTTTGTATATATAGTAGTATGTCCTATATTAGAAAGATGAGAAAAATGATGGGAATCATTTTGACAAGTTTTATTGTCGAAATGACAATTATAATTGACAAATGAAACTATATTATTTACAATTTTAACTAAATAGAACAAATGATGGATTAAGATGATGTTACATACTAAGAGGATGAAGTGTAGTGCTATATTTTATCCGGAATAAACATAGTCTTTGAAAGAGAGTATGAATGAAACTAAGGGGAGGCTTTATACTTTGAGTTTACAAATTCAAAACTTAACGAAACTATTTGGGGAATCAAAAGCAGTGAACGGCTTGCAAATTTCGTTGCCAAAAGGTGAAGTGCTAGGATTACTTGGACGAAATGGTGCAGGAAAAACTACGACAATCAAAATGCTTCTCGGATTATTAACGCCTAATGAAGGCTCTATTACATGGAATGGAAAACCATTTGGGACTAGCGGGATAACAATTGGTTATTTACCAGAAGAAAGAGGTTTATATACGAAAAGTAGAGTAATAGACCAGTTGCGATATTTTGGTAGATTAGAAGGCATGACGAAGAAAGAAGTAGATCTCGCTATTGATCACTGGTTAGAGCGATTAGCAATACCGGAATATAAATTTAAAACGGCAGGAGAGCTTTCGAAAGGGAACCAGCAAAAAATCCAATTAATTGCTGCTCTTCTTCATAATCCAGAACTGCTCATTTTAGATGAACCATTTAGCGGGCTGGATCCAGTTAATGCTGGGATGTTAGCTAGCATTATTGAAGAACAAGTACAGAGCGGAAAGACGATTATTTTATCTAGTCATCGTATGGAACAAGTAGAGGCTTTTTGCCAACATGTATGTATTTTGAAAAAAGGCGAAGCTGTCGTAAAAGGCCAGTTAAGTGATATTAAAAAAGAATACGGTTTCCGCAATTTAACGATTGAAGATACAGAAGAGAATGAGAAGGGATTAGAATCTATTCATGTATCGTATGAAAAACAACAAGGCCTTCTTTATGTGCAAGTACAAGATGATGCAGAAGCTCTAAAGATTTTACAACAATTGCAAGAACAAGGTGTTACCTTACGACAATTTAAAATGTTAGAGCCGACGTTAAACGAAATCTTTGTAGAGAGGGCGAAATAACGATGCGTAAATTTTCTCACGTATTTTCATTTTATTTTAGAGAAGCGTTTTTATCTAAAAAATCATTAATTACGAGTGCGATTTTATTTTTAGTTGTGTTTGGACTTTTTGCGTTTAATCATTTCACTGCTGATAATGACAAAGGGAAAGATAAATTTGCCGTAGTAACGGAAAGTGATACGTATAAAGTGCAAGAAAGTGATGTAACAAAGTTACTTCCATCTGCTAAAGTAACTGTAGAAAATAAGGATAAGTTTAATGAGTTACGTAAGCAAGTAGAAGATGGGGATTTAGACGGTCTATTCCGTATTACAGAAAAGAATGGTATTCCGGAAGTGACGTATATGTATAGTGGTTTTCCGAGTCAATCAACTGCTACACTTATGGCGAGTTATTTAAAAGAACAATATACAGCGGTAATGATTGAAAAGAATAATGTATCAGTAGAAGTAGCAAAGCAGTTACAGATGGAAATTCCGTTAAAACAAGAGGCAGTAAAGGATCATGCATCTTCCTTTGGCATTGGCTATGTTTTCTCGTTTGCCTTATATATGTTTATTATTGTGTTTGGAACTGCAATTGGGACGACGATAGCATCTGAAAAGTCGTCTCGTGTTATGGAGTTAATGCTTCCGAAAGTAAAACCATTAACAATGCTACATGCCAAAATTTTAGCAATTGTTTCTAGTGCTTTACTATTACTTATTACTGCTTCCCTCGGTTTTCTTGTACCATATTTATTAGGTTGGGTAGACCTAGAAAATGCATCTTTAGTGGGACTTGCACTAGACTTTTCTAAGTTGGATGCTGTAGTAATTAGTATGTTCGTTGTATATTTTGTTACGGGCTACTTACTATATGCAATGTTATATGCAGCGGTTGGTGCTGTTGTATCAAAAATTGAGGATGTGCAATCTCTTTCGTTCCCAATTACAATGTTAGGTATAGCAGCATTTTTCATTAGTATTAAATCACTATTTGATCCTAATAGTACATTGGCTGTAGTTAGTTCGTATATTCCATTCTTTACACCTATGGTTACATTTTCAAGGCTTGTAGCGGGTGAAGCAGGAACTGTAGAGATTATTGTGACTTTAGTCATTTTATTGGTGACTATTGCTATCGTCAATATGCTTGCAAGTCGCATTTACGTAAACGGCGTAATGAATTACTCAGATAAAGTGAAATTTAAAGATTTAGCAAAATTCATAAAGCGTCAATAATGAGAGAAAAGCATGATTTCCTATTGAAATCATGCTTTTTCTTTATGTATAAATTAAAAATAGTATATAATAATAAGAGTCGTCTTTTAATAGAATGAATACAAAGGAGGGTGTGCAGATGGGGATTAGTAGTCGTTTTACAGTAGGTGTTCATATGCTGACATTACTTGCGATAGATCGAAACTCTCGCTGTACCTCTGAATGGATTGCCGGTAGTGTGAATACAAATCCAGTTGTGATTCGTCGCATTACAGGAATGTTGAAGAGAGCAGGACTTGTTGATGTACAAGCTGGTAAAGGTGGTACGACACTTGCTCGTGATTTAGAAGAAATTACATTACTTGATGTATATAAAGCAGTGGAAGTTGTAGAAGAAGGACAGCTATTTTCCTTCCATGAAAATCCCAACATTGAATGTCCAGTAGGAGCTAATATTCAATCAGTATTAGAAATTATTTTAATGCAAGCGCAAGAAGCGATGGAAAACGTACTTGCAAATGTAACGGTAGATCAATTAGTTACAAATTTAAAGTGTAAAATGAAAGAGTAAAAAAGCGAGCATCCTCATAATGAGGGCTCGCCTTTTTTTATTCAGAAATATTGAAAATTCTATTTTTCAGTATTTAAAATGAATTTACCTACGATAGCCGCTACGATACTACCAAGAATTGGTGCAACGATGAATACCCATAGTTGAGAAAGTGCTTCTCCGCCAGCGAATAAAGCTGGTGCGATACTACGGGCTGGATTAACAGACGTTCCAGTTAACGGAATACCTAATAAGTGAACTAACACTAATGTGAAACCAATTACTAATCCCGCTAGAGAAGAGCTTCCTTTTTTACCTGTTACAGCAACGATCACTAATACGAATACGAAAGTTAAAATAAATTCAACTAGAAATGCTCCAGATAAACCAAGAGTTCCAAAACCATTTTGTCCTAAATTATCTAAAGGTGTTTTAGCAGATTTTAAAATTGTTACTAACGTTGCAGTTCCTAATAAACCACCTAAAATTTGAGCTAATACATAATAACAAAGTTCCATAGCGTTCATTCTTTTGTTGATGAACATAGCTACTGATACTGCTGGGTTAATGTGACATCCAGAAATTGTTCCGATGCTATATGCCATAGCTACAATAGATAGACCGAAAGCCATAGCGATTCCTAATGTTCCAATTCCTTCAATTCCGCCGCCAATGACAGCTACTCCAGTTCCGAATAATACAAGTACAAATGTACCAATAAATTCAGCGATTGCTTTTTTTAACATAATTTACCTCCTATTATTGCGCATGAAACGTATTATAACATAGGTTTTAGTATAAATAGCTAATGAAATACTATTCTGATAAGGCGAAATAGGGGGACAATAAAAAAGAGTATGGTTCTTTGTTATAGAACCATACTCTTTTTTTATGCTGTTTTTTTCTGTTTAACGACTGGAACAGATCGGTTTAATACGCTATTGGCAACCATTCCTAACATAATAATAATCATTCCAAATAGGGAAAGACCACCAGGGAATGAACCATTCAAGAAAACAATTTCGCCAAGCACGGTAAAGACCATCGTTCCAGCTTGCGTTGCTTCAACAGCTCCAAGTAGAGCGAAGTTATCTTTGGCTAAGTCAGTAGCGAAGAAAAATGTCATCGTTGCAATTACGCCGGAACATAATGCTAATAAAAATCCTTGTAGCATTTGGCTGGATGTTGGAATACCGGTAGTAGAAAATCCGTATATGCCAAGTAAAATAGTAATAGGGAGACTTCCAATTGCCATTCCTAATACGCGTTGGAACGTATCGAGACGTCCACCAACAAGCTCCATCATTTTTCGGTTGCCGAACGGATATAAGAAAGCAGCTAACACGACAGGTAAAAAACCTGAAATGAACTGAGTCATTGTAATGTGGCCTGCTTCAGTTGCCTGCATACAAATTACACCAAGTAAAATAAATAATGCAACGTATAAGCTGCGAAGTGGAATTTTTCCGCGTACAAGTTTTGTTCCTGATTTCGTCTCTATTTTAATGAAAAATAGTGGTGATAGTAGTAAACCTGCTAATATCGTAACTTGCCAAGTTCCAGCAACGAGCCAAGCTGGAGAAAAGACAGCTGCGAAACTTAATAAAGAATAGAAACCAATACCTGCAACAGAACCCCATCCGATCCACGCCAATGGATGTTTCTTTAACTCTTCCCATAAACCGTTAAAGTTTTTGCGAAATAAAACTATAAGGAATAAAATAGGGAGAGCAAATAAAAAACGGAAGGAAGCTGTCCAAGCCCAGCTCGTTCCAGATACATTCATCGCTCTATTAATAATAAAGGTTGCAGAAAAAAAGGCCGATGATAAAAGTCCTAATAATATTGCGCGCATGAAGTATAACACTCCTTTTGGAATTAAATGATTATGTATAGTATAATATACTTTAATTATGTAAAAGCAAACTATTTTATACTTTAAGGTGGTTTTATAGATGAAAGAACATGAAGATATGCAAACGAAAGAAGTCATTCAGCAAGTAGGTCAGTTATTAAGACAAATTCGAAATGAACAAAAATTAAGTTTAGAAGAATTAGCTCAAAAAACAGGGGTTAGTAAATTAACATTAGGAAAGATTGAAAGAGGCGAAACGAATCCGACGTTAGCTGTCATTTGGAAAATAACGAAAGGGTTATCGATTCCTTTATCGAGATTGATGGTTGTTGGAGAACCTGTAGCTGTTGCGCGCTGCGGAGAAGGATTTGCAGTAGATGTAGGACAAGCGTGGCATTTAGAAACAATGTTCCGTTATACGAAAGAAACGGGGATGGAAATGCATCGTGCTTGTTTACGATCAAATAGTATATATGAACCTGAAGCTCATCATGAAGGGGCTATTGAGCTTGTAACGGTAATGAAAGGGAAAGTATCGATTCAAGTGGAGAATGATGTATACGAATTAAATGAGTTTGACTCCATTCAATTTGAAGCGAATAAGAAACATAGTTATAAAAATGAAGAAGATGAAGTGGCAGTATTACATTTAACGATGAAATACTCTTCATGAAAAAATCCCCTATAGAAAAAACTATAGGGGATTTTTTATATGTTTTGTTCAAATATATTGAATGAAGTTATTAGTAAGAACGTGGCATAAGTAATAAACAAATGAAATAAACTAAAAAACCCGTTCCAAAACATAAAATAGCAATAACCCAAAGTATGCGAATAAGAGTAGAGCTAATATCAAAATATTCTCCTAAACCACCACATACACCAAATAACATTTTATCAGTTTCGGATTTATATAATTTTTTTGACATATTACGATCAACTCCTTTTTATAGCAAACTATATACTTCTATTCTATATGGGAATTTATGAGAAGACTATGAGGTTGTATGACATTTTTTTATAAAGTGAACCGTATTTTACAATTTAGATGTGAGGCTACATAAATAATGAATTTAATTTATAGCGCAGTACAATAGTTTGCGATAAAAATAAAAAGGCCTTAGGTAGCAAAGTTAAACTACCAAAAGGGCCTCATATTATTGTTTCATTTTATAGTTGAATTGTTGGTGTATCCAATGTGAAAACAGATAACAAATACTTAGTGAAAGAGTAACCGCTATACTAACCCAAATGCTCGTTAAAGGACCGATTAAGAAGTAAACTACATAACCGGAAAGAGCACCAATAATCGAGATGAGCGGTATAATGATGCTGATTTTTTGCTTGCTGAAAATAACGAATAATATTGTGATGATAAGAGATGCATAAAGAATACCAAAGAAAAAAATAATTTCTAAAATAGTATAGTTTGTAGTAATTGTAATGAAAAAAGCTAAAAATCCGATAGCTATAGAAATAAAATGAGCTGTATATAATTTGAAATTTATTTTTGTACGTATCATCGGTATAAAATCTCGAATAAGTTTAGTAAATCCATGCATCCAAGAAATAAAACTAGAAGTTATTGCGCTTAAAGAGCCGATAACGAGTAAATAAAATAAAATAGTAAATTCTATTTTTTTTGGAAGTTGAGCTAGAAGATCATACAAATGATCTAAGCTCCCACTAAAAATAACTATCATAATTAGAGAAGCGAACGCCAAAGGGATGGTAATCCATATAAACCCTGATAGTAAAAAAGTCGGAATGATTTTTTTAGGATGAATACGGAAAGCTTTATCCCAAGATGCGGGACTTATTAATACTCTTCCTGTTTCGATGAGAATGCCGGCAGTAAGAAAATATATTCCGTTTATATTTTCATAAAATAGCAAATACGGGTGATATAAGCGAATTCCATCGTATACATGGGTAATGCCATCTTGCACAAAAAAATAAATTGGAATAATAATCATGGTAGAAAACATTAATACAGTTTGCATAATAGCCATTTTAGTAAGTAGCTTAGCGTTACTTAACATTACGAATATTGTACAAAGGGTAATGAAAAGGAAAGAACCCAATGTATATGGAATATGGAAAAAAACATTAAGTAAAATACTAGCAACTTTCGTTTGAATGAACATACTTTCTATACTTAATAGAACGAGGAAACAGCATACAATTATATATCCTTTGTGAGAAAGTTTATAAGATAAGTAATCGTGAATGGATTCTCCTTCTGGGAATGTAGAACGTATTTTTTTTATTGAAATTCCCAATAAAATAAGAGTAAAAGGGCCAATCATCGCATAAAGAATACCAGCGATTAGCCCATAATTGATAATAGATTCGGGTAAAGCGAGTGTTGATATACTTGCGACCCATTTAGATAATAAAAGAACAGTACCAGTTCCTATACCTAATTGTAAAGGTGTGAAAGCTGAGTTGTTTTTCGTCACAATTTATCCCTCACCTCTATATTCTTTCGGAGTCATTCCGGTCATTTTACGAAAAACAGTACTGAAATAATGCTGACTATTAAAACCAGATTGTTCAGAGATTTGAGAGATACACCAATGTGGGTGTTCCGTTAAATATTTCTGTGACATTTCAATCCGATATTGCATGATATATCCGGAAAATGAAATACCTACTTCTTCATGGAACCGTCGGCTTAAATAAGTCGGATTTGTATGTACTTTAGCTGCGATGTCTGCTAAGTGTAGTTTGTCATGAAAGGTTTCATGGATGATGTCTAATGTATCTTGAATAATACGTGAGTAGGAAGGAGTATTGGAATCCCCTTTGTACTTTTGTAATATATCAATGAGTTCTTTTTCTATAATTGGCTTTGTTATATAGTCAATAACTCCTAGACGAATAGATTGTTTTGCATAATCGAAATTTTGATATGCGGTTACGATAATGATGTCGAGGTTAGAGTTATTGCTTTTTAATTTTTCACCTAGTTGTAGGCCGGATATACCTGGAAGGTGAATATCTAAAAGTGCTAAATGAATCGAGAATTTTTCATTTATACGTAAAGCTTCATCCGCATCTAAAGCTAGATGCAGTGTCCAATTAGGAAACTGACGGTGGATAAGAAATTCTAATTGTTCCAGTTCCAGTGGTTCGTCATCTACTAATAGCACGTTCATTTTTGTATTACCTCCTCTGTGTTTTTTTCTGAGATGAAAGGCCATGTGATTTCTACTTTCGTGCCGTTCTCTTTTGTAGAGAGGAAAGAGAACGTAGTTTGTTCTTGAAAGAATAACTGAAATCGTTGTTTTATATTTTCAAGTCCGTACCCGCTTTCTTCCGTATGGGAAGTAAATGGTTCGTTTTGAGTACCGTTGTCGGATACTAGAAGTGTAATTCGGTTATTTGTATTGTATAGATGAATATTTAAAATTGCTTGACCAGCTTTTTTTTCTAGCCCATGTTTAAAGGAATTCTCAACTAACGTTTGAATAACGAAAGGTGGAATATGGGCATTATGTAAATCTTCAGAAGAGGTAATGCTTACTGAGAGCCTTGAGCGAAATCGCATCTTTTGAATTTCGATATAATAATTCGTGTATGTTAGTTCTTCAGAAATAGGAATTAACAAATCTGTTGTTTTATATTTTCCTTTTAAAAATAGAGAAAAGATCTCAAGTGATTTGACAACTTCATCAGTTCTCTGCAGACGAGCTAAGCTTAAAATTGTATTTAATGTATTGAATAAAAAATGAGGCTGAATTTGTTGCGTAAGTTGATGATATAAAGACTGTTGCAACTCTCGTTCTAGTGCTATTTTTTTCTTTTCGCTTTCTAGTAAATCGATTCGTTTTTCGAAAATAAATAAACATAATAAAATAATAGCTCCAAAAATTGGAGCTAAGACAAGTATAGTTATTAATACAGCAAATGCTTCATAAGTTAACATACATACCTCAATCTTGTTTTTTATTATTATACTAAAGTATTGTGAATATTTCTATTATTCAGACTCGTATCAAATGATATGACAGGCTACTTTATGATCTTCACTTATAGATTGAAAGCTTGGTTGTTGCGTAGCGCATTTTTCAATGGCATACGGACAACGAGTATGAAAACGACAGCCTTTTGGCGGGTTTAGAGGAGAGGGAAGGTCTCCTTTAAGTTCAATACGCTCTTTTTTCATTCCTGCACTAATGGTAGGAATTGCTGAGAGAAGCGCTTTTGTGTAAGGGTGTTGCGGATTGTTAAAAAGAGAATGTTTATCGGCAATCTCCACAATGGTACCAAGGTACATTACAATGATGCGATCTGATATGTGACGAACGACAGCTAAGTCGTGAGAGATGAATAAATATGTTAATCCATATTGTTGTTGCAACTGCTTTAATAAATTTAAAACTTGTGCTTGCACTGAAACATCTAGGGCGGAGACAGCTTCGTCACAAATGATGAGTTTTGGATTAACAGCTAAGGCACGCGCAATTCCGATTCTTTGCCGTTGACCACCACTAAATTCATGTGGATAGCGCTTCACTGCATCAGGTGGAAGACCAACTTTCCCGAGCAGCTCAATAACCTTTGCTTTTCTTTCGCCTTTTGGACATACGTTTTGAATGGTCATAGCTTCTTCTAAAATGCTCCCTACAGTTTGCCGAGGGTTTAAAGAAGCGAAGGGATCTTGAAAAATAACTTGTAAATCTTTTCGAACCTTTCGCATTGCTGAGTTATTTAATGCTAGTAAATCTTTGTCTTGAAAAATAATTTTTCCACTTGTTGCTTCATCAAGGCGCAATATTGCACGCCCAGTGGTGGATTTTCCACAACCAGATTCACCAACAATACTAACAGTTTCCTTTTTGTAAATTGTAAAACTAATATCGTCAACCGCTTTAATATAGCTAATAGAGCGTCCTAGAATTCCTTTTTTTATAGGGAAGTATTGTTTTAAGTTTTGTACTTGTAATACCTCTCGTTTATTTATTGGCGTAGCAGTAGACATATTATAATACCTCCAATTTTTCTGAAGATGATTTATCCCAAAGGTCTGTAAACATCCAGCATCGAACTTCACTTCCATCTTGCGTGAGTTGAAGTTCTGGAAGAGTATTGTGACATAGTTCTTTTGCATGTGTGCATCTATCAGCAAAGCGACATCCACTCGGCATATGGTATGGACTCGGTACGGACCCAGGAATAGTTTGTAATTCTTCTTGGTCTGTATCGAGTCTTGGAAGAGATTGAAGAAGTCCGATTGTATAAGGATGTTTTGGACTAGTAAATATATGCTCGATATCTGCATATTCGACGATTTTTCCAGCGTACATAACGGCGACTCTATCGCATGTTTCTGACACGACTCCTAAGTCATGTGTGATCATGATAATTCCCATACCGAGTTGTTTTTGAAGTGATTTCATAAGTGATAATATTTGAGCTTGAATTGTTACATCAAGAGCAGTTGTTGGTTCGTCTGCAATGAGTAAATCTGGATTGCAAGCAAGTGCCATTGCAATCATAATGCGTTGTCGCATTCCTCCGCTTAGTTCATGTGGCTCTTGTTTTGCACGCTTTTCAGGAGAAGGAATTCCAACTAGTTTCAACATATCTACGGCTTTATTCCAAGCTTCCTTTTTATTTAATTTTTGATGGATACGAATTGCTTCTGCGATCTGTTCCCCAACAGAATATACTGGATTCAAAGATGTCATTGGTTCTTGGAAAATCATTGAGATTTGATTTCCACGAATTGCGCGCATTTCAGCTTCTTTTTGTTGTAATAAATCTTTTCCTTTAAATAAAATGCTGCCTTCAATTTTACTGCCACTTTCTCGGTCAATTAATCTCATAATGGATAGAGAAGTGATACTCTTCCCACAACCAGATTCACCTACGATACCGAGTGTTTCTCCTTTAGAAACAGAGAAATTTAAACCATCAACCGCTTTGCTTACACCTTCGTCTGTAAAGAAATGTGTTTTTAAATCTTTAACTTGTAATACCTCTTCCTTTTTATTCATGTTTGTGCACCCCCTTAATTAAGCTCAATACGTTTATTGAAATGACGGTATAAAATATCAACAATAAGATTGACTAGAACGAAGATGACCGAGGCGATTAATACGCCCCCTTGTAACATTGGTAAGTCTCTCATTCGGATGGCGTCTACGATTAATCTTCCAAGTCCATTTATAGCAAAAACTGATTCTACTAAAACTGTACCGCCTAAAAGTGTACCAAATTGTAATCCAACAACAGTAATAACGGGAATTAATGCGTTCCTCAAAGCATGTTTATATATAACGACTCTTTCTTTTACTCCTTTCGCTCTTGCTGTTCGTATATAATCTTGGCGTATAACATCAAGCATACTTGAGCGAGTCATACGTGCTACAATTGCTGCGCCAGATGCACCTAGTGTAAGTGCTGGTAAAACCATGTGCATCCAGGTTCCCCAACCAGAAACGGGGAATATTTGAATTTGGACAGAGAAGTAGAAAATGAGCATAAGTCCAAACCAAAAGCTTGGTAATGAGACACCTAACAAGGCGATAATCATAATAGAAACATCTGTCCAAGAATATTGCTTTGTAGCAGAGATAATGCCAGCAATCATCCCAATTACAACTGTAATGACGATACTACATAGGGCGAGTTCAATAGTGATTGGAAGGCGGATTAATACTTCGTCTAACACTGGACGGTTAGAACGAATTGAAACCCCGAAATCGCCTTGTAATATATTTCCGATATAAGAGAAATATTGCATGATAAAAGGTTTGTCCAATCCTAATTGGTGACGTATCTGCTGGACAGTTTCTTTTGATGCTCCTTCACCAGCGATAAGGAGAGCTGGGTCACCGGGTACCATTTGCATAATTAAGAAAACAACGAATACAACGCCGAAAAGAACGGGAATTAATTGTAGTATTCTACGAAATATAAACATTAGCATGTATAATGCCCCTTTCTATTTTTTAAGTCTCGGATCTAGTGCATCACGTAATCCGTCACCAAACATGTTTAAACCGATTACGAGTGTAGACATTGCGATTCCGGGAAACATTGCAATATGTGGTGCGGTAAATAAAAAGTCGCGTCCATTACTTAACATGGCACCCCATTCAGGTGAAGGTGGTTGCGCTCCAAGTCCTAAAAATGATAATCCAGCTGCAGATAAAATTGCTGTAGCTAAGCGTAAAGTAGCTTGGACGATAATAGGTGATAAGATGTTAGGGAATATGTGTTTCATAATAATAGTAAAATCATTTGCCCCTAGTGCTCTTATAGCATCGATATACTCTAATTTTTTTACTGTTAATGTAGAAGCTCTAACGATACGAGCGAACATAGGAATTGAGAAAAAGCCAATAGCGATAATTACGTTCACAAGACTTGGTCCTAGTGCGCCTACAATGGCAAGAGCAAGTAAAATACCAGGGAAAGCTAGCATAATATCAATGATTCGCATAATGATTGTGTCAAACCATCCACCGTAATAACCAGAAATGATACCAAGAATAATGCCGAACAATGCCCCTATAAATACAGAAGAAAATCCAACAAGTAATGAAAGGCGTGTCCCGTGTAAAAGGCGGCTTAAAATATCTCTGCCTTTATCATCTGTTCCCATCCAATGTTCCATAGATGGTGGTTGTAATTTGTTAACTAACTGAATATCAAATGGATTATAGGGTGCTAACAATGGGGCAAATATAGCTATTAAAATATAGAAAAGAACGATAATCCCTCCGATAAATGCCATCTTATTTTTTTTCAGTTTTCGATAGCTAATGATCCATTTCGATGTGTTCTTCGTTTGAATCGTTTGTAAAGAAGTATTTTCTTCTTTAGAAAGACGAACTTCCATTTTTCATACCTCCCTTTCTTTATGATTAAATTATCAGAAAATTAAAACGAGTCAACGAGTTTAAAACAATAAGTAAAGAAAATGCAAATAGAAGTAAAGATGTTTCAAAAAAATCAGAAAATTCAATCAGTAAAGAAAATGCAAATAGAAGTAAAGATGTTTAAAAACTTTTTCCGTAAAGTTATTTATAATTACAAATACATAGACAAAATTGAAAAAAGAGAGGGTGGTGGAATGATCTGTTATTAGAAAGTAGGGGGATAGAAAGCTAGGTTTAAGGTTTCACTTTAGGATGTAGAGATAAAAGAAAGTGGAGGGGGAAGGGCGATGAGATTCAAAAGGGGACTTGTGATTTGTTTTATCACAATTTTATGTCTTTCAGTTTTTCTAGCGGGATGTTCATCTAACGCGAAGACAGGAAATGAAGGATCAGGAAGCAAAGGAACAAAAGAAGGCGGCGTTTTAACAATTGCTAGACTGTCAGATGCTGATAATTTAGATCCGCATTTTATTACAAACATCCCTTCCGCAAGTGTTGTGTACCATAAAGTGTATGAAAATCTTGTACAACGAGATAAAAACATGGACTTTAAGCCGATGTTAGCGAAGGAATGGAAACAAATTGATGATTTAAATTGGGAATTTAAGTTGCAACAAGGAGTGACATTCCAAGATGGTGCACCATTTAATGCTGAGGCAGTAAAGAAAAACTTTGAACGTGTATTAGACCCGAAAGTAGGTTCAAATCGAGCAACTGTTTATTCCATGATTCAAGAAATAAAAGTAATTGATGAATACACAGTACAGTTCGTATTGAAATACCCATACTCACCTCTTTTATCTATTTTCGCAAGTAATGAAGGAAGTATTTTAAGTCCGAAAGCAATTGATGAAAAAGGAAAAGGTTTAGCGCAGCATCCAGTTGGGACAGGTCCATATACTTTTAAGTCATGGAAACCAGGTGAAGAAATTCGACTTGAAAAGAATAAAAATTATTGGGGCGAAAAATCAAAGGTTGATGAAGTTGTATTCAAAGTAGTACCAGAAGATGCAACACGTATTGGGATGATTGAAACTAGTGAAGCTCACATTGCAGAGAATTTACCTGTAACTGAAGTAGAGCGTGTGAAAAATTCACCATCCATGGAGTTAATTGAAAATGAAGGTTTAGGTGTAGAATATATTGGCTTTAATGTACAGAAAAAGCCATTTGATAACCCGCTTGTTCGTCAAGCGATTGCACATGCGATTGAAACGAAAGGGATTTTAAAAGGGGTATATAACAATGTTGGGACTGAAATAAACTCCGTAATGACTCCTAAAGTATTCGGTTATACGAAAGACGTAAAAGGATATAAGTATGACATTAATACTGCGAAAAAATTATTAGCAGATGCTGGTTATCCAAATGGATTTAAAACAACAATTTGGACGAATGACAGCAAAGTTAGAATGGCGTTAGTGGAAGTAATTCAATCTCAATTAAAAGGGATTGGCGTTGATGTAGAAATTAAAGTTATGGAATATGGTACGTTTTTAGCTGCAACGAATAAATCAGAACATGCGATGTTTGTTGGAGGTTGGGGAAACGCAACAGGTGATGGTGACTATAATCAATATAATTTATTCCATTCTAGTTCACACGGAGCAACTGGTAACCAATTCTTTTATAGTAATCCGGCAGTAGATAAATTAATAGAAGATGCTAGAAAAGAAAAAGATGAGACAAAGAGAAAAGAATTGTATAAACAGTTACAAGAGATTGAATTAAAAGATGCTTTACTAGTACCAATTCGAGGGATTAATCATATTGCCGCAACTACGAAAAATATAAAAGGATTTTGGATTGATCCATCTGGGTATTTGCGACTGGAAGGTGTAGAACTTCAGTAAAATAGGAAATTCTATCAGTGTAAAACACCATTTTACACTGATAGAAATTTTTATCTGTTTTTGTTTCGTTTGTGAAGTAGAAAAATCATATTGCGAAGGGAGATTGACAAAGTGAGTGTAAAATCACAATATTGGTTAACGAATGTGAAACTTGAATGTGGGTACGTATATGAGGAATCGCGAATTACCAGTACAGAAACGAAAATTTGTAGTTTGTTTATTGAAGATGGAAAGATTACGAAGATATTACCTGGGATTGTATCAGAGCAAGATGGTGAAGTAGTAAATGCAAATGGTTTACTGGCATTACCAGCATTTGAAGAAAT
Organism: Bacillus basilensis; assembly: GCF_921008455.1. NCBI lineage: Bacteria > Bacillati > Bacillota > Bacilli > Caryophanales > Bacillaceae > Bacillus > Bacillus basilensis. The sequence goes on along the minus strand of NZ_CAKLBZ010000001.1, from coordinate 4,551,107 downwards.
GCATATTCATATTGATAAAACGTATTATGGTGGACCGTGGAAAGCATGTACACCAGTAAAGAGTATATTCACTCGTATTCATGAGGAGCAAACTATTCTTCCGAAGCAATTAGAAACTGCAAAGAGTAGAGCGGAGAAAATGTTGCAATTACTTCTTGAAAATGGAGCGACAAATATTCGAACACATTGCAATATTGATCCTGTAATTGGTCTTGGAAATTTAGAAGCAACGATTGCGGCACTGGAAACATATAAAGATAAGTTATCAGCAAAAATCGTAGCATTCCCGCAACACGGTTTGTTACGAAGTAATTCCGTAGGGCTTGTAAAAGACGCTATGCGTATGGGAGCTCATTTAGTAGGTGGAGTAGACCCAGCTACAGTAGACGGTAATATTGAAAAATCATTAAATACAATTATGGATATTGCAGTAGAGTTTGATTCAGATATTGATATTCATTTACATGACGCGGATCAACTCGGAACATTTACAATGAAGCGATTAGCTGCATTAACAGAAGAAGCAGGGTGGCAAGGAAGAGTTACGATTAGTCATGCTCTTGGACTTGGAGATGTATCTGTAGAAGAAGCGGAGGAAATGGCTGAACGACTTGCGGCATTAGGCATTGATATAACGTCAACAGTTCCAATTAGTAGACATGTAATTCCAGTTCCGCTATTAAATCGTAAAGGTGTAAAAGTTTCACTAGGAAACGATAGTATAACTGATCATTGGTCTCCATTTGGAACAGGAGATATGTTGCAAAAGGCAAATTGTCTAGCGGAGAGATTTAGATGGATTGACGAGCGCTCTTTAGGGAAAGCACTTCAGTTTATTACGGGCGGGAAATCTATATTAGATGATCAAGGAAATCGTCAATGGCCAAAAATTGGGGATGAGGCAAATATTGTCTTTACAGAAGCATCATGTTCAGCCGAGGTAGTAGCAAGACAAACAGAGCGTTGTGCTGTTTTATATAAAGGGAATGTTGTTGCTGGTAGTTTGCAAAAAGCGGCTATAAATAATCTTGTTTGAGAGGATGATTGAAATGCAAAATGTGTATTGGTTAACGAATGTACGATTAGAAATAGGTTACAAGTTTAATAATGAAGTAGTTACAGGTACAGAAACAGCTTTACATCATTTACTCATACAAGATGGAAAGATTGAAAAGATTGTACTTGCGGATGTACCGCTTCAAACAGAATATGAAACGAAAGATGCGAAAGAATTGCTTGTTCTTCCATCGTTTGTGGAAAATCATTTTCACTTGGATAAGACAAAACTTGGTGGCCCATGGGAAGCGTGCACACCAGTAAAAAATATTATTGAGAGATTAGAGTTAGAACAGCAAGAGTTACCAATTTTAGCTCAAACAACTGGAGAGAGAGCAGAGTTATTACTCAGAAACATTTTAAATGCTGGTTCGACTCATATACGAACGCATGTAAATATTGATCCGTATATCGGTCTTAAAAACTTAGAATCTGTCCGTCAAACTTTAGAGAATATGAAAGGTGCGTTTACATATGAAATCGTAGCGTTCCCGCAGCATGGTTTACTTCGTACCGAAGCGCATTCTCTTATGAGAGAAGCGATGAAAATGGGCGCAACTTTAGTAGGTGGTGTAGATCCAGCTACTGTAGATAATAATATTGAAAAATCACTTTTTGATATGATGGAAATTGCTGTAGAGGCAAATGCAGATGTTGATTTGCATTTACATGATGCAGGGCATTTAGGTATTTATACAATTAAAAAATTAGCTCAATTTACAGAGGAGGCTAATTGGGACAGACGTGTCGCGGTCAGTCATGCGTTTAGTCTAGGTGATGTATCTAAAGAAGAAGGAGCAGATATGGCAGACTTATTAGCTGAGAGAGGAATGTCTATTATTACGACAGTACCAATTAACAGAAATATGCCGCCAGTACCATTGCTTACAGAAAAAGGAGTTTCCGTTTCTTTAGGTTGCGATAGTATGTTTGATTCATGGGGACCATTTGGAAATGCTGATATTTTTGAAAGAGTAGGGCGTTTAGCAGAAAAGTATCGCTGGATTGATGAGAAGTCTTTATCTTCTTCTTTAGCGTATATTACAGGTGGAAAAACGCCATTGGATCAAGAAGGAAATCAAGTTTGGCCTAAAGTAGGAGATAAAGCTGATTTCGTCTTCTTACAAGCTACTTGTTCAGCAGAAGCGATTGCTAGACGAGCGAAGCGACCAGCCGTGATGAAAGATGGGAAAATAGTAGCAGGTTCCTTGCAACATGTTCAAGGTGTATTGATTTAATTTACGTATCTCCCTAATTTATATATATTTTTTCAAGGGTTCCTAATGAAAGAATAGGAATCCTTCTTTTTTACGAGAAAAGGAGGGGAATAGGTGACACGTACATATATATTACTGTTTATATGTGTAGTAGTTTGGGGGAGTAATTTTATATTTGGTGCGATTTTAGTAAATACATTTCATCCGGTGTTGTTAACGACACTTCGCTTACTATTTATTAATTTGTTTTTTCTAGCGTACGCTATTATGTGTAAGAAAGACTTATATATAGAAAAGAATGAAATGAAAAGTGTATTATTAATTGGGATTATAGGTGTTGCGATTAATCAATGGTCTTTTTATGAAGGGTTACAAACAGCAGATCCAACAACAGCTGCGCTAATATTAGCACTTACTCCTGTTATGACTTCTATTCTAGCAGTATTTATTTTAAACGAACCGTTAACAGCTAAGTTAGTAATAGGAGGAGGGATTGCTACTTTTGGAGTATTTTTTGTAATTGGTGTTGGGCAGAGGTTCGTCTTTTCAGAAGGGTTAATATGGATTTTTATAACGATGCTATCTTTTTCTTTATCTATCGTTTTCATTCGGAAATTGGGGAACAGAGATGATATGTTTTTGATTACATTCTTTTCTTCAATTTTTGGTTTTTTAATTATGCTACCGTTTCTTGCTTTTACCTTTTCTCACATAACGTTGAAATACTCTATAGAGAGTTGGTCGCTTCTCATTGTGACAGCAATACTTATGCATGGAATTTGTACATTAGTTTGGAATAATCAATTGAGAAAAGCACAGGCATCAACAGCAGCCATGTTTTTAAATTTAGAACCATTCGTTACGATGGTGGTAGGTTATATTATATTGCAGAAAAGTGTAACAGCCATTCAAATAATTGGAGCTGTTTTTATCGTTTGTGGAGTTTATATTGCAACATTTGGATACGGGAAGAAATCGAGGGGACAAAAAGTATTGTTTCGAAAAGCTACGTAATAGTATAGCGTGTATTTCTGTGTGAAATGTATGGAAGGGATGAAAAATTTGGACAATCAACATAACCAAAATCATATTATGGGAACCTTGCAATGGTTTATATTTTTATTGGCGAATTCAATCGCACTACCAATTGTCGTTGGCGGATTATTTCATCTTACGACAGAAGAAATATTTTATTTGATGCAGCGTACGTTTTTTGTAGTTGGTATATCTTCTTTTTTACAAGGGTGGCTTGGACATAGACTTCCAATTGCGGATGGACCAGCTGGATCTTGGGTTGGAGTATTTACCGTACTTGCCTACGCAACTGTCGGGCAAAACCAATTACATAGTACATTGCAAATTTTAGAATTAGGAATGATAATTTCCGGTGTTATTTTAATAGGATTAGGAGTAACTGGTTTTATTGGACGTATTTTATTTTTATTTACGCCGCTTGTGACAGGGACGTTTTTACTTTTATTATGTTTACAATTAAGCGGTGTATTTTTAAAAGGAATGCTAGGAATTACTGCTACTGCTTCCCAAATCGATGGATTTACAGCGATAATCGCGTTTAGTATATTTTTGTTCGTTATTATACTATCTAATTTTGGAAAAGGTTTTGTCAAAAGTTATGCGGTTTTAATAGGATTAATTAGTGGATGGATTCTTTTTCTAATGGCAGGAAAAGTTACGATTCCATCTCAAGTAACTCATTTTGTGCAACTTCCGCAAATATTTGCTTGGGGGTTTCCAAAGTGGAATACAGGTATGGCAGTATCAAGTTTCGTTATGGTATGTATTTTAGTTTCAAATACAGTAGCAGCTATTATAGCAATTAATCAAGCTACCATTCAAAAAGCGACTATTGAACAGAAACAGTTGAAGGATGGTACGTGGGTTGGAGGGATTTCGCACATCATTTCTTCCGTATTTTCAACTGTAGGTGTCGTTCCGTTACCAGCAACGGCAGGATTTATTCGCTTAACAAAACAAAAATATATACGATCGTTCTTACTAGCATGTATGTTACTAGTCATAATGTCGATGTTTCCGAGTGTTATTCGTTACTTAGCATCGTTACCATCCGCTGTTGCATCTGCAGTTTTAATGGCTTCATTCGTACAGCTAATTGGAATTGGGTTAAATAATATAAAACAAGTGGAGCTTAATGAAAGGAATGTAACGATTTTAGGCGTTGCAGTATTATTTGGCAGCGGTGTTATGTTTTTACCGTCTGGAGCGCTCCAATCCTTACCGTCTGTTATGCAATATATATTCGGAAATGGTTTGTTCGTAGGTACAGTTGTCAGCATATTACTAGAACAAATATGGCGTACCGAAAAGTAAGTGGATACAAAGAGTGAATGCAATGTATAAAAGTCTAAAATAACATGAGAAATAAAGCCCATTTTTATTCACCACCCGCACATTTCATTCATACAATATCTTGACTAAATAAACACCCAACTTACACATACACGGCTCTGGCTTAAGCAAGGAGGGTTATACCAGTTGAAGGAAAAAGCGTATCAATCTAAACCGTTACTCACAAAGAGAGAGAGAGAAGTATTTGAATTGCTGGTTCAAGATAAAACAACAAAAGAAATTGCGGGTGAACTTTTTATCAGTGAAAAAACAGTACGCAACCACATCTCAAACGCAATGCAAAAGCTAGGAGTTAAAGGACGTTCACAAGCAGTTGTTGAGCTTCTTCGCATGGGAGAGCTCGAACTATAAGAAAGCAGCCGACTTTTATGTAAAGAGTCGGCTATTTTTCTGTCTAAATTTTGAACTTAAAAAAGGTATCTCAGACTTTGAGAGAGAAGGTATGTTTAAGAAAAAAACGTTAAAAATAACTATTTTAAACATGATGAGGTATTTAGGATAGATATCTTTGTCATTTATGAATAAGAAGGTGCAAATGTGAAGTTGTATTTTAAGGATATGGAGATAGGTGAAATTAAAGATGTTTTTGGAGACATGCCATGGATGTATGGAACAATTCGTCTATACGAGAATAGTAAACCGGTCCAAAAATATTTTCGTGAGATGGTAGACGAAGATAGTGTATTTGATTTTGAAAGCATAGACCCTGAATTTTTATATGAAGAAAATTGGTCTATTTTTGATGAGGACGATCAGCGATATTTAGGGATTGATATACCTGCTATTCATATGGAGGATACAACGATTGCGTGGCGTTGGAGATAAAAGCTATAAGGTTGTGAACATCTTCGTACGAAAGAATTCAAACGATAACAACAAGCTGACTTTTATACAAAAGGTCAGCTTGTTGTTATCGTTTTTTTCGCTTGCTGTATGAATGATAACAACACTCCATACATAAATAGGTAGTAAGGAGGGGATATGTTGAAAAGGATATTGTTAGTTTCAACAAGCGCTCATGATATGAATGGACACCCGACTGGTTTGTGGCTTGAAGAGCTCGCAGCCCCTTATCATGTATTTAAAAAGGCTAAGTTCGATGTTGATATTGTGTCGATACAGGGCGGTAGAGTACCTATTGATAGAGTGTCTATTCCGAATGGTATACCACGTGAATTTAAGCATGTCGCTTCTTTATTGCAAAATACGAAGCCGATCTCAACGGCTCATTTTTCGGATTATGATGCAGTTTTATTTGGTGGTGGGCACGGGGCGATTGTAGATTTTCCAGGTAATCCATATGTTGCAAATTTAATTGAGAATATATACAACAATAACAGGATTGTAGCGGCTGTTTGTCACGGAGTAAGTTCTTTAGTCGGTGTAAAAAATAAGGATGGCTCGTTTTTTAGTGCGGGTAAGCGTATAACAGGTTATACAAATGATGAGGAAAAAGCTGTACATTTAGAAAAGCGAGTTCCGTTTTTATTAGAAAGTAAATTGAAAGAAGAAGGCGCTTTGTTTTATGTTGCTCCAAATTTCACGCCGCATGTCGTAGTAGATGGGCATTTAATTACAGGGCAAAATCCGCAGTCTAGTATGGAAATAGGAAAAGCTATAAGAAGAGCTGTAAATAAATTATAGAAAAAGTGCTCGCTACTCATAAAGGTAGCGGGTATTTTTTCTATAGTGTAAATGGAAAATCCCTTAAACTAAAAAGAGGTATTGAGTATAGTGACTTCATTTATAATTAATGTGGCGTTATGTGCTAATTTATTATTATTGCCCTTACTGTTAGGAAGAGTGCACGGATTGTCGCCATTTGTTATCGGAATTGTATTGTTTGTTGCATCACTCTTTGGTATTGTGTCTAGTTTTATTACTGGAAAGATTGTCCCTTCGTTTGGACATGTGAATATGATTTATGTAGCGTCTGTCATTATGATTGTTGGCTTTTTAATTTTAGGGTTTATTCCGAATGGAAGTATAGTCGTTATTATATTGGTGATTATTTTAACGTTTATGAGTTATTCAGCCATTCAAGTATCATTAAACACATTTATACCGAAAACATTACATTCAGCTAAAGTTGGAGTAGGTCTTGGTTTATATAATTTAATTAATTTTTTCGGTATGGCATTTGGACCAGCTGTAGCAAGCAAAATTATGGAATCTACAAATAGTTATCGTTTGAATTTTATTTTAATCGTTATGTTAATTTCTGCTCATTTCTTCTTATTAATAGGAATGTCTTCTTTCCAAAAAAAGATGGAGCATTAAATATGTACTTTATATAGAAGAAACCGACTTTCCTATAGAAGGTCGGTTATTTTTCTGTCTTGCAAATTATGAAAAAAAGGAGCAAAATAAAAAAGGTCCTAGTCTATACAGGTACAAATGAAAATTTTCATACAGAAGCAGTTTAAGTTAGCGAACTTAAAGTGTGTAAAATATAATGATAAAATAAGATGATGAATGAGAAAACGGGTGATGAAGTTGAATAGAGCAATCGGTGTTATCGATTCAGGAGTTGGCGGTTTAACAGTAGCGAAGGAATTAATTCGTCAGTTGCCGAAAGAGCGCATTATATATTTAGGGGATACAGCACGTTGCCCTTATGGTCCGCGTTCTCGAGAAGAAGTGCGTCAATTTACGTGGGAAATGACGGAGCATTTACTAGATTTAAATATCAAAATGTTAGTTATTGCGTGTAATACAGCAACTGCAGTTGTATTAGAAGAGATGCAGAAACAATTACCAATTCCGGTGGTAGGAGTTATTCACCCGGGATCACGTACAGCTTTAAAAATGACAAACACGTATCATGTTGGGATTATTGGAACAATCGGAACGGTGAAAAGTGGTGCATACGAAGAAGCGCTAAAGTCTATTAATAACCGTGTTATGGTAGAAAGTTTAGCGTGTCCGCCTTTCGTTGAGCTTGTAGAGAGTGGTAATTTCGAAAGTGAAATGGCATATGAAGTTGTAAGAGAAACGTTGCAACCGCTGAAGAATACTGATATTGATACACTTATTTTAGGTTGTACACATTATCCAATTTTAGGCCCTGTTATTAAACAAGTAATGGGAGATAAAGTGCAACTAATTAGTTCTGGTGATGAAACGGCGCGTGAAGTAAGTACAATTTTATACCATAGTAAAATGTTGAATGAGGGAGAGGAACAAAGTGATCATCTCTTCTTAACAACAGGAAAAATAGGTCTATTTAAAGAAATTGCATCAAAATGGTTCGGTCAACCGATTGAAAATGTGAAACATATTCATTTAGAAAAAGAATAATAGTAGAATCCATATAAGTAAACTCCTGAGAAATCAGGAGTTTTTTTGTTTATAGGAAGCACAGCTTGTTCTAAAAAGTGAAACAGCTCGTATACATAATAGTACAAACTTAGATTTTAGGGGGGAATGGCATGCCTAAATCCACTTTTAAATGGGTTGTTGGTGCTACTGTGAGCGCTGTTTTACTAACAGGGTGTGGCTTTATAAATCAGGAGAAAGCAACGGAACAAATTGATCCGCCAAAACAAGTTACGTATACAGAGGGTGGAAAGAAAGAAGTAGCTAAGAAAGATAAGCAAGGACAAACGGTGAATAGAGAACTATACCTTGTTGATAAAAATGGCTATGTTGTGCCGCAAACGTTAGCTATACCTACTCCGAAAGCAAATGAGGTCATTCAGCAAACGTTAGAGTACCTTGTGAAAGATGGACCGGTAACGAATTTATTACCGAATGGGTTCCGTGCAGTCATTCCAGCGAATACATCGATGACCCTAAATTTGAAAAAAGATGGGACGGCAGTCATTGATTTCTCTAAAGAAATGAAAAACTATGCGAAAGAGGAAGAACGTCAAATCATTGAATCTATTGCATGGACGTTGACGCAATTTAAAGAAATAAAACAAGTGCAGTTCCAAATAAATGGTGAGAAATTGGCGAAGATGCCTGTTGGTGGTACACCGCTTGGTGAAGGCGTGAGCCGTGCGAACGGTATCAACTTCGATGATGAACAAGTAGCGGATGTAACAAATACAAAACCAGTTACCCTTTATTTTATGGCGCAAAATAATAATAAACAGCAATACTACGTACCAGTAACACGCCGCGTTGTAGAAGGAAAAGAAAATGATTATGCAACCATTATAGATGAACTTGTAAAAGGACCGATTCATCAATCGCTCCTGAATGATTTCAATCCAGGAGTTAAGCTGATTACGAATCCGAAATTACAAGACGGAAATCTTACATTAAACTTTAATGAAAATATATTTATAAACCCAGATAAAAATATGGTTTCAAATTACGTATTGAAGTCATTAGTTTTATCTTTAACAGAAAAGAAAGGCGTGAAAAGTGTTTCTATTGAAGTGAATGGTAAAGCGAATCTTATAGATGAAAAGGGCGGAAAATTAATAAAACCTGTAGATCGTCCAGAAAACGTGAATACAGGTAGTTTTTAATCGTCGATAATTTGATATACTTAAGTAAGAAAGAGGAATTGCTTTTTGGGTTCCTCTTCTTTTATTGTATACATATCATACATTTAAATTTGGCTATACTAACAAATAGTTATGAGGAGGTTATTTTTATGCGAGTAGATGGTAGAGAGAAAACAGAATTACGCCATATACATATTCATACGAATTATTTAAAACATCCAGAAGGATCAGTGTTAATTGAGGTTGGGGATACAAAGGTAATTTGCTCAGCGACAATTGAAGAGCGTGTCCCGCCGTTTATGCGTGGAGAAGGAAAGGGCTGGGTAACAGCTGAATACGCGATGATTCCACGTGCAACAGAGCAACGTACAATAAGGGAATCAAGCAAAGGGAAAGTAACAGGGCGTACAATGGAAATCCAGCGCTTAATTGGACGAGCATTACGTGCGGTAGTTGACTTAGAAGCACTTGGTGAGAGAACGGTTTGGATTGATTGTGATGTTATTCAAGCTGATGGTGGAACGAGAACTGCTTCTATTACAGGTGCATATGTAGCAATGGTATTAGCTTTCGAGAAGTTATTACAAGCAGAAAAAGTATCTAAAATTCCAGTGAAAGATTATTTAGCAGCAACTTCAGTAGGGATTGTGGAACAGCAAGGTGTTGTTTTAGATTTAAACTATGCAGAAGATTCTAAAGCAGACGTTGATATGAATGTAATTATGACTGGAAAAGGCCAGTTTGTTGAAGTACAAGGAACTGGAGAAGAAGCGACGTTTAGTAGAGCGCAGTTAAATGAATTACTTGATGCTGCAGAACAAGGCATTTTCCAACTGATTGACATGCAAAAAGAAGCGTTAGGTGACATCGTATCTCATATAGAGTAGAGGTGGAAAATATGAAACAAGTTGTTGTAGCGACAAAAAATATGGGGAAAGTGCGTGAATTTGCTGAGTTATTTGAGCGATTTGATTTAGAAGTGAAATCATTACACGATTTTCCTCATATTGAAGAAGTCGAAGAAACTGGTGAAACATTTGAAGAAAATGCGATCTTAAAAGCGGATAGTTTGAGTAGACAGTTGAATGCAATCGTAATTGCGGATGATTCAGGTCTTATTGTAGATGCTTTAAACGGGAAACCAGGCGTATATTCAGCTCGTTTTGCTGGAGAACCGAAAGATGATCAAGCGAATATGGATAAAGTTTTACAGGAATTAAATGACGTAGCGTTTGAAAAGCGTAAAGCTCGTTTCTACTGTGCATTAGCAGTTGCTTTCCCTGAAGGGGATAAAAAGCCTGTCATTGTAAACGGGACATGTGAAGGGTTTATTTTAGAACAACGCCGCGGAGAAAACGGCTTTGGATATGATCCGATTTTTTATGTGGAAGAATATAAAAAAGCGATGGCGGAACTAAGTTCAGATGAGAAAAATGCTATTAGTCACCGTGGACGTGCTCTACGTAAGCTAGAAGAAAAAATCCCTGAATGGTTTTTAGGAGAATAAGGGAGAGAGATTGATGAAAGCTTTAATCGTAAGCGATAGTCATAGCTCTGTGAAGGAATTACAGCAGTTAAAAGAGAAGTATGAAGGGAAAGTAGATATCATGATTCATTGCGGTGATTCAGAGCTAACGCCTGCTCATGAAGAGCTGCAAGGTTTCCATGTTGTAAAAGGGAATTGTGATTATGCTAACTTTCAAGACGAAATTGTAACTGATGTAGACGGCATTCGTTTCGTTGTTGTGCACGGACATCGTCATAACGTGAAAATGACGTTACAAACATTAGCGTACCGTGCAGAAGAAGTAGGGGCGCAAGTTGCATGCTTCGGACACTCTCACGTATTAGGTGCGGAATTAATCGACGGCGTTTTATTTATTAATCCAGGCAGTATTTTATTACCGCGTCAGCGTGTAGAAAAGACATTTGCCTTATTAGAAATGGATGGAAATCAAATGGAAGTTCGTTTTGAAACACTAGACGGACAGCTAGTTGAACAAGCAGTTTTTAAAAGAGGATAATAAAAATTATCCTCTTTTAAAAAAGGTGTTGACTTTATGTATGGTTATACATATAATAAATATTGTCGATAGGGCAACAGCGCTAACGAATAAAAATAAAATAACATATGCGGGTGTAGTTTAGTGGTAAAACAAGAGCCTTCCAAGCTCTGGTCGAGAGTTCGATTCTCTTCACCCGCTCCATGTCCCAGTAGCTCAGCCGGATAGAGCATACGCCTTCTAAGCGTACGGTCGGGAGTTCGAATCTCTCCTGGGACGCTAAGAAAACCTTGTTATCTTTTGATAACAAGGTTTTTTGTTTGTCTACAAATTGATGTATGTGCAAGAGGTTTAAAAATATTATAACGGGATATATGATAATGAGTATATGCAACAGATTAAAGTGCATTAAAAAGAGCGCTTAAAAACGCTCTTTGCTAGTCAGTTATATTATTTGTTTGTTCAGGCTCATCAAATGGTTTATGCACGTATTGAAAACCGTATCCAGCTTCAACGAGAACCTCATCAACCTTTTCTAAAAATTCTTTGCCCCATTCAGTAAAAAGATATTTCCCGAATATCTTAATAACAAAACCATACCCTTTTACTTCAGGATACCTTTCGTAAACCTCGTCACTTTCTATAAAGTCCAAATACAAATTGATTTTTTCTTGCAGTAATTCAATATGTTTTTCCTCATCAGACCAGTCTAATTCATCAGCGATGACTAAATAGGCTATTTTTTCTTCTTTATTGTAGCCCATAAAATCAACTTTTTCTAATTCGTATAAAGACATAAGTACACCTCTTATCTATTGTTTTCTTCTAATTTCAACTTTAGTTGGAGGTATTTCCGTACCGCCTACAAAAGGTGGTTTCCCTTTGCCTACAACTGTTGCGCCATATTTTTCAATTTCAGGAATCGCAATTTTTTGTTTTTTAGTAAGGGGAGCAGTTGGTGAACCTTTTGCCTCAACTATTCTTATATCTTCTAGATCTTTATTGGCTCCTAGAAAATCAAGTCTTGTCTTTGTTCCTGTTTTATTAGTCTTTAAAGTTATTTGTTCTACTACTGTATCTACCTCTTTTGAGAAGTCCTTATGTACTTCTTTTTCAAAGGCTTTCCCAGCTTCTTGATTTATTCCTATTTGTACCTGGCTTTGGGCTTTTACTGCTTCTCCTATAATATTTTCACAAGAAAATTATACCGTATCTATACATTAGCCAGTGTATGTTAAACAAGCGATGAAAGAATCGTTTATATATTGTAGATAATAGGTGGGCCGGAAGTTCGGATCTCTCCTGGGACGCTAAAAATTGATGTTTTGGTGTAAGAGATGGGGGTAGGAATGAAATAGCATAATTAATACGAGTGAAAGATTATCACAAGAAGTGATTACTTATAAGTTTCGCGTCTAGTTTGGGTTATAATTGTAGCTCATTCTTAATATCTGTAACCTTTCCTTCGATATTAAGCAGTTGTATATGTAATTCTTTTTCTTAAATAAAAGGAGCGCCGTTTATGCGCCCTGTTCCTCATAGTATTTAATTTAAAGAATCAATAGGTTTATGATGGAAATCGAATTCATATCCAGATGCCCCTAATTAATCACTTACAATGTTATAAAACTTTTTACCATTCTAGTACGATTGAGCATCCGTTGTCGGAACTTATCCCCGGCAGTGTGTTACAATTAATAGAAGCGGAAAACGAGAATCTCCAATTGACTGGACGTGTGATTGGTTGGACAGTTTAAGAAGGTTGTATAAAAAAGGGAGATGGCGCAAAGATGGCGAGAGCAAAAGAGAATGACTTAACGGAGAAATTGGCAGAAGGTAAACGGAAATATGGTGACGGCAACTTTACAATACAGAACATCGGTGATGAAACTAACCCGAATTGGACTGTCGTAAAAAATGTGAGGAAGGGATCGGCAGGCATTCGCGAAGAGGAAGATATATTAAGACTGCGATCAAAATATATAAAATAGTACGGAAATGGGCGGGTCGGGAGTTCGAATCTCTCCTGGGGCGCTAAGAAAACCTTGTTATCTTTTGATAACAAGGTTTTTTGTTTGTTGTAAATTAATTATTAATAAACTTTTCAAACACAAAACCATAATCTTTCACATTATATTGTTTCTTCGTATCAACGAGCCAGTTAAAGGCGATTTCGTTTATTTCTTTAAATTGTTCTGCCAAATTTACTTGTGCGTTTGAAATACGGCTGAAAGCGTTAGATGCCATATCTAGACTTTTATGTGCATACTGCAATGTGATGTCGTTGTCGTATGAAATTTCTTCGATTTTAAGTAAAGCTTTATATAAATCTTTTAATTCTTCAATATGTTTTTTATGAACATCAATTGAGTAATGCTCATCGCCCATTTGAAACTTAATTTCTACATCTAAATCAATCGTTCCGGCAGTTTCAAGTGCTACGTTTTTAATTTGATATTTGCTATAACTAAAGCGGCGTAATGTACGTTTTTTACTTGTCGCACTTGTGCCATCTAGGTGAATTAATCCTTTGTTTGTGAAACAATATTCATCTGATTTTGATTTGATTAGAAAATAAATTTTCTCCCCATCTTCATGCATCACGTAATCATCGGCATCAACTTTATCGTAATCTTTCGGTGTAATGACAGAACCTACATCGCTTAATCCTAAAACATCTGCAGCCATTTTTTTAAACATACATAATCCCCCTTATAAATTAAATTCTTAATTGTATAAAAATATATTAACATGATTTCAACAAAGTGTTTTCTTATAATTAAAAATATTCGAAGGAAAGTTGAGAAAAGGAACGAATAATTATTTTAATCTAAAATTATTTAGTAAATCTATTAGTTTAAGAGTGGATTTTCCGGAAAATAACCAAGAGCAAAAGTTAATTTTGCATGCGATTATAGAGAAATTCCGTGAAAGTACCTCAAACGATATGAGGTGTTTTTCTATCTCTTTTTGAAATCTTACAATTCTGTAAGGTAACTGTAAGGTAGTTCGATGGTAACGAATTACTAATCCTCTATAATAAAGGTAACAACGATAAAACGAGGAGGAAGAAATGATGAAAGGATTAATCGTAACGGGTTTAACAGTTGCTTTCGGATTTGTAGCATATGAGAAATTAACGTATGTAGTTGATGTTGTAAAACATTTAATCGCTTAGAGGAAACTACCATGAGAGGGAAAGGGAATGAGTGAATGAATGGAATGGTTATTTGGAATTATAGGTACTTGTAGTGTAGTGTTATTGTTCTTTGTCCCAAGTGGTATACTTAGTTCGACGACGAGTTTGTTCTTCTTAAGTTTGTTTGCTTGTACGATGCTTATCATTATGTTTTTAATGAAGCGGAGTAAACCAATCTTCTATTTTAGCATGATTGTTATGGCAATTATTGTTCTCCAAATTATTACCCTTGTTATATACCCCACTATTATAAAGGCTTTCCAATAATGATGAATCCTCTGCTTTCATTGCTGAGGGTTTTTATTTGTACATTTTTAATTTTTGGTAAGGATTTGTTTATATTGAAATATAAAAATTAAATATTTTCATATTTCAAACAAAGGGTTTTGGGATGTTGTGTTCTCATTACTCATTTGATATATTTACTTTAAAGATAATTAAAATCTAGAAAAAGAGGCGGACGTATGGATAAAAAAGAAAATACGGTCGTATTGTTTCCGCAGCTATCAGAGCGATATATTGATGAAGGTTTTTTAGCACTGAAAGAGCGGAAATTCGAAGATGCATTGCGCTGCTTTGAAATATTACGTCAGTATAATGCAGAAACGGAACAAACGGAACTAGCTTCAGTTATTTGTTTGTTAGAGTTAAAACATATGGAAGAAGCGAAAGACAAATGTGAACAGTTGCTTGAAACAGGAGCTGTATTATTTGGTGATATTCTTGAAACATATGTGACGATTTTAGTCCAAACAAATGATTATGAAGGCGTTATTGAAACCGTTGAAAAAGTATTGCAAACGAAGGATATAATGCCTGAGCAAAAGGAAAAATTAGCACAGCTCGCTTTATTTGCAGAAGGTATGTTAAATGAAGTGGATACGTCACTAGTCGATTCGAATTTTGAGTTGAATGAGTTTACTAATGAAATGTTTGGAGAAAACTTTGGGCAAAAGCTAAGAGCGATTCAGCAACTTTCGTTAAAAGACTTAGATCTTGCATTACCTATTTTAAAGAAATTTTTAATAGACGAAAAACAGCACCCTTATTTGAAAACTTCTATTTTGTATAAAATGGTAGAAAATCAAATAGAAGAAGAGATAGAGGTAGAAAAGTTTGGGAATACGATTAAGGTAATTCCAGCATTTACAGGTCATAATGAGGAGCAATCCGATAACATTATACATACATTATCAAACCGATTAGAGCAAAATTATCCTGATATATTTGATGCGATGGTTACATATTGGAAAGAATTGCAAATTAGCGTTTTCCCATTCGCTCTATTAATGGATAAAGTGGAGATTTGGGCTGCTGTTTTAGAGAGAATTGGTAGAAAGCGTTTCGGGTTGACTATTGATGAAGAAGAGCTTATGACAGCGTATAATATTGAATTAGAAGAGTTTCATATTGCCTATCAATGGTTATTGCGTGTTGAAAGAGAAGGATATTTGCCCGTATAATTATGAAAAAGAATCGTTCGGTTCTTGAAACGAGCATATTCTATGTTATAATGTAAGGGTTGCAAAAGGCAGAAATCTGCCTGTTTGTAAGAGAAGAGAAGTGTAATTCTCTTACTTAATATGTTTCATATTATTCTCGAACAAAATATACCGTAATTGTCTTTTAGGCAATTAGTAGATTGGAACATTATATCTGAAAGCTTTTGCTAGAGGATTATTTGTACTTTTGTTATTTCAAAAAAGAGATAATGAAGATCTTAATCTATAGAGGTATGTGCATACATTATTATAGTTGGAGGGAAAGAATAAATGGCTGCAAAATGGGAAAAATTAGAAGGTAACGTAGGCGTTTTAACAATCGAAGTTGATGCTAAAGAAGTAAACAACTCTATCGACGCTGCGTTCAAAAAAGTAGTAAAAACAATTAACGTACCAGGTTTCCGTAAAGGGAAAATGCCTCGTCCGTTATTCGAACAACGCTTTGGTATCGAATCTTTATACCAAGATGCTTTAGACATCATCTTACCAAAAGCATACGGTGAAGCGATCGATGAAGCTGGTATCTTCCCAGTTGCTCATCCTGAAATCGACATCGAGAAGTTCGAAAAAAATGCTAACCTTATCTTCACTGCAAAAGTAACAGTGAAACCTGAAGTTAAATTAGGTGAGTACAAAGGTTTAGCAGTAGAAAAAGTTGAAACAACTGTAACTGACGAAGATGTAGAGAACGAATTAAAATCTTTACAAGAGCGTCAAGCTGAACTAGTTGTTAAAGAAGAAGGAACTGTTGAAAACGGTGATACAGCTGTAATCGACTTCGAAGGTTTCGTTGATGGCGAAGCATTTGAAGGCGGAAAAGGCGAAAACTACTCTCTAGCAATCGGTTCTGGTACATTCATCCCAGGTTTCGAAGAGCAAGTAATTGGTCTTAAATCTGGTGATTCTAAAGACGTTGAAGTATCATTCCCAGAAGAGTACCATGCTGCTGAATTAGCTGGCAAACCAGCAACATTCAAAGTAACAATTCACGAAATCAAAACAAAAGAACTTCCTGAGTTAAACGACGAGTTCGCTAAAGAAGCAGACGAAGCGGTTGCAACTCTTGATGAATTAAAAGCAAAACTTCGTACAAACTTAGAAGAAGGCAAAAAGCACGAAGCTGAGCACAAAGTACGTGACGAAGTAGTAGAATTAGCTGCTGCTAACGCTGAAATCGACATTCCAGAAGCTATGATCGACACTGAGTTAGATCGTATGGTTCGTGAATTCGAGCAACGTTTAAGCCAACAAGGTATGAACCTTGAGCTTTACTACCAATTCACAGGTACTGATGCTGACAAGTTAAAAGAGCAAATGAAAGAAGACGCTCAAAAACGCGTAAGAATCAACCTTGTTCTTGAAGCTATCATTGAAGCTGAAAACATCGAAGTTACTGAAGAAGAAGTTACTGAAGAAGTTGAAAAAATGGCTGAAATGTACGGTATGCCAGTAGACGCTATCAAGCAAGCTCTTGGAAGCGTAGACGCTTTAGCTGAAGATCTTAAAGTTCGTAAAGCTGTAGACTTCTTAGTAGAAAACGCTGCATAATAAAATAACAAGGCACGATTTTAATCGTGCCTTGTTTTATAAATATAGAAATATATTTATAAAACTTTTCGATGAAGAAGGAAAACTTCCTTAATAAGTCGAATATACATATTTCAAAAGTTTTAAAAACTTTTTATTTGTACATAACTAGTCATATTATTTGTATTTCTCGCCACGTAGTGACATAATATGTATTTACATACGATACATTTATCGTGTACATACGAAGGCAAGAGGTTAGCACTTTGTAAGGGGTGTGAAAATATGTTTAAATTTAATGATGAAAAAGGGCAATTAAAATGTTCTTTCTGTGGTAAAACACAAACGCAAGTTCGAAAGTTAGTTGCAGGTCCAGGTGTTTACATTTGTGACGAGTGTATCGAACTTTGTACTGAAATTGTACAAGAGGAGCTTGCGAAAGACGAAGAAGTAGAATTCAAAGATGTACCGAAACCGGTAGAAATTCGTGAAATCTTAGATGAGTATGTCATCGGACAAGATAACGCGAAAAAAGCACTAGCGGTAGCGGTATATAACCATTACAAACGCATTAATTCTAACAGCAAAATTGATGATGTAGAATTAGCGAAGAGTAATATCGCACTTATCGGGCCAACAGGTAGTGGTAAAACATTACTGGCACAAACGTTAGCGCGTATTTTAAATGTTCCATTTGCAATCGCGGACGCAACATCTTTAACTGAAGCTGGATACGTTGGGGAAGATGTAGAAAACATCTTACTTAAATTAATCCAAGCAGCGGATTATGATGTAGAAAAAGCGGAAAAAGGAATCATTTATATTGATGAGATTGATAAAGTGGCACGTAAGTCCGAAAATCCATCAATTACACGTGATGTATCTGGTGAAGGTGTGCAGCAGGCACTTCTGAAAATTTTAGAAGGTACTGTAGCAAGCGTTCCACCTCAGGGTGGTCGTAAGCATCCGCACCAAGAGTTTATTCAAATTGATACAACGAACATCTTATTCATCTGTGGTGGAGCGTTTGATGGCATCGAGCCAATTATTAAACGTCGTCTTGGTGAAAAAGTAATTGGATTTGGTTCTGAGAAGAAAAATGCTGATGTAAATGAGAAGCATGTTTTATCTCACGTATTACCAGAGGATCTTTTAAGATTTGGTTTAATCCCAGAGTTTATCGGTCGTCTTCCAGTTATTGCGAACCTAGAACCGCTTGATGAAGATGCTCTTGTTGATATTTTAACGAAACCGAAAAATGCACTTGTTAAGCAATTCCAAAAACTATTGGAGCTTGACGATGTTGAGTTAGAGTTTGAAGAAGGCGCACTAATTGAAATTGCGAAAAAAGCAATTGAACGTAAAACGGGTGCTCGTGGACTTCGTTCTATTATTGAAGGCTTAATGCTAGATGTAATGTTCGAACTTCCATCTCGTAAAGATATCGAGAAGTGTGTTCTTACAAAAGAAACAGTAGCTGATAATGCACCGCCAAAATTGGTGTTACAAGACGGTACTGTACTTGATACAAAAACATCTGCATAATGCGAAGGAGAAACAGCAATTTTTATAATTGCTGTTTTTCTTTATGTTTAGCTATGTTCCTCCGCGGAAATACTAAGAGATAAAACATTGCGGGAGGAAATAAATGATGAGCTGGACAAATATATTTTTACTTGTTCAACTTGTTTTTGGGGTAATTGTCGGATTGTATTTTTGGCATTTACTTCGAAATCAGCGAACACAAAAAGTTTCAATTGATCGAGAATCGAAAAAAGAATTAGAACAGCTTCGTAAAATGCGCGAGATTTCTTTAACAGAGCCGCTTGCGGAAAAGGTACGTCCTACATCCTTTTTAGATATTGTAGGGCAAGAGGACGGGATTAAGTCGTTAAAAGCGGCTCTTTGTGGTCCGAATCCACAGCATGTGATTATATATGGCCCGCCAGGTGTCGGAAAGACAGCGGCAGCACGTCTCGTATTAGAAGAAGCGAAACGAAATCCGAAATCTCCATTTCGCACAAATGCAACATTTATTGAACTGGATGCGACGACAGCTCGGTTTGATGAACGTGGTATTGCAGATCCTTTAATCGGTTCGGTGCATGATCCAATTTATCAAGGTGCTGGCGCAATGGGGCAAGCGGGTATTCCGCAACCGAAAAAAGGTGCGGTAACAGATGCACACGGTGGTATTTTATTTATTGATGAGATTGGTGAACTACATCCGATTCAAATGAACAAGATGTTAAAGGTGCTAGAAGATCGGAAAGTGTTTTTGGAAAGTGCATACTATAGTGAAGAGAATACGATGATTCCAACGTATATACATGACATTTTTCAAAAAGGTTTACCAGCCGATTTTCGCTTAGTTGGGGCGACGACACGTTCGCCAGAGGAGATTCCTCCTGCTATTCGATCGCGCTGTTTAGAAGTGTTTTTCCGTGAGTTAGATACAGAAGAAATTCAAAAAGTAGCGAAGAATGCAGCTGACAAAGTGGAAATGCAGATTGGTGAGAATGGTATTGAAATGATCGGGATGTATGCAAGAAATGGACGAGAAGCGATTAATCTTGTACAAATTTCAGCTGGAATGGCAATAAATGAAGAGCGTTCTTTCATTAAAGATGAAGATATAGAGTGGGTTGTTCACTCTAGTCAGCTTACACCGAAGTATGAAAAGCGTATTTATCCTATTCCGAGAATCGGTCTTGTAAATGGACTTGCTGTGTACGGACCAAATACAGGTGCGTTATTAGAAATTGAAGTAACAGCAATCAAGGCGAAAGATAAAGGATCGGTAAATGTTACCGGAATTGTTGAAGAGGAAAGTATTGGTAGTCAAACGAAATCAATTCGCCGTAAAAGTATGGCGAAAGGTTCTGTAGATAATGTATTAACAGTACTTCGTTCTCTAGATGTGTTGCCAGAAGGGTACGATATACATATTAATTTTCCAGGCGGGATCCCGATTGATGGGCCTTCGGCAGGAATTGCTATGGCAACAGGTGTATATTCAGCAGTGCATCGTACGTATGTGAATAATGAAGTAGCGATGACCGGTGAGATAAGTATACACGGAGAAGTGAAACCTATTGGTGGTGTGTATGCAAAAATAAAAGCCGCGAAAAAAGCAGGTGCTAAGAAAGTTATCATTCCTGCTGAAAACATGCAACCGTTTTTGTACACAATAAAAGGAATTGAAATCATTCCTGTTCGTAAGTTAAATGAAGTATTTGAGCTAACATTTATGCAGGAAAATATGCATCGAGAGCTTGATATACATACTGCTGTGGACGAAACAGATGCACAATCAATGTGAGAATGAAGATAATAACATTTGCCAGACTTCGTTTAAGTTTGTATGCTTAAGCGGAGTCTTTTTTTCTTTTTATAAGGGAAAAAAACGAGGGATTTACAATTGCGGAAAATCTCTGCAATTGCATCTAGATGTATTGTAATATAAAATAGTTGAACAGGAGTTTAATTTATTATGGAGGTGCTATGTCTAGTATGAATACGAATGAAAGAATCGTACCCCTCCTACCATTAAGAGGCGTTCTCGTATATCCAACGATGGTTCTGCATCTTGATGTAGGACGTGATAAATCGATACAAGCACTAGAGCAGGCGGCAATGGATGAAAATATCATCTTTTTAGCAATGCAAAAAGAAATGAATATCGATGATCCGAAAGAAGATGACATATATAGTGTAGGTACAGTGGCGAAAGTGAAGCAAATGTTAAAATTGCCGAACGGTACGCTTCGTGTCCTTGTAGAAGGTTTACATAGAGCAGAAGTAGTAGAGTTTATCGAAGAAGAAAATGTAGTGCAAGTTTCTATCAAAACGGTAACGGAAGAAGTGGAAGATGATCTAGAAGAGAAAGCTCTTATGCGTACGTTACTGGAGCATTTCGAACAATATATTAAAGTTTCGAAAAAAGTTTCAAATGAAACATTTGCAACGGTAGCTGATGTAGAAGAGCCAGGAAGATTAGCTGATTTAATTGCTTCTCACTTGCCAATTAAGACGAAGCAGAAACAAGAAATTTTAGAGATTATATCTGTGAAGGAACGATTACATACACTTATTTCAATTATTCAAGATGAACAAGAGTTACTTAGTTTAGAAAAGAAAATTGGACAAAAAGTGAAACGTTCAATGGAGCGCACGCAAAAAGAATATTTCTTACGTGAGCAAATGAAGGCGATTCAAACTGAACTTGGCGATAAAGAAGGTAAGGGCGGGGAAGTTGAAGAACTTCGTGAGAAAATTGAACAGTCGGGAATGCCTGAAGAAACAATGAAGGCTGCACTGAAAGAATTAGACCGTTATGAAAAGTTACCAGCAAGTTCTGCGGAGAGCGGTGTTATTCGCAATTATATGGATTGGTTATTAGCACTTCCGTGGACAGAAGCAACAGAAGATATGATTGATCTTGTTCATTCTGAAGAGATTTTAAACAAAGATCATTACGGTCTTGAGAAAGTGAAAGAGCGCGTGCTTGAATATTTAGCGGTACAGAAGTTAACGAATTCATTAAAAGGACCTATCCTTTGCTTAGTAGGACCTCCTGGGGTCGGAAAAACTTCGTTAGCGCGTTCAATTGCAACATCATTAAATCGTAATTTTGTCCGTGTTTCCCTTGGTGGTGTACGTGATGAATCTGAAATTCGTGGTCACCGTCGTACGTATGTTGGAGCGATGCCAGGACGTATTATTCAAGGTATGAAAAAGGCGAAATCAGTTAATCCAGTCTTTTTATTAGATGAGATTGATAAAATGTCTAACGATTTTCGTGGAGATCCATCTGCAGCATTACTTGAAGTGTTAGATCCAGAACAAAACCATAACTTCAGTGACCATTATATTGAAGAACCATATGATCTATCGAAAGTTATGTTTGTAGCAACTGCAAATACACTTTCAAGTATTCCAGGTCCATTACTTGACCGTATGGAAATTATTTCGATTGCTGGCTATACAGAACTTGAAAAAGTTCATATTGCTCGTGAACATTTATTGCCGAAACAATTAAAAGAGCATGGCTTACGAAAAGGTAATTTACAAGTACGTGATGAAGCACTTCTTGAAATTATTCGTTATTATACACGTGAGGCTGGTGTTCGTACGCTAGAGCGCCAAATTGCAAAAGTTTGCCGTAAAGCAGCAAAAATTATCGTTACAGCAGAACGCAAGCGCATTGTTGTAACGGAGAAAAATGTTGTTGATTTACTTGGTAAGCACATATTCCGTTATGGGCAAGCTGAAAAAACAGACCAAGTTGGTATGGCGACAGGTTTGGCGTATACAGCAGCAGGCGGGGATACACTTGCGATTGAAGTCTCTGTAGCGCCAGGTAAGGGGAAATTAATTTTAACAGGGAAACTTGGGGATGTTATGAAAGAATCAGCACAAGCTGCGTTTAGTTATATTCGTTCTCGTGCAGAAGAGCTTCAGATTGATCCGAATTTTCATGAGAAAAATGATATTCATATTCATGTTCCAGAAGGAGCAGTTCCAAAAGATGGACCGTCAGCAGGTATTACGATGGCAACGGCACTTATTTCTGCACTAACAGGTATTCCTGTAAGTAAAGAAGTGGGGATGACAGGTGAAATTACACTTCGTGGCCGTGTATTACCAATTGGTGGTTTAAAAGAAAAAACATTAAGTGCTCACCGCGCAGGTTTAACTAAGATTATTTTACCAGCGGAAAATGAGAAAGATTTAGATGATATTCCAGAGAGCGTAAAAGAAAACCTTACGTTTGTGCTTGCATCTCATTTAGATGAAGTATTGGAGCACGCATTAGTAGGAGTGAAACAATGAAAGTAACAAAAGCAGATATTGTAATTAGTGCTGTTAAACCAGAACAATATCCAGACAGTGATTTACCAGAAATTGCATTAGCAGGTCGTTCAAATGTCGGGAAGTCTTCCTTTATTAATAAAATTTTAAATCGTAAAAAGTTAGTACGTATTTCTTCTAAACCAGGAAAAACGCAAACGTTGAACTTTTTCTTAATCAATGAGATGATGCATTTTGTTGACGTTCCAGGTTATGGATATGCGAAAGTATCTAAATCAGAGCGCGCAGCATGGGGCAAAATGATTGAAACGTACTTTACAACGCGTGAGCAATTAGACGCAGCTGTATTAGTAGTTGATTTACGTCACCAACCAACAAACGATGACGTAATGATGTATGATTTCTTAAAGCACTATGAAATCCCAACAATTATTATTGCAACGAAAGCCGATAAAATTCCGAAAGGAAAATGGCAAAAGCATTTAAAAGTTGTAAAAGAAACGCTTGCTGTTGAAATTGGCGATGAAATTGTTCTATTCTCTTCTGAAACAGGACTTGGAAAAGAAGAAGCATGGAAAGCAATTCATAAAATGACAAAAACAAAAAACGCGTGACGAATGTCGCGCGTTTTTTTCTTTATACATTTTTAGCGTACATTTAACGTAACTTCAATATTTCCTCGTGTTGCTTTAGAGTAAGGACATACACCATGAGCAGCTTCTACAAGTTCTTGTGCTTCGCTATGTGAAACGCCAGCGACATGTACATCAAGTACAGCAGATAGGCCGAAACCACCATCCGTATCTTTTCCGATAGAAACGTGAGCAGTTACTTCTGTACTTTCTACTTTCACACGTTTTGTACGAATGACAAGTTGTAAAGCACTATCAAAACAAGCGGCATAACCAGCAGCAAATAGTTGTTCTGGATTTGTTGCCTCTCCGCCTGCACCACCTAGTGCTTTCGGCATTTTCACATCAAGATTTAATATGCCGTCATCTGAGACTACTTTTCCGTTTCTTCCACCTGTAGCAGTTACTGAAGCAGTATATAATTTATCCATGTTTATTCCCCTTTTCTATCATTAATTGTTTTCATTGTTTCAATTAGTTTATTTAATTGAATTAATAAAGAACGATATTCTTGTTCTGTAATTCCTAAATTTGTTGCCATTGTTGTCGGTAATGAACAAGCCTTTTCTTTTAAATCTTTACCTTGTTCTGTTAATTCAATACAAACTTTTCGCTCGTCTTCTTTGGAACGAACGCGTTTTACAAGTTGTAATGATTCCATTCGTTTTAACATAGGCGTTAACGTACCGGAATCTAAAAATAGACGTTCTCCAATTTCTTTGACTGTGAGTCCATCTTGCTCCCATAGTACGAGTAAAGTAATGTACTGGGGATACGTAATACCCATCTCTTCTAAATATGGTCGATAAAAGCGGGTAACTTCTTTAGAACAGGCGTAAATAGAAAAACAAAGTTGGTTATCTAGATGTAAAGAGTCCTCTGTCATACATAACTCCCTTCTAATTAAATTGTGCGCAATTTAATTTTGTAAAACCAATATAACGAAAAAGAAATACAATGTCAAATACATTGTATTGAGAAAGTGTTTGCTACATTTTGGAACAATCATACATATTTTCCTTCATGATGAAAGAAGATAGGAAAGATGATGTTATAATTCATATGGAATAGTTTCCATCACTTGATTATGAGTGCTTTTTTTGGTAACGTACAAATAGAGTTATTAATTTATAATCATTATAAAGTAGGGAGTTTTTATTAGTTTTACTGAATCTCCTTTATTACATACGGAGAATAAATAAAAAAATAATCGGTTGTTCACACGATTGTCAGATTCATAAGAGGAAAGTTGTATTATGATAGTAGATAAAGTGATAAAACGGGTGAAGGGGGACATGCTGCGTGCATATTCTTGTTGTTAGTGTAAATTATCGAACAGCCCCTGTAGAATTTCGTGAGAAACTCACATTTCAGGCAGCAGAGCTAGAGCAAGCAATGACGACATTACAAAATCAAAAGAGCGTGTTAGAGAATGTCATTGTATCAACTTGTAATCGCACTGAGATTTACGCTGTTGTCGATCAATTACACACGGGACGGTATTATATTAAGAAGTTTTTAGCTGATTGGTTTCAGCTTGAAATAGAAGAAGTCGCACCATATTTAACTATTTTTGAACAAGATGGTGCAATAGATCATTTATTCCGGGTAACGTGCGGTTTAGATTCTATGGTAGTTGGAGAGACGCAAATTTTAGGTCAAATAAAAGATAGCTTTTTAGAAGCGCAACAAGTAAAAGCGACAGGCACAATCTTTAATGAATTGTTTAAGCAAGTCATTACATTAGCAAAACGTGCTCACTCAGAAACGACAATTGGTGAAAGTGCGATGTCTGTTAGTTATGCTGCTGTTGAGCTTGGGAAGAAAATATTCGGCGAGTTAACAGATTGTCACATACTTATTCTTGGTGCTGGCAAAATGGGTGAACTTGCACTGCAAAACTTATATGGAAGTGGTGCTCGTAAAGTAACAGTCATGAATAGGACGCTTTCAAAAGCAGAAATAATGGCTGAGAAATATATGGGACATGCAAAACCTTTAAGTGAATTACAATGTGCATTATTAGAAGCAGATATTTTAATTAGTTCAACTGGGGCATCAGAGTATGTCATTACGAAAGAGATGATGACAAAGGTAGAGAAAATGCGCTCTGGCCGTCCTTTATTTATGGTTGATATTGCAGTGCCACGTGATATTGATCCGGCGATTGATGAGCTAGAAGGTTCTTTCTTATATGACATTGATGATTTGCAAGGAGTAGTGGAAGCGAACCGTGCTGAACGTTTGAAAGAAGCAGAGAAAATTCAATTTATGATTGAAGAGGAAATTGTTTTATTTAAAACGTGGTTAAGTACACTTGGTGTCGTTCCGTTAATATCAGCTCTTCGTGATAAGGCACTTGCCATTCAAAGCGAAACGATGGAAAGCTTGGAACGAAAAATACCAAACCTTAGTGATCGTGAGAGAAAAGTAATTAGTAAGCATACAAAAAGTATTATTAATCAATTATTAAAAGACCCAATTTTAGTAGCAAAAGAAATAGCTGCTGAAGAGGGAGCAGGCGAAAAATTAGCGTTATTTGCAAAAATCTTTGATTTAGAAATGGAAGATGTAGAAAGTTGTGCGGAAGAAGTAGAACATAAAAGAGCGTGGACACCATCCGTTCCATCTTTATAACTTGGAAGGATGATCGGATGAGTTTTTTAAATAACAGTATTATTTATCATATTGCAATTATTTTATATGCTTGTAGCATTAGTTTATATTTTATAGATTATTTCCAAAGTAACCGAAAGGCGAACCGATTTGCTTTTTGGTTACTTTCGATTGTATGGGTTCTGCATTCTATTTTTATGTTGCTTAGGGCTACAGATTCAGAAACGAACCCTCTTTTAACTTTATTATCAGGGATTTATTTTTATGTTTGGCTATTGATTACGATGTCGTTAGTCATTAATCGATTTATGAGAATCGATTTTTTAGTCTTTTTTACAAATGTTGTCGCATTTGGCGTAAGCGCTTTTTCTATTTTTACGCCGCTCGGAAAGATGTCACCAGTACTTGCAGAGCAATTGGTTTCGGAACTTGTATATGTACATGTCGGTATGGCTATTATTTCTTATGCAACATTCACTGTATCGTTCATTTTTTCTATTATGTATTTATTGCAATATCGCCTATTAAAGAAGAAGAAATGGAATGCGAGATTAAGAAGGTTAGGGAATTTACCGAGGCTAGAATCGATGTCTTACGGATTAAATTTATTTTCTGTTCCATTTTTCTTACTAGCTATTTTATTAGGATGCATATGGGGATATACAAAATTGGACAATTTCCATTGGTATGATACGAAAGTGATCGGGTCTTTTGTCGTTCTATTTGTATATTGTGCTGGCCTATATTTACGAGCGGCAGATGTGTTGCAAGGGAAGAAAATAGTGCAGTGGAACATCGGGGCATTTCTCGTAATGCTAATTAATATTTTTCTATTAAGCAGTTTATCCAACTTCCACTTTTGGTATTTATAATGAGGAGAGAAAATTATGCGCAAAATTATTGTAGGGTCACGAAAGAGTAAATTAGCACTAACGCAAACGAACTGGTTTATTGATCAGTTAAAAGCGCTAGGTTTACCATATGAATTTGAAGTGAAAGAAATCGTCACAAAAGGCGATGTTATTTTAGATGTTACTCTTTCAAAAGTAGGCGGAAAAGGCTTGTTTGTTAAAGAGATTGAACATGCGTTACTTACGAAAGAAATTGATATGGCTGTACATAGTATGAAAGATATGCCGGCCGTACTTCCAGAAGGATTAATGATCGGTTGTACACCGAAGCGTGTGGACCCTCGTGATGCTTTTATCTCAAAAAGCGGAGCATCGTTTAAAGAGTTAGCAGAAGGCGCTATTTTAGGTACGAGTAGTTTAAGACGTAGTGCACAATTATTAGCTGCGAGACCAGATTTACAAGTGAAGTGGATTCGTGGAAATATCGATACACGTTTACGTAAATTAAAAGAAGAAGATTACGATGCAATCATTTTAGCAACAGCTGGATTACAAAGAATGGGCTGGGATGATGAAGTTATTACAGAACATTTAGATGAGACGTTATGTGTACCTGCTGTAGGACAAGGTGCATTAGCGATTGAGTGCCGTGAGGATGATACAGATTTATTGCAGCTGTTATCACATATAAATGATGCTGTAACAGAAAGAACAGTGGCAGCGGAGCGAGTATTTCTTCATAAACTTGAAGGTGGATGCCAAGTTCCGATCGCTGGATATGCAACTCTTACAGAAAACGATGCAATCGAATTAACAGCTCTTGTCGGGTCTATGGACGGTTCTGTTTTATTGAAAGAGACAGTGGTAGGAACTGATCCGAAGGAAGTAGGATTAGAGGCTGCGGACCGTTTAATTAAACAAGGCGCAAAAGAACTCATTTTTGCTGCGAATAAGGGGCAACAATAAATATGAACGCTCTCGCTGGCAAAACGGTATTGATTACACGTGCCCAGCATCAAGCAAAACAAATGAGTGTAGCGGTGAAAGAAAAGAGCGGAATTCCATTGGAAATTCCGCTTTTGCGTATGGAAGGTATGTCTTATAGGCAAATTCAACATATAGCAGGGCAGTTGCATTCATATGACTGGGTTATTTTTACGAGTAAAAATGGGGTGGCTTTTTTTCTGGATAGTTTGAGAAAGAGGCTCCCCGTAACGGCTAAAATTGCTGCAGTAGGCGTGAAAACAAGGTTAGAGTTAGAAAAGCGAGGCTATGAAGTGGACTTTGTTCCAACTTCATTTGTTGCAGAAGTATTTGCAGAAGAGTTTGTAAAAAAACTAAGTGGAAGCGAATGCGTTTTATTTCCGAAAGGGAATTTAGCAAGAGATGTCATTCCAGTTGCACTTCGCGAAATTGGTGTTTCTCTAGATGAGCTAATGGTATATGGTACGAAAGAAAATGTAGAGAAAAAGCGAGAGCTTATAGAAGCGTTAGAAGCAGAGAAAGTAGATATTATTACATTTACGAGTCCTTCAACTGTTACTAGTTTTGTTCGTTTACTTGAGGGTACAAACTGGAGAGAATGGACAAAAAAATGTACAATTGCTTGTATAGGGCCTATTACGGAAAAAGAAGCGAGCCTTTATTTTCCGCATGTTATTATGCCGAAAGAGTACACTGTAGAAGCATTACTACAATGCGTTTGTGAATCTATAAAATAAAAGAATGGGGATAGAAATCTATGAACTCTTTACAATTTAATCGTCATCGTCGTTTAAGACAAAGCGGTAATATGCGTGCGCTTGTGCGTGAAACGTTTTTACATACGGAAGATTTTATTTACCCTATTTTTGTATTAGAAGGTGAAAATGTTCGTAATGAAGTACCTTCTATGCCAGGCGTATATCAAATGTCATTAGATTTATTGCAAGCTGAAATGCAAGAGGTTGTTGATTTAGGTATTCGTTCTGTTATTGTATTTGGTTTACCTGCTGAAAAAGATGAAGTTGGATCATCAGCATATTGTGATCATGGAATTGTGCAACGTGCAATTAAGCAAATTAAAGGTGATTTCCCTGAGCTAGTGGTAGTTGCGGATACATGTTTATGTCAATTCACAAGCCATGGTCATTGCGGTGTAATTGAAGATGGTATTATTTTAAATGACGAGTCTCTTGCAGTTCTTGCGAAAACAGCTGTAAGCCAAGCGAAAGCAGGAGCGGACATTATTGCGCCATCAAACATGATGGATGGATTCGTAACAGCAATTCGCCACGCATTAGATGAAAATGGTTTTGGACATGTACCAGTTATGTCGTACGCTGTGAAATATTCATCAGCATTTTACGGGCCATTCCGTGATGCGGCACACGGTGCACCACAATTTGGTGATCGTAAAACATATCAAATGGACCCAGCGAACCGTATGGAAGCATTCCGTGAAGCAGAATCAGATGTAATGGAAGGAGCAGATTTCCTAATTGTAAAGCCAGCTCTTTCTTACTTAGATATCATTCGTGATGTGAAAAATAACTTTAATTTACCAGTCGTTGCTTATAACGTAAGCGGTGAATATTCAATGATTAAAGCGGCAGCGCAAAATGGTTGGATTAATGAAAAAGAAGTTGTACTTGAAAAATTAATTAGCATGAAACGTGCAGGAGCAGATTTAATTATTACGTATCATGCAAAAGATGCAGCAAGATGGTTACAAGAAGGAGGCGCTAAATAATGAAAAAGTTTGATAAGTCGATTGCAGCGTTTGAAGAAGCACAAGATTTAATGCCTGGTGGCGTAAATAGCCCAGTTCGTGCCTTTAAGTCTGTCGGTATGAATCCATTGTTTATGGAGCGTGGAAAAGGCTCTAAAGTATATGATATCGATGGAAATGAATACATCGATTACGTATTATCATGGGGTCCTTTAATTCATGGCCATGCAAATGATCGTGTTGTTGAAGCTTTAAAAGCTGTTGCTGAAAGAGGTACAAGCTTCGGTGCACCAACGGAAATTGAAAATAAATTAGCGAAACTTGTTATTGAGCGCGTACCATCAATTGAGATTGTACGTATGGTTAACTCTGGAACAGAAGCGACAATGAGTGCGCTACGTTTAGCTCGTGGTTATACAGGCCGTAATAAAATTTTGAAATTCATCGGTTGTTACCACGGTCATGGTGATTCGTTGTTAATTAAAGCGGGTTCTGGTGTGGCAACACTAGGTTTACCAGATAGCCCTGGTGTACCAGAAGGTGTAGCGAAAAATACGATTACAGTAGCGTATAACGATTTAGAAAGTGTGAAATACGCATTCGAACAATTCGGTGATGATATCGCTTGTGTAATTGTAGAACCAGTGGCAGGAAATATGGGTGTTGTTCCTCCGCAACCAGGATTTTTAGAAGGTCTTCGTGAAGTAACAGAGCAAAATGGTGCATTGCTTATTTTTGATGAAGTAATGACAGGATTCCGAGTTGCTTACAATTGTGGACAAGGTTATTACGGTGTAACACCTGACTTAACTTGTTTAGGTAAAGTAATCGGTGGTGGATTACCAGTAGGAGCATACGGTGGTAAAGCAGAAATTATGCGCCAAGTTGCACCGAGCGGACCGATTTACCAAGCGGGTACTTTATCAGGTAATCCACTTGCAATGGCAGCAGGTTATGAAACGTTAATACAGTTAACGCCAGAATCATATGTAGAATTCGAGCGTAAAGCTGAAATGTTAGAAGATGGTTTACGTAAAGCGGCTGAAAAACATGGTATTCCGCATTATATCAACCGTGCGGGTTCTATGATTGGTATCTTCTTTACAGATGAACCAGTTATTAATTACGATGCAGCAAAATCTTCAAACTTAGAATTCTTTGCGGCTTACTATCGTGAAATGGTAGAACAAGGTGTATTTTTACCGCCATCTCAATTCGAAGGTTTATTCTTATCGACAGCACATAGTGATGCAGATATTGAGGCGACGATTGCAGCGGCTGAAATTGCAATGTCAAAATTAAAGGCTTAATTGAATAAAGAAAATCGCTCTCCATAAGGGGAGCGATTTTTTTTATTCATAAAGTCAGCTTTCCATACATAAATCTGTAATGACATATAGTTTGGGAGGGGGAAAAGAAGTGGCAACAGATCATTCATTACGTTTTTCATTAAAAGAATCTGTTTGGTTCCAAAAAGGACAGGAAGTCGAAGAACTTTTGTCAATTTCGTTAGATCCAGACGTTGAGATAGAAGAGCTTGATCATGAAGTTATCGTGAGAGGGCAATTAGATTTAACGGGAGAGTATGTTGCACGGCAAGATGATTCAGCCCATTCATTAAGAGATCTATCACCAGCGAAGTCAATTGATTATGTCGAAACAAGAGAAGATGGGGTTAATGAACTTGTTCATTCCTTTCCGCTTGAAATATCAATTCCGAGAAATCGAGTGAAAGTAATTGAAGAACTATATGTATCCATCGAAGAATTTGATTACGAATTAAAGGAAAATGGTTGCTTACAATTACTAGCGGATATATCTATTACAGGTTTATGTGATGAAGAAAGAATTGAGGATGAAGAGGAAGAAACGGCGTATGCTGAGTTAGAAGTTGATTCGGCGCAAGAGGATGAAAATAGACCAACGCCGCACATAGAAGAACCAGTCTATAAGGAATCGGATGAATGGGAAGATTACGCATTTGAACCGTTCCAATTAGAGGAAAGAAAAGAACAGGAATTAGAAGAAGAGGAAATAGAAGAACATGAATTTGTGGAGCGTGAAGAGGAGAAAGAAACGACGCCACAATTTGAATTGTTCGGACGAAAAGATTTCAAGAAAGAAAAAGCGAAAAAGCAGGAAGAGCAAGAAGAAGCGTACTCACAGCGAGATGAAAATGCGCTTTATTTAACACAATTATTTACGAAAGAACCGGAAGAAGAATTTACGAAGTTAAGAATGTATTTCGTGCAAGAAGGGGATACAATTGAATCTGTTGCAGATCGTTATGAAACGTCTGTACAAAACTTATATCGTGTAAATCAATCGGAAGATATATATTTAACTACAGGGCAAATTATTTATATTCCCGTTTCAAGAACAAAAGCGAAATAAGGGAGTGAGTGTTTTCACTCACTTCTTTTCCTGGAGTCTACGTTTTGAATAGAAAGGGTTATTCGTATGGATATGGAATTACGAAATCGCTATGAACCCATTGTAAGGCAATATAGATTGGATACGCAGCATATGGAAGAGCACGGAAGCGTAACGAAAATTTATACGAATCAAGGTCCATATGCGCTCAAGAAAATAGAAGGTAGAAAGTTAGAGCGGAATAACTTTCTGCATCATATTCAATATTTGAAGGAGAAAGGCTTTTCAAATTATGTACCTATCTACCATGCGACGGATGGAAATTATATTTTAAGTGACGGGACGTATAATTATTATTTAATGCCTTGGTTAGAACGTGCGGAAGGAAGCGGCGAGGATAATGATCAATACCATAAAATGTTTCAGACTCTCGGAACGTTGCATCAAAAAACAGTAAAAGAAGAAACGTATACAGAAGAGGATCTAGAAAAACATTATACAAATATATCCAATCGCTGGGAGAATGATGGCGAGATGCTAGAAGAGTTTCTTGTAGAATCTGAAGCGAAGTGGTATATGTCACCATTTGAACTGCAATATTGTACGTACTATCATCATGTAATGAGAGCGCGTGAGTTTGCGACGAAGCAATTAAATGAGTGGAACGATGCGATGAAAGAAAAAGAGACAACACGCATTACGTTTGTACATGGTAACGTATCACTTAATCATTTTTTATTCGACTATGAGCGGAATGGCTATTTTATTAGTTTAGAAAAATCAAAGTTTGCAACACCTGTGCAAGATATTGTAGGGTTTTATTCTCGGTCGTTAAACACATATCCAATTGCGCGAAGTGATCGGTTTGAATGGTATCAAATGTACCAAAAAAATTTCCCTTTTACGAAAGAAGAGCAACTACTCATGTTTGCGTATATGACGTATCCATCGCAATTTATTCGGCAAATCCAGTCTTATAAGAAAAGAAGAGAGAGTCGTAATGAGGAAAATGAACTTCTCGGAGTGAAGAGCTTGCAACAATCGCATTGGCTCGTTAGTAATATAGAATATTTCCTTTCGCAATTACAAGCTGCCCAGCAAGGGAACGGATAAAGTGAAGCTTTAATCAGTGGGGGGTGTTCATCCCCCGCCGATTATTAGTTGAACCAATCGGGCATTTACGGGCAGTTGATCTCCCACCTAACTTCTTTGCTTCAGCTGAATTTTGAGGTGGAGGTCTTACTGCCCGCAAATAGCGGGGTAAAGAAGATAAGTAGAGGGTGCTACTTATCTTCTTTTTTTGGTCCGAAAAGCTGTAGTATTAAATTTATCTTGACGAATAAGGTTTCGTTTTTTACACTATTGTATATAATAATTAACAATCATATAAATGCCTTGAAGGGGAAGAGTATAACAAGAAACGTCTTCAGAGAGGAGAATCATTAGCTGGGAGATTCTCTAGATAGTTATGTTAGAAGGTAGCCCTGGAGCATCTTTTCTGAACGGAATAGTTCTCATTAGGAAAAGACGGATTTGTCCGTTATCAAATTAAGAGTATAAGCAAATTCTTGGATTTGTTTGTAAATAAAGGTGGTACCGCGATGTCCCTCGTCCTTTTTGGATGAGGGGCATTTTTTATTTTAAGGAGGGAAAATAATGTCAAACATGGAAAAGAATTTACCAACTAAATATGATCATATGTCCGTTGAAGAAGGCCTTTATCAGTGGTGGCTAGAAGGCAAATATTTTGAAGCAACAGGAGATGAGAAGAAACAACCGTATACAATTGTAATTCCACCTCCAAACGTAACTGGTAAGTTACACTTAGGTCATGCTTGGGATACAACTCTTCAAGATATTTTAACTCGTACGAAGCGTATGCAAGGTTACGATGTATTATGGCTTCCAGGAATGGATCATGCGGGAATCGCAACACAAGCGAAAGTAGAAGGGAAACTTCGTGAAGAAGGTATTTCACGTTACGATCTTGGCCGTGAGAAATTCCTTGAAAAAGCTTGGGAATGGAAAGAAGAATACGCTTCTCATATTCGTCAACAATGGGGGAAAGTTGGTTTAGGACTAGACTACTCTCGTGAACGCTTCACATTAGACAAAGGTTTATCTGATGCGGTTAATAAAGTATTCGTTCAATTATACGAAAAAGGCTTAATTTACCGTGGTGAATATATTATTAACTGGGATCCAGCAACACGCACAGCTCTTTCTGATATCGAAGTAATTCATAAAGAAGTTCAAGGTGCATTCTACCATATGAACTATCCGTTAACAGATGGCTCTGGACACATTCGTCTTGCAACAACTCGTCCAGAAACGATGCTTGGTGATACAGCAGTAGCGGTTCATCCAGAAGACGATCGTTACAAACATTTAATCGGAAAAACAGTTACACTTCCAATCGTAGGCCGTGAGATTCCGATTATTGCTGATGAATACGTAGAAAAAGATTTCGGAACAGGCGTTGTAAAAATTACACCAGCTCATGACCCGAATGACTTTGAAGTAGGTAACCGTCATGACTTACCACGTATTTTAGTAATGAACGAAGATGGATCGATGAATGAAAAAGCTGGTAAGTATAACGGCATGGATCGTTTTGAGTGTCGTAAAGCGTTAGTGAAAGATTTACAAGAAGCAGGCGTATTAGTAGAAATTGAGCCTCATATGCATTCTGTAGGTCATAGTGAGCGTAGTGGTGCAGTTGTTGAGCCGTACTTATCAACACAATGGTTCGTAAAAATGGCTCCACTTGCTGAAAAAGCAGTAGCGCTTCAACAAAAAGAAGAAGAGAAAGTAACGTTCGTACCAGAGCGTTTCGAAAACACATACTTACGCTGGATGGAAAACATTCATGACTGGTGTATTTCTCGTCAGTTATGGTGGGGACACCGCATTCCAGCTTGGTATCATAAAGAAACTGGTGAAGTATACGTAGGTACAGAAGCGCCAGCAGATATTGAAAACTGGAACCAAGATAACGACGTACTTGATACATGGTTCAGTTCAGCGTTATGGCCATTCTCAACACTTGGTTGGCCAAATGAAGATTCAGCAGACTTCAAACGTTACTATTCAACAGATGCACTAGTAACTGGTTATGACATCATCTTCTTCTGGGTATCTCGTATGATT
This sequence comes from Bacillus basilensis, assembly GCF_921008455.1. Lineage (NCBI taxonomy): Bacteria > Bacillati > Bacillota > Bacilli > Caryophanales > Bacillaceae > Bacillus > Bacillus basilensis. The sequence goes on along the minus strand of NZ_CAKLBZ010000001.1, from coordinate 4,515,609 downwards.
TTCCAAGGTTTAGAGTTTACAGGCGAGCGTCCATTTAAAGATGTATTAATTCACGGTTTAGTTCGTGATGAGCAAGGACGTAAAATGAGTAAATCTCTTGGTAACGGTATTGATCCAATGGACGTTATCGAGAAGTATGGTGCAGATGCAATGCGTTTCTTCTTATCAACAGGAAGTGCACCAGGTCAAGATTTACGTTTCAGCATGGAAAAAGTAGAATCTACTTGGAACTTCATTAATAAAATTTGGAATGCATCACGTTTCGTATTAATGAACATGGATGATATGAAGTATGAAGAAATCGATTTAACTGGTGAAAAATCAGTTGCGGATAAGTGGATTTTAACTCGCTTAAATGAAACAATCGAAAGCGTAACACGTAACATGGATAAATATGAGTTTGGTGAAGCTGGTCGTTCATTATACAACTTCATTTGGGACGATTTCTGTGACTGGTACATTGAAATGGCGAAACTTCCTCTATACGGTGAAGATGAAGCAGCTAAGAAAACAACTCGTTCTATTTTAGCTTACGTATTAGACCAAACAATGCGTCTATTACACCCATTCATGCCATTCGTAACAGAGAAGATTTGGCAACATTTACCGCATGAAGGCGAATCTATTACAGTAGCAGCGTGGCCGACAGTTCGCGAAGATTTACAAGATACAGAAGCTGCAGCAGAAATGCACCTTCTAGTTGATATCATTCGCTCTGTTCGTAACATCCGTGCAGAAGTTAATACGCCAATGAGCAAAAAAGTTCAAATGCAAATTAAAGCAAAAGATGAGGCTGTACTTGCTCAACTTACGAAAAACAGCTCTTACATTGAGCGTTTCTGTAACCCAAGCGAATTAACAATTCAAACGGATTTACAAGCGCCAGAAAAAGCGATGACTGCAATCGTAACAGGTGCAGAGTTATTCTTACCGTTAGCTGATCTTATCAATCTTGATGAAGAGAGAGCGCGTCTTGAGAAAGAACTTGAGAAGTTCGATAAAGAGGTAGAACGTGTACAGAAGAAACTTTCAAACCAAGGTTTCGTAGCGAAAGCTCCTGCAGCAGTTATTGAAGGAGAGCGTGCGAAAGAGCAAGATTACCTAGAAAAACGCGAAGCAGTTCGCCAACGTCTAGCAGATCTTGAGAAATAAAAATGTTTTTAGAGACTCACTATATTGGTGAGTCTCTTTTCTTTGCGTATAATAGAATGATGAAGGTTGTCTTTTGAAAGGGGAAAGCATACGTGATACATACATACGAAGAAGCGATAGGTTGGATTCATAGTCGGTTGAAGTTTGGTATTAAACCAGGATTAGAAAGAATGAGATGGATGCTAGAAGAGCTCGGAAATCCAGAGCGTCATATAAAATGTGTCCATCTTGCTGGTACAAATGGAAAAGGTTCAACGTTAACATATATGCGCTACATGTTAGAAGACGCAAAATATAAGGTAGGGACATTTACCTCTCCTTATATTGAAACATTTAACGAACGTATTAGTGTGAACGGCACACCAATTGCAGATGAAGAGATTACTGAACTTGTAAAGATGGTAAAGCCAGTCGTTGAAAAACTAGATGAGACGGATTTAGGGGAAGCGACTGAGTTTGAAATTATTACCGTTATGGCAATTTGTTATTTCGGTAAAGTCAATTTCTGTGATGTTGTTTTATTTGAAACAGGGCTTGGAGGACGCTTTGATTCTACGAATGTGATTCATCCTGTTCTCACGATTATTACAAATATTGGCCACGATCATATGCACATTTTAGGCAATACACTAGGAGAAATTGCATATGAAAAGGCGGGGATTATTAAGTCTGGTGTCCCGGTTATTACTGGTGTGCAAGATGAGGAAGCGTTGCAAGTCATTCAAAAGGTTGCAAAGGAAAATCATGCAAACCTATACGAGATGGGCAACCATTTTACAGCGTTACATAAACAGTCAAGTGAAGATGGAGAACAGTTCAATTTCACTTGTCCTTTCGCCTCTTTTGAAGATGTGCGAATCTCAATGAAAGGTGCTCACCAAGTAGGAAACGCAGCACTTGCACTGATGGCAGTCATGTATGTAAAAACATACTTATCATTTTTAATTGAGGAAGAAGAAATAAGAACTGGATTACAGGAAGCGTATTGGATTGGGCGCTTTGAACAATTGCAAAGTAATCCAGATATTATTATAGATGGTGCTCATAATCCGGAAGGTATTGAAAGCCTTGTGAAAACGGTAGAATCACATTACAAAGATAAAAATGTAATAGTTTTATTTACTGCCCTTGGTGATAAGCAATTGCCTAATATGGTAGGGCAATTAGAAACCATCGCTGATGAAATTATTTTTACAACATTCGCCTTTGATCGTGCTATTTCTGCTGACAAGCTTGCATCATATTCAAAGAAAGAGTCAAAATTAGTTTTTGAAAATTGGAAAGAGGCAATTGATAAGAAGGTTGAAATGATTGGAGAAAATGATGTTTTTATCATAACAGGTTCTCTTTATTTCATTTCGGAAGTTCGAAAATATATTCGCGAGAAAAACTAGATAGTCTTTGCTATCTGGTTTTTTTGTTCTACAAATGAAGTCAAATGCATACATATAAGATAAATATATAGGGTTATTTGGCGAATTCCTCTGACAAATATCTCGTTTTTTTGTGAAATGAATATGATATGATGCGGACAACGATAAGAGGTGAGGTGTGAGTGTATGGACAAGCAATCACGAACGATCTCAGTGAAAGTGAATGGAACAGAAGCGAAGTATGAGGAGAAGAAGAAAGATGAATTTGAATGGATGGTAGTAGAAAGTGAAAGACCGAAAAACGTTGTTCCGTTTCAAAAAGCGAAATTAGTATCTACGGAAAAAAAACGAAAGAAGTGGAACAATACGTTAATTGCAATCGTTGCAACTGCGATTATTATTGGGACGGCGTTTGGGATGGGGATGCTACAGTTACTTAAAGGGCAAGGTGCAACAGGGGGAAGCGAAGTAACAGCTTCGAAGCAGATGCGAAATGAAGAATCAAAGGTCGGGGGAACGGCAGAACAAAAACCAGCACCAAAAGAGGAGAAACAAAAAGCGCAGACAGGAACGGCATTAGATCCAATGAAATTATTTTTTGTTCAAGGAGGAATTTATTCTTCCGAGGAAAAGGGACAGGCTGCTCTTGAAGAGTGGAAAGGTAATGGAGGCGTAGCAGCTTTAAAACCGAGCGGTGATAAGTATGCGTTAGTTGTTGGTATTGCTAGCGATGAACAAGGCATAAATCAATTAATGACGCAGTATAAAAATGAGAATGTCTCCGTATTGAAAAAGAGCTGGGATATAACAGATAAAGCGTTACTAAAAGACGATAAAGAAGTTGGGGCGTTTTTAACACAAGTACAGCCATTATATACTCATTTAGCAAAATATGCTTCTAGCGTACAAGCCAGTGGAAAAAGTAATGCAAAAGATATAGATGCGATTGAAAAAGAGTGGAAAGCGATTGAAAAAGAAGGGAAAAGTATGAAGCAGGAAGAAGCAAAGAAATTGTATATGTATACGTCAGTTGCTGTGCAAACAGTGAAGGGCGGAAAAAGTGATAAGGAATCCTTGGTGAAATTAAATCAAGTTATTATTGATGGTATACTCGCGTACGAAAAAATTGTTTCACAAAAGGTAAAATAATAGGATAATGAAATGACGAAGGAAGAAGTATAGGTACTTCTTTCTTTTCTTTTGAATCTAGAGCAAAGTGCTTTCTCTATGGCAGGAATATAATCGTATTTTAGTAAAGAAGTATTATTTTGTTTAGAGAAAATAATATTTCTTTCATTTGTGGACAAACTATTTCTTTGATACGATTGTTGTAAATTATTCTGCTTCATGTGAGAAAGGGAGGAGAAAATATGAGAAAAATTATTTTAGCTTCAGGATCACCTCGCAGGAAGGAATTACTTGAATTAGCAGGTGTGCCATTTGAAATTGTAGTAAGTGAAGTAGAAGAAACGATAGGTGCGTATTCATCACCTGCGGATATTGTGATGTCCCTTGCTCTGCAAAAAGCATCCGCGGTAGCAGAAAATAATAGTGATTACATTGTGTTAGGTGCAGACACAATTGTTACATATGAGTCACGTATTCTTGGAAAGCCATCTAATGAGGCTGAGGCGAAAGAAATGTTGCAATTATTATCAGGGAAAACACATGAAGTATATACGGGTGTTGCAATTATAGCAAAAGACAAAACAGTCACTTTTTATGAGCGTACAGAAGTTACGTTTTGGGAATTAACAGAAGCAGAGATTGACGCATACGTTGCATCGAAGGAACCTCTTGATAAAGCAGGAAGCTATGGGATTCAAGGAAAAGGGTCTATTTTCGTTCAACATATTCAAGGGGATTACTATAGTGTAGTCGGCCTACCAATTGCACGTCTCGTTCGGGAGTTAAAACAATTTGATACTGATATAGCCCATGCGTAAAAGTGCATGGGATTTTCTTTGAGAGAACAAATAAAGGGGTGGAGAGATGAACGGTATTCGTGATGTTGTAAGGGAAGAACAGCCACGGGAGCGTTTATTGTTGGAAGGGGCTGGGAGTTTATCAAACCGAGAGCTTCTTGCAGTGTTACTCAGAACAGGTTCTAAAGAAGAAACAGTTTTAAAGTTATCAGATAAAATTTTGTATCACTTTGATGGTTTACGTATGTTGAAAGACGCAACGTTAGAAGAGTTAGTTAGTATACATGGTGTTGGGATTGCGAAGGCATCACAGCTCATGGCTGCTTTTGAACTAGGTAGAAGAATGGTCCGTTTAGAATATCAAAATAGATATAGCATACGAAGTCCGGAAGATTGTGCAAGATATATGATGGAAGAAATGCGTTTCCTTCAGCAGGAGCATTTTGTATGTTTATATTTGAACACAAAAAATCAAGTTATACATAGGCAAACAATTTTCATTGGAAGCTTAAACACATCAATCGTACATCCAAGGGAAGTTTTTAAAGAAGCGTTTCGCCGTGCAGCAGCCTCTATCATATGTCTTCATAACCATCCCTCAGGAGACCCCACGCCGAGCCGTGAAGATATTGAAGTAACAAAACGGTTAGTAGAATGCGGCCGAATTATCGGAATTGAAGTGCTTGATCATATTATAATAGGCGACCATAAATTCGTGAGTTTAAAGGAAAAAGGTCATATTTAAGACTATGCTTTTTACTTATTTTGTTTTATAATGTGATTTATGAGTTTTTTGTAGAAATTTATCTACAAAAAGGATAAAGATATAAAAAACGTACTGTTTTTATAATATAAAGTAAGAAAAAATGAGTCCGTGAAAACAAGAAAGGAAGATAAATAATATGTTTGGATTTGGTGGCTTTACTCGCGATCTTGGAATAGATTTAGGAACTGCGAACACGCTTGTATATGTAAAAGGAAAAGGTGTAGTTTTACGTGAACCTTCAGTAGTAGCGTTACAAACTGATACGAAACAAATCGTTGCTGTAGGTAGCGATGCAAAACAAATGATTGGTCGTACACCAGGAAACGTTGTGGCACTTCGCCCGATGAAAGACGGTGTAATTGCTGATTACGAAACAACAGCAACAATGATGAAATACTACATTCAACAAGCTCAAAAATCAAATGGATTCTTCTCACGTAAGCCTTACGTAATGGTATGTGTACCGTCTGGTATTACAGCTGTAGAAAGACGTGCAGTAATCGATGCGACTCGTCAAGCGGGTGCTCGTGATGCTTATCCAATCGAAGAACCATTTGCAGCGGCAATTGGTGCGAACTTACCTGTTTGGGAACCAACTGGTAGCATGGTTGTTGATATCGGTGGCGGTACAACAGAAGTTGCAATCATTTCTTTAGGTGGTATTGTAACAAGTCAATCAGTTCGTGTTGCTGGTGATGATATGGACGATTCAATCATTCAGTACATTAAGAAAAGCTACAACTTAATGATTGGTGAAAGAACAGCTGAAGCATTAAAATTAGAAATCGGTTCTGCAGGCGAGCCAGAAGGTATTGAGCCTATGGAAATTCGCGGTCGTGATTTAGTAAGTGGTTTACCAAAAACAGTACTAATTCAGCCAGAAGAAATTGCAGACGCATTAAAAGATACAGTAGATGCAATTGTAGAATCTGTTAAAAATACGTTAGAGAAAACTCCACCTGAATTAGCGGCAGACATTATGGACCGTGGTATCGTATTAACAGGTGGCGGAGCATTACTACGTAACTTAGATAAAGTTATTAGCGAAGAAACAAATATGCCAGTTCTTGTTGCAGAAGACCCATTAGATTGCGTAGCAATTGGAACGGGTAAAGCATTAGACAATATCGATCTTTTCAAAACTGCTGCTCGATAATATTGCAAAATAAAAATCAATGAAATTAAGAGGGTGTGAACGTGCCACAGTTTTTCTTAAACAAAAGATTAATTGTTTTGTTAGTTAGTATTATTCTTCTCGTGGCATTGATTGGAATCTCATTGAAAGAACGGAACAGTTTAACATGGCCAGAGCAGTTTGTTAAAGACACTGTCGGTGTTGTAGAACGTGTATTCCAAAAGCCAGCGAAATACGTAGCTGGATTCTTCGAAAATGTAGAGGATGTAAAGCGCACGTATGAAGAGAATAAAGAATTAAAAGCAAAATTAGATAATTATGCAGATCTATCAGGGAAAGTAAAACAATTAGAAGATGATAACAAGAAGTTACAAGAGTTAACGGGTAAAAAAGAGTTGAATAGCCAATATACTGAAATTCCAGCTACTGTTGTTTCTCGTAATCCAGATAAATGGTACGATTTAATCGGAATCGATAAAGGAGCACAGCAAGGAATTAAAAAAGATATGGCTGTAGTAACTTCACAAGGTTTAGTTGGGCGAGTGAAAAGTGTATCTCAGTTTACATCATCAGTAGAGTTGCTAAGCTCTATGAGCCGAACAAATCGTGTTTCTGCTATCGTACAAGGTGATGAGAAAATCTTTGGATTGATTGAAGGTTATGATAAAGAAAAGCACTTACTTCTTTTCACAAAGATTGGCTCTGATGCTAAGGTAGCGAAAGATCAACTAGTTGTAACATCTGGACTTGGTGATATTTTCCCGAAAGGTCTTGTAATTGGAACAATCGTTGATGTTCAGCCGGATCCATACGGCTTAACAAAAACAGCTTATGTAAAACCGGCCGCTGATTTGAATGACGTAGAGCATATTATGGTTGCTAAACGTGCAACGCCTTCAGCGCCATTAGAATAGGAGGGGGAGAAGAGATGATGAAGATTTTAAAAAGAGCAGCTCTTCCTCTTTTGCTCCTTTTTGTTTTTTTATTTGAAAATATGTTTGCTACTATTGTGCCAACAGAGGTTTTTTGGAAAAACAGTATAGCAGCACCTCATTTCTTTATAATTGTGTTATGTTTTATTACTGTGTACTATAGTCCGGTCCAAGGGATTTATTACGGACTTTTATTTGGTTTCTTATTTGATACCGTATACACAGAACTTGTCGGTATATATATTTTTGCGTATCCGATTTTAGCTTATTTAGTTTATAGTGTGATGAAAGTACTACAATTAAATTTATTTATTGTTGCTTCTATTGTACTAGCTAGCATTGTAGCACTAGAGTATTATGTGTATGGATTTTTAACTTTGTTAGGACGTACTCATATGTCAGCGTATGTCTTTTTCACAGATCGTCTCCTGTCTACTTTATTGCTAAATGCAATTTTCTTATTGATAGTTTGTTTCCCACTGAGACGATATTTAGTGCGTCTTTCAAAAGCGATGGAAGAAAAAGAAAAAAGGATTTTCTAATTTTATGTCGAATTGAATCGGTGGGGTGAACTTTAGTGGAAGAAAAAAAGCAACAAAATGTAACAATAAAAGGGACAAAAGACGGAATAACGCTTCATTTAGAGGATTGTTGTTCATTCTCTGAATTACTGGAGGAATTGGATGAAAAGCTTTCTACACATTACTATGATGGTGATGGGCGCTCTTTAATTGAAGTGCATGTGAAAGTGGGAAATCGTTATTTAACAGAAGTCCAACAAGAAGAGATTCGTACGTTAATTCGTAATAAAAAGAATCTCGTTGTGGATTCAATTGAAAGTGATGTTATCACGAAAGCAGAAGCAATAGCTTGGAAAGAAGAAACAGAAATTGTCCCTATTTCCAAAATTGTTCGCTCTGGACAAGTTTTACATGTAAAAGGAAATTTATTGTTAATTGGAGATGTTAATCCAGGCGGAACGGTTATCGCTGGGGGGAATATTTTTGTCGTAGGATCATTAAGAGGAATTGCGCATGCTGGGTATTATGGGGATTCGGATGCTGTAATCGCTGCATCTGTTATGAACCCGATGCAACTTCGAATTAGTGATGTGGCAATGCGGGCTCCGGAAGAGAAAGAAGACGGAGCGGAGGCGGCAGAATGTGCGTATATTAATGAGAACAATCACATTGTTGTCGATCGACTGCAACTTCTCACTCATCTTAGACCTAATTTAACAAAGTTAGAAAGGGGAATTGTATAGCTGTGGGAGAGGCAATAGTAATTACATCTGGAAAAGGCGGAGTAGGTAAAACTACAACGTCTGCGAACATTGGTACAGCCCTAGCGTTATCTGGAAAGAAAGTGTGCTTAATTGACACAGATATCGGTCTTCGAAACTTAGACGTAGTAATGGGGCTGGAAAATCGTATTGTATTTGATCTTGTTGATGTCGTTGAAGGGCGTTGCCGTTTACCTCAGGCTCTTATTAAAGATAAACGTTTTGATGATCTTTATTTATTACCTGCAGCACAAACGAGTGATAAATCAGCGGTAACACCTGAACAAATGGATGAATTAATACAAGTATTACGTCAAGATTATGATTACATATTAATTGATTGTCCTGCGGGGATTGAGCAGGGATTTAAAAACGCGGTAGCTGGTGCGGATAAAGCAATCGTTGTTACGACGCCAGAAGTATCCTCAATGCGCGATGCAGATCGTATTATCGGGCTTTTAGAAAAAGAGGATATTGAACCACCGAAACTTGTTATTAACCGTGTGCGTAGTCATATGCTTCATGAACAGGATATGTTAGATGTTGATGAAATCGTACGTACATTGTCAATCGAGCTTCTTGGTGTTGTAGAAGATGATGATGAAGTTATTCGTGCTACAAATACAGGTGAACCTGTAGCGTTGCAACCGAGCGGAAAAGCAGCGTTAGCTTATCGTAATATTGCAAGACGTTTGTTGGGTGAGAATGTCCCATTACAAGCATTTGAACAAGAAAAGGTATCGGTATTTACAAAGATGAAAAACTTCTTTGGAATCCGTTAAAAGCACTTCGCATATTTGCGGAGTGCTTTCTTTTTTCTTCACACGAATATCTTCCTTTCCTAGCTCATACATATGTACAAACTGTATACAACTGTTTCTATTAAATTAGCTTAACGAAAGAAAGGAGACAGTATGAAGAATAGACGTGTAGAAGAAATTAAAAAACGGATTGCGAAGAGGAAGGCAGAGCAAGAAAGGATGGAGGAAGAGCAGTATTTTGCTGGAGGTAATTTTGATAGTGAAACAGTATTTATTGAAGATGGAGAAAAGGAAATTCATCCTTTGTTTCGAAAAGAAGTATTTTTCTTTAAAGTTTTATTATCAGCAATATTAGTTCTTTCTGTCGCTATTTTATATAAGAATGCCCCCCCTTCTTTCGGCGGTGCTAAAGCTGTTACAGAAAAAGTGATGAAGGAAGAATTTCAGTTTGCTACTGTAGCGAAATGGTACGAAAAGCAGTTTGGAAAACCTCTCGTATTCTATTCGCCTAATGAGAAAAAAGAAGGAACCATTCAGCAAAAAGATTATGCAATTCCTGCTTCAGGAAAGGTGATGCAAGGGTTTCAAAAAAATGGCCAAGGTGTATTTGTTCAAACAGCTACAAATGCAACTGTTGAGTCAGTGAATGAAGGATTAGTTGTTTTTGCAGGCAAGAAAGAGGAACTTGGTAATACAGTTCAAATTCAGCATGCGGATGGAACGGAGTCATGGTATGCAAATTTAAATGATATGTCAGTGAAATTATATGATTACGTTTCAAAGAAACAAAAAATTGGAACAGTGAACAATGATGCAAATAATAAAAATGGTAAGTTTTATTTCGCGATAAAAAAGAATGAAAAATTTATCGATCCGATTCAGGTGATTTCATTTGATTAAATATAGAGATATTTTAACGAAGATTTCAGTGCATCCGTTGTTTTGGGTTGTTATTGTCATTGGTATTTTCACGGCACGTTTTAAAGAGTTACTACTGTTATTTTGTATCGTTCTCATCCATGAACTCGGGCATGCTTTTGCAGCGGCACACTATAATTGGCGTATTAAAAAGATTCAACTTTTACCGTTTGGTGGTGTAGCTGAGCTTGAGGAACATGGGAATAAGTCATTGAAAGAGGAGCTTGTTGTCGTAATTGCAGGACCTATTCAACATATTTGGATGATGGCGGTAGGCTATATGTTGTTTGAAGTTGGTTGGCTTGATGCGGATTTATATTATTTCTTTATGTGGAATAATATAATTATTTTAGCGTTTAATTTACTCCCTATTTGGCCGCTTGATGGTGGGAAAGTATTGTTTAACGTATTATCATATCGTTTTCCTTATTTACAAGCACATGAAAAGATGATGAAATTATCATGTGTTTTTTTTAGTGTCATACTAGGGTGGCAGTTACTTTGGAATAGTAACAATATTATGATGTGGGTACTACTCATATTTTTAGCGGTATCGTTATATCAAGAATGGAAACAAAGACGATATGCCTTTATGCGTTTTTTATTAGAACGTTATTATGGGAACAAAAGGGGAATTGAAAAGATTGCACCTATTGAGGTGAAAACGGAAGATCGTTTATATACGATCTTCACAAAATTTCGTAGAGGGTATAAGCACTCTATTATCGTTCATGGAAAATATAAAGAACATTACACATTGGATGAAAATGAATTGCTCTATGCGTATTTTACTGAAAAACGAACAACATCATCTGTTGAAGAATTAATCGGTTAGTGTTGACGTTAGCACTAACCTTTTATTATTGTAAAAGCAAAGAAGATTATAAAGTGAGGAAATAATTTTGAAAACGTTATATATGAACTATGCTGGATCGGAAAAACGCGTTGCAATTGAAGAGAAGAAAAAAATTGTTGAGTTTTTATGGAAACGAAATGAAGAACAAGAGATTGTTGGGCATATTTATGTTGGACGTATCGTAAGAACAATAGCTGGAATGAACGCAGCTTTTGTAAACATCGGTTTAGAAAAACATGCGTATCTTTCATACGATGATGTACCATCTTCTTATCGTATACATGAAGGACAAGCGGTGCTCGTACAAGTTGTGAAAGAGGCAATTGATACGAAAGGGCCAAAATTGACAGCGAACATAGAATTTACCGGGAAATATGTCGTTTATATGCCATATGATGAAATGCGCGCGGTTTCTCGGAAAATAAAAAACAATAAAAGAAGGCAACAACTACTCCAAATTGAAGTGGAAGGGACGGGAGGTTACATTTTCCGTTCTGCTTCTGAAAAAGGAGAAATTGAAGAAATACAAGCTGAAATGCAAAGATTACAGCAGTTATATGAAGAGTTAAAAAGAAAAGAGGACCAGGGAAAGGCACCGTTACTACTTCATCGCCCGGCCACTTTTTTAGATCGGGTATTTCAAGAGAATCCAATTGAAACGATTGAAAAAGTAATTGTAGATACAAGAAGTATAGTAAAAGAGTTAGAAGAAAAAGTCGGAAAAGAAAAAGTGTCTTTTTATAATGAAAAGTCTTCAATGTTTAACCATTTTGGAATAGAGCGTGAAATTGAGAAAGCACTTCAAAAAATTGTGTGGCTTCCAAATGGTGCTTATTTAATTGTGGAGCAAATGGAGACGATGACTGTAATTGATGTGAATACGGGTAAGTTTACTGGAAAGCAGAATTTACAAGATACAGTCCTTCGTACAAATGAAGTGGCAGCTGAAGAGGTTGCACGTCAATTAAGACTGCGTGATATCGGTGGTATGATATTAATTGATTTTATTAATATGAAAAGAAGAGAAGATAAAGAAAAAATAAGAGAATGTCTCATCGCTGCTATGCAACATGATCGTACATATACAAGAGTGCTTGGGTTTACAGAGTTAGGGATTTTAGAGATGACACGCAAACGTAAAAAACATTCTTTACGTGACGTATTACTAGAAGAGTGTGTACCGTGCAAAGCGACGGGGTATGTGATGTCATATGAAACAATTGCGTATGAGCTAGAGAGAGAGCTAATTACATATGGAAGTATAGAAGATGAGGCGGTATTAATTGCTGCACCTAAAGAACTGCAAAAACAATTTTTACAAAAAGAATTACAAAAAAATATTCCATTTGAAATTTATTTCAAAGATGATATGATCGAAAAGTATGCAATTATCCGTTTCGGAAGTAAAAAAGAAATTATAGAACGGAAAAAATAGTTAGCAGAACATTTATTGACAACCGTCTATGATTCATGATAACATCTTTATGTTATAGTTTATAGCACCTAAACGGCTATATGCTACAACCGCACAAGACAGGTTCCCTAAAGGCATTTATGTCTACCTCGTTTTTGGCGAGTCTTAGTAATTAAGAGGAGGTGCAAGTATGTACGCAATTATCGAAACAGGTGGAAAACAAATTAAAGTTGAAGCTGGTCAAGCAATCTACATTGAAAAATTAGATGTTGAAGCTGGTGAAACTGTTACTTTTGACAAAGTTCTTTTCGTTGGTGGCGAAAACGTTAAAGTTGGTAGCCCAGTTGTAGAAGGTGCAACAGTTACTGCGAAAGTTGAAAAACAAGGTCGCGCTAAGAAAATCATCGTTTTCAAATACAAAGCGAAAAAGAACAATCGTAAGAAACAAGGTCATCGTCAACCTTACACTAAGCTAGTTGTTGAAGCTATCAACGCTTAATCCAGGTTAACATGATTAAAATTACGATAAGTCGCACGAAATTAGGAAGTATCCAATCATTTAAAATGACTGGACATGCCGATTATGCGCCACATGGACAAGACCTTGTCTGTGCTGGAACTACAGCGGTTGTGTTTGGTTCTATAAATGCAGTGGAAGAACTTTGTAATGTGCAGGCAACTATTGAACTCGGAAGTGATGGTGGATTCTTAACGTATGAATTGCCTAATGATTTAGACGTTCATGCAGCAGAAAAAGCACAAACGCTTTTAGAAGGATTGGTTGTTTCGCTTAAGACGATCGAACTTGATTACGGAAAGTATATCCGTTTAATAGAAAAAGTGCAGGAGGTGTAACGTATGTTAAGATTAGATCTTCAGTTTTTCGCATCTAAGAAAGGTGTAGGTAGTACAAAGAACGGTCGTGACTCTCAGTCAAAACGTCTTGGTGCTAAACGCGCAGATGGTCAAACGGTTTCAGGTGGTTCAATTCTTTACCGTCAACGCGGTACAAAAATTTATCCAGGTGTTAACGTTGGTCGTGGTGGCGATGACACTTTATACGCGAAAGTTGACGGCGTAGTACGCTTTGAGCGTCTTGGCCGTGACCGCAAACAAGTGAGCGTATATCCTGTTGCTCAAGAAGCATAAGAACTCACGGAAAACTCTAACCTGAGTGCAGGTTAGAGTTTTTCTATATTAAGGGGTATCTAAATGAATGAAAAATGGACAATTATAGATGCATTGCGCCATTCAAGACATGATTGGCTCAATCGTATGCAGATGGTGAAAGGAAACCTTTCCCTTGGAAAAGTGGAAGAAATTCATAGTCTCATCGATCGTTTTGTCCAAGAAGCGAGACAAGAATCCAATCTGATGGGGCTATCTATGCCTTTATTTTCAGAGTGGATTTTAACATATAATTGGAAACAGCAGCCGTGCTTATTGGAGTACGAAGTATTAGGGAAATTACATAACTTATCTCACTTAGATGAGACTGTATGTACATGGACGAATCAATTTTTCTCAATGCTTCAGCATAGTTTAGACGTATATGTTGAAAATTATGTTTGTATCACAATTGAATGTGACGCGGAGAATGCTCGTTTCTTTTTTGATTTTCGTGGTAAGCTAACGAGTGTAGAAGAACTACAGAATTGGCTTGCGAACCAAAACAATAAATGGTATTCCATTTCTTATACAGTAAGAGACGAAGAAGTCTCAGTTATATTACAACCAATTGAAAAAAGTGTGGTGAAATAATGTTTGTAGATCAGGTCAAGATATATGTAAAAGGCGGCGACGGTGGTAACGGAATGGTTGCGTATCGTCGTGAGAAGTATGTTCCTAAAGGTGGCCCAGCAGGTGGCGACGGTGGTAAAGGTGCAGATGTTGTTTTTGTTGTTGAGGAAGGGTTACGTACATTAATGGACTTCCGCTACCAACGTCATTTCAAAGCTGATCGCGGTCAGCATGGAATGAGTAAAGGTCAGCACGGACGTAAATCTGAAGATTTAATCGTAAAAGTTCCACCAGGAACAGTAGTAAAAGATGAAAAAACAGGTCAAATTCTTGCCGATTTAGTAACGCATGAACAAACAGCTGTAATCGCAAGAGGTGGCCGTGGTGGCCGTGGTAACTCACGTTTCGCAACAGCTACGAACCCAGCGCCAGAAATCGCTGAGAACGGGGAACCAGGTCAAGAGCGTGATGTCATTCTAGAACTTAAAGTACTAGCAGACGTTGGACTTGTTGGATTCCCAAGTGTAGGTAAATCTACATTATTATCTGTTGTATCATCAGCACGTCCGAAAATTGCAGAGTATCACTTTACAACAATCGTTCCGAATCTTGGTGTTGTTGAAACTGGTGATAACCGTAGCTTCGTTATGGCTGACCTTCCTGGACTAATTGAAGGCGCACATGCTGGCGTTGGACTTGGACACCAATTCTTACGCCATATCGAGCGTACACGTGTAATCGTGCATGTTATTGATATGTCTGGTTTAGAAGGCCGTGATCCATATGAAGATTACGTAACGATTAATAATGAATTAAAAGAATACAATATGCGTTTAACAGAGCGTCCACAAGTTGTTGTAGCAAACAAAATGGATATGCCAGATGCAGAAGAAAACTTACAAGGCTTTAAAGAGAAAGTGGGAGACGAAGTAAAAATCTTCCCAATCTCAGCTGTAACGAAACAAGGTGTTCGTGATTTACTGTTTGAAGTAGCGAACTTATTAGAAACAACACCAGAATTCCCGATGTACGATGTTGTTGATGAGTCTGAAGCAAGTGTAATGTACAAATTTGATGCTGAAGCTCTTAAATTTGAAATTACACGTGAAAGTGATGGCACGTTTGTTATCTCTGGTTACGATATTGAGAAGACATTCAAAATGACAGACTTCTCACGTGATGAATCTATACGTCGTTTCGCTCGTCAAATGCGCGGAATGGGTATTGATGAAGCGCTTCGTGCACGTGGTGCAAAAGACGGAGATATTGTAAAAATTCTTGAATATGAATTTGAATTTATCGATTAAGACTGCCGAAATATGGCAGTCTTTTTTTATATTGTAAAAGTCTGATTCGTACAGGAAAAAATCCCCACTAATTAAATTTTCAATTTATAATAGAAAAGGAGTGGTTTTATAAGAATTTTTTATGGGGAGAAAACGAACATGTATAAAATATTAATTGTAGAAGACGATGAAAAAATCGCAGGAATATTAGAAGAGCATTTAGAAAGGTATGGCTATCAATCATTTAGAGCAAGTGATTTACGACATATAAAGGATGAGTTTGTAAAAGTAAATCCACATCTCGTGTTACTTGATATTAATTTACCATATTTTGATGGATTTTATTGGTGTCGTCAAATTCGTACTGTATCGAATGCACCAATTATTTTTGTTTCTGCAAGAACAGGGGAAATGGATCAAGTAATGGCGATTGAGAATGGCGGAGATGATTACATTACGAAGCCATTCCATTTAGATATTGTAATGGCTAAGGTGAAAAGTGCACTTCGACGTGGGTATGGTGAGTATGCTTCTGCAGCAGAAAGTGATTGTTTAGGTGTAAATGGATTGTTGTTATTCCCATCGCAGCACGTTGTTGAGTGGCAAGGGCAACAAACAGAACTGACAAAAAATGAATTTTACTTATTAGAGTGTTTAATGAAACAAGCAAATCAATATGTAACGCGCGAAGAATTGTTAGAAGCCCTCTGGGATGAGGTAGCTTTTGTTGATGATAATACATTAACCGTAAATGTAAAACGTGTAAGGAAGAAACTAGAGGAGTTAGGCATTAAAAATGCAATTGTAACGAAACGTGGATATGGTTATGCGCTTCTTACAGAGTGGGGCGAAGGGCATGAAGGTTAAAAATTACCTCATGGATCGTTTTTCTTTAATTCTTTCTTATATTGTTAGCCTTTGTTTATTTGGGCTCGTTTTGCAGTTGCAAAGTCTTTTAGAAAAGCGATCTATTGATTGGAGTACATGGTTATACGGACTTTTATTAGGGACAGTTGTTTTTACTGTATATCTCATTTACGATTACCGAAAACGGAGTGTGTTTTTAAAGAGGATCGAAAAGTATGTTATTGGCGGAAATACATTACATGATTCCTTACTTATTGATACTTCTTATACGGCAGAGCAAGAGATGGTCGTTGAATCGTTTACGTTATTAAGACAGCAATATATGAATGAAGTTCATAAACAACATGCAAAAGAACAACAGCAAATGATATTTATGAATCAATGGATTCATCAAATGAAAACACCAGTATCTGTTATTGAATTACTATTACAGAAGTTTGGTAAAGAGCATCGTGAAGCGAGAGTAACAGTTGAAAGTATTCGTGAAGAAAATAACCGTATATTAAATGGTTTAGATTTAGCGTTACATATGGCAAGGTTAGAGCAGTTTGCGAAAGACTATAAAGTAGAAGTAGTAAATGTGATAGATATTATTAGGGGTATTATTAATGAAAATAGAAAGTCTTTCATTCAATCGTCTGTATTTCCGAAAGTGATGTTTGAAGAAGATACTTGTATGGTTGCCTCTGATAGAAAATGGCTAAGTATTGCTATAGGGCAAATTGTTGTAAATGCGATTAAGTATACAAAAATTTCGGAAGCAGAGAAAAAGGAAATTCAATTTCAAATTGAAGAGAAAGATCAAAAGGTATTATTACATATTAAGGACAATGGAATCGGTATTCCAGAGCAAGATGTAAAGCGTATATTTGATCCATTCTTTACGGGGATAAATGGCCGTAAAACGAGAGAAGCGACTGGAATGGGTTTATATATTACGAAGGAAATTTGCGATAATTTACATCACGGTATTTATGTACAATCGGCTGAAGGGGAAGGGACAACGTTCACGTTCCAATTTGCAAAAGATGAAGAATATCATACATTAATGAGAAAAATGACAAAACTGTAAGATAACAAAACGTTTTGTAAGGGAAATCACTCGTTTCTTTTTCTTATTTTTCTTATAGTAAATGTAAGAAGAAAACACATAGGGGGATTAGAAATGAGTGTTCTTGAAGTAAAGGGATTAACGAAGGTGTATCAATCGAAAGGTTCAGTAGCGACGACTGCTTTGAACGATATAAATTTTAAAATAGAAAAAGGCGAATTTGTAGGAATTATGGGTCCTTCAGGAAGCGGGAAAACAACGCTTTTAAATTTATTAGCAACAATTGATAAGCAAACTTCAGGTCATGTGCTTGTAAATGGGGAAGAAATTAATCAAATGCGTGCTGCAAAATTAGCGGAGTTTCGCCGTACACATTTAGGATTTATTTTCCAAGATTTTAACTTACTTGATACGTTATCCATTAAAGAAAATATCATTTTACCACTTGTAATGGCGAAGAAATCTGTAAATGAAATCGATGCGAAAGTGCTTGAGATTGCGAAGTTTTTAAATATCGAAGGCATTTTAAATAAAAAAGTATATGAAGTATCAGGCGGACAGCAACAACGTGCAGCAGCTGCGAGAGCGATCATTCATGAACCGACGTTAATTTTAGCGGATGAGCCAACTGGAAACTTAGATTCAAAGTCGGCAAAATCATTAATGAGTGCGTTGCAAGACTTACATGAACAAAAGAAAGTGACAATTGCAATGGTAACGCATGATCCAGTAGCGGCGAGTTATTGCGAACGTATCCTTTTTATTCGTGATGGAGAGATTTTCTCAGAAATTCATAAAGGAAGAACGAAGCAAGCCTTTTTCCAAGAAATTCTGGACGTACTTGCGATGCTAGGAGGAGAATATCATGAACTTTCGCCAGCTCGCGCTTAATAATGTAAAAGGAAATTGGCGTAATTATAAAGCGTTTCTGATAAGTAGTTGTTTATCGATAGTTGTATTTTTCATGTATGCTTCCTTCATTTATCATCCAGATGTTGTAGGCGGTAATATTAGTATGAGGAAGATGATTTCAAAAGGGTTAGAATCGATGAATTATATTGTAGTCATCTTCTCAGCACTCTTTATTTTATATGCAAATTCAACATTTTTGCGAGCAAGGAAAAAAGAGTTTGGTCTATTAACATTAATAGGCGGAACAAAATCTCAACTTGGCCGAATGATTATATTAGAGCAACTTATGTTAGGCAGTATTGCAATTGTAGTGGGTATTGGGCTTGGCATGCTTTGTTCAAAATTATTCTTCCAAGCATTAAGCGTAATATTGAAAATAGATAAAACACTACCACTCGTATGGAATAGTAAAGCAGTTTTGATTACAGCAGGTGTATACTTTATTCTATTTTTAATCTTATCATTGTTTAGCGTTTGGACAGTAGGACGCTTGAAAATTATTGATTTATTAAGAGGAGCAAGAAAACAAAAAGTAGAACCTTTTGCATTTACATGGTTATGTGTAGTTGGTATAGGATGTATTATTGTTGCATATGTACTTAGCTTCCAAGTAACATTTATGAATTTTATCATTCTGTTTTTACCGATTGTAGGGCTGACGATAGGCGGAACTTATTTGCTGTTTACACAAGGTAGTACAGTCGTATTAAAGGCGTTACAAAAACGAAAAAAATCTTTTT
Source organism: Bacillus basilensis (assembly GCF_921008455.1). Classification (NCBI taxonomy): domain Bacteria; kingdom Bacillati; phylum Bacillota; class Bacilli; order Caryophanales; family Bacillaceae; genus Bacillus; species Bacillus basilensis. The sequence continues at coordinate 4,496,499 of NZ_CAKLBZ010000001.1, read as the reverse complement.
ATACATATCCAAATATGTTCGTACTTAGCAATCTTATTTATAAAATGAAAGATAATGCTCGTTTTCTATTTGTAATTTCTATCATTACGGCGGTTGTATCTTCAGCAGTTGGTACGCTGTACGTATTTTTTGAGGATATGAGTTATAAGGCAGTAACTAGTACCCCGCATGCTATTTCGTATGAGGAAAAGGGAATAAATACGCATAATGTCATCAAAGAAGGAAAAACAAAAGAATTAATAAAAAAACACGGATTTGAAGAAGCGCGAGAAGTAACGTACGTAAAACTTCCTGGAACTCAAAAAATCACGATGTTTAACAGTGAACATGAGATGCCAATGGCGATTGTTTCAGAAAAAGAATATAACGCTGAAGTACGTAAACAAAAGAGAGAGCAAGTTAGAGAAGTTCATAATGCACCAGGTAGTGCAACGATGGTCATAATGGATATGGCGAACGATATGATGAAGATAGATCGTACGAAACCGTATGAAATTAAAATTAACGGACAAACGCAGTCTGTTCAATTAAATGAGCCAACTTCATTTTCTGTTTTTAATGATAGTGAATATCTCATTGTAAATGAGCAAGATTTTGAGAAATACGCAAAGCTCGTACCAGATGAAGAAAAGACGAAATATTACGGTTATTATATAGAAGACTGGAAAAGTACAGAAGACCTTGTGTTAGATTTAAAAAAGGAAGTTGCACCAGATAAGCAAGAGGAATTAAATAACTCGGTGTTCGCTTATAAAAATATAAGGGAATCAGGAGCAATTACAATGTTTATTGGTTTTTTTGTAGCTGTACTGTTCTTCTTCTTTGCTTGTAGTATGACGTACTTTAAATGGTTTAACGATAAAGAACAAGATCGTATTCAATTTAAATCGTTAAAGAGAATTGGTATGACGGATAAAGAAATTCGTAAAATTGCAATTCGACAAATGGGTGTTATCTTCTTTATCCCAATTTTAATCGGTGCCATTCATAGTGGATTTGCTCTTCATACGTTAGGGAAAATGCTTTATATTGATTTATGGAAATCAGGTGCGATTGTAATTGGAACGTACTTTGTAGCTTCTGCGATTTACTTTATGATTGCACAAAGAGGATATTTGAAACACATGCAAAGCTAGAGAAACCTCTAGCTTTTTGCCTATGTAGTAAGTTATAGGGGGACGATAGATGAACATTCGGCAACTAGCGCTGCAAAATATAAAAGGAAATTGGCGTAATTATAAAGTATTTTTCTTAAGTAGTTGTTTTGCAATATTTGCGTCTTTTGCATACATGTCTGTTATTGTACATCCGTATATGCAGGAGACGATGTGGTATCAAAACGTACGCTGGGGACTGATCATATGTAATGTTATTATCATTTCTTTTTTCGTCATATTTATTTTGTACTCTACTTCTATTTTCATAGAGGCACGTAAGAAAGAATTAGGATTATATATGTTAATGGGAGCAACGAAATCTAACGTAATTGGCGTAATTATGACCGAGCAAATATTGATCGGGATATTTGCTAATATTTTCGGTATTGGGCTTGGTATGATCTTTTTAAAGCTCTTCTTCATGGTATTTAGTATGTTACTTCAACTTCCGAAAGAACTCCCTGTCATTTTTGACGTGAGAGCAATTGGATTAACGCTTGTTACATATATGGTCGTATTTGTTGTCTTATCTTTTATAAGTGCTTTACGTATATGGAATATAAAAATCATTCGGTTATTGAAAGAATTTCGAACAGATAAAAAAGAGAAGAAAACATCAATGTGGCTTTGTATATTCGGCTTTATTTGTTTAGGAGTAGGATATACGTTAGCGTTACAAGCGGCGATGCCGACGACGATAGCGTTATACTTTTTTCCAGTGTCTATACTTGTCTTTTTCGGAACATACTTTTCTTTTACACACGGAGTTGCCCAAGTATTAGAAATGATAAAACGAAATAAAAAGATTATGTATACATATCCGTATTTATTTATAGTGAATCAATTGTCACATCGAATGAAGGAAAATGGTCGTTTTTTCTTTCTCATGTCAATGGCAACGACGTTTGTAGTTACGGCAACAGGTACGGTGTTCTTATATTTTTCTGGTATGCAAGATATGTGGCGGGGCGGAGGAGTGCACTCACTTTCTTACATAGAAAAAGGTATTTCTTCTCATGAAGTCTTTGCGGAAGGTACGGTTGAACATTTATTGCACCAATATGGATATGATGATTTTCAATATATGAGTTTTGTTGGAGTGTATGCATCTTTTCAGTCCAATAAGGGAGAAACAGAAGTAGCGCCGCTTATAAAGGAAAGTGAATACAATCAAGAGGCAAGAAAACAAAAACAGAAAACGTATCATCCTAAAAAAGGAACAGTTACGCTTGTTTATTATAGTAAATACAATCATCCGTATATATATGATCAAAAAGAGATTCAACTACAAGTAATGAATCAAACTTATTCATTCGTATTTAACGGTCAAAAGGAAGGGGTACAATTTAACTATCATCCTTTGCACATTAATGGTCTGTTCTTCGTCATGAATGATGAAGACTTTGACGGTATAGCAAATCAGATTCCTGATTCTGAAAAAATGATATATAGAGGCTATACATTACCAAATATCGAAAATACGAAAGAATTAAATGAAGATTTACGGAAACATATGAAACAAGATAATAATGCATTTCGAAGTAATATGGAACTCTATGTGAATATGAAAGCGTTCGGTGATATTACGCTATTTATAGGCTCATTCATTAGTATATTATTTTTCCTTACATCATGTAGTATCGTATATTTTAAATGGTTTCATAATATTTCAACGGATAGAAAGCAGTACGGGGCACTCTCTAAACTGGGAATGACGAAGGAAGAAGTATGGAAGATTTCTCGCTGGCAATTATGTATGCTATTTTTTGCGCCAATTATAGTAGGGAGTATGCATAGTGCAGTTGCGTTATATACGTTTCATAATACAATCTTTATGGATGGTTCATTAAGAAAAGTAGGCTTGTTTATTCTATTTTATATGGCTGCATGCATCATTTATTTCTTTTTTGCTCAAAGAGAATATAGAAAACATTTAGACTAGCGAATGCTAGTCTTTTTTAAATATTCGAAATTTATATAGAAGAATATAAAAAAGTATGGTATAACAGTAAGAAAACGAAAAAGAGGGGAAAAGACGATGATTCGAGTAGGATATTTAGGACCAGAAGCAACATTTACAAATATGGCGGTGAGTCGTTTTTTTCCGGAAGCAGAGCATGTACCGTATCGAACGATTCCAGACTGCATTGATGCAGCTGCAAATGGAAATGTAGATTATGCAGTGGTACCATTAGAAAACGCCATAGAAGGTTCAGTGAATATAACAGTTGATTATCTTGTGCATGAGCAACCACTTTCTATTGTAGGAGAAATTACAGTGCCAATTCAGCAACATTTACTTGTACATCCGCAGTATGCAGAAGTGTGGGAAGAAGTATATGCAGTGCACTCGCATCCACACGCTATTGCACAATGTCATAAGTTTTTAAATGAAGAATTAAAAGGGGTAACCGTCCGAGATATGACGTCAACAAGTGCCGCTGCGCAATATGTGAAAGAACATCCTGAAGAAAAAATTGCCGCCATTGCAAATGAAGCAGCTGCAGAAAAATACGGATTAACGATCGTAAGACGTAGCATTCATACGCATAAAAACAATCATACACGTTTCCTCGTTCTGCATAAGAAAAAGAAAGCTGTACTCCCAAATAACGGAGAAAACCGTGGAGAGAAGACGACGCTTATGATAACGTTACCTGCTGATTATGCAGGGGCACTATATCAAGTGTTATCAGCTTTCGCATGGAGAAAATTAAACTTATCAAAAATCGAATCACGCCCGATGAAAACGGGTCTTGGAAATTACTTTTTCTTAATCGATGTTGATAAAGCGTACGATGATGTATTGTTGCCAGGTGTAACGATGGAACTCGAAGCACTCGGCTTTTCTGTTACTGTGCTGGGGAGTTATTCTTCTTATTGGTTGTAAAGGGGAGTATTAGTAGTTAATTCGATATAATTTCAGTCGCTAGTAGACCGTCTGATAGATAAATAAAATCCCACCTATAATGGTGGGATTTTTTATTTTAACTTCGCAAGACGATCCTCTAACTGATCACGCCAAATATCGGCTAGCTCTTTTACAGCAAGAATCTTTTCAATGCCATCTTTATCTTTTCTATTATGAAAATAAATTTCGTTAGAGAATAAAACAGATACATTGTTTGATGGACGATCTAGTAATGTAATTTTAGAATCTTTACGTACAGTACCTTCCTGAAGAACGCGGCATAGGTAGCCAGTAAATCCAGTTGCTACAATGCGCGGCAGTATGCCAGGAATACCGAGACGTTTTGAAATAGTGCTGCAAGGTACTCTTGCTTGTGTCACTTGAATGATTGCTTCGCCTAGTTGGTATGTATCTCCGATGCAAACATCACGCTCTAACATATTTGTTACAGTAATGTTTTCACCGAATGTGGAAGCTGGAAGCGTAGTTTGAAATTCTTCTTCCCATAGTGCGTAATGCTCGTGTGAGTACACACAAACGGCGCGATCAGGTCCCCCATGGTGTTTTAAATCTGCTACATCATCACCAATGAAGCCATCTTTTGAGAGGAAAGCTTCTTCTGTAAGCTCTTTACATATACCAGTAATCATTTCTTTATCTTCGTTATATTTCATTTGTTTCGGTTTGCCAATGCTAAAGTGAACGAGTTCAATTCCCATAGTTGATCTCCTTTACGATTGATTACAATATTATATCACTTACAAAATAAAAGCACAGAGAATTATAAAAACTCTGTGCTTTACATTAATAAACGAGAAACCCTGCTTTATCTAGTGCCTCACAAGCAGCATCTAACTTTTCTTTTGAATCTGCTTCAATTGTATGTAAGTGAATACCATCTGTTAATTGCGATAAATAGGAAGCATTTGTGTTTTCGATTTTTTGTAAATATTGCTCTACATCAAAGCGATTACTTACCATAATAGATGCTGTTAAGTCACCGTATACAGGATGCTCAACTTTTACATCTTTAATCGTAACACCGTGGTCAACAAGCATTGTAAGTTCTTGACGTACTTCTGCTGGTTTATGTTGGCATACAATTACGCGTTCGAAAGCTTGTTGCTTTTCTTGTGGCTTTAAATATAAATAGCCTTGAGCAGTCGCGATAATCGGTTCGTTTCTTGCTTTAAGCAAGGAAATATCTTGCACAATAACCTGTCTACTTACGTTCGTCTTTTTAGATAGTTCATTCCCCGATAACGGTTCATTTGCAGCAAGAAGCCACTGAAGGATAAGTTGTCGTCTTTCTTCACCTAAAATCTTTTTTTGGTCATTTTGTTTCATTATGATTTAACACCTCTATAAAATTGATTTCCAATTGTGTGTAGTGCATGAATAGTAGTATCAATTTGATCTTTCGTTGTTTGTTGTCCGAAAGAGAAGCGAACATATTGTTTTGCCTCTTCATACGTTTTTCCAATTGCAAGCATTGTTTTCGAAGGTTCTTGTTTACCGACTTGGCAAGCACTTCCCGTAGAAATGGCAATACCGCGGCGATTACATTCTAGCATTGTATACTGACCTTCTATTCCTTTTATTGTAACCCCAATAATATGTGGTAAACAAGAAGTAGAATGACCTTCTACTTCAATTTCTAGCGGGATTGTGTGTAATCGCTCTAAAAAGTAGGATCGTAACGCCTTAAAACGTAAGTTTTCGTCCTGTTGATTTTTTAATATATTCTCAGCAGCCGTTAAAAAAGATGCGATGCCAGGAACGTTTACTGTGCCTGGGCGAAAACCTTTTTCGTGAGAGGTTCCTGGGAATATTTGTGTCCAGCGAACTTGCGGGTTTATATAGCAAGCGCCAACACCTTTTGGTCCGTATATTTTATGTGCTGAAACAGAAAGACTATCAATCCCCATCTCAAAAACATGGATAGGAAGTTTACCAAATGTTTGCACACAATCTGAATGGAATAAAACGTTATATTTTTTTAAGAGTTTCCCAATCTCTGCGATATTTTGAACGGTTCCAATTTCAGAGTTTCCGTGCTGTATGCTTGCTAGAACAGTATCTTCTGTAATAGCCGCTTCTAAATCTACTAAACGAATGAGTCCACTTTTATCAACAGGAATTTCAGTAATCGTATAGCCTTGTGATTTTAGAGATTGAAAATAACTTCGAATGGATGCATGTTCCATAGGTGTTGTAATAATATGCTTCTTATTTCGGGCATTTAGAAGGGATTGAATCGCAAGGTAGTTGGATTCCGAGCCACCGCTTGTGAAGAATACCCCTTGTTCTTTTCCGCCAATCATTTCAGCAAATGTTTTTCTGCAAACTTGTAATAAAGAAGAGGCTGTTCCTCCAATATCATGTAAACTTTGTTCATTTCCAAAGTATTGCGATGCTGCTTTCATATATGTTTGTAACGCTTCTTCACTCATAGGTGTAGTAGCTGCATAGTCAAGATATATCATCATGTAAGGTCCTCTCTCTAGTAAGAGTTACATTTCTTTTATTTTTTTAATGGTAGTGAAAATAAGAATTATAAAAAAACTCTTGTCATTATTTTAAAACTATGTAAATATAGGTGTCAAGACAGTTGAAAAGTGTAAAGTAGGAGGCAACAATTATGCCAAGTGCAGATGTCTTAATTATTGGAAGTGGTGTTGCGGCACTTCGTGTTGCGAAAGAGATTTGTCACGAAAAGAATGTGATTATTATCACAAAGGAAACGAATCGTAATAATAATACACATTTAGCGCAAGGTGGAATTGCCGCAGCGGTTGCTACATATGACAATCCAAATGAACATTTGGAAGATACGTTAGTAGCAGGATGTCATTATAACAATGAAGATGTGGTCCGTTATTTAGTTGAGGAAGGGCCGAAAGAAATAAATAATCTCATTGAAAATGGAATGAAATTCGATGGAGATGAAACAGGTCCCCATCTTGGAAAAGAAGGTGCACATCGAAAGCGTCGCATTTTACATGCAGGTGGCGATGCAACAGGAAAGAATTTATTAGAGCATTTCATTCAAGAAGTAGCGCCGCACGTTACGGTAGTGGAACAGGAAATGGTGCTCGATTTTATTATAGAAAATGATAAATGTGGTGGAGTTTTAACAAGAAATAGTGAAGGGAAGCTGAAGCGTTACGTTGCAGATTATACGGTGTTAGCTTCAGGGGGGATTGGCGGTCTATATGCCTTTACTTCTAATGACAAGACAATTACGGGTGATGGACTTGCGATGGTATACCGCGCAGGTGGGGAGCTCGTAGATTTAGAGTTTGTACAATTTCATCCGACGATGTTATATGCGAGCGAGCGATGCAGTGGCCTCGTTTCTGAAGCTGTTCGAGGTGAAGGAGCTGTCCTTATAAATGGAAAAGGACAGCGTTTTATGATGGATATACACCCTGATTATGATCTCGCACCGCGTGATGTAGTGGCAAGAGCGATTCATGAACAGCTGTTGGCGGGTGAAAAAGTGTATTTGAATATTGAGCCTATCCAAAATTTCGAAGAACGTTTTCCGACTGTATCATCATTGTGTAAAAAGAATGGTGTTGATATAAATGAAAAACGCATTCCAGTCGTACCAGGTGCTCATTTTCATATGGGCGGTGTGAAAACGAACTGTGATGGAGAGACGTCCATTCCAAATTTATATGCAGTCGGTGAAGTAGCTTGTAATGGTGTTCATGGAGCAAATAGGTTAGCAAGTAATTCATTATTAGAAGGTCTTGTGTTTGGAAAAAGAATAGGACAACATATTTTAACTAAAGCGACAAAAGACAGATTGAACAACTTCGCTGAGAAGGAAAAGAAATTTATCGTTCTGAATCATTTGCCGACGAAAGAAGAAATACAAGAATGCATGATGAAATATGTTGGGATTGTACGAACAGAGCAAAGTTTATCTTATGCGAAGAGATGGCTTAGTAAGTACGGTGTTCGAAATATGATATTACAACATGATGCTCTTACAAATGAAGAGATAACGCTTATTAATATGTTAACGGTTTGTGAGCTTATAGTCGTATCAGCTTTGCAAAGAGAAGAAAGCATTGGTGGCCATTATCGAAGTGATTATCCAGATAGAAATAGCGTAAAAAAAGAGATCGTTCGAGTGAAAAGAAAACTACAACTTGTGTAATGAGGGGAAGAGGGGCTTTATGAATACGATAAAGGTTAAAGAAGCGTTAAATCGATTTTTTCTAGAAGATATAGGAGAAAGAGATGTAACATCTCAGCTTATTTTTCCAGACAATTTACTTTCAAAAGGAACGTTTCTTGCGAAGGATACAGGGGTCTTTGCGGGACGGTTAGTAATTGAAGAAGGGTTTAAATTAATTGATGAGAGAATTGAAGTGGAGCTTCATAAAAAAGATGGAGATCTTGTAGAAAAAGGCGAAATAATCGCAACTGTCCAAGGCCCAATCGCATCGTTATTAACGGCAGAGCGCGTTATATTAAACGTTATCCAGCGCATGAGTGGGATAGCGACAATGACACATAAAGCTGTTCTTGCTTTAGATAGCAGCCATACACGAATTTGTGATACGCGAAAAACGATGCCAGGGCTACGTATGTTTGATAAGTATGCAGTCGTATGCGGAGGCGGATTTAATCACCGTTTCGGTTTATATGATGGTGTCATGATCAAAGACAATCATATTGCTTTTGCTGGTTCTATTACGAAAGCTGTTACATCGGTGAAAGAAAAATTAGGGCATATGGTGAAAGTGGAAGTGGAAACAGAAACAGAGGAGCAAGTGAGAGAGGCTGTAGCTGCTGGTGCGGATATTATTATGTTTGATAACCGTACGCCAGATGAGATTCGGGAGTTTTCAAAGATTGTACCGAGTGCCATCGTTACGGAAGCATCGGGAGGCATTACAATTAAAGATTTATCGAAATATGGAAAAACAGGGGTAGATTATATTTCACTTGGAGCGTTAACACATTCAGTGAAAGCACTTGATATTAGTTTCAATATTGAGGCGTAAGGAAAGTGGCTTAGAGGGGGAGAAAGAAATATGAGTATTTTAGAAAAAGTGCAACCGATTGAAACGATGTTACCGGAGCGTTATCACACGATGTCAACAGAAGTTATGGAAAAGCGGGTTCGTGAAATTAAAGAAAAAATGGGGAGAACATTATTTATTCCAGGACATCATTATCAAAAGGATGAAGTGGTACAGTTTTCTGATGCGGCAGGAGATTCACTTCAGCTTGCGCAAGTTGCAGCGAGCAATAAAGAAGCAAAATATATTGTGTTTTGTGGTGTACACTTTATGGCAGAAACAGCTGATATGTTAACGACAGCTGATCAAATCGTTATTTTGCCAGATATGCGCGCAGGTTGTTCGATGGCAGATATGGCAGATATCGAACAAACAGAAAGAGCGTGGAAAGAGCTCGCGAAATTATTTGGAGATACGATGATTCCATTAACATATGTCAACTCTACAGCTGCCATTAAAGCGTTTTGTGGTCGCAATGGAGGAGCGACAGTAACTTCTTCTAATGCAAAACAAATGGTATCTTGGGCGTTTACACAAAAAGAACGGCTTGTCTTTTTACCGGATCAACATTTAGGGAGAAATACAGCGTACGATTTAGGCATCCCGTTAGATAAAATGGCAGTATGGGACCCGTATACAGATTCATTAGAGTACGATGGAGATATAGAAGAAATTCAAGTGATTCTATGGAAAGGTCATTGTTCGGTTCATCAAAACTTTACAGTGAAAAATATTGAAAATGTACGGAAGAATCATCCGGATATGAATATTATTGTACATCCGGAATGTTGCTACGAAGTTGTAGCAGCTTCGGATTACGCAGGGTCAACGAAATATATTATTGATATGATTGAATCGGCTCCATCTGGAAGTAAATGGGCGATTGGTACAGAAATGAATTTAGTGAACCGAATTATTCAACAACATCCAGATAAAGAGATTGTTTCACTTAACCCCTTTATGTGTCCATGTTTAACGATGAACCGAATTGATCTGCCGCACTTATTATGGGCGCTTGAAACGATAGAAAGAGGAGAAGAAATTAACGTTATTAGCGTAGATAAACAAGTGACTGAAGAAGCGGTTCTTGCATTAAATCGTATGTTAGAGCGTGTATGAAGCAGCGGGATTCCCGTTGCTTTTTTTCATACACATAATCATAACGAGAACGAAATGGGCATACATTGTTGTGAAGAAATCATTGCGATTTTTTTATGCTTATTCCACTTCAAATGATATTGAAAATCGAAGAAGTGATGAAAGTGAAAAGAAGTTAACGTTATTTAGAAAGAGTTACTTCATGAGATTTGTTACTTATAGATAAGTTATACAGGAGGGGGAAAATTTGAAAATTCATATCGTGCAAAAAGGGGATACCCTTTGGAAAATTGCGAAAAAGTACGGAGTGGATTTTGATACGCTGAAACAAACAAATACACAACTTAGTAATCCTGATCTAATCATGCCAGGTATGAAAATTAAAGTACCATCAAACAGCGTTCACGTGAAACAACATGCTGGTGCTGGCTCAGCACCTCCAAAACAATACGTAAAAGAAGTGCAGCAAAAAGAATTTGCAGCAACACCAACGCCGCTTGGAATAGAAGATGAGGAAGAAGTTACGTATCAATCAGCGCCAATTACACAGCAGCCTGCTATGCAGCAAACACAAAAAGAAGTGCAAGTAAAACCACAAAAAGAAGTACAGGTAAAGCCACAGAAGGAAATGCAAGTGAAGCCGCAAAAAGAAGTACAGGTAAAGCCACAAAAAGAAGTGCAAAAAGAAAAGCCAATTCAAATAGAAAAACCAGTTGAAAAACCGTCTGTTATTCAAAAACCACCTGTTATAGAAAAACAAAAACCAGCAGAGAAAGAAAACACGAAGTTTTCGGTAAATGTTTTACCACAGCCGCCGCAACCACCAATAAAAGCGAAAAAGGAATATAAAATTTCAGATGTAATTAAAAAAGGAAGCGAGTTAATTGCTCCTCAAATTACTAAAATGAAACCTAATAACATCATTTCTCCTCAAACGAAAAAAGATAATATCGTGTCACCGCAAGTAAAGAAAGAAAATGTAGGGAACATAGTGTCACCGCAAGTAAAGAAAGAAAATGTAGGGAACATAGTGTCACCGCAAGTAAAGAAAGAAAATGTAGGGAACATAGTGTCACCGCAAGTAAAGAAAGAAAATGTAGGGAACATAGTGTCACCGCAAGTAAAGAAAGAAAATGTAGGGAACATAGTGTCACCGCAAGTAAAGAAAGAAAATGTAGGGAACATAGTATCACCGCAAGTAAAGAAAGAAAATGTAGGAAACATAGTATCACCGCAAGTAAAGAAAGAAAATGTAGGAAACATAGTATCACCACAGGTAAAGAAAGAAAATATAGGAAATATAGTTTCACCAAATGTATCGAAAGAAAATGTAGTTATTCCACAAGTAATACCGCCAAATATTCAAGTGCCAAACATCATGCCAATGTTGGATAACAATCAACCGCCAAATATAATGCCAATCATGGATAACAATCAACCACCAAATATAATGCCAAATATAATGCCGATTATGGATAACAATCAACCACCAAATATAATGCCAATCATGGATAACAATCAAATGCCAAATATGATGCCAATCATGGATAACAATCAAATGCCAAATATAATGCCGATTATGGATAACAATCAACCACCAAATATAATGCCAATCATGGATAACAATCAAATGCCAAATATGATGCCAATCATGGATAACAATCAAATGCCAAATATGATGCCAATCATGGATAACAATCAAATGCCAAATATGATGCCGATCATGGATAACAATCAACCACCGAATATGATGCCGATCATGGATAACAATCAAATGCCAAATATGATGCCGATCATGGATAACAATCAACCACCGAATATGATGCCATATCAAATGCCATACCAACAGCCTATGATGCCGCCGAATCCCTATTATCAACAACAAAATCCATATCAAATGCCGTATCAGCAAGGGGCGCCGTTTGGACCGCAATATACGTCTATGCCAAATCCAAATATGATGCCAATGGATAATAATATGCCGCCGCTCGTGCAAGGAGAGGAAGATTGTGGGTGCGGGGGAGAGAGTAGGCTATATAGTCCGCAACCTGGAGGGCCACAATACGCGAATCCTTTATATTATCAACCAACTCAATCCGCATATGCACCACAGCCTGGAACGATGTATTATCAACCAGATCCGCCAAATGTATTTGGGGAGCCAGTTTCAGAAGAAGAGGATGAAGAAGAAGTCTAAAAAAGGTGGGATTATTCCCACCTTTTTTGTATGTAGATTCGTTCTGAAAACGGAAGATTTACACCAAATGTTAGAAAATCCCCAGTGAAATATTAACAGTGTAAAAACCTTCTCTGTTACTCATCATAAGAGGGAGCTTTTCAGAAGAGAAGCTCATTCTAACAGAGGGGGTTTTTGTATTGAATACGAAAGTAAAAGTGATTGCTGCTTCTTTGTTAGTTACCAGTGCATTAGCTGCATGTGGTACACCAAAAGATAATAATGCAATGGATGGGCGTAACTACAATTACGAACGTACATCTTATAATGATACACACCAGTATCGTGATAATGTAACGCGTAACGATCGTTATACAGATTATGTAACATATAGAAATGGTCGTAACGATACAGGATATAACAATTATTACCGTGATGTAAATTACAACGGTCAAATTGCGAATCCGCATCCAACTCGTAATATTACAATGAACAATTCATACATTAACAATGATGGTAAGACAGCAGAAAGAATTACAAATCGTGTGAAACGTATGAATAACGTAGACCGCGTATCTACAGTTGTATATGGAAACGATGTGGCGATTGCAGTAAAACCGCGTAATCCAGTATCGAATGAAACGGCACTTGCAAACGAAGTTCGTCAAGCCGTTGCAAATGAAGTTGGAAACAGAAATGTGTACGTCTCTGTAAGAAATGACATGTTTACTCGTGTCGATGCAATGAGTACACGCCTACGTAATGGTACAGTTACAAACGATTTTAATCGCGATATAACAAATATGTTCCGAGACATTCGTTACGGTTTAACTGGTACTATGCGATAGCAAAATAAAGGAGGAAGGGGGATCCCTTCCTCCTATTCATCGTCGTCTTGTAAACGACGCTTTTTAATAAAATAACTAATGGAGTAAGAAGCTAAAAAGCATATGAAGAAAATACTACCTGTTAGAATAGCTTCAAACAGAGGTCTTTCTGGACTGAAAATGATATAAATAATGGCTATAATAGTTCCTACAATAAAAGAACGTAAAATAATTTTGTAATAAGGAGTTAACTTTATTTCTTTTTCGTTTTCTTCTACATCGATAGAAACGCTTAACTGTAAATAACTAAGTACTATACTTGTAAGAATAAATAATAACCACAAGGGAGATTTCGTAATTTGATCCATTCCTTCAGTGAATCCGATATAGCCTAAAATTCCAATTATACCAAGTGATTGAAAAAGGAAGGCAATACGTACGTTTTTTAATGTTTGAAGAATAAGACGCTCATCTTTTATTTTTTTCACAATATCCACCTCCTGTTTATTATGATTTCGCTGTTATATTAATTGTAACATATATATTACATTTATCAATTTATAACTTACATAAATTCTATTTGGTTGAAAGAGGAAAAAATTTTTTTATAAACATGTTGCACTTATACTTTATTAATGTTATATTAGTAAAGCGATGAGCTAATTTACGTAAGACGAGAGATATGCTTAAGTGCTAAACACGCGAATGTGGTCGCCTGGTCTCTCGCCGTAAACGCATCAAGACGCCTGCTTTGCAGGCGTCTTTCATTTTATATGAATATAATGGGAAGAATGGAGGAATCCAATCTTCCCTTTTTTGTTGAAATAAAAGTCGGAAAATAAAGTTATTTACAAGTGTATATGAAAGGGTTACTATTTAATGGTAATATATTACATGTTTTTTAGATATAAAAGGTTGGGATGAATAGGATATGGAGAATTTTGAATGTAGAAATACAGAAGTTGTATTAGAGAAATTTCAGGTCGTAACACCTATATTTCAGGCGTTGGGAGATGAGAATCGTCAGCAAATTATTATGCTGTTGTTAGAAAACAAACAGATGAATGTAACGCAAATAACAGATGGAATGGGGATTTCTAGACCAGCTGTTTCGCATCATTTGAAAATTTTAAGACAAGCAGAACTAATTGTAGCGAATCGAAATGGAAAAGAAATTTTTTATTCTATAATAGCTGGAGAATTTTTAAAACAGGTGAAGGATTTACTCCAAGCAATAGAGTCAAATTATTAATTTTTTTTAACTAACATGTAAACAAGTTTAAACTTTTAAACTTGTTTGTGTGAAAGGGGTAATAAAAATGAACAGAATAAATCGTATGTATGTAATTATGTTATTTGTTCCTTTGTTTTGGGGTGGGTCTTTTGCAACAGCAGAGCATGTTATTACTGAAATTCCACCGATTACTGCGGCAACAATTCGTTTTGGTTTAGCAGGTTGTATTTTAATAGGCATAGTTTTTATGAAATCTGAGTGGAATACAAGTTTGTTATTAAAGAATTGGAAAGGGCTGTTCTTTGTATCGTTAACAGGTATTTTTGGCTATAATGTTTTTTTCTTTATGGGACTTAACTATACTTCTACTCTGAATGGATCGCTTATTATTGCTACAATGCCTGTTTTTGTAACATTGGGAGCAACATTATTTTTTAAAGAGTCTTGGAGTATAAAAGTCGGAATAAGTTTAATTTTGTCCCTTATCGGTGTAATAGTTGTTATTACAAGTGGTTCAATGAATACACTTATGTCTTTGTCATTTAATAAGGGGGATTTTTTATTTATAGCTGCTTTAATCTGTGGGGTGTTATATAGCTTAACAGGAAAAAAAGTTATGAGTGGTGTCTCCCCTTTGTTAACTACAATGAGTATGACGGTATTGGGTACTGTGTTTTTAGCAGGCCTTTCTCTATATGAAGATGGATGGGGAAAGGTTGGGACGTTTTCTTTACAGGGATGGATAGAAATGTTGTATATGGTCATATGTGGGACGTTAGTTGGATATATCGTGTTTAATAAAGGAGTAGAAGAGCTAGGTGCAAGCAAAGCAAGTATGTATTTAAATCTAACTCCTATTGTGGCTACTGGTATATCAGTTGTCTTATATGGAGCAGCTGTTACGTGGCAACAAATAGTTGGGATGATAATCGTATTAATTGGTGTTTATATAGTGACGGTACAATCAAATAAAGATATAAAAAAGCTTTCACGTAATCAATACGTTTCAAAATAGGTAGAAATCATTGGACTCTATAAGTCTTAATGAGAGCAATCTATGGATTAGGGATAAAACCCCCATTTCCGGAAAAACTACTAATGAAAGTTTGATCTTGCCTAAAAGAGGTGAACGGAAATGAAATGGATACTGATTGCAGTACAAGCTTTCGTTATGATATTTTGCTTAGCTTATGAGACGAGTGCGAGGGCGGAAGGGCCAGTACCAAAAGTGACAGAGAAAGACCCTCAAGTTACAATTTTATTAGAGCGTATGTATGTTGATGGAGAAGTAAGTGAAGAAATCTTTACAGAAAAAGTGGTGGATTTAGAAAAGTTTTTACAGCAGTATAAAGAATGGCAGCTCGTTGATCGTGATGATGTACAAATCGTATTACAAAAGAAAGTTGATGATATTTCTCCGTTATTAAAGACTAGCGGTTATTTTGGCGTGTCAGAGGAAGGGATATTACAAATTTTTAAAGGTGTACCGAAAAGTGATAATGCGATTCATTCCTTCTTTCAAATTGATATGAAAAAGCTTGAGAGTTATGAGCGTGCGAAATTGAAGCGTGGTATTCGCATTAAATCAAAAGAAGGTTTTGTGAAGACGATTGAAAAAATGAAGCAATACGCAGTGCAAAATAAGAAAAAAAGCAGCTCATGGTGAGCTGCTTTTTTCTTATTTATTTTTAGCTAAAATTTCTTTTGCGATTTCATCAATTAGCATATCTTTTCCGATAGGATTGAAAGCTTTCGTATTGAAGATTTCATTTGATACTTCATATACATGATTGTTTTTTACTGCTTTATTGTCTTTCCAAACGGCACTATTTTTGTAGTCTTCGTAAACCTTATCAGCTTCGCCGCCAAAGTTTACAATAAACATTTGATCAGGTTGGAATGCAACAAGACCTTCTAGCGATACTTGCGCCATCGTTTGTTTTAAATCTGTACCTTTTGTTGCTGGAAGTTTTAAGTCGTTAAAGATGATGTCGCCGTACCCGAAGCTACCGTATACACGGAAGTTTTGTGGTGTAACTGCGACGAACATAAAGTTCTCATCTTTTGTTTTCTCTTTAATCTTTTTAGATAAAGAATCTGCTTTTTTATCGTAGTCTGCAATCGATTTGTCTGCTTTCTTTTCTTCGTCAAATAGTTTACCTACTTCTTTAAATTTACCACGCCAATCTTCTAAGTTTGTTTCTAGAACTACTGTCGGTGCAACCTTTTCTAATTGATCATAAATCTTCAATTGACGATTATTTAAAATAATTAAGTCTGGTTTTAAAGCAGTAACAGCTTCTAAATCAACTTTAGGTGCCCAGTACCAACCTACTGCTTTTACTCCATCTAGTTTTTCTGTTAAATGCTTTTGGATTTTATCTTTATATGTATTTGCTGTACCAACAGGTTTATGTCCAAGAAGTAATAATTCTTCTGTTGATCCAGATAAGTCAACAATTCTCTTTGGATTTACTGGAATTGTAGATTCCCCTTTAGCATGTTTTACAACTTTTGTTTTCGGTTGTTCTTTTGCTTTTGATTCTTCTTTTTGAGAAGAACAGCCAACGATAGAAAGAACAACTAGCATAATAGTAAATAAAATAAATAGTTTACGTTTCATCCTGATGTAACCCCTTTAATTAGTATTGATAATCATTATCGACCTCTGTATATTAAGGTGCTTTACACTTTCTGTCAATGGAAAATAACAGAAGTTTCAAATAGAGAACATTTGTTGGGGCAGTCTCGCTTTTCTATCATTAAATATGTTAAAATGGAATACATGATTTAAGAGGGAGAGATCGTATTTTGTTTGAATATGTTACAGGTTACGTGGAGCATGTAGGACCGGAATATGTAGTAATTGACCATAATGGAATTGGTTATCAAATTTTTACACCGAATCCGTATGTATTTCAAAGAAGTAAGCAAGAAATCCGTGTCTATACATATCATTATGTGAGAGAAGATATTATGGCACTTTACGGTTTTAAAACACGTGAAGAGCGTTTATTATTTACAAAGTTGTTAGGTGTGTCTGGTATTGGGCCAAAAGGCGCTCTTGCAATTTTAGCTTCTGGTCAAACAGGACAGGTCGTTCAAGCGATTGAACATGAAGATGAGAAGTTTTTAGTGAAATTCCCGGGCGTCGGAAAGAAAACAGCGCGCCAAATGATTTTAGATTTAAAAGGAAAACTAGCTGATGTCGTGCCAGATGCATTTGTTGATTTATTCTCAGACGCAGAACGTTTTGATGAGAAAAAAGGTTCATCGGCTGAGCTTGATGAGGCGCTGGAAGCTCTGCGCGCACTTGGATATGCGGAACGAGAAGTTTCTCGCGTTGTACCAGAGCTATTAAAAGAATCATTAACGACGGATCAGTATATTAAAAAGGCACTTAGTCTTTTACTAAATGGTAAGAGGTGAGTATAATGGACGAACGTCTCCTTTCAGGGGAATCTGCATATGAAGATGCAGATTTAGAATATTCATTACGGCCACAGACGCTCCGTCAGTATATTGGCCAAGATAAAGCGAAACATAATTTGGAGGTGTTTATTGAAGCGGCGAAAATGCGTGAGGAAACGTTAGATCACGTGCTTTTATATGGACCACCGGGTCTTGGTAAAACGACGCTTGCGAATATTATTGCAAATGAAATGGGCGTAAATGTTAGAACTACTTCAGGTCCAGCAATTGAAAGGCCGGGAGATTTAGCAGCTGTATTAACAGCACTTCAGCCAGGGGATGTATTATTTATTGATGAAATTCATCGTTTGCATAGATCAATTGAAGAAGTACTATATCCTGCGATGGAAGACTTCTGCCTTGATATTGTAATTGGAAAAGGACCGTCAGCACGATCTGTACGTTTAGATTTACCGCCATTTACATTAGTTGGAGCGACAACACGTGCTGGGGCATTATCAGCGCCGCTTCGTGACCGTTTCGGTGTGCTTTCAAGATTAGAGTATTACACAGTAGATCAGCTTTCTGCAATTGTTGAACGTACAGCAGAAGTGTTCGAAGTTGAAATTGATTCGTTAGCCGCACTAGAAATTGCAAGACGTGCTCGTGGTACACCTCGTATTGCGAATCGTTTATTACGACGTGTACGTGATTTCGCACAAGTTCGTGGTAACGGAACGGTTACGATGGAAATTACACAAATGGCGTTAGAACTACTGCAAGTAGATAAATTGGGTCTAGATCATATTGATCATAAATTATTGCTTGGTATTATTGAAAAATTCCGTGGTGGCCCAGTTGGACTAGAAACGGTTTCGGCAACGATTGGAGAAGAATCTCATACGATTGAAGATGTGTATGAGCCATATTTATTACAAATTGGCTTTTTACAACGAACGCCAAGGGGCCGAATTGTAACGCCACTTGCATATGAGCATTTCGGAATGGAGATGCCAAAAGTATGACGGAGATGCCAAAATTGCTTATTACAGCAGGTATCTTACTTATTGTTGTTGGATTAGCTTGGAAGTTCATTGGAAGACTTCCAGGCGATATTTTTGTGAAAAAAGGAAACGTTACCTTTTATTTTCCTATCATTACATGTATTGTGTTAAGTATTGTATTATCTTTTATTATGTATATAATAAATCGATTTAAATAAGAAATAGGTGGATATAGTTATGGATATTAATCTGTTTGATTTTCATTTACCAGAAGAACTTATTGCACAAGTCCCATTAGAAGATCGTGAAACATCAAGATTAATGGTGTTAGACCGTGAAACAGGTGATATTGAGCATAAACATTTTACGGATATTCTTTCTTACTTACATGAGGGGGATTGCTTAGTTTTAAATGAAACGAAAGTAATGCCTGCTCGTTTGCACGGTGTGAAAGAAGATACAGGCGCGCACATTGAAGTACTTCTTCTAAAGCAAGAGGAAGGTGATAAGTGGGAAACGCTTGTTAAGCCAGCGAAACGTGTGAAAGAAGGAACTGTTATCTCTTTTGGCGAAGGGAAATTAAAAGCAACTTGTATTGGAACTGCAGATCAAGGTGGACGTCAGCTTGAATTTTCATATGACGGCATCTTCTATGAAATTTTAGATGAACTTGGAGAAATGCCACTTCCTCCATATATTAAAGAGACGCTAGAAGATCGCGATCGCTATCAAACGGTATATGCGAAAGAAATCGGTTCAGCAGCAGCGCCGACAGCAGGACTTCACTTTACAGAAGAGTTACTGGAGAAATTAAAACAAAAAGGCGTTGAGTTAGCATTTATTACACTTCACGTAGGGCTTGGAACATTTAGACCAGTTTCTGCTGATACGATTGAAGAACACCATATGCACGCAGAATATTACCATATGTCTGAAGAGACAGCGACATTATTAAATCGTGTGAAAGAGAATGGTGGGCGTATTATTACGGTAGGTACGACATCAACTCGTACGTTAGAAACAATTGCGACAGATCATGACGGCAAGCTTTGTGCTGCTTCTGGCTGGACAGACATTTTTATGTATCCAGGTTATGAATTTAAAGCAATTGATGGTTTAATTACAAACTTCCATTTACCGAAATCAACATTAATCATGCTTGTAAGTGCATTTGCAAATAGAGATAATGTACTTCATGCTTATAATGAAGCAGTAAAAGAAAAATATCGTTTCTTTAGCTTCGGTGATGCAATGTTCGTTGCATCTCACGCTAAAATGGGAAACAAATAAAAGGAGTAAATTATGACAGCAATTCGTTATGAATTTATTAAAACTTGTAAACAAACGGGTGCCCGTTTAGGACGTGTACATACGCCGCACGGTTCATTTGATACGCCGACATTTATGCCAGTTGGTACACTTGCAACAGTTAAGACAATGTCACCAGAAGAATTAAAAGCAATGGATTCTGGCATTATTTTAAGTAATACGTATCATTTATGGTTACGTCCAGGTCATGAAATTGTACGCGAAGCAGGTGGTTTGCATAAATTTATGAACTGGGATCGTGCCATTCTAACAGACTCTGGTGGTTTCCAAGTATTTAGCTTAAGTGACTTCCGCCGTATTGAAGAAGAAGGTGTTCATTTCCGTAATCACTTGAATGGAGATAAATTATTCTTATCACCAGAAAAAGCTATGGAAATTCAAAATGCATTAGGTTCAGATATTATGATGGCATTTGATGAGTGTCCACCATTCCCAGCTACTTTTGAATATATGAAGAAATCTGTAGAACGTACAAGCCGCTGGGCAGAGCGTTGCTTAAAAGCACATGAACGTCCACAAGATCAAGGTTTATTCGGTATTGTACAGGGCGGAGAGTTTGAAGAACTTCGTCGTCAAAGTGCGAAAGATCTTGTTTCAATGGACTTCCCTGGCTATGCTATAGGTGGTCTATCTGTTGGTGAACCAAAGGATATTATGAATCGTGTCCTTGAGTTTACAACACCACTTCTTCCAGACGATAAACCACGTTACTTAATGGGCGTAGGTTCTCCTGACTCATTAATTGATGGTGCAATTCGCGGTGTTGATATGTTTGACTGTGTACTTCCAACTCGTATCGCTCGAAATGGTACATGTATGACAAGTGAAGGTCGCCTTGTTGTGAAAAATGCGAAATTCGCAAGAGACTTCGGTCCGCTTGATCCAAATTGTGATTGCTACACATGTAAAAATTACTCTCGCGCGTACATTCGTCATTTAATGAAATGTGATGAAACGTTCGGAATTCGTTTAACGTCTTATCACAACCTTCATTTTCTGTTAAACTTAATGGAGCAGGTGAGACAAGCTATTCGTGAAGACCGTCTTGGCGATTTCCGCGAAGAGTTCTTTGAACAGTATGGCTTTAATAAACCGAATGCTAAAAACTTCTAATACATAATTTAAAAGGAGGAACAAAAGATGAATCCAGGTATGATGAATATCGTTATGATCGTTGCGATGTTTGCGATTTTCTATTTCTTATTAATTCGCCCGCAACAAAAGCGTCAAAAAGCAGTTGCTCAAATGCAAAGTGAGTTATCAAAAGGTGATGCTATCGTAACAATCGGTGGTTTACACGGTACAATCGAATCAGTAGATGAAACGAAAATTGTTGTTAAATCTGGTGGTTCACATTTAACTTTCGATCGCAATGCGATTCGTGAAGTTGTGAAAAACTAATGAGGAAGGCCCTGCATGAAATGTGCAGGGCCTTTTTTAGTTGTTTTGTTTTGACATATTTACACCGAAAATACCACCGAGTGTACTCGCACCCATTAATGCTAATTGGTAAAGTAACTGTGGGTTCGATAAAGTTTGAGAGAAGCCTAAATAGTTAACTAGAAAAACAAGTATAGTGAATGTAAGTCCTGTTGTGAATCCTACTAGCCAACCTTTTCCTTGGGCTTTCTTGCCGGCGGTAAATCCAGATATGAGCATAGATAAAAGAGCTAGTATAAAAATAGTAACGGCTAATGTCCCTTCGTTCATATCTGTAAATTTCAATAAAAGAGCGATAACCATGCTAGTAATTGTTGCAAGAATTAATAGGGTAACGATACCGAAGCCAATCGCAGTTGATAATTTTTTTGTTCCATCCATTTATACATTCCCCCTTTTTAATACAAGCATATTTTCCTTTTGCCTAAGTTAGACTAGTTTCTTTTTTATAGGGGAATCTATAGGTAAAAAAGGAGATGCAGAAATGGAATGGGTATCGGTAATTGGCCGGACGATGCTTTTGTATATCATTATATTAATTATTTTTCGTTTTATGGGTAAACGTGAAATAGGAGAATTAAGTGTATTAGATTTAGTCGTATTCATTATGCTTGGCGAAATGGCTGTAGTGGCAATTGAAAATACCGATAAATCACTTTGGCATCAATTAGTTCCGATGATTTTTCTTATGTGTATACAGATCATTTTGTCTGTCATTTCTTTAAAATTTCAACGCTTTCGGCATTTAATAGAAGGGGAACCAGCGATCATTATTAATGCGGGAAAAATTGACGAAAAAAAGATGAAAAACCAGCGATATAATATAGATGATTTAATGATGCAACTAAGGGAACAGGGAGTTGGAGACATCCGGGATGTAGAATACGCTATTTTAGAACCGTCTGGGAAGTTATCTGTCTTTCAAAAACGAAAAGGTCAAGAGGATGCATTGCAGTTTACTCTTCCTCTTGTTATTGATGGAGAAATTCAATCTAGTCATTTGCAAATGATTGAACATACAGATGAGTGGCTCGTTGGAAAATTAAAAAACTTAGGATATAACGATGTAACACAAATTTTATACTGTAGCTTTCAAAACGGACAATTTTTTGTTGATTTGAAAGAAAACTAGAGGCTTACTATATGAAATAGTAAGCCTGTTTACTTCAAAAATGAAAGTTTTCGAATGATAGGTAGACGACTTAACTCTTCTTTTCGAATGAGCTTGAAAATGAAAAGGAGCACAATATAAACGAGTGTTGTTAAAGTGATTTCCCATAATGTTTGTATGCCAAGTGAATGAGAGAAAATTATATACTTATGAAGGTAAAAACCGAATGAGCCTGCGATACCGATGGCAAGTCCGCCAAAAATATAGTCTTTTGCGTAAATGGTAAATGTAATTTTCTTTAAAACAGTAGCATAATGAAGAAATGTTACTGTTACTATATTTGCTGCAATTGCAAGGGCAACCCCCATCATTTGAAACTCTGGCCGTGAAGCTAGTACAAAAATAACGATTAATTTCACGATGGCACCAATAAACGTATTCATCATGGCAGCACGTGCTAAATTTAAAGCTTGCAAAACAGAGGTAAGCGGACTTTGAAAATAATGAAATAAAAAGCAAGGTGCAAGAAGCTGGATGAATGCTGTTGCACTATCCGATCCATACATAAGAGTTAAAATAGGTGAAGCGAATACGTATAATATAACGACAGACCATCCACCGGTAATTAATGAAATTCGAAGTGCTTGTTGTAAGCGGTGTTCCACTAATTTATGTTGCCTTTTAGCCATCGCTTCACTAATAGATGGAACGAGTGCTGTAGAAAGAGCATATGTAATAAAGGCTGGCAGTGATAAGAGCGGGAAGGCATAACCATTTAATATACCGTATTGCTGGGTTGCGACAGAGGCAGCAACGCCAGCAATCGCTAAGCTTTGCATAACGACAATAGGTTCAAAAAAGTATGAAACGGAGCCGATTAAACGACTTCCTGTAGTTGGAAGAGCGATATCCATAAGAGAATAAAATGTCCCTTTGCTTTCCTTTACAGTAGTGAAAAATCCAGAGCGTATAGATAAATGTTTTTCACGCTGGAATAAAGTAAGTAAAAATAATAATGATGCAACTTCACCTAGAACAGCTGATAACATAGCGCCGGCTGCTGCATATTCTACGCCGTAAGGTAAAAATAATTGAATGCATATAGCAATAATCGTAATGCGGACAACTTGTTCTATGACTTGGGCGTAAGCGCTAGGTTTCATATTTTGTTTCCCCTGAAAGTAACCGCGTAAAACAGAAGACACAGCTATAACAGGAACGACAGGTAAAATAGCCATTAATGGATAGTACGTTCTCTCATCGGTTAATAATGTTTTTGCTAAAATAGGTGTGAGGAGCATAATCCCAATTGTTAAAATGATACTAATAACGGATGTAACAGCTAATGATACTGTTAATATTTTTTTAACTCTTTGTTTATCGTTCACAGCTTCCGCTTCTGCTACAAATTTTGCGATTGCGACAGGAAGGCCGATTTGTGTTAATGTAATTGCTAGAATGAATGTAGGAACGGCCATCATATAAAGGCCAACGCCTTCTTCTCCTAAAATACGTGCCATTACAATCCGGTTAATAAATCCAAGGATTTTGGTAATAAAGCCGGCTATCATTAAAATAAATGCGCCTTTTAAAAAGCTTTGTCTCGTCATGTTCTTCTCCTACCTTCTCAAAATCAGTGGAATGATTTACAATAATTTATATGCACGTACGAGACAAGAATGACAAGCATTTAAGAGAGTAAAGTATGATAGTGCTCTTGAAAGTAGTTATTGCTGTCCATTAGAGCGGGATTAAAAGCGACTTTTCGTGCGAAATAAGAAGGAGATGTTATGTATGTTAGATAAAGAGGCTTTGGTAGAATCATACCGCGGACAGTTACAAGTCGTTTTAGAAAGTAAAGTAGAAGAGTTCCACATGTTCGGTTACGACCGAGTGACAGATGATGACATTTGGAAGTTTCTCAAAGTGAAAAAGTGGAAAAAGATAGACAGTGATGTTAGATTGTATGAATTAGTAAATGATGTATTAAGAGTAAGTGCTAATGAGTATATGACATATTTAACTGTTGAAGCGTACCAAGCGCCACTTTGGTCATTTGATGAATATGAAAATAAATAACCGACTGCAATTGGTTTGTTCTTCCTTTTGCAGTATAATGATAGGTATTGATAATGAGGAAATAATTATGTCTAAGATTATATATAAAGGGGGTAGTGAAGAGAGAAAATAAATAATGAAAGTGTAGGTATTGTGAAAAACTTACCGACACAGCTAGTGATGAACTAGCAAAATTATAGAAAGGAAGTCTACTAACTAGACGTATGCACACGTGTAAAAGTGAATCGTAAGAGATTTATTTAAAGTGTTAGTAGCAGAAAGAGGGTACATATGGCAAAGCGTGGTACGAGAATTGCCGCCTTTTTCCTCATCGTTCTATTAATCGGTGGAGTAATTGGTGCGGCAGGAAAAGACATAGCAAAAGGAATTAGTCTAGGACTAGACCTTCGCGGTGGTTTTGAAATTCTGTATGAAGTAAAACCAGCCAAAAAAGGTGATAAAATTGACCGAGAGGCACTTGTAAGTACAGTAGGTGCTCTTGAAAATCGTGTCAATGTTCTCGGTGTAAGTGAGCCGAACATTCAAATCGAAGGGCAAGATCGAATTCGTGTACAGCTTGCTGGTGTACAAGATCAGCAAAAAGCACGTGAGATGTTGTCAACGCAAGCAAAATTAACATTCCGTGATGTAGATGACAATCTACTTATGGATGGAACGGATTTAAAAGGCGGCGGAGCGAAGCAAACGTTTGATGAGCAAGGGCGTGCGAGCGTAGGTCTTACACTAAAAAGCGCTGAAAAATTCCGTGAAGTAACTGAAAAAATTTCAAAAATGCCACCACCAACGAACTTAATGGTAATTTGGCTTGATTTTGAAGAAGGAAAAGATTCGTATAAAGCAGAATCTGCAAAAACGAATCCGAAGTTCTTATCAGCAGCAACAGTAAGTCAAGTATTTAACCAAGCTGAAGTATCTATCGTAGGTGGAAACTTCACAGTTGAAAGTGCGAAACAACTTTCATCTTTATTAAATGCAGGTGCACTTCCTGTTGATTTAAAAGAAATGTATTCAACATCAGTTGGAGCGAAATTTGGTCAACAAGCGTTAGAGCAAACGATTTTCGCTAGTGCGATTGGTATCGCTCTTATTTTCTTATTTATGCTTGTATTCTACCGTTTACCAGGAATTGTAGCGGTTATTATGTTAGGTCTATACATTTTCGTTACATTACTTGTCTTTAACTGGATGCATGCAGTCCTTACGTTGCCAGGTATTGCGGCGTTAGTGCTCGGGGTAGGTATCGCAGTTGATGCGAATATTATTACGTACGAGAGACTGAAAGAAGAACTGAAAATTGGTAAGTCAATGATGTCAGCGTTCCGTGCTGGTAACCATCGTTCATTAGCAACAATTTTAGATGCAAACGTTACGACTCTTGCAGCAGCTGGTGTGTTATTCGTTTATGGTAATAGCTCTGTAAAAGGATTCGCAACAAGTTTAATCGTAAGTATTTTAGTTGGTTTCGTTACGAACGTATTCGGTACTCGTTTCTTACTAAGTTTACTTGTAAAGAGTCGTTACTTCGATAAAAAACCAGGATACTTTGGTGTGAAACAAAAGGATATTATTCCATTAACAAAAGGTGTAGTACATCCACCGACAAGATTTGATCGTATTAACTTCGTAAATATCGGTCATAAATTCCTTGTTTTCTCGATTGTAGTTGTAATTGCAGGTACAATTATACTACCAATTTTCAAATTGAATCTTGGTATTGACTTTGCGAGTGGTACACGAATTGACTTGCAATCAAAACAAGCAGTTACTGTGTCTGATGTGCATAAAGATTTTAAAGAATTGAACATTGAAGTGAAGGAAGAAAATATTGTACCGACTGGAGATGACAATAAAGGATTTGCAGTTCGTACATTAGGTGTTCTATCAAAAGATGAAATTGCAAAAACAAAAACATTCTTCCACGATAAATACGGTACAGATCCAAACGTGAGTACAGTTTCACCGACAATCGGTAAAGAAATTGCACGAAATGCATTTATCGCAGTATTAATTGCTTCTGCGGTTATCATTTTATACGTAAGTATTCGATTCCGATTTACGTACGCATTATCTGCAGTACTTGCATTATTACATGACGCATTTGTTATGATTGTTATATTTAGTATTTTCCAGTTAGAGGTAGACTTAACGTTTATCGCTGCGGTATTAACAATCATCGGTTATTCTATTAATGACTCAATTGTTACGTTTGATAGAAACCGTGAATTATACAAACAGAAAAAACGAGTTCGCGATATAAAAGACTTAGAAGAAATCGTAAATGCAAGTATTCGCCAAACACTTGGTCGTTCGATTAACACCGTATTAACAGTGTTATTCCCAGTAATTGCGTTACTTATCTTCGGTAGTGAGTCACTACGTAACTTCTCGTTTGCGTTACTTGTTGGATTAGTTGTAGGTACGTACTCTTCTGTTTTCGTTGCTTCTCAAATTTGGTTAATGCTTGAAAACCGTCGTTTGAAAAAGGGTAAAAACAAGAAGAAGGTTGAGAAAGTAGAATCTGAACCGCAAGTATAAAAAAGATGATGTCTCTTTATGAGGCATCTCTTTTTTCGTTTGTGGATACAATAAGATAGAAACTTTAAAATGAAAAAATGGAAGAAAGTGGTGACGTTATCGCTGTTTTTGTTACAATAAAAAGATAGGTTAAGAAAAGAAGGGATTTTAATTATGGAAAAAGATGAACGTTTTAAACAGGCCGAGTTTGGTGCTATTGTCGGGATCGTTGGTAATATTATATTAGCGATTGTAAAGGCGGTAATTGGTTATATTGGGAACAGTAAAGCGCTATTAGCGGATGCCGTGCATTCTGCATCAGATGTAATTGGTTCGCTAGCTGTACTGTTTGGATTGCGAGCAGCAAAGCAGCCGCCTGATGAAGATCATCCATATGGTCATGGTAAAGCGGAATCGATTTCAGCGATTATTGTTGCGGTATTATTATTTATTGTGGGAATCGAGATAGCGATTTCGTCTATAAAAGCTTTTTCGCAGGAACTAGAACCACCGAAAGCAATTACGATTTTTGCTGTTGTTCTTTCGATTATCGTGAAAGAAGGAATGTTTCAATATAAATTCCGATTAGGGAAAAGGGTAAATAGTGATGCAATTATTGCAAATGCATATGAGCACCGTTCGGATGTATTTTCTTCAATTGCAGCTTTAATCGGTATTTGTGCAGCGATTATGGGTGGTAAGTTCGGATTAGATTGGCTTGTATATGCTGATCCAATTGCAGGGTTATTTGTTTCGCTTCTTGTTGCAAAAATGGCGTGGAGTATTGGAGCAGAAGCAATTCATGCAACGCTTGATCATGTTCTTCATGAGGAAGATGTTATTCCGCTTAGAGAAGCAGTACTTCAAATAGATGGTGTGAAAAAAATCGGTTCTTTATATGCAAGGGAGCATGGTCATTACGTTATTGTTGATATTAAAGTTTCAGTAGATCCGTACATTACTGTAGAAGAAGGGCATCGCATTGGAAAGCATGTGAAAGAAACGCTTATGAAACAAGATAACGTACAAAATGTATTTGTACATATAAATCCGTATTCTCCAAATTAAACATTATTAACATTTTAGTATATAGATATTGCATCGTAGTTTGCATTATATTGTCACCCCTTAATCTGTCTTGTATAATGAACAGGTTAAGGGGTGATTTCGTGTTACAACCGAAGACGCGTTGGAAAGAAAAAGAATATAATGGCGAGCGAGTGAGTGAATTAGCAAGTAAATTACAATTATCACCACTTGTCGTTTCGTTATTCCTCGGTAGAGGACTAGATACTGAAGATAAGATTTTAGATTTTTTAAATACAGAAAATCAAGAATTTCATGATCCATTTTTATTGGAAGGAATGGATAGAACGGTAGAACGTGTAAATAAGGCGATTCAAAATGGAGAGCAAATATTAATATTTGGTGACTACGATGCGGACGGAGTAAGTAGTACGACTGTGTTATATCTTGCCTTGCAAGAATTAGGTGCAGATGTAGAATTTTATATTCCAAACCGTTTTACAGAAGGTTATGGACCAAACGAAGAAGCATTTCGTTGGGCGCATAGCGCAGGATTCTCGCTAATTATTACTGTCGATACTGGTATCGCAGCAGTACATGAAGCGAAGGTAGCGAAGGAGCTTGGAGTAGATCTTATTATTACAGATCACCATGAGCCACCACCAGAATTGCCAGAAGCACTTGCGATTATTCATCCGAAATTAGATGGCGGTGTGTATCCATTTCACTATTTAGCTGGTGTAGGTGTTGCGTTTAAAGTTGCGCATGCACTACTGGGCCGTGTACCAGAACATTTATTAGAAATTGCGGTAATTGGTACGGTAGCCGATTTAGTATCACTTCATGGTGAGAATAGATTGCTAGTGAAACGCGGCTTAAAACATATGCGTATGACGAAAAATATCGGACTAAAGGCGCTATTTAAAGTTGCTAACGTTTCACAAAGTGAAATTACAGAAGAGAGTATTGGCTTCTCAATCGCACCGCGTATTAATGCAGTTGGCCGTTTAGAAGATGCAGCACCTGCTGTACATCTTTTATTATCAGATGATCCAGAAGAAGCGAAAGAGCTGGCTGAAGAAATTGATGAGCTGAACAAACTGCGAAAAGATATTGTAAAGCAAATTACAGAAGAAGCTATCGCTGAAGTGGAAACTAATTTCACGCCTGAAGAAAATAAAGTATTAGTGCTTGCAAAAGAAGGCTGGAATCCAGGTGTAATTGGAATTGTTGCTTCTAAATTAGTTGAACGTTTTTATCGTCCAACGATTGTATTAAGCATTGATCCTGTAAAAGAAACTGCAAAAGGTTCAGCACGTAGTATTGCAGGATTCGATTTGTTTGCAAACTTGTCAGATTGTAGAGAGCTATTGCCACACTTCGGAGGACATCCGATGGCAGCGGGAATGACGCTACATATGAATGATGTAGATGAATTACGCCGTCGCTTAAATGAGCAAGCAGAGGTAATTTTAACAGAAGAAGATTTTATTCCGATTACAGCTGTTGATGCTTTTTGTAAAGTGGAGGACGTAACACTTGCAGCGATTGAAGATATGCAAAAGTTGGCGCCGTTTGGTGTTGGAAATCCGAAACCACGTATTGCAGTGAAGGATGCAGAGCTAGAAAGTATTCGTGCAATCGGATCAGACGGTTCTCATTTGAAAATGGCTCTTCGCGATGGACAGGCAACACTGGATACAATCGGATTTGGTTTTGGTGCGTATGCGAAAGAAATTTCTCCAGTTGCAAAGGTATCTGTAATAGGGGAAGCGTCTATCAATGAATGGAATAATTTTAAGAAGCCGCAATTAATGGTACAAGATATTGCTGTAGACGCATGGCAATTATTTGATTGGCGTAGTATGCGTAACGTAGAATCAAATTTAGCAGAACTTCCAAAAGAAAAAATAACAATGGTGTATTTTTCTGAAGAGGTATTGCATAAATTTTCTTTAGAAGACTATAAAGAGCATATTATGCATGCATCAGAAGTAACTGAGTTAAATGATCAATACATCGTGTTACTTGATTTACCAAAAGGAACAGATGAATTACGAGATCTATTTAAAGTTGGGTTCCCGTCGCGAATTTATACACTATTTTATCAAGAGAATAATCATTTATTTAGTACTGTTCCAACGAGAGAACACTTTAAATGGTACTATTCGTTCTTGAGCCAAAAAGCACCATTTTCTTTAAGACAATATGGAGAACAACTATGTCGTCATAAAGGTTGGTCAAAAGATACAGTAAATTTCATGACACAGGTGTTTTTTGAGTTAGAATTTGTTACAATAAAAGATGGCGTCATTTTTATGGCAGACAAAAAACAAAAGCGTGATTTAATTGAATCGAACACATATCGTGAGAAAATGAACCACTTACAATTAGAAAAAGAATTGGTTTATAGCACATATCAGCAACTATATACATGGTTTGAAACGATTCGTAATCATAAAGAAGTAGAACAGTTAGGGTAAAGGATTTGTATTTACAAACCTTTTAGATCTGAGGAGGATTCAGAAATATGGATTTCAAGCAACATATCGCAATTGTACCGGATTATCCAAAAGAAGGTATTGTGTTTAAAGACATTACACCGTTAATGAATGACGGTAAAGCATACAAAGCAGCAACAGATGCAATCGTTGAGTATGCAAAAGATAGAGATATCGATGTTGTAGTAGGACCAGAAGCTCGTGGCTTTATTATCGGTTGCCCAGTTTCTTACGCATTAGAAGTAGGATTTGCGCCGGTTCGTAAATTAGGAAAATTACCACGTGAAGTAATTACAGTTGACTACGGTAAAGAATATGGTAAAGATGTTTTAACAATCCATAAAGATGCAATTAAGCCAGGTCAACGCGTATTAATTACAGATGACCTATTAGCTACTGGTGGAACAATTGAAGCGACAATTAAGCTAGTTGAAGAACTAGGCGGAGTTGTAGCAGGAATTGCATTCTTAGTAGAGCTTACTTACTTAGATGGTCGTAAAATGTTAGATGGTTACGATGTATTAGTATTAGAAAAATACTAATCACTATATAGTAAAACTACGGTGATAAAAAGTACCCGTGAATCTCTTGGAGAGGAGCGGGTACTTTTGTATAATTGAACAAAAAATTATGGTGAAATGTCAGTAAAATCTTTTCCTTTTCACAATTCACAATCATTGGGTTATAATGATAGAATATAATTTATTCTATTTAATAAAGATAAAGTCAATTTTCAATAAAAGGTGATTCGATGGCAAATGAGCAGGTACTAACAGCTGAACAGGTACTCGAGAAAGCAAGTCAATATTTAGTGGATGAAGATATTGAGCTAGTGGCACGTGCCTATGAATATGCACGAGATGCGCATAGCGAACAATACAGAAAATCGGGTGAACCGTACATTATTCATCCAATTCAAGTTGCAGGTATTTTAGTTGATTTACACATGGATCCAGCTACAGTATCAGCAGGTTTCTTACATGATGTAGTGGAAGATACAGAGATTACACTAGAAGATATTGAACGGGAATTTAACAAAGAGATTGCTATGCTTGTCGATGGTGTGACAAAGCTCGGAAAGATTAAATATAAATCTCATGAGCAACAACAAGCAGAAAACCATCGCAAAATGTTTATTGCAATGGCTCAAGATATTCGAGTTATTTTAATTAAACTAGCTGATCGTCTTCATAACATGCGTACATTGAAACATTTGCCTCAAGAGAAGCAGCGTCGCATAGCGAATGAAACGTTAGAAATCTTTGCACCTTTAGCACATAGGCTCGGAATTAGTACTATTAAATGGGAGCTAGAGGATACGTCACTTCGCTATTTAAATCCACAGCAATATTATCGTATTGTAAATTTAATGAAGCGTAAACGTGCAGAACGTGAAGAGTATTTAGACGAAGTAATGACTGGTATTCGTGAGAAATTAGACGAAGTTGCAATTCAACCTGAAATTTCTGGAAGACCAAAACATATTTACAGTATTTATCGTAAAATGGCACTGCAAAACAAGCAGTTTAATGAAATTTACGATTTATTAGCTGTACGTGTCGTTGTAAATAGTATTAAAGATTGTTATGCAGTGCTTGGAATTATTCATACGTGTTGGAAGCCGATGCCAGGTCGTTTTAAAGATTATATTGCGATGCCGAAAGCGAATCTATATCAATCTCTTCATACGACTGTAATTGGGCCGAAAGGTGATCCACTTGAGGTGCAAATTCGTACGAAAGAAATGCACGAAATTGCAGAATTCGGGATCGCGGCACACTGGGCGTATAAAGAAGGAAAAACAGCAGAAACAACAGGTACATTAGAGAAGAAACTCACATGGTTCCGTCAAATTTTAGAATGGCAAAATGAAGCTTCTAATGCAGAAGAATTTATGGAGTCATTAAAAATTGATTTATTCTCTGATATGGTATTCGTCTTTACACCGAAAGGCGATGTAATGGAATTACCACTTGGATCTGTTCCGATTGATTTCGCGTATCGTGTCCATTCGGAAATTGGAAATAAAACAATTGGTGCAAAAGTAAACGGAAAAATGGTGACGCTTGATTATAAATTAAAAACAGGTGACATCATTGAAATTTTAACATCGAAACATTCGTATGGGCCAAGTCAAGATTGGGTAAAACTTGCTCAAACATCTCATGCTAAAAATAAAATTCGTCAATTCTTTAAGAAGCAACGTAGAGATGAAAATATTGAAAAAGGCCGTGAACTTGTTGAAAAAGAAGTACGTGGTCTAGAGTATGAAATGAAAGAAGTGTTAGCTCCTGACAATTTAAAACGTGTTGCTGAGAAGTTCAATTTTGCAAATGAAGAAGATATGTTTGCAGCAGTTGGATATAGCGGAATTACAGCGTCACAAATTGTTACGAGACTAACGGACAAGTTCCGTAAGCAACGTGAAGAAGAAGAAATTGTGGAAGTTAAAGAAGTTCGTAAACCGATGAAAATTCGAAAATGGGATTCTGGCGTTAAAGTAAGTGGTGCGGATAATTTATTAATTCGCTTATCAAAATGCTGTAACCCAGTACCGGGTGATGATATCGTTGGGTATATTACGAAAGGCCGAGGCGTATCGATTCACCGCCGTGATTGTGTAAATGTTCATACAGAAGAAGCTGTAGAACGATTATTAGAAGTAGAGTGGGAAGGTAGCCCTGAAAAAGAAATTGAGTATAACGTTGATATTGAAATTTCAGGTTACGATCGCCGTGGTTTATTGAATGAAGTATTGCAAGCTGTTACAGAGACGAAAACGTACATTTCAGCTGTTTCTGGTAGAAGTGACCGTAATAAGATGGCGACAATTAATATGTCAATCTCGATTCGTAACTTACAACATTTGAAAAAAGTAGTAGAACGCATTAAACGTGTTCCAGAAATTTATGCAGTACGACGCATGATGCATTAATAGGGAGTGTAGAAAAGATGAGAGTTGTTTTACAACGATCAAAAGAAGCGTCTGTCACAGTAGACGATGAGATCGTAGGACAAATTCCGTTCGGTTTAACATTACTAGTTGGCATTACGCATGAAGATACAGAAAAAGATGCAACTTACATTGCAGAAAAAATTGCGAACTTACGTATTTTTGAAGATGAGAGCGGAAAGATGAACCATTCTGTACTTGATGTAGAAGGACAAGTTCTATCAATTTCGCAATTCACATTATACGGAGATTGCCGCAAGGGAAGACGTCCAAACTTTATGGATGCTGCAAAGCCTGACTATGCGGAGCGTTTATATGATTTCTTTAATGAGGAAGTTCGTAAGCAAGGATTGCATGTAGAAACAGGTAAGTTTGGAGCAATGATGGATGTTTCTTTAATCAATGATGGTCCGGTGACCTTAATTGTGGAAAGTAAATAGTGTTGCTTAAAAAGAGAGGATTATATAATCCTCTCTTTTTTATACATTGTTGTATGTTTTGTTCATTTATCCTGTTATATGTGGGAATCGGGCTACCCGTAAAAGCCTGATTAAAGTTTCACTTTATCATAGGATTAATTTAAAGGGAATAAAAGGGAAATAAGGTGTAGCATGCTTCAAGAATTCAATATAGCTTTACGCTTCGTGCTAGAGTTATGCATTCTTGGGATTGTTGGATACTGGGGATTGCGAGTAGGAAAAATACCAGCTATAAAAATTACACTTGCGATTATTATTGTTGTGAATCGAGTGTTAATGTTTATTTGGAATCAATAGATTAGGTCATTACTTATATAGTATAATGAAAAAAATGGTAAAAATATTTGAATGTATGTGTGATAAGGGGAGATAGTATATGAATTGGTCAGTCTTTAAAGATTTAAAATTTTTATTGCGATTTAGCTTAGCTATTCTTTTCAATGCATTAGGAATTACTTTCGCAGTATTAAGTTACGGTACTTGGGGAGTATTTGTAATGGCAGCGATGGTTGCAACATTCTTTATGATTCAAAGGGGTGCTTACTTATATAAGAGCGTTATGGAATAACGTTATTCATTTATATGTATAACCCTCTCATCAATATGGAACAATAAAAAGTAAAACATCCATATTGAATGTGAGGGATATACGTATGCGTATGAATGAAAAAGGGCATTCTGTTACAAATGGTGCAAATCAACTGTTTAACGTGAATTTTCATGATTTTATTTCAAAAGAGCAAGACAACACTTCAATGGAGCTTGCTTCTGAATTTGGCATTTCGCTTCAAGATGTTAAGCGTCTAAAGAAGCAAATTGAACGCTCTTAGAGTACTTGACAATCCTACTCAACAAACGTATAGTAATTTTATATTTACATATGAATATAACCGTTGATAGAGAAGAGTAAATGAGACACACATGGAAAGAGAAGAAATGTCTTAGGCTGAAAACATTTCTGCATGATGACTGATTGAATGACACTCTAGAGGTTTCAACTTGAACGGCATATATGCTTAGTAGAGATGAACGCATATTTAAGCGTTATTAAAAAAGTGGAAGCATACGTGCTTCAATTAGGGTGGCACCACGGGTATAATACTCTCGTCCCTACTGTTCAAACAGTAGAGGCGGGAGTTTTTTTATTTTTATTAAGATTAAAACAATTTGAGGAGGAACTGAATATGTCTATTCAAATCCCACGCGGAACGCAAGATATTCTTCCAGGCACTGTTGAGTTATGGCAGTATATCGAAGGGCAAGCACGCGAAATTTGCCGTCGTTACAATTATAAAGAAATTCGCACACCAATTTTTGAACACACTGAGCTATTTTTACGCGGTGTTGGTGATACGACAGATATCGTGCAAAAAGAAATGTACTCATTCCAAGATCGTGGAGAGCGTAGTTTAACATTACGTCCAGAAGGCACTGCACCTGTTGTACGTTCTTACGTTGAAAACAAAATGTTCGGTGACGCAACACAACCAACGAAATTATACTATATCGGTCAAATGTTCCGTTACGAAAGACCACAAGCAGGTCGCTATCGTCAATTCGTACAATTCGGTATCGAAGCAATCGGTAGTAACGATCCTGCAATTGATGCAGAAGTAATTGCACTTGCTGTAGAGTTTTACCGCGGCATGGGCTTAAAAAATATTAAAGTTGTATTAAACAGCTTGGGTGATGCAGCGAGCCGTCAAGCGCACCGTGATGCATTAATCGCACACTTCGAGCCACGTATTGGTGAGTTCTGTTCTGATTGTCAATCTCGTTTAGAAAAGAATCCTCTTCGTATTTTAGATTGTAAGAAGGACCGTAACCATGAATTAATGGGAACAGCACCATCTATTACAGAATACTTAAACGAAGATTCAGCAGTATACTACGAAAAAGTTCAAGAACTATTAACGATGATGGATGTTCCATTTGAAAAAGATCCGAACTTAGTACGTGGTTTAGATTACTACCAACATACTGTATTTGAAATTATGAGTGAGGCAGAAGGCTTCGGTGCTATTACTACATTAAGTGGCGGCGGCCGTTATAACGGACTTGTACAAGAAATCGGTGGGCCAGAAATGCCAGGTATCGGTTTTGCTATGAGTATCGAACGTTTAATTATGGCGCTAAAAGCTGAAAACATTGAATTACCAATTGAACATAGTATCGATTGCTATGTTGTAGCGCTTGGTGAAAAAGCGAAAGACCATGCTGCAAAAGTTGCGTTTGATCTTCGTAAAGCTGGATTATCAGTTGAAAAAGATTATTTAGATCGCAAAATGAAAGCACAATTTAAATCAGCAGACCGTCTAAAGGCGAAATTTGTAGCTGTATTAGGGGAAGATGAGCTAGATAAAGGCATCATTAACTTAAAAGATATGGCAACAGGTGAACAAGAAGAAGTAGCATTAGATGTATTTGCTTCATACGTAGCAGAGAAATTAATATAGGGGGAACTTACAGTGGCTGAAAGAACACATGCATGTGGAAAAGTAACAGTAGAAGCAGTTGGACAAACAGTTCAATTAAAAGGTTGGGTACAAAAACGCCGTGATTTAGGTGGATTAATCTTTATCGACTTACGTGACCGTACAGGTATCGTACAAGTTGTATTTAACCCAGAAACATCAAAAGAAGCACTAGAAGTAGCAGAAACAATTCGTAGCGAATACGTATTACACGTAGAAGGTACAGTTGTTGAGCGTGGTGAAGGTGCAATTAATGACAATATGGCAACAGGCCGTATTGAAGTACAAGCAACGAAAGTAAACGTATTAAACGCAGCGAAAACAACGCCAATCATCATTGCTGATGATACAGATGCATCAGAGGATGTACGTTTAAAATATCGTTATTTAGACTTACGTCGTCCGGTAATGTTTAACACATTCAAAATGCGTCATGACGTAACGAAAACAATTCGTAACTTCTTAGACACAGAAGAGTTCTTAGAAGTGGAAACACCAATTTTAACGAAGAGCACACCAGAAGGAGCTCGTGACTATTTAGTACCAAGTCGTGTACATGATGGTGAATTCTATGCATTACCACAGTCTCCGCAGCTATTTAAGCAGCTTCTTATGGTCGGCGGATTTGAGCGTTACTATCAAGTAGCACGTTGTTTCCGCGACGAAGATTTACGTGCGGATCGTCAACCAGAATTCACGCAAATCGATATCGAGGCTTCATTCTTAACACAAGATGAAATTTTAGATATGATGGAGCGCATGATGACGAAAGTTATGAAGGATGCAAAAGGTGTAGAAGTTAGCGCACCATTCCCTCGTATGAAATATGCTGATGCAATGGCTCGCTACGGTTCTGATAAGCCAGATACACGCTTTGAAATGGAACTAACAGACTTATCTGAGTTTGCTGCAGGTTGTGGCTTCAAAGTATTTACAAGTGCTGTAGAAAGCGGCGGACAAGTAAAAGCAATTAATGCAAAAGGTGCTGCGAGCAAATACTCTCGTAAAGATATCGATGCATTAACTGAATTCGTAAAAGTATACGGTGCTAAAGGTCTAGCTTGGCTTAAAGTGGAAGAAGACGGCTTAAAAGGACCGATTGCGAAATTCTTCGGTGAAGAGGATGCAAACGTGTTAATGACTACGCTAGAAGCTACTGCTGACGACTTATTACTATTCGTAGCAGATAAGAAGAGCGTTGTTGCAGATAGCTTAGGCGCACTTCGTTTACGTCTAGGTAAAGAGCTTGAGTTAATTGACGAAAGTAAATTTAACTTCCTATGGGTAACGGATTGGCCACTTCTTGAGTACGATGAAGATGCAGATCGTTACTTCGCAGCTCACCACCCATTCACAATGCCATTCCGTGAAGACGTTGAGTTATTAGAAACAGCACCAGAAAAAGCACGTGCACAAGCATATGACCTTGTATTAAATGGTTATGAGCTTGGTGGTGGATCACTTCGTATTTACGAGCGCGACGTACAAGAAAAAATGTTCAAAGCACTTGGATTCTCACAAGAAGAAGCGCAAGAGCAATTCGGATTCTTATTAGAAGCATTCGAATACGGTACGCCACCACACGGCGGTATCGCATTAGGTTTAGACCGTCTTGTTATGTTACTTGCAGGTCGTACGAACCTTCGTGATACGATTGCATTCCCGAAAACAGCAAGTGCAAGCTGCTTATTAACAGAAGCTCCAAGCCCAGTTGCAGAAGCACAGCTTGAAGAGTTGAACTTGAAATTGAGCTTGAAAGAAGAGAAGTAAGAGAAGTAAAAATAGGGTCTAGATGGTTATACTAATACCATCTAGGCTTTTTTTGATAGGAAGTTTAAAAAGTCCGGTTCTGATAACTGTCGCATCTTATCGTTACGTATGCTAGTCCAGTGCTCGAGTAGTACTCCTACACTGCGCTCCTCCTAGCATACGTGCCTCGATTTGCTTGGTTCTCTGAATCCTCCTTTTTAAAACTGTATTTAGGAAGAAATAAAAGTAGGTTTACACTATGTTTTCATTCTCGAAATATGTATTTTTAGGAATTCTATAACTTTTTCTATACAAATAGTCGGAAAAACGCTAGAATACATGGTAGACCATTTTTGTAATAGGAGTGTAGAGCTGAATGTTACATCAATTTTCACGTAATGAATTAGCCTTCGGTAAAGAAGGACTTGAAATATTAAAAAATAGTACAGTCGGTATTTTAGGAATTGGCGGCGTAGGTTCTTTTTCCGCTGAAGCGTTAGCGCGTTCTGGCGTTGGGCGTCTTGTATTAGTTGATAAAGACGTTGTAGATATTACAAACGTAAACCGTCAAATTCACGCTTTAGTATCTACTGTAGGACGTTCAAAAGTAGAATTAATGAAAGAGCGTATCGCAGATATTAACCCAGAGTGTGAAGTAATTGGACTAGAAATGTTTTATACAGATGAAACATATGAAGAGTTCTTTAAACACGGTTTAGACTTCGTAGTGGATGCATCGGATACGATTACGTTCAAGATCCATTTAATTAAACAATGTTTACGTCGTAAAATTAAAATTATCTCATGTATGGGTGCAGCAAATAAAATGGACCCAACTCGTTTCCGTATTGCGGACATCTCTAAAACACATACAGATCCAATTGCGAAAGTAATTCGTACGAAGCTTCGTAAAGAGGGTATTAAAAAAGGTGTAAAAGTTGTCTTCTCTGATGAAAACCCAATCGTAATTCGTGAAGAAGTACGTAAAGAAATTGTACCAGACGAAAATGCGAAAATTCGTAAAGCGAAATTACCGCCTTCATCAAATGCATTCGTACCATCTGTGGCAGGCTTAATTATGGCAAGTCACGTTGTACGTGAACGCATTAAAAATGTAGAAGTGAAACGTGTAGGACAAGAATAAAAAGAAAGCATATATCCGTCTAGGGTATATGCTTTTTCTATTATATTTTAAAGAACTGCTGATATTTGCAATACTAATACTTCAAGTGTAAGTAATCCTAATAAAGAATAATCGTATTTGTCCGATTTATAACCTGAGGTCTTTTTTAAACTATGAATTGTAAAAAGGCCTAAAGTTAGAACGAGAATACCGAGTGTTATTTTGAAGACTACTAATGAAATGGCAATCAGCTCCTTTCAATCGTATATGTTTATAGTGACATTTAAGTTAAATATATCCAATTTACTCCGTGAATTTCCTTTTGTAACAAATCGACTTGTTTTGTCAATATTTGTTGGTAAATCGATATCTCTTGTCGAATAGTTGATATAATTAAAAAAATCGTTGATATATTGTAAGTTACGATAGATATATTTGAAAAATCGTCGATATAATTTCATTTACCAATATATCATTCACAGAAAAAATAAACAGGGATGTCACTTAGTCAAAAAAGTGACATCCCTGTTTTTAATTCTCTGCAGAATATATAATATCTAAATTTCCATTTTGATCTGTCTTGAAAATGGGAGCGATCTGTTCTTCTTGTTCTTCAACCGAAACAAGTTTTCGAGCACGGTCCATAATTCTAACAAGCATCGCATAATCTTCTTCGATTGCTTGTTGTTTTTTTGAGAGTACCGCTAATTTTGCTTCAAGTTCATGATTCATTTTTTTCAGGGACGTGAGCTGAGTCTGTAATACTTCATTTTCAGTTTGTAATTTTGCGAGTGAAGGGTTGTTATGCTCCAAATTTTGCAAAAACGAGATGATATTTTGCATTGTAAGTTCTTGTTTATTTGGCGTAATATCTTCTGAAAACTCGGCATCGATTACGAGTTGTTTCGTTTTCGTGAAATGCTCTTTTTCTATTTTAGCTTCAGAGCGCTTTAATTCTTTACGTTGTTTTTTTGCAAGTTGCACCGCATCTTCGTAATTCGGTCTTACTTCAGCATTCCATCTAAATCCGCAAGCTGCTGAAGTACGGTTCAATGTATCGCCGACTTCATCGAATGCTTTTATTTGTGTACTGCCGCTGCGAATATGCCGTAAAACAGTTTCGGCTAAAAGGAGATCGTCTTCTTTTGTCCATGCATCTTGACGTGTTTTCATAAGCGAAGCCTCCATAATGGTGACGTTTTCGCTTATGTTACCCTTTATTTTTCGTTTTATTCGAACTTTGTAATCTTTCATATACAGTAGAAAGTGCTTGCTCAAATTTCCCTGTCGTTTTCGGTTTATAATATTGTTTGTTTTTTATTTTATCAGGTAAGTATTGTTGTTGTACCCAGCCATTTGGTTGGTCGTGTGGGTATAAGTATCCAATGCCTCTTCCAAGTGATTCTGCGCCTTTGTAATGACTATCTTTTAAATGACTTGGGATGTCGCCTGTTTGACCGTTACGTAAATCGTGTAATGCAGCATCAAGTGCTTTATAAGCTGAGTTTGATTTTGGTGATAGGCACAGCTCGATAACGGCATTTGCAAGTGGTATGCGTGCCTCTGGGAATCCAACCCGTTCAGCTGATTCTATAGCTGCTAGTGTACGTGGTCCGGCTTGCGGGCTAGCAAGTCCGATATCTTCATATGCCATAATAAGAAGACGTCTACCAATACTTTGTAAATCACCTGCTTCAATAAGGCGTGCTAAATAATGAAGTGCTGCATTTACATCACTTCCGCGCACCGATTTTTGAAATGCCGATAATACGTCATAATGAGCATCTCCACCTTTATCGTGAACGAAGCTCTTTTTTTGCAAGCATTCTTCTGCGATTTCTAGCGTGATTTCCGCAGCTTTGTCATCCGTTGTAAAGCTAGATAATACAGCTAGTTCAAGTGCATTATAAGCGGAACGCATATCTCCGCCTGATGCATTTGCAAAGTGATGTAATGCTTCAGGTGTAACCGTTACATCATATTCCCCAAGACCTTTTTCTTTATCTTCAAGTGCTCGTTTTAAGCCAATTAAAAGATCGTCTTCTGTCAGGGCGTGTAACTCGAAAATTTGACACCTGCTCCGAATAGCAGAGTTTATCGCATGAAATGGATTACTCGTCGTTGCACCAATTAAAGTAAGAAGCCCACTTTCTAAATGAGGTAATAGAAAGTCCTGCTTTGCTTTATCTAGACGGTGCACTTCATCTAAAATTAAAACAAGATGTCGATGCATTTTCGCTTCTTGTACGACAACTTCCATATCTTTTTTATTATGGGTAACAGCGTTTAATAGACGAAACGGAGTACCGGTACTTCCTGCGATTGCGCTAGCGATTGATGTTTTTCCGGTGCCTGGAGGGCCGTATAAAATCATAGATTGAAAATGATTTGCTTGGACCATTCGCCATAAAATCTTTCCTTCACCAACTAAATGTTGTTGTCCGATAATTTCTTGAATATTTGTAGGGCGCATTCGATGTGCGAGTGGTTGTTTCATTTTTACCGTCTCCCTTAATGTATAATCTCTTTCTATCGTATCATTTTTTTTAGTGGAATTTGAAATAGGATGCTGTTTTGTGGGAAATATGAATATGAATATTTTCATTTTTCTTTCAATTGTAATAATTTCCGAGTTTTTCAATGTGATTTTATGTTATCATTTTGATACACAAGTTGAAATTTCTTATAATACTATATTATGCTATAATTTCATAGGATTTTAAATTGTGTTCTTTTATAAATAAGATATAACCAATAGAAGTGAAAATTTGAAAAGAGGTGCAAAATAGATGAAGATTTCAACGAAAGGCCGCTACGGCTTAACAATTATGATCGATCTTGCAAAAAAGTTTGGTGAAGGTCCAATTTCATTAAAATCAATTGCGCAGGCACATGATTTATCTGAACATTACTTAGAGCAATTAATTTCACCACTTCGTAACGCTCGTCTTGTAAAGAGTACGCGTGGTGCATATGGCGGATATGTATTATCAGACCAGCCGGCTAACATTACAGCTGGGGATGTAATCCGTGTATTAGAGGGTCCGATTAGTGTTGTAGAAATGATAGAAGAAGAAGAGCCAGCACAACGCCAATTATGGATGCGTGTTCGTGATGCGGTGCAAGAAGTGTTAGATAGTACAACGTTAGAAGATTTAGTACGTTATGAGGAAGAAAATCACGGGGGCTATATGTTTTACATTTAATTCCTTGTGAAACGATTTGGAAAGAAGGAGATTTAATGGAACGCATTTACTTAGATCATGCTGCGACATCTCCGACTCACCCAGAAGTGGTCGAAAAGATGATTCCATATATGACAGAAACATTCGGAAACCCGTCTAGTATTCACTTTTATGGACGTCAAACGCGCCATGCAGTAGATGAGGCGAGACGCGCATGCGCACGTAGCATTCATGCGAATCCGAATGAAATTATATTTACGAGCGGTGGTACGGAAGCTGATAATTTAGCGCTTATCGGTGTAGCGCGTGCGAACCGTCATAAAGGTAACCATATTATAACGACACAAATTGAACATCATGCAATTTTGCATACGTGTGAATTGTTAGAGCGTGAAGGATTTGAAGTGACATATTTACCTGTTGATAAAACAGGACGCGTTCAAGTTTCTGACATACAAAAGGCATTAACAGAAGAGACAATCCTTGTATCCGTTATGTTTGGGAATAATGAAGTTGGGACGATGCAACCAATAGCGGAAATAGGTAAGCTGCTAAAAGAGCATCAAGCTTATTTCCATACAGATGCGGTACAAGTTTATGGCTTAGTAGAAATTGATGTGAAAGAGTTTGGCATTGATCTATTATCAATTTCAGCTCATAAAATTAACGGACCAAAAGGTGTAGGGTTCCTATACGCTGGTGCAAATGTGAAATTTGAACCGTTATTAATAGGCGGGGAGCAGGAAAGAAAACGCCGTGCTGGTACTGAAAATGTACCGAGTATTGTTGGTTTACAGCAAGCAATTTTGTTAGCTGAAAAAACTCGTGAGCAAAAAAATGCCCAATATGAAGAGTTTAAAGATATAATGGTATCTGTCTTCAAAAATGAAGACATTACTTTCGAGGTAAACGGAAACTTAGAATATCGCTTACCACATGTGCTTAATATTAGTTTTACAGGAATGAACATTGAACCATTTCTTGTGAACTTAGACTTAGCTGGCATTGCAGTGTCAAGTGGTTCGGCTTGTACAGCTGGTTCAATTGATCCATCACATGTATTAGTGGCGATGTTCGGAAAAGACTCCGATCAAATACGTTCATCCGTACGCTTTAGTTTCGGACTTGGAAATACGAAAGAGCAAATTGAGAAAGCGGCGTACGAAACAGTGAAAATCGTGAAGC
This sequence comes from Bacillus basilensis, assembly GCF_921008455.1. Lineage (NCBI taxonomy): Bacteria > Bacillati > Bacillota > Bacilli > Caryophanales > Bacillaceae > Bacillus > Bacillus basilensis. Next base: position 4,452,491 of record NZ_CAKLBZ010000001.1, on the reverse strand, counting down.
GATTAACACAAAATTAGCATGGGAGGTGACATGATGAACAAACTACCTCACGAAACACGCGTTGTCATCGGGATGTCCGGTGGCGTCGATTCATCTGTAGCAGCTCTTTTATTAAAAGAGCAAGGTTATGATGTAATCGGAATTTTTATGAAAAACTGGGATGATACGGATGAGAATGGTGTCTGCACAGCAACCGAAGATTACAATGATGTAATTGAAGTGTGTAACCAAATTGGTATTCCGTATTATGCAGTAAACTTTGAAAAACAATACTGGGATAAAGTATTTACGTACTTCTTAGATGAATACCGAGCTGGTCGTACACCAAACCCAGATGTAATGTGTAATAAAGAAATTAAATTTAAAGCATTTTTAGAGCATGCAATTGCGCTTGGTGCTGATTATGTAGCGACAGGTCATTATGCACGTGTTGCTTATATGGACGGCGAATATAAAATGCTTCGCGGCGTTGATGACAATAAAGATCAAACGTATTTCTTAAATCAATTAAGCCAAGAGCAATTATCAAAAACAATGTTCCCGCTGGGTGAGCTGAAGAAACCACAAATTCGTGAAATGGCGAAAGAAGCTGGTTTAGCGACAGCGGCGAAGAAAGATAGTACAGGTATTTGCTTCATTGGTGAGCGTAACTTTAAAGATTTCTTAAGTAACTATTTACCAGCACAACCAGGTGTGATGCAAACATTATCTGGTGAAGTGAAAGGAAAGCATGACGGTTTAATGTATTATACAATTGGACAACGTCATGGCCTTGGTATTGGTGGTAACGGTGATCCATGGTTTGCTGTTGGGAAGAACTTGAAAGAAAACATTCTATATGTTGATCAGGGATTCCATAACGAACTTCTATATGGTGATGAAGTTATTGCTACGAATATCGGCTGGGTAAGTAATGAAGCGAAAGAAAAAGAATTTAAGTGCACAGCGAAATTCCGTTATCGTCAAGAAGACAATAAAGTAACGGTTCAAATCGTTGATGAAAATACAGTTCGTATTCTTTGTGACGAGCCAATTCGTGCAATTACACCAGGACAAGCAGTTGTTTTCTATGATGGAGATGAGTGCTTAGGTGGTGCTACAATTGATGAAGTATACCGTAGCGGTAAGAAATTGGATTATTTAGGATAAAACGAGAAGCCTCTGCCGATTCGCGGTTAGAGGTTTCTTTTACATAAAGCGAATTTTCGTTCGCTTGGAAAATACATTCTTTGTTATAATTTGTTGTAGAGGTGAAGGACATGTCAAACAAACTTGAAACAGGTATTAAATATATGCAAGAAGGAAATTGGGAAGAAGCTGCTAAAAATTTTACAGAAGCAATTGAAGAAAATCCAAAAGATGCACTTGGATACATTAATTTTGCTAACTTATTAGATGTACTAGGTGATAGTGAAAGAGCAATTTTATTTTATAAACGTGCATTAGAGTTAGATGATAAATCTGCAGCTGCTTATTATGGATTAGGAAATGTGTATTACGGCCAAGAGCAATTTGCAGAGGCAAAAGCTATATTTGAACAAGCGATGCAATCTGGATTACAATCAGCTGATGTAACATTTATGCTAGGTATCACACATGTGCAACTTGGAAACGATCGTCTTGCACTGCCATTTTTACAAAGAGCAACAGAATTAGATGAAAACGATGTAGAAGCTATGTTCCAGTGCGGACTTTGCTTTGCGCGTTTAGAACATATTCAAGAGGCGAAACCTTATTTTGAAAAGGTATTAGAAATGGATGAAGAGCATGCGGATGCGTATTATAATTTAGGTGTTGCGTACGTATTTGAAGAAAATAACGAGAAGGCTCTGGCTTTATTTAAGAAAGCAACTGAAATTCAGCCAGATCACTTCTTAGCTGGTAATGGTGTTCGTTTATTAGAGCAAGAAGCTGAATAAGATGAACATATAGTTTAATGGGTAGTTATCCCTCATCTAAAGAGGTGGGGGATGTACTGTTCATTAAAGTGAAAAGATCGGAAAGGAGAGGAAAGATGGGAAATCAACATGCAATGGATTTGTTTGAGGAAGAGAAAAAGTTTATAAAAGCGCAAGTTCTTCATACCATTTTCCACAACGAAGAAAACCTCTATTCCGTTGTCAGTATGAAAGTCATTGAAACAAATGAAACGTACGACGAAAAAAAAGTGATGATAAATGGTCATTTTCCCCGTATGCATGAAGATGAAATGTTTACATTGACAGGTCATTTTAAGGATCATCCAAAGTATGGGAAACAATATTTAGTTGAAACATTTAAAAAAGAATTACCGCAAACAAAAGCAGGTATGGTGCAATATTTAGCGAGTGATTTATTTAAAGGAATCGGAAAGCGTACAGCTGAAAAAATTGTGGACCATCTTGGGGAACATGCCATTTCTAAAATTATGGATGATCCTGAGGCGTTAAGTGGTGTTGTCAACAAACAAAAAGCGCAGGAAATATATGAGACAATTGTTGAGCATCAAGGGCTAGAGAAAGTAATGAGCTTTTTAAATGGTTACGGTTTTGGAACGAAGCTTTCTATTAAGATTTACCAACAATATAAAGAGATGACGTTAGAAGTGATTCGTAATAATCCATATCAACTTATTGAAGAAGTGGACGGCATTGGCTTTGGACGAGCAGATGATATAGGACGTGCGTTAGGAATATCGGGTAATCACGATGATCGTGTACGTGCAGGATGTTTTTATACGTTAGAGAATGTTTCACTGCAACTCGGTCACGTTTATATGGGAAAAGATCAACTTGTAAGAGAAACGATGTCACTTTTAAACAGCCAAGAAGGAAGAGTGACAGAGGAGGACATTATAGGCTGCGTTGAAATGATGCAAAGTGAAGGGAAAGTCATAATAGAAGAAGAACGAGTGTATTTAGCATCGTTATTCTACTCTGAAAAAGGTGTTGTAAAGTCTATTCGCAGGCTTATGAATCAAGAAGAAACACCTTCATTTCCTGAAGGTGAAGTGTTAAAGACGTTAGGTGAAATTGAAGAACAGCTGACTGTTCAGTATGCACCGCTTCAGCAAGAAGCAATTCAAACGGCACTTCATAAACCGATGATGTTATTGACAGGTGGACCAGGAACAGGGAAAACAACAGTTATTAAAGGAATTGTTGAAATGTATGCGTCACTTCACGGGCTATCGTTAAATCCGAATGAATATAGTGATGATAATCCATTTCCAATATTATTAACGGCTCCAACGGGAAGAGCGGCGAAGCGTATGAGTGAATCAACAGGTCTTCCAGCTTGTACAATTCATCGTTTACTTGGTTGGACACCAGAAGGGTCTTTCCAACGTAATGAAACGGACCCGGTACAAGGGAAATTGCTCATAATTGATGAATTTTCAATGGTTGATATTTGGCTTGCGAATCAGCTGTTTAAATCACTGCCGACAAACATTCAAGTTATCGTTGTAGGTGATGAAGATCAGTTGCCATCTGTAGGACCAGGACAAGTGTTGAAAGATTTATTGAATGCAGGTGCAGTTCCAACAGTAAAGCTTACTGAGATTTATCGTCAAGCGGAAGGTTCATCTGTTATCCAACTTGCCCATGCGATAAAAAATGGAACGCTCCCGCCAGATTTAGCGCAAAACCAAAAAGATCGTTCGTTTATTGGCTGTACAGGAGCACAAATTGTTGAGGTTGTTAAGAAGGTTTGTGAAAATGCTAAGACAAAAGGGTTTAGCGCAAGAGATGTACAAGTGTTGGCCCCGATGTATCGTGGACCGGCAGGTATTAATGTACTAAACGAAGCGTTGCAAGAAGTGTTTAATCCGAAAAGGGAAAAGAGTAAAGAAATTGCTTACGGTGATGTTGTATATCGAAGAGGCGATAAAGTACTACAGCTTGTTAATCAGCCGGAGAGCCAAGTGTTTAATGGTGATATCGGAGAAATTGTTTCGGTGTTTTATGCGAAAGAGAACGTTGAGCAACAAGATATGATTATCGTTTCATTTGATGGAATTGAGGTAACATATACAAAGCCGGATTTAAATCAAATTACACATGCATATTGTTGTTCGATTCATAAATCGCAAGGTAGTGAATTTCCGATTGTGATTATGCCGATAGTAAAAAGTTACAATCGTATGTTACGTCGTAATTTAATTTATACTGGTATTACAAGAAGTAAGAAGTTCCTTATTATTTGCGGGGAGGAAGCCGCTTTCCAGTCTGGTGTAAATCGCCTTGATGATGCAATGCGTCAAACGACTTTAGCTAGTCGTTTGCAAGAATCACAAGGAGAAGTACAGATAGTAACAGTTAATGGTGAAGAAATGGACGTGGAAAACATTTCACCGTATGATTTCATGTAACAAGGTGAGATTATATAGTGAAACTTTCAAACGTATAACGTTGAAAGGCTCCAGCAATGTATAAATGAATGCGGTTTGGACATAATGGCGAATAGAATCTGGGAGACTGTAAGGAGATGAAAGCCATATGTTTATTTGTCCAAATTGCAAAGGGAAAGACATTGGAAAAATAGGTGTCAACCAATTTTATTGCTGGAATTGTTATATCGAATTATCGGTTTCAAAGGGGAAAATCCATACGCATCAAGTAGAGGAAGATGGTTCATTAAGCTCTCTTGATGATTTATTTGATGAAAACGAAAGAACGATCGGATAACGAAAAGGGGGATTTACTTTGAATCTACGCAATTCATTAATCGCATTAGGTGTTGGAGCGGCAGCATATCAATATGCTCGCAAACAAGATGTATTTTCAAAACGTAATATGAAAAAAGCACGTAAGATGATTAAATCTTATTTATAAGCGTAAAAAACTCCCTTCATGATAAGGGAGTTTTTTTATGCGCTTGTATGCAAATATAAAAGTCCAATTTCAGAGAAGAGATAAGATAGGCCGTAACATCCAACGCCAAGCATGCCGTAATGAAATAATTGCTTCGCCCTTTCTTTTCGTGAAGAACGAATAAAGAAACCTTTCCAAATACCAAACCCGATACAAATCCATTCAAGAATCATAAAAAGTGCAGATAAGATGAGCATAAATAAAACCATTATGAGCCCTCCTGATTATATTGTTTCATGTTGCATTCTCAGGGGTGGTTGTCCTTGTTATGTTATGTATATGTACGTCTTTACAAAACAGTATGGTCCGTATGAAAAGATTTTAAAAGTTTTGCACATAACCTACCCTATTTATTTTCAAAATAAAGGTGGAGGAGGTTTTTCGTGTGAAGAATCTTAAAATCATTTGGATATATCGTTTAGGATTATTGTTACTTGTATTTCTTTGTCTGCTCGTCTTTTTAAAGATTAAGCCGCTATGGGCACCGATTATTTTTGTATTTAAAGTGGCGATTACACCGTTTCTTATTGCGTGTTTTATTGCGTATTTATTGCATCCTTTAATTGAAAAAATTCATAAGGAAGGGATGCCGCGCACACTCGCTATTTTGCTCATTTACATCCTTTTCTTTGGCGGAATTGGTTATGGAATTTATAAAGGAACACCAGTCGTTATTAAGCAGTTACAAGAAATCAATGAACAATTTCCGCAGTTTACAAAAATGTATGATTCTTGGATGGATGGCGTTACGGAACAAACGGCGAATTTTCCATCATTTATTCATGAAAAGGTGAAACAAATTTTTGGTGGTGTAGAAGCAAAAATACAAGCGCTTTTAAATAAAGTGATGAGTACAGCTCGCGGTGTACTCGATTCATTGCTCATTATTTTTTTAATACCGTTCATTGTATTTTACATATTAAAAGATTATGGTGAGTTTTATCATATCTTTTGGAAACTAGTCCCGAGTAAATGGCGTAGTACGGGGCAAATGCTTGCAAAAGAAATTGATAAGTCACTCGGAAGTTATATTCGAGGACAGTTATTTGTTTGCTTAGTATTAGGGGGAGTGTCCGTTCTTTCTTTTTGGTTTATCGGCATGAAATATCCATTATTACTTGGCATTATTATTGGGGTAACGGATATAATACCATACTTTGGTCCTATTTTAGGAGCAATCCCGACATTAATGATTGCAGCAACTGTATCAACGAGTTTACTCATTAAGGCAGGGATTACGATTGCCATTTTACAATTTTTAGAAAGTAACATTTTATCGCCTTACATTGTTGGTAAGTCGCTTCGCATGCATCCTGTTATTATTATGCTTGCATTACTAGTTGGAGGAGAGGTTGCGGGGATTGTGGGGTTGTTAATATCGGTTCCGATTTTAGCTGTTATTCGTACAGTGATTGTGCATGTGAGACCTCTTTGGAAAAGAGAAGATGTGTAATAAGAAAGCCCTCTATTTATAAAAGTAGAGGGCTTTCATTATTTAGAGAGCTGTTCGTGTATTTGTTGAACGAGAGAGCTGACATCATTTGTTTGAATATGTTTTATTATTTTCCATTCATTATCATACATAAATACAATTTGACTGCCGAAAAGATGTTTTTTCTCTTTTAGATTAGAAATTTTTGTGAAAGAGTACTCCTCAAATAATGGGTTCTTACTTACATCTGGTCCATAAAAGAAGAGTCGTTTGTTCGTTAAAATTAACAGCCCTGGTCTTGCGACGGAACGATATATAAATATATCTAATGAACATGCTGCGTAAAATAATATCGTTTCATCAGTCGTTAACATATTTTTAGCTTTATTCAATAAGGTTGTCATTATAATCGCTCCTTTATTATTGATAATTTGATTATAACAAAAATAAAATGTTCAGAAAAGTTTATAGGGGTAGTACAATTTATTAATACATGCATAATATATGAAAAGGCTGTTAAGAATGACTAGTAGAATAGCTATGATTAATAAACAATTGATATAATATAAATGATTATCTACATTGACAAACTTAAGAGAATTCTATTATATTTAGTCATATAATACATTAAATCAATGACGGAACAAGTACGTTACAGTCCATTTATAGAGAGAAGCTTCCACATGGCTGAAAGAAGCTTTAAATGAAGGGTAACAGAAAGCTAATCCTGAGAGCAGCTAATCACTGCCGTCTTGCCACGTTACGGCACCATGAGGTGATGAATTGATTGTTATAATAATCAATTCATAATTAGGGTGGTATCGCGAGTTAACTCTCGTCCCTTTTATAGGGGCGGGAGTTTTTTATATTTAAGGAGGAAAATAAAATGAAACAACTAACAGGCGCACAAATTCGTCAAATGTTTTTAGACTTTTTCCAAGAAAAAGGACATGCAGTAGAACCTAGTGCATCACTAGTTCCACATGAGGATCCATCTCTTTTATGGATTAACAGTGGTGTAGCAACATTAAAAAAATATTTTGATGGACGCGTAATCCCGCAAAATCCACGTATTACAAATGCTCAAAAATCAATTCGTACAAACGATATTGAAAACGTAGGGAAAACAGCTCGTCACCATACATTCTTTGAAATGTTAGGGAACTTCTCAATCGGTGATTACTTTAAAGAAGAAGCAATTACTTGGGCTTGGGAATTCTTAACGAGTGACAAATGGATCGGATTCGATAAAGAATTATTATCAGTTACAATCCATCCAGAAGATGAAGAAGCATTCACAATTTGGAATGAGAAAATGGGTGTTCCAAAAGAGCGCATCATCCGTTTAGAAGAAAACTTCTGGGATATCGGTGAAGGACCAAGTGGACCGAATACGGAGATTTTCTATGACCGCGGAGAAGCTTACGGTAATGACTTTAGTGACCCAGAATTATATCCGGGCGGAGAAAACGAGCGTTACTTAGAAGTATGGAACCTTGTATTCTCTCAATTTAACCATAATCCAGACGGTTCATATACACCACTTCCTAAGAAAAACATCGATACAGGGATGGGTCTAGAGCGTATGACATCTATCGTTCAAGATGTGCCTACAAACTTTGACACAGACTTGTTCATGCCAATGATTGGTGCAACAGAAACAATCTCTGGTGAGAAGTATCGTAATGGTGACTTAGAAAAAGATATGGCGTTTAAAGTAATTGCTGACCATATCCGTACAGTAACATTCGCTGTTGGTGACGGTGCTCTTCCATCTAACGAAGGCCGTGGTTATGTATTACGTCGTTTATTACGCCGTGCTGTTCGTTACTCTAAGAAATTAAACATCAACCGTCCATTCATGTTTGAATTAGTACCGGTTGTTGGAGAAGTAATGAAAGACTTCTATCCAGAAGTACTTGAGAAGAAAGATTTCATCGCAAAAGTTGTGAAAAATGAAGAAGAGCGTTTCCACGAAACACTTCATGATGGTGAAGCAATTTTAGCTGAAGTTATCGCAAAAGCAAAAGAAGAAAAAACAACTGTTATTTCTGGAGTAGATGCGTTCCGTCTATATGACACATACGGTTTCCCAATTGAATTAACAGAAGAATATGCAGAAGAAGCTGGTATGACAGTTGATCAAGAAGGCTTTGAAAATGAAATGGAAAAACAACGTGAGCGTGCACGTGCTGCTCGTCAAGACGTTGATTCTATGCAAGTTCAAGGCGGCGTCCTTGGAGAAGTGAAAGTAGCGAGCGAATTCGTTGGTTACGGTACAGTTGCAACAGAAAGTAACGTTGTTGCACTTGTGAAAAATGGCGAATACACAGACAGCTTACAAGCTGGCGAAGAAGGACAATTGATGATTGATGTAACACCATTCTATGCTGAGAGCGGCGGACAAATTGCAGACCGTGGTTACCTTCTTGCTGATGGCGTGAAAGTTCTTGTAAAAGACGTACAAAAAGCACCAAACGGTCAAAACTTACACAAAGTTGTTGTGGAAGAAGGTACGTTAACGAAAGATGCGGCTGTGAAAGCTATTATCGATACGAAAAACCGTAGTAGCGTTGTGAAAAACCATACAGCAACTCACTTACTACACCAAGCATTAAAAGACGTTCTTGGAACGCATGTTAACCAAGCAGGTTCTCTTGTAACTTCTGAACGTTTACGCTTTGACTTCTCTCACTTCGGTCAAGTACAAGCTGACGAATTAGAAAAAATTGAGCGTATTGTAAACGAGAAAATTTGGGAAAGTATTGATGTTGAGATTTCACAAAAAGCAATCGAAGAAGCGAAAGAAATGGGCGCAATGGCATTATTTGGTGAAAAATACGGTGATGTTGTACGCGTTGTACAAGTTGGCGATTATAGCTTAGAGCTTTGCGGTGGTTGTCACGTTGATAACACAGCTTCTATCGGTATTTTCAAAATTGTTGCTGAGTCTGGTATCGGTGCAGGAACTCGTCGTATTGAGGCGGTAACTGGTAAGTCTGCTTATGAATTAATGAACGATCAAGTAGGTTTATTAAAAGAAGCAGCTGGAAAAATGAAAACAAATCCGAAAGATATTTTAACAAGAGTAGATGGTTTATTTGCTGAAGTAAAACAACTTCAAAAAGAAAACGAATCTCTTGCAGCGAAATTAAGCAATATCGAAGCTGGAAACTTAACTGATTCAGTAATGACAGTTGATGGCGTGAACGTATTAGCGGCAAAAGTAAATGTTGCAGATATGAACAACTTACGTACGATGATGGATGACCTGAAAAATAAATTAGAATCAGCAGTTGTCGTATTAGCGTCTGTAAATGATGATAAAGTAAACATCTTAGCTGGCGTAACGAAAGATTTAATTAGCCAAGGATACCATGCTGGTAAACTTGTGAAAGAAGTAGCTTCTCGTTGTGGCGGTGGCGGTGGTGGCCGTCCTGATATGGCACAAGCGGGCGGTAAAAACCCAGCGCAAGTTGAGGAAGCTTTAGCATTTGTACAAGAGTACGTTAAATCTGTTTCAAAATAAAGAGATAGTAGTGTACAATGGTAGGGAGAGGAGAAGTTCTTCTCCCTATACTTACTATATAAGTGAGGTGCTTGAAATGGACGGTTTTGATAAAACAATGAAGTTTAGCATTCAAGATGAAAAACAGAGTGTCCATGTAAATGATGTACTTTTAACTGTGTATGATGCACTTCAAGAAAAAGGCTATAATCCGATTAACCAAATCGTCGGTTATTTATTAAGTGGAGACCCAGCATACATACCTCGCCATAAAGATGCACGAAGCATCATTCGCAAGCTTGAACGTGATGAATTAATTGAAGAGCTTGTGAAGTCTTACTTGAAACATCATCGTGAGGAGTAGTTTATGCGGATATTAGGTTTAGATGTAGGTACAAAAACAGTCGGAGTTGCAATTAGCGACGAAATGGGCTGGACAGCACAAGGATTAGAAACAATTAAAATTAACGAAGAACGAGGTAATTTTGGTTTTGACCGTATTTCTGAGTTAGTAAAGCAGTACAATGTGGACAAAATAGTAGTAGGTTTACCTAAAAATATGAATGGTACAATTGGCCCACGTGGTGAAGCGTGCCAGCAATTTGCAGAAAACCTACGAGAGCTGTTACAATTAGACGTTGTAATGTGGGACGAGCGTTTGTCAACGATGGCAGCGGAACGTCTGCTCATTTCAGCTGATGTAAGTCGTAAGAAGCGAAAGCAAGTAATCGATAAGATGGCTGCAGTCGTAATCTTACAAGGATTTTTAGATAGTAAATAAGAGGTGACCAAAATGGAAGAAAATCAAATTACAATTGTAGACGAAAAAGGTAACGAACATTTATGTGAAATTATTTTCACTTTTGATGCTGAAAAATTCGGTAAAAAATCATACGTAGTCTTCTCTCCAATCGGTGAAGTAGACGAAGATGGAGACCCAATTTATGATGCAATGGCTTATGAGCAAAATGAAGAAGAGGGCGGAAGTTTACTTCCAATCGAATCTGAAGAAGAGTGGGAAATGGTACAAGAAATGTTCAACACTCTAGCTGATGAGCAAGAAGCTGAATAATTAAGTATTGAAAAGGTGGACGACATATAGTCCACCTTTTTTTATATGTAAAATGAAAGATTTTTTGTCGAAACTGTGTAATCCTTTGTAGTATAATGAGACGGATTGTAGAAAAAATAAAGTATCTGTCAAAAATGATAGATAAGTTTATTGTGATTTTGTATCGTGTTGTATAGAAATATGTACATATGGCCTACAATTGAATAAGGAGGAAGAGTTTTGGTAGAGAATCAAGTGAAAAAGAAGCGTAGACGCATTTTTTTATTTTCGATTATTGCACTGCTTTTAGTTTGTGGTTCAGTCTATGCGTATATTTCATCCGCATTAGGACCAGTTGACAGCGGGAATAAAAAAGAGATTGAAGTAGAAATTCCAAAGGGATCATCTACTAGTAAAATTGGTGAGATTTTAGAAGAAAAAGGTGCTGTGAAAAACGGTACAGTTTTTAGTTTTTATACAAAGGCTAAATCTAAAAATTTACAAGCGGGTACATATTTATTAAATCCTTCAATGAATGCAAAAGATGTTATAGAACAAATGTCATCTGGTAATGTACATCGTCCAGCTCTTTATAAAGTGACGATAAAGGAAGGGGCACAAGTAACTGAAATTGCAGAAACGGTTGCAAACGAATTAAAGTGGAATAAAGATGATGTCGTACGTCAATTAAACGATAAAGCATTTATTCAAAAAATGCAGAAAAAGTATCCGAAGTTACTAACGGATAAAATCTTTGATAGCAATATTAAATATCCATTAGAAGGTTATTTATATCCTGCGACGTACTCTTTCTATAAAAAAGATACGACGTTAGAAGAAATTGTAATTCCAATGCTTGAAAAAACAAATGCAATCATTGTTCAAAACGAGGCAAAAATGAAAGCGAAAAACTGGGATGTTCATCAGCTTTTAACATTGTCTTCACTTATTGAAGAAGAGGCAACAGGTTTTACAGATCGTCAAAAGATCTCTAGTGTCTTTTATAATCGTTTAGCGAAAGGTATGCCACTGCAAACTGATCCAACGGTATTATACGCACTTGGAAAGCATAAACAACGTGTATTATACGAAGATTTAAAAATAAACTCACCGTACAATACGTATGTTGCGAAAGGATTGCCGGTTGGCCCAATCGCAAACTCTGGTAAACATTCAGTAGAAGCGGCGTTAGAGCCTGCGCAAACAGATTATTATTATTTCTTAGCTGCACCAACTGGTGAAGTGTACTATGCGAAAACATTGGAAGAGCATAATGCATTAAAGCAAAAATATATTACGAAAAAACAGTGAAATGGGGAGGGGTAGCGAAAAAGGTCGCACATCCCTCTTTTTTGTGGTAAAATATATCGGGTTAAAAACTGGCAGAAGAATCGTTTTTAATATCAAAACGGGACGTACAAGCTAAGGGTGAAGCTGGCTTGTATTTTTATTGCATTCTATGTGTGAAAAGACGTCATAGAGGCACTTCTCCATGTAAATAAGGAGGACCATTATGGAGGATGCAGTTAACGAGTACCTATTATCATTTATTGATCCAAAAGATAAATTAATTCTTGAAATGGAAGACTATGCGAAAGAAAATCATGTGCCGATTATGGATCGACTTGGAATGGAATTTATGTTGCAATTTTTACGTTTAATTGGACCGAAAAGCATTTTAGAGCTTGGTACAGCAATTGGCTATTCTAGTATTCGTATGATGCAAGCTATTCCAAATTCTCGCATTGTGACAGTTGAGCGCAATCGCGAGCGATATGAAAAAGCACTTGAATATATAGAACGTTCACCAGTTAAAGAGCGTATTTCCGTTATTTACGGTGATGCATTAGAAACAGGCGAGCAAGTAGAAGAACATGGAACATTTGACGTTATTTTTATTGATGCAGCAAAAGGACAATATCGTCGCTTTTTTGACTTATATGAACCGTTATTAAATCCTGGCGGTGTAATTATTTCAGATAATGTTATGTACCATGGCCTTGTAACGACTAAAGAGAAAATTGAAAACAGACGTACACGTGGTTTAATCCGTCGTATTAAGACGTACAATGAATGGCTTATGAACCATGAAGGATATGATACAACGATTTTCCCAATTGGTGATGGAGTTGCTGTTAGTAAAAAGAAAGGGTGACCAAGGTATGAAAAAACCTGAATTGTTAGTAACGCCAAAAGCAGTGGCGGATATCGAACCTCTTGCGAAAGCAGGAGCAGATGCGGTAATGATCGGTGAGCAAAAGTTTGGTTTACGTTTAGCAGGGGAATTTTCACGTGAAGATGTGAAACAAGCTGTGAAGATTGCACATGAAAATGGTGTAAAAGTATACGTAGCAATGAATGCTATGTTCCACAATGATAAAGTAGAAGAATTGACAGACTATGTTGCATTTTTAAATGAAGTACATGTAGATGCAATTGTTTTCGGTGATCCAGCGGTATTAATGGCGGTCCGCGAAGTAGCGCCAAATATGCAATTGCACTGGAATACAGAAACAACAGCAACAAACTGGTTTACTTGTAACTACTGGGGACAAAGAGGAGCAAAACGTGCTGTATTAGCTCGTGAGCTTAGCTTAGATGAAATTGTTGAATTAAAAGAAAATGCTGAAGTGGAACTTGAAGTGCAAATTCACGGTATGACTTGTATGTTCCAATCGAAGCGTTCATTAGTAGGAAACTACTTTGAGTATCAAGGACGTAATCTTGACATTGAAAAGAAAAAATATGAAGAGAATATGTTCTTATATGACCCAGAGCGTAACAATAAATATCCAATTTATGAAGATGAAAATGGTACTCACATTATGAGTCCAAACGATATTTGTTTCATCGATGAATTAGAGGAACTAATCGATGGTGAAGTAGATAGCTTAAAAATTGATGGTGTACTAAAAAGCTCTGAATACATTATTGAGGTAACGAAGAAGTATCGTAAAGCTATTGATCTATGTGTAGAAGATCGTGATGCGTATTATGACGTGAAAGACGATTTATATAAAGAGATAGAAGAAATGCAACCGGTAAATCGTCCGTTAGATACAGGATTCTTCTTTAAAGAGACGGTTTACTAAACGAGGAGGGTGTAGGAAATGACTGTACAAGAAATTTCACGAGTGATCGATGGCAAACGCGTTATTGTGAAGAAACCTGAACTGTTAATCCCTGCGGGTAACTTAGAAAAATTAAAAGTAGCTATCCATTATGGGGCAGATGCTGTATATTTAGGTGGACAAGAATTTGGTCTTCGTTCGAATGCAGGTAACTTTACACTGGAAGAAATGGCAGAAGGTGTTGAATTTGCAAAGAAATATGGAGCGAAAATATATGTAACAACAAATATCTTTGCACATAATGAAAATATGGACGGGCTAGAGGAATATTTAAAAGGGATTGAAAAAGCTGGCGTAACGGGAATTATCGTTGCTGATCCGCTTATTATTGAGACGTGTAAACGTGTAGCACCTTCTGTTGAGGTGCATTTAAGTACACAACAATCACTATCCAACTGGAAAGCAGCACAGTATTGGAAAGAAGAAGGTTTACATCGTCTTGTATTAGCTCGTGAAGCAAGCTATGAAGAGATGAAAGAGATTAAAGAAAAAGTGGATATTGAAATTGAAGCATTCGTCCATGGTGCAATGTGTATCGCATATTCAGGAAGATGTACGTTAAGTAACCATATGACAGCGCGTGACTCTAACCGTGGTGGTTGTTGTCAATCTTGCCGCTGGGACTATGATTTAGTTCAAACGGTATCACAACATAAAGATGCAAAAGAGCTTCCTCTATTCCAAGAAGGAGATGCTCACTTTGCGATGAGTCCAAAAGATTTAAATTTAATTTTATCAATTCCGAAAATGATTGAAATTGGAATCGATAGCTTAAAAGTTGAAGGACGTATGAAATCTATCCATTACGTAGCAACTGTAGCGACTGTATATCGTAAAGTAATTGATGCATATTGTGCGGATCCTGATAACTTTGAGTTTAAACAAGAATGGTTAGATGAGCTTGATAAATGTGCAAATCGTGATACAGCTCCTGCATTCTTTGAAGGGGTTCCAGGACATCAAGAGCAAATGTTTGGAAATCATAGTAAGAAAACAACGTATGATTTCGCTGGTTTAGTGTTAGATTATAATGAAGAAACGGGCATCGTAACGATTGAGCAACGTAATCATTTCAAACCAGGACATGAAGTGGAGTTCTTTGGGCCAGAAATAGAAAACTTTACGCAGACGGTGGAGAAAATTTGGGATGAGGATGGAAACGAATTAGATGCAGCGAGACATCCGTTGCAAATCGTGAAATTCAAAGTGGATCAACGAGTGTATGTGAATAATATGATGCGCAAAAGCATACTTCAATAAGAAAGAGTGATAGTCGAATGGGGACGAATAAGCCTGTTGTAATTGGAATTGCTGGTGGTTCGGGATCAGGTAAAACGAGTGTAACGAAAGCGATTTTTGACCATTTTAAAGGTCATTCTATTTTAATCTTAGAGCAAGATTATTATTACAAAGATCAAAGCCATTTACCAATGGAAGAGCGTTTAAAAACAAATTATGATCATCCGCTTGCGTTTGATAATGATCTGTTAATTGAACATTTGCAGCAGTTGCTTGCATATGAGCAAATTGATAAGCCTGTATATGACTATACATTGCATACGCGTTCAGAAGAAATTATTCCAGTTGAGCCGAAAGATGTAATCATTTTAGAAGGAATTCTTATTTTAGAAGACCCACGCCTTTGTGAATTAATGGACATTAAGCTGTTCGTTGATACAGATGCGGATCTTCGTATCCTGCGCCGCATGCAGCGTGATATTAAAGAGCGCGGTCGTACGATGGATTCAGTTATTGATCAATACGTAAGTGTTGTACGTCCAATGCACAATCAATTTATTGAGCCTTCTAAGAAGTTTGCGGATATTATTATCCCTGAAGGTGGACAAAACCACGTTGCAATTGATATTATGGTTACAAAAATTGCAACAATTCTTGAACAAAAAGTAAATTTGTAATAGCATAGTAAAAGATATACGATAGGAAGGGATTTTTTCCCTTCCTATCGAATACAATGAAACATGCAACCTCATCTATATATAGGTGAGGGCATATTTATATCAACTTTCCATACATATCTTCTTTATATAAAGAAGAATTGGGAATACGGGGTTGTATGTGACAACTCCGCTAGTGCATGCGTGCTAGAAACCTCCGCTATACATATAAGTGGGGGAGTTTTCATATGGAACTCCTCTTTTTTTTCGGGGGATTGGTATATAAAAGGAGTGGAAAATATGGCAACAGAAAAAACATACCCTATGACGCAAGAGGGTAAGCAAAAGCTAGAGAACGAACTTGAGGATTTAAAAACGGTAAAACGTAAAGAGGTTGTAGAGCGCATTAAGATTGCACGTAGCTTTGGAGATCTTTCAGAGAACTCTGAGTACGATGCAGCGAAAGATGAGCAAGCATTCGTAGAAGGACGTATTACACAACTTGAAAACATGATCCGTAATGCGGTTATCATTGAAGACAATGGTGAAGAGTCTACAGTTGTAACACTAGGTAAAACAGTAACATTTAAAGAGTTACCAGGTGGAGACGAAGAAGCTTACACAATCGTAGGTAGCGCAGAAGCAGATCCATTTGAAGGAAGAATTTCTAACGATTCTCCAATCGCAAAAAGTTTATTAGGTAAGCAAATTGGTGAGAAGGTAGCAATTCAAACACCAGGTGGAGAAATGCAAGTAGAGATTATCTCTGTAAAATAACGTAAAAATCACTCGTGTAAAAACGGGTGATTTTTTTATTTGTATAAAAGATGAAACATCTCGTCTAAACTACATGAGACGAGGTGTTTTTTATGAAAATAAAACGGAGAATTACAATTGTTTTAATTTTTTTTATAAGTATCATGTTTATATTACTTTGTCGTTTAATTCAAATACAAATTACAGATACGGAATCATTTACGGATCGTAAGATTAATTTAATCGAAAAAAGTGTTACACAACGGACGCAATCCATTACGGTAGATGATGGACGAGGCCATTTCATAGACCGAAACGGTAAGGAAATAGGTGAGCAAAAGTATCCGGTGTTAATTGTTTTTCCATTTCTACAAATAAAAAATGGCATGTTAGAAAAAATTGCGCATATCATTGGTATGTCGAGACAAGAGATTGAAAGTCAAATGAAAGATAAGAAAAGTGCATTTATCATGCAAAGAGGAAATGGACCATTTCGCTTGGCACGAGAGCAGATGGAGAAGGTGAATCAATTAAATGTATTAGGCATTGTAGCAGCTGAAGTTCGTTTACGGCAAACTAGCGTGATGAATCATTTAATTGGCGATGTGGGTGAGAATGAACGGGAATTTCAAAAACGATACGGAGAAGTAAGAAAAATTTCAAAACAAACGCCAATTGGCATTTCAGGATTGCAACAATCATTTGATGAATTTCTTTTGACCGATGGAGGGGCAAAAGTATTGTATCAAGTGGACAGACAAGGAGAACCGATTTTTGGGAAACAAGCGAAATATACGTCGCCTGGAAATCCATTTTACCCAGTGACGATTCAAACTACTTTACATAACGAATTACAGCAAAAAGCAGAAGAAGTGGTTGAAGCAAGCGAAATAAAGAAGGGGGGATTAGTGTTACTTGATGTAAAGAAAAATGAAATTTTAGCGATGGTCAGTAAACCATCTGTACAGGTGAAAGATGAGGATTTATATAAAACTACGCTTGAAAATCAAATGTTAACACCACATTTTCCCGGTTCTGTTTTTAAAACAATAGTTGCAGCGGCAGTGATTGATCAAAATAAAAATGTTTTTAATCGCGCATTTAATTGTAGTAAAGATTTATATGGTGAAGACCACCCACAAGTTATGATGGGTACACTTAGTTTTAAAGAGAGCTTTGCTAGAAGCTGTAACAGGACATTTGCAGAGTTAGGTAACGAGTTGATACAAAAGGATAAGATGGTGTTAGAAACTTACGTAGCGGCTTTAGGAGCCGCTGATAAGGTTGGGTGGAAAGGTCCTGTATTTCATACACCTCATTTTGAGCAAATGTCAGAGGAGAAGAGTGTTACGATCTGGGGGAATGAAGGAAATAAGAATAGTAAAAAAGCGGTAGCGCAAACAGCAATTGGACAGAAAGATGTACGTATGTCACCTCTAGCGATTGCAAATATGATGGCGACAATTGCTAGAGGCGGAGAAAAGATGGAAGTGAAAGCTGTTGAAAAAATAATGTATAAAAATGGAACGGACTTTTATACATTTGAAGACCATACATTAGGTGGAAAACAGCTTTCGTATGAAACAGTGAAAACATTACAAGAGTTATTAAGGAGTGTTGTAACAACGGAGAAAGGAACAGGAGCAGCATTCCAATCATTGCCGCTAAGTGTTGCCGGAAAATCTGGGACAGCGCAAACAGGAAAAGGGGCGAAAGCGAATCGTTGGTTTGCGGGCTATTTTCCATATGAAAATCCAAGATATGCTTTAGTTGTCGTGGATATAGAAACGAATAGCAAGGTAAATACAGTTACACCTATTTTCAAAGCTATTGTAGAATCAATCCATCAATTAGAGAATGGAAAGTAATCTTGCAATTCATAGTGAAATGTTTTCATTTCGTGAAAATATTATTGTAAATGTTCAACCTTTCTAGATTTAATGTTACAATAGCAAGTATGAAAAACTGCATGGGGGTTTGAAGAATGGCAGGAGGATCTAGATTCCAACAGAAACAACAAAAACGTCGTCAAAACGGTGTTTTAAATATTGCAATCGCAATTGTATTAATATTAGTAGCTATTGTATCATATCAATTGTTTGTTCCTGAAAGAAAAGAACAAGCGTCTTCTAGTGACAAAAAAGTAGCTCAGCAAACAACGAAAGAGAATAAAGCTGAGAAAGCTAAGGGCAAAGAAGAGACGAAGAAGAATGAACAAGAGAAGGCAGAGGCTAAGAAAGAAGAAGAAGAGAAGCTAAAGGCTGAAGAAGAACAGAAAAAAGCTGAAGAAGAAGCGAAGGCTAACGAGAAAGTAGCAGCTGAAAAAACACAGCCAAAGGCAACTGACGCTTATACGAAATCTTCTTGGAAGCCAGTAGGTACAGAGCAAGGTGCAACACCTGCGATGACGTTTAAAAAAGGTACAGCAGATTGGAATGAGATGAATCAAGCGATTTCAGCTGCAATTGACGTTCCAGTAGAGCAATTAGTTATTCATCGAATCGGAAATAACGGTAAAAATAAAGCTTACGGTAACGTACAAGATAAACAATCGGGTAAAAGATATTATGTAAATATTGATTGGGTAGATAATGAGGGCTGGAAACCAGTACTTGTTCAAACTCTAAACTAAAAAAAGAGAAGCTCCTTAGGAGCTTCTCTTTTTTGTTAGCGTAATTTCTTTAATTTAAAATGAACAACCGCGCTATAATACGGTCTTTTGCTTTCGGGATCCATAACCATTTGATGTGAGATGTGATGAACTTCAAGCATAAGTGCTTTATTATTATCGATTTGTTCACTAATTTTTCGTTCTAAAGAAGCTAAGTCTCCCGCTTCAAAAAATTCTACTTTATCTTCTAACATTTCAAAGGTAAATGACATGAAGACGGCCCCTCTCCTATGTAATCAACTATAGTGTAACAAAGAAAAGAAGGAAATACCATGTACATTTCAATTGACATTTTTAGAAAGAGGGAATATCATACTGATAAAACCGATAAGAAAAAGGGGAATTTTTATGGGGACAGAATTTAATGGTTTATTTGATGAGTGGGCTCATACGTACGACTCATTCGTACAAGGCGAAGATATACAATATAAAGAAGTTTTCGCCCATTATGAGGACATTCTAGAGGATGTAGTTAACAAGTCATTTGGTCATGTATTAGAATTTGGTGTTGGTACAGGTAATTTAACAAATAAATTATTACTTGCTGGCCGCACAGTTTACGGTATAGAACCGTCACGTGAAATGCGCATGATTGCAAAAGAGAAATTACCGCAAGAGTTTTCCATTACAGAAGGTGATTTTCTTTCGTTTGAAGTCCCAAATTCAATTGATACCATTGTAAGCACCTATGCATTTCATCATTTAACAGATGATGAAAAAAATGTAGCGATTGCGAAGTATAGTCAATTACTAAACAAAGGTGGTAAAATAGTGTTTGCTGATACGATATTTGCAGATCAAGATGCATATGATAAAACTGTTGAAGCAGCAAAACAAAGAGGTTTTCACGATTTAGCAAACGATTTGCAAACAGAATACTATACACGTATTCCAGTCATGCAATCTATTTTTGAAAACAATGGCTTCCATGTAACGTTTACGAGATTAAATCATTTCGTTTGGGTAATGGAGGCAACTAAGCGATAGAAAGAGGGAATTAGATTGAGAATTGCTGTAATTGGAGCAATGGAAGAAGAAGTACGTATTTTACGTGACAAATTAGAACAAGCAGAAACAGAAACGGTTGCGGGTTGTGAATTTACGAAAGGACAATTAGCAGGACATGAAGTCATCTTGTTAAAGTCTGGTATTGGTAAAGTAAACGCAGCGATGTCAACGACAATTTTATTAGAAAAATATAAGCCTGAAAAAGTAATTAATACTGGTTCAGCTGGTGGATTCCATCATTCTCTAAATGTTGGAGATGTAGTGATTTCAACAGAAGTTCGTCATCATGACGTAGATGTAACAGCATTTAACTATGAATATGGTCAAGTACCAGGAATGCCGCCTGGATTCAAGGCTGATGAAGCATTAGTTGCATTAGCTGAGAAATGTATGCAAACAGAAGAAAGTATTCAAGTTGTAAAAGGTATGATTGCAACAGGCGATTCATTTATGAGTGATCCGGACCGCGTTGCAGCCATTCGTGATAAATTTAAAGATCTTTATGCAGTAGAAATGGAAGCAGCAGCTGTTGCACAAGTATGCCACCAATATGAAGTTCCGTTTGTTATTATTCGTGCACTTTCTGATATTGCTGGTAAAGAATCAAATGTTTCATTTGATCAATTTTTAGATCAAGCAGCTCTTCATTCTACAAACTTTATCGTAAAAGTATTAGAAGAGTTAAAGTAATGTAACAAAAAGGCAACTGTCTCATATAAAGAAAATACATACAGTTGCCTTTTCTTTATTGGCAAATAAGGGGGAGAACACGATGAATGTATATCGTGGAGTTCATGAGTTAATTGGTCATACACCAATTGTAGAAATTACTCGTTTTTCACTTCCAGAAGGGGTCCGTTTATTTGCGAAGCTTGAATTTTATAACCCAGGTGGAAGCGTTAAGGATCGCTTAGGAAGAGAATTAATTGAAGATGCGCTCGAAAAAGGGCTTGTTACAGATGGCGGAACAATTATTGAAGCGACTGCTGGAAATACTGGTATTGGACTGGCACTTGCAGCGTTAGAACATGATTTACGCGTTATTGTTTGTGTACCAGAGAAATTTAGTATTGAAAAGCAAGAATTAATGAAAGCACTAGGTGCAACGGTCGTGCATACACCGACTGAGCAAGGAATGACCGGCGCAATAGCAAAAGCCAAAGAGCTAGTAAATGAAATACCGAATTCATACTCTCCAAGTCAGTTTGCAAATGAAGCAAACCCTCGTGCTTATTTCAAAACACTAGGTCCTGAACTTTGGGATGCACTTAACGGAGAGATTAACATATTTGTTGCAGGAGCAGGAACTGGTGGTACATTTATGGGGACTGCATCTTATTTGAAAGAAAAAAATATAGATATAAAAACGGTTATTGTGGAACCAGAAGGATCCATTTTAAATGGTGGTAAAGCCGGCTCACATGAAACAGAAGGGATTGGCCTTGAATTCATCCCGCCATTTTTGAAAACATCTTATTTTGATGAAATTCATACAATTTCTGATCGAAATGCATTTTTACGAGTGAAAGAATTAGCGCAGAAGGAAGGACTTCTCGTTGGAAGCTCTTCAGGAGCAGCATTTCATGCAAGCTTACTTGAAGCAGAGAAAGCGGCGCCAGGTACAAATATTATAACGATTTTTCCTGATAGTAGTGAGCGCTATTTAAGTAAAGACATATACAAAGGATGGGAATAAAAAATGAGAGCAAAGACAAAGTTAATTCATGGTATTCGCATAGGAGAACCTTCAACTGGATCTGTAAACGTACCGATTTATCAAACAAGTACGTACAAACAAGAAGCAGTTGGTAAGCATCAAGGATATGAATATTCACGTACAGGCAACCCAACACGTGCTGCTTTAGAAGAAATGATTGCTGTATTAGAAAATGGTCATGCTGGATTTGCATTTGGTTCAGGAATGGCTGCTATTACAGCGACAATTATGTTGTTCTCAAAAGGTGACCACGTTCTTTTAACAGATGATGTGTATGGCGGAACGTATCGCGTTATTACGAAAGTATTAAATCGCTTCGGTATTGAACATACATTTGTAGATACAACAAATCTAGAAGAAGTTGAAGAAGCGATTCGTCCAAATACGAAAGCAATTTATGTAGAAACACCAACGAACCCACTACTAAAAATTACTGATATTAAGAAAATCTCTACTCTTGCTAAAGAGAAAGACTTATTAACAATTATTGATAACACATTCATGACGCCATATTGGCAGTCGCCGATTTCTTTAGGAGCAGATATTGTGCTTCATAGTGCAACGAAATATTTAGGAGGTCATAGTGATGTAGTGGCAGGTCTAGTAGTTGTAAATAGCCCACAACTAGCAGAAGACCTGCACTTTGTACAAAACTCAACAGGAGGTATTCTTGGACCACAAGACAGCTTCTTACTACTTCGCGGTTTAAAAACATTAGGAATTCGTATGGAGGAACATGAAACGAATTCACGCGCTATTGCTGAGTTTTTAAATAACCATCCAAAAGTAAATAAAGTATATTATCCAGGTCTTGCATCACATCAAAACCATGAACTAGCAACAGAGCAAGCAAATGGATTTGGTGCAATTATCTCATTTGATGTAGATAGCGAAGAGACATTAAATAAAGTACTTGAGAAATTGCAATACTTTACACTTGCTGAAAGTTTAGGAGCAGTAGAAAGTTTAATTTCTATTCCATCTCAAATGACACATGCATCAATCCCGGCAGATCGTCGCAAAGAATTAGGAATTACAGATACATTAATTCGAATTTCTGTCGGTATTGAAGACGGTGAAGATTTAATTGAAGATTTAGCACAAGCATTAGCATAGTAAAAATGCACTGCTAATATAGAGCAGTGCGTTTTTATTATGCTATTTTGTGAAAGTTTTCACAAAATAGACATACACAAATGAAATGATTTCATGTATATTGAATTCATGAAGTGTTACTCACGAACAAACTTGTGAAATATTTCACAAACAATGAAGTTCATGTAGGAAAGCAACTCTATTTTTTTTGCGCTAATCGGGACTTGTGATGACCTATAGGGTCTTATTTAGTCCAAGATAGCAGAATAGGAGGAATTTACATGGTAGTCAAAGAGAAAGTTGTAAATGAAATGCAGGAAGTAAAAGAGATGATTGATACGTTAGTGAATAACGGTCGGAAGGCTTTACAAGCATTAGAAAGTTTTACACAAGAGCAAATTGACAACATTGTTCATGAAATGGCATTAGCAGGTGTTGATCAACATATGCCACTTGCAAAGTTGGCTGTTGAAGAAACAGGGCGTGGTGTATACGAAGATAAATGCATTAAAAATATTTTTGCTACTGAATATATTTGGCATAGCATAAAGAAAGATAAAACAGTAGGGATTATTCACGAAGATCCTCATGAAGAAATAATAGAAATTGCGGAACCTGTTGGTGTAGTAGCTGGGGTAACGCCGGTAACGAATCCGACATCGACAACAATGTTTAAAGCATTAATCGCGATAAAAACGAGAAATCCAATTATTTTCGCATTTCATCCTTCAGCACAAAACTGTTCTATTGCAGCCGCGAAAACAGTATACGATGCAGCGGTGAAGGCGGGGGCACCAAAACATTGTATTCAGTGGATTGAAAAACCTTCTGTCGAAGCAACGAAACAATTAATGAACCATGAAGGTGTTGCGCTTGTTTTGGCAACTGGAGGAGCAGGTATGGTGAAATCAGCTTATTCTACTGGAAAACCAGCGCTAGGTGTAGGTCCTGGTAATGTACCGTGTTATATAGAGAAATCAGCGCATATAAAACGAGCGGTTAATGATTTGATTTTATCAAAAACGTTTGATAACGGTATGATTTGTGCATCAGAACAAGCAATCATTGTAGACAAGGAAATTTATGATGATGTGAAAACAGAAATGATTGCAAATGATTGTTACTTTGTAACCGAGGAAGAGAGAAGAAAATTAGAAAAGCTCGTTATTAATGAAAATACATGTGCAGTAAATAGTGATATTGTAGGGAAATCAGCACAGTATATTGCCGAATTAGTTGGAATTGCTGTACCTGAAAATACAAAAATGCTTGTAGCTGAAATACAAGGTATCGGAGCAGCATATCCACTATCTCGTGAGAAATTGAGTCCAGTATTAGCTTGTGTAAAAGCAAATTCATTAGAAGAAGGATTTACATATTGCGAAGAAATGTTAAGCCTCGGTGGTTTAGGACATTCAGCAGTCATTCATTCTGTAAATAAAGAAGTGCAAAAGCAATTTGGATTACGCATGAAAGCTTGCCGCCTTATTGTAAATGCCCCTTCATCACAAGGAGGAATCGGTGACATATATAATGGGTTTATTCCATCACTTACGCTTGGCTGCGGCTCGTATGGGAAAAACTCAGTTTCTCAAAACGTAACAGCGACGCATTTATTAAATATAAAAAGGTTGGCAAATAGAAAAAAGAATATGCAGTGGTTCAAATTACCACCAAAAATTTATTTTGAAAAACATGCGACGGCATATTTAGCAAGTATGCCTAACATTTCACGTGCATTTATTGTAACGGATCCGGGAATGGTTGAGCACGGATATGTAGATACAGTCGCGCACTATTTACGTAAACATGCAAATGATGTGAAAGTTGAAGTTTTCTTTGAGGTCGAGCCAGATCCATCAGATGAAACTGTTTTTAAAGGTGCGGAAATGATGAGAAGTTTTAAGCCGGATGTCATTATCGCACTTGGTGGAGGTTCAGCTATGGATGCAGCGAAAGGGATGTGGCTTTTCTATGAGCACCCAGAAGCAACATTCTATGGAATTAAACAAAAGTTTTTAGATATAAGAAAACGTACATGTAAATATCCGGAATTAGGAAGTAAGGCGCAGTTTGTTGCCATTCCAACAACATCAGGAACAGGATCAGAAGTGACACCATTTGCGGTTATTACAGATAAGAAAAATAATATAAAGTATCCACTTGCAGATTATGAATTAACGCCAGATGTAGCAATTGTAGATCCACAATTTGTAATGACAGTACCGCCACATGTAACAGCAGACACTGGGATGGACGTATTGACGCATGCAATAGAGGCGTATGTGTCTGTTCTGGCAAATGACTATACAGATGGATTAGCATTAAAGGCCATTGATCTCGTATTTAAATATTTACCAAGAGCATTTAAAGATGGAAATGATGAAGAAGCACGAGAAAAAATGCATAATGCTTCTGCAATCGCAGGGATGGCATTTGCAAATGCGTTTCTAGGTATTAATCACAGTTTAGCACATAAAATTGGGCCGGAATTCCATATTCCGCATGGACGTGCGAATGCAATTCTTATGCCACACGTAGTTCGCTATAATGCTATTAAGCCAAGAAAACACGCATTGTTCCCAAAATATGAGCACTTTGTAGCTGATGAACGTTATGCACATATTGCGAGAATGCTCGGGCTTCCAGCACGTTCAACAGCAGAAGGTGTGGAATCACTCGTTAAAGCAATTATTGAGCTTGGAAAAAGTTTAAATATAAATATGAGTATTGCAGGACAAGGAGTTGCTAAAGATCAATTTGAAGAGGTTGTTGGATTATTAGCAGAAAGAGCTTTTGAAGATCAATGTACAACAGCTAATCCAAAATTACCTCTCATTTCAGAGCTAAAAGAAATTTATATGGAAGCATATAAAGGTGAGTAATGGTTATGAAAGAGTCGCAATAAAGCGGCTCTTTTTCTTTTGGAAAACATCTCCCAGAATGGCTGTATTTACTTGTCTTTAAGTTTAATAGAATATGATACAGTGAAATGGAGGAGTGAGAATATAATGAAAGAATTACAAGAAAAAATAGAAGATTATACTCGGTTCGGACAAATTCTTCTCGCTGTAAGTACATTGTTAATGGTTGGCTTATTGATTCCGAATGGAGCAAAAGAAACATTACAACCTTTTGTTATGATGGGGAGCATCGTTATATTTTTAGGTTTATCCTTCTTTTTCTTTCAGCGTGTGAAAGTGATGCGAGACGAGTTAGAGGGAAACGAATGTGAATAATACTGATAAATAGAGCGTTACAAAAAGAAGGAATTTTTTTGTAACGCTTTTTGTTTTTTCTAGAAAATGTATGCGTTTCATGTTGACAATGATAATCCTTATCAATTAAAGTAGAATAGTAGTTAATGATTATCATTATCAGTTAGAGGTGAAAGGATGAATAAATCTATTACGCTATTCACAGCGATTTTATCAATTTTTTTCTTATTAATAGGTTGCAGTGCAAAAGGAGACGAAACAGCATCGGCAACAAAAACGGAAAAAGGAAAAGAGAAAATCGAAGTTACGGATCTGTCAGGAAGGAAGGTAACATTCGATAAGGCGCCAGAAAGTTTTGCTACGTTGAGTATGGGAGATATGGATATAATTCATGCTTTAGGTGGAAAAATAGTAGGTCGTCCAGATGCAAAAATAACTCTTCCAGAGGATGTAAAGAAAATACAAGTAATTGGGAACGCACATCAGCCGAATTTTGAGCAAATTGCTAGTGTAAAGCCTGATGTACTTATTGCTAACAATGGATTCCAAAAGAACGTTCCAACGGTTGAAAGACAAGGAACGAAAGTAATGATTTCTTCTGCAAATTCTGTACAAGATATTCAAAAGAATATTGAGCTATATGGAACGATAATGAAGAAAGAAGATAAAGCAAAAGAACTTAACCAAAAAATTAATGATCAAATAAAGAAATATGAGAAAAAGAGCGATGTGAAAGCATTGTTAGTGTATGGAGCACCAGGTACATATTTAGCAGCATTACCAACATCTTTATCAGGTGATATTTTAGAAAAGACAGGCGGGAAAAATATTGCAGCTGATTTTCCAGAAATGAAGGAATATCCGCAATATGCACAGCTCAGCGTAGAACGTATTATTGAGGCAAATCCAGATGTGATTTATTTAATTACACATGGAGATCCAAATAGCGTTAAAAAAGCATTTGAAGGCGAAATGATGAAAAATGAAGCGTGGAAAAATTTAGATGCAGTAAAACAAAATCGTGTAGTTATTTTGCCACCTGATTTATTTGGATCTAATCCTGGAACAAAAGTTACAGAAGCGATGGACTTTATGTATAAAAGTATACAAGATGTAAGGAAATGATAAGTATGGAAAGTAGTGAAGTAGTAAGGGAAAAGGAACATCCTTTTGCGAAAAAAAGATGGATAATAGCAGTTAGTTTAGTTGTATTAACGATCTTAGGTCTTTTTTACGGCCTTTTCGCAGGAAGCTTATCCTTTTCTTTACGAGATATTCTAACAGGGATACAAGATGAGGGTTCGACAGTTCATCGAATTGTATGGGACCTTCGTATACCAAGAGTGCTCGTTGGGTTTATAGTAGGGATATGTTTAGCTACATCTGGTGCATTACTACAAGGAGTTATGAGAAATCCTCTTGCAGACCCTGGTATTATCGGAGTTTCATCTGGAGCAGGCCTTGTAGCAATTGTAATTATGATTTTATTCCCTCAGCATATGGCTTTTTTACCGCTCGGGGCGTTTTTAGGAGCTTTCATAACGGCGATGGTCATTTATGCTTTATCATGGCAAAAAGGGGCACCACCTTCAAGAATTGTCTTAGTAGGTGTGTCAATTAATGCATTAATTGGTGCAGCGACGTCAGCATTAATGTTATTACATAGTGACAAAGTACAATCCGTGTTACCGTGGTTAGCGGGCGGCATTGGTGGTGTAAGTTGGGCACATTTAAACATGATTATTTATTATGCAATATTCGCTATTATATTAGCCTTCTTTGGTATTAAACATATTCGAGTATTAATGCTTGGAGATGAAATGGCGAAATTATTAGGTCATAACGTGGAGAGAAGCCGTTTTTATTTAATAGTAGTAAGCACATTATTAGCTGGAATTGCAGTTAGTGTTTCTGGTCTTATTGGATTTGTCGGTCTGGTCGTACCACATATGTTACGTTTATTGGTTGGAAATGACTATAAATATTTACTGCCATTATCATGCCTTGGCGGAGGGATATTACTTGTTTTTGCGGATGCGATAGCTCGAAGTTGGTTCGATCCAATTGAATTACCTGTTGGTATTTTATTATCCTTCTTAGGTGGTCCGTTCTTCTTATATTTAATTCATAGAGGAGGAAAACAACGTGATTTCCGTTAACAAAGTGTTTTACGCACATTCTGAAAGATTTCAAATGCAAAATATGAATGTACATATTAAAGCTGGAGAGGTCGTTAGTTTAATTGGACCGAATGGATCGGGGAAATCTACTTTGCTTCGTTTAATGGCAAGATTACTTAAACAAAGCGAAGGGGATATCATTTTAGATGGAAAAAGTATTCATAAGATGAAAAGTGCAGATGTAGCGAAGCAATTAGCGATGTTACCACAAATGCATGATCATCAATTAGATTTAACCGTGAAAGAACTAATTGAATTCGGAAGAGGCCCCCATAAATCATGGAGTAGCCGCTTAAATAAAGAAGATGAAGAAATTGTTGATTGGGCATTGTCTGTTACAAATCTTGAAGGGTATGAATATCGTCTTTTACAATCTTTATCAGGAGGAGAAAGACAACGTGCCTGGATTGCAATGACGCTAGCACAACGTACAAATGTCTTATTATTGGATGAGCCAACAACCTTTTTAGATATCGTACATCAGTTGGAAGTAATGGAACTTGTGAAACGATTAAACGAGGAGTTTGGAATGACAATTATAATGGTTTTACATGACATTAACCAAGCTGCTCAATATAGTGATCGCTTACTCGTATTAAGGCAAGGGAAGATTCAGTATGACGGTATACCAGAAGAAGTATTATGTCATGAAATGTTTCAACATGTATTTGGTATAGATGTAGATATTTTTCAAGGAAGCGACAAGCCATTTTTTACACCGAAACGAATTTCTAAAAGAGGAGGAACAAGATGCGAACAGAAGAACGTGTTACCACTGAGTTAGTAAGGGAATTTGTTATGGCAGCTCATGGAGATTTAGAGAAAGTACAAGAACTGTTGGCTGAATCGCCAAGCTTACTTCATGCTTCTTACAATTGGGACGGATCAGATTGGGAAAGTGCGTTAGGAGCAGCAGCACATGTAGGTCGTAAAGATATTGCTCTTTATTTATTAGAAAAAGGTGCTCGAATGGATATTTTCGCAGCTGCTATGCTTGGAGAATTAGAAGTCGTACAAGCTATTTTAGTAGCACAACCAGAAGCATTACGTGCACCTGGTCCCCACGGTATTTCCCTTCTTCAACATGCACGAATGGGTGGAGAAAAAGCACAGCGTGTATTTGAGTACTTAACGGTGCTCTCTTAATGACCGCAAAGGTTCTTATGTGCGGTAAACTTTTCACTTTCATATAATTGAAAAGTTTACCGCCCGTTAGAACGGGATAAGTATCTAGTATATTTGAAAATCCTACACCCCCCTCAATTGTAGTTTTCTGTATGCTAGTTATGATATGGATGCAGTAGACAATATTTGTCTACTGCCTTTTTTAAACTCTTGATAGATTGAATATTCTGCATTTTTCCGTTAGTTCATTTATAATAGATAGTAACATTTAGTATATATACAAAACATGATCGTGTAGTTAAGTACAAATTAGTGGGAAGGAGAAAAAGATGTTTCATACAGATCGTTTACAAATTCGCAAATATACAATGGATGATTTACAGTTCTATGCTTCACTATGGGGAAATGAGAAGGTAATGCGCTATATTGGAAATGGGACGTTAAAAACATATATGCAATGTAAAAAAAGTTTGGAGGAATGGGTGATCCCTAGCTATAAAAACGGTCTCGGTTTATTTGTATTGATTGAAAAGGAAACGGGAATACGAATTGGTCATGCAGGATTAGTAAAGCAGCAGATAGATGGGAAAGAGGAAATTGAAATTGGTTATTGGTTATTACCTAAGTATTGGGGAAAAGGGTATGCGAAAGAAGCAGCGGCAGCATTTCGAGACTATGGCTTTCAAGCGTTACGAATGAATAAATTAGTTTCTCTTATTAATCCGGACCACCCTGCCTCAATCTTTGTTGCTAGAAAAACAGGGCTTAGTTATGAGAAAACAACTTCATTTCATGGGATGGATGTTCTCGTGTATTCCATTAAGCGCGTTGGATGAAAAAAGGTAAATTGCATCTTTTGAAGAATGGTATATAAAAATAAAGGGGGGATTACATGTATATTTACCATAATGGACTTATTATTCGTGAGGGAACGAATGGTGTACCTGCATATGCAATTAAAACTTTATTCGAAGATGCCGGTTGGAGTAATGATAATATCCCTTCTTGGCAAATTGAAAAATTCACGATAGCATTTGAAAATTCAACATGGGCATTCACAATTTGGGATGAAGAAGAGATGATTGCTATGGTTAGAGTCATTTCTGATGGAATCATGGTCGCGAATATAGTAAATTTAGTTGTGAAGTGTGAATATAGAGGGAAGGGACTAGGTAAGAAACTTGTCGCCCTTTGTTTACAAAAGCTACCACATGGCGACTGGTTTGCGCACACATCTGCGAGTAATTTTGATTTTTATAGAAGTTGTGGTTTTGAGGTAAGAGAGTTATCAAGAAATGGAACATGTGCGTACTATGGATACCAAATTGCCAAAAGAGATGGGCACCGGTAAAAGAGCGAAAGACAAAGAATAAGTACAGTTATAAGTATTTTTCATTCTTTTTATAATAGAAAATAAATTGAGACTCATTTTATGATAAAATAAAAGAAAATTCTGTTTATTATTAGGGGGATAAAAATGAGTATAAAAGTTGGGAATGTATTTAAGTACGAAAGAAGATTTACTGAGGAAGAGGTTTTTGAATTTGCAAATATTACAGGAGATAAAGGTAGGCATCATATGGAATATGATGAAAATGGACGTTTAATGGTTCATGGTTTATTGACTGCTAGTATTGGAACGAAAGTAGGAGAAGAATTACATTACATAGCAAGAGAATTAGTAAGTGAGTTTATTAGACCAGTTTTTGCAGGAGATACGATCACTTGTGAATTAACTTTAACGAATGTTGAACAGATGGAAGGATACAAAAAGGTTTCAATCGAGTCAGTTTATCGCAATCAACATGAAAAAACTGTACTAGTTGGGACAAGTTATGGAGTTATAAGGGAATAAAAAGAAGCCTAATTTACAGGCTTCTTTTTTGTTTAATAAACACGTTTCCGATTTTCCGCATGACTAGAGATGAGTAATAATGCAGTTTCTTTCCCTATATTACGAACAATATGAGGAACACATGCATTCCAGGAGAAAGAATCACCTTCTTCTACAATTGCAATATCTTCTCCATGTTGAACTTCTAGTTTGCCGCGTAATACAAGGTGACATTCTTCCCCTTCATGTGCATTTGGTGTATTTTCTTTCGGAAATCCAGCAGGAATTTCTACGAGATTTAGGCGAAGGCCACCCTGCTCTGCAACATGCTCAATTCTTTGTTCATCTTTTCCGTATACACTGTATTTACGCTCTACCTTTTTGACAACTTTCAACCGATCTTTTTGTTCTAACAATAAGTAGGGAAGAGGAACATTTAAGAAATTGGAAATCGTTTCTAAAGTTGAGATAGAAGGTGATGTTTTATTATTTTCAACCTGACTCATAAATCCTTTAGAAAGACCTGTTCCCTCACAAATTTGTGCGATTGTTATGCCTCTACGTTGACGAATTTCACGTATTGCAGAACCAATATTCATAAAATCAAGCTCCTTTTTGTAAACAACTATTTGTATCATAGCAAAAAAAATATATTTTTTCCCAGTGAAAATGAATTGACGAATAAAAAAATTTAGTGTATGTTTTGTAATGTGAATAAAAGTTTTGCATAAGAAAACTATAAAGGAGAGAAAGAAATGAATCAACATATTGGTAACTTAATTATTCGTATCGTGTTAGGGGTAACATTCTTTATGCACGGTTTAACAAAATTCCAATCAGGAATTGACAATATTGCAGGGTGGTTCACAAGCATTGGTTTACCAGGAGGACTGGCATACGGTGTAGCAACAGTAGAATTAGTTGGTGGTATATTGTTAATTCTAGGTTTAGGTGTAAGATATATTGGATTATTATTTGCACTTGTTATGGTTGGAGCAATTGTAAAAGTAAAATGGTCAGCTGGTTTATTAGGAGATGGAAAGAATCCTGGCTTCGAATTAGAACTTGCATTACTAGCAATGGGTGCGTATTTATTTGTTGCGAAAGCGGATGGTTTTGTAGATAATTTCTTAAAAGAGAAAATGTCAAAGAAGAACTAATTTAAATGGGGGGCTAACAAGATGAGTTTTCAACTTCATCCCGATACAACACTTGATGTTGTTCATTTATATGTATCAAATATAAAGAAATCACTAGAGTTTTATACAGAAGTACTAAGTATGAAATTACTAAAAGAAGATGAAATGGTCGTTACATTTGGGAATGAAAATAACGAACCACTCCTTATCATTGAAGAAAAGAAAGAAGCCTTACCAAAGCAAAGAGGGAGAACGGGGTTATATCATTATGCAATTTTATTACCAAGCAGACAGGATTTAGCGAATGTCCTTCGTCATCTTGTAGAAATGGTATATCCACTGCACGGCGGAGCCGACCATTACTTTAGTGAGGCCCTTTATTTAGCTGATCCAGATGGAAACGGGATTGAAATTTATCATGATCGCCAAAAAGAGGTTTGGCGTGATGAGAATGGAGAACTACCATTTGTTAGTAACCCGTTAGCTGGTGAAGAATTATTGCAGCAAGGAAGTGCGTGGAACGGTTTTCCAGCTGGTACTGTGATGGGACATATTCATTTCCATGTAGCTGATTTGGAAGAAGCGAAACGTTTCTATGTGGATGGTCTTGGCTTTGAAGTAACAATCCCAGCTCGTAATGGGGCGTTGTTTGTATCCGCAGGTGGCTACCATCACCATATCGGTTTAAATACGTGGCAAGGTGAAGGAATACTACCGCAAATGCCAAATTCCGTTGGCTTGAAATATTTCACAATTGTATTAGCAGATGAAAAACAAAAAGAGCAAGTATGTAAAAGTTTAAAAAATATTGGCAAGATTGCTACGTACAAAGATGGAATATTACAAGTCGAGGATCCATTTGGACATTGTATACATTTCAAAATAAAAGGAGAAGCCTAAAAAAGGCTTCTCTTTTTTATTTTCTTATAATTGCTTTTTCGTTTTGTAAAAATAGTTCATCAAATTGCTTCGCAAGCTCAAAATCTAGTTTCGTTAAACCTTTTGCATTCCAAGATGACAAAGTAATAATAACTGCTTTATACTGGATAAGGATAAATGGATGGTGATTATTTTCTTCTGATAGTTTGGCGGCTTCAGAGACAAATTCGACTCCTTTTAAGTAGTCGGAAAACATATATTTTCGTTCAATCCATTTTTCATCTTTTACCATCCATTTATCTACATTCAATAATTCCTCTTGAATTTCTTCTTCAGTTAATCGTAGCATCATTTTTCACATCCTTTACCTGCAGTAGCGCAAGACCATTGTTAATAAGACGTGTTACAGCTTCGTCGGTTGTGAAAGTAGACAGTTGTTGTAATAGTGCTGCTGATGTTTCGTGCCCTTTGTTATGCTCTAAAAGTAATTCTAATATTTCAAGACGAAGTAGCCATTCTTTACCATAAAATTTATTTAATACTTCTTGAATTGCTACTAATTGCTCGACATGCGCGTCGTGTAAAATACCTTCATTTCGAATATCTCGAACTGTTTGATACATACGATCGAGCTCAGTTAATGTGAGAGGTACTGGAGTTTCTTCTATTTCTTCATCAACTGGGAAAAACGATGCCGCATCTGCAGCTCCTGGGAATACAGAAGTGACTTTTGAACCAACAGCCATATCAAAAGCACCCCATGAAGCATCAAATAATAAACTGTCTTTATAAGTAACTGTACAATCGATAAAGGATATAAGAGCAATCTTTTTATCGTTTTTTTCAATAGCTGTTACCGTTCCTTTTATATGGATACCACTTGCAAAAGTAAATGCTGCTGTATTTCCAATTGTAATTCCTAATGATTGTAATTGCTCATCTGTACAATTTTCTAATGCAATATTTTCAGTGAGTAATCCAATTGGTGTTCCAAAGCCGTCACTGTGTACAGCCGTAGAATGATTCGCTAGTTGTTTATTGTGAATTGCTAATGCTGTTGGCGAACTTGTTCGCATATAAATCAATTCACCTGCATCGTTTTCAATTGTCTCTGTGAATGTACCTGTAATTTGTAATCCGCTATTTAGCTCAGCAGTGGCATGGTTTTCAGAGCGAATTGCTTTTTCTAAGCCTTTTTTACCACCTGTTTTAAAGGCCATTGTTTCAGCGAATTTCTCAAGTGCTTCCGTTAATTCTTCAAATGATTCACAAACAAATAGTTGTGGTTGCATTTTTGTTACGTCATAAGTTGTACTTGTACATGCTTCGATAGAGAATGGAACCTTTTCTACAGCGTCTGTTAAGCAATGTTTACTTTCGCCAACAGAAGAAAGGAGGCCAGCACCATATATTTTTGGATCGCCTATATCTCCAATTAATCCATATTCCACTGTCCACCAGAAAAGGCGTGAAATTTGTTCAGCTTCTGATAAGCCAGAAACTAATTTTTGTTTTTCAATTACCGCATTTTCAGCAGCTGCAACTTCTTCATGTGTAGAAGTCGGGCTTTCTTTTACGATTGTTAATGTACGAACTGCTTCAAACGCATCATGTTCTTCTTTTGTAGAGAAAGCTTTTGCTCCAATTTGTCCAAAGCGTTTTACATACTTTGCATATGTAGGATCAAGTAAAATTGGTGCGTGGCCTGCAGCTTCATGAACGATATCAGGAGCCGGTGTATACTCGATATTTTCTACTTTACGAATATCTGTTGCAATTGGTAATAATCCGTGGCCTTGAAAATCAAAGAATGCTACTCCAGGAATAAGCCCGTCAATCGTTACAGCACCCCAGCCGCTTGGTGCCAAACACTCATTCATTTCTTCTACTTTAGGAATTGCATCTATATTAATACCAGATGATTGTAGTCCGTTCACATAGGCTGGATGAGCAACATCTTTTAAAAAGCTATGATTTTGTCTCATAATGTAACGCCACACAGCGTGATTCACCGGCGTGTATTGATCATAATGTTGTGTGGATACGAATGGTTTTAAATGCGATGGAATTTCTGTTTTCTTTGTCATTTAGACATCCTCCTTTTTTTCTGTAAAATTAAATATCGGTTTCGTATAGCTTGTACCACCCCCTTTCAAATTTGTAAGCGCTTATAAAATTTTATCATAAGATTCGGAATTATTTAACATTTGTTTCTGTGAGAAATAGAAAAAGCCCCTATCGGAAAATCCGATAGGGGCGAAAGAATCGCGGTACCACCCTATTTGTAAGTGAAAATATACTTACATCTCAATTAATGATAACGGAAAAACTCCGTCTTTTCCTTCATGCGTAAAAGCACTACGAAAAAGAAGCTCCAGAATTGTAATTCGTACTTATATATGTGCCAATTTCCACCGACCATTAGCTCTCTGTAACAGGGATATAAGATACTACTGCGATTCTTTCAACGCGTACATATGAAATTATGTAAAAGGACAGACGCAAAAAAGTCCCTATCGGAAAATCCGATAGGGACGATAAAAATCGCGGTACCACCCTATTTGTAAACAAGTAATTGTTTACCACTCACTTTACGATAACGGAAAGATCCGTCTTTCTCTTCATGCATAAAAAGCATTACGGGAAAGAAGCTCCAGAATTGTAATTCACGCTTGTATATGTACTGATTCGCACCAACCATCAGTTCTCTGAGACAGGGATATAAGTCGCTACTAGTATTCCTTCAAAGCCAATATATAATTCATTCAACTAAACTATGTTTTGTATTATAAAACTATATTTGAAAAATTGTCAACAATAATTTTTTATTTCACATCTAAATCAACATTTAAATTAGATGTATTTCCAGCTGCATCGGTTGCAACAAGATGAACTGTATTTTTACCTTCTTGTAATTGAGTACGATCGAAATAAATGTCATAGCTTTTCTCCCAAGGGTTCAGGAATGCCTGTTCCCATACACCATTTCCGTTTATTTCATACTGTAGTCTCACTGGAATTCCAGGTGATACCCAACCAGATTCTGTCATCCAATCTAGTAGAATATCGTCAACTTTTCCTCTAATTACAAGATTTTCTTGATCAACTTCATGTGTCAATTTTGGTGCAGTTCGGTCAATAAATACAGCCCCTGTTTGTTTCGTTTCGCCCCCTGAGTTGGAGGCAACAGCTTCAATTTGATATAAACCATCCGCTAGTGGTGATCCATCTATTTTTGTACCATTCCATTTGAAAGGTTTATAACCTGCTGTTTCATTTTTTCCTTGATAAATCATGTCTTGGTACGTTACACGTTCTTTTGTAACTAAGTTAGCGTGTAACGTTACATCTTCCACTGGAGCAACTAAATAGTAGTTGATGAGATTATCATCTAATATGTTGTCCCCGTTTGGACTAAAAGTAGAATTCACAATTTCGAGACCATCAATACGTTTGTAATCTTTAGGGTCGATACTAAATGTAAATGGAATTCTAATTTCTTCTTTCGCTCCCTGCTCTTTTACATATACATTCCCAGTATACACACCTTGTGGTAGTGAGCTATCGACAGTGATAGTAAATGGCTTTTCCGTATTACTATTTGGTTGTACGCTAATCGATGAAGGAACAGAAGTTTTTATTTTTGTTTTTGTGTTTGCATCCAGTAATTCTACACGAGTTGAAAAGGTTTTCTTTTTATTAGAAAGATTTTGTAACGTAATATTTTGCGTCAGTTTTACTTTTCCGCTATTTGGCTTTATAAGACCGAAGCTGACATTGTTAGGCTTTACTAATACATTTGTTTGAACAGCTTTTGGAATGTTAATTAAGCCAGATCCTTGCGTCATAACAGGATACGTATTTTCATTTACATCTTTTAAAGTTTTTGCTGTATTGGCAAGAGATGCTTTTAATTGTTCCGTGGTCCAATCAGGATGCATTTGACGCAAGAGGGCAACCGCTCCAGCTACTTGCGGAGCAGCCATACTTGTTCCGTTATGAGATTCATAGCCGCCTCGTGGCACTGTACTAGTAATTTGTACGCCAGGAGCAACGATATCTGGTTTTATAAGCCAACTTCCTTGTGACGGACCTCTGGAACTGAAGTTGCTAATTAATTCAGTCGGAACGGGTTGTCCAATTTTTATATTTTTCTTGCGCTTTGTAATTAAGTTTTTCAACTCTTCACCATTTACATTTGATAATTGCATAACTGGAAGGGCTAGGTTTTCACGTGCAAAGTATTCAGGCATAATATTGATTTCTTTTTCTGTAGAAATTAATAGTACACCAATTGCACCAGCTTGCTTCGCTTGTTCAGCTTTTACTAACGTACTAGAAGTACCTTGTAAAACAAGTGCAAATTTTCCTTTCACATCTTGTTTTGCATAATCGCTTGGACTACCATAGCCAACATATACAAGCGGAGAATCATTTCCTATTGGGAAATCTGATTTTGATAACAGTAGCCCTTGATATGTTTTGCTGGAACCAGCTACTTGGAATGTTGGAAACGGGATAGAAACAGTAGATGCTCCAACTGATATAACGCTGCTTGCATTTCCTGGTGCATCAACAGACCAAGGTTTTGGTCCGTCATTTCCATTCGAAACGACTGCAGTAACCCCAAGTTTTGCTGCACGTTCTAACGTTAATGTTACAGGTTGATCAGGTACATTTAAATCTTGTCCAAGGGATAGATTTAACACATCAGCACCATCTTGAATTGCTCGTTCAATACCTTGAATAATATCATCTGTTGTACCAGTTCCACCGTCATTCATAACACGATAGGCTAGAAT
Source organism: Bacillus basilensis (assembly GCF_921008455.1). Lineage (NCBI taxonomy): Bacteria > Bacillati > Bacillota > Bacilli > Caryophanales > Bacillaceae > Bacillus > Bacillus basilensis. The sequence goes on along the minus strand of NZ_CAKLBZ010000001.1, from coordinate 4,414,197 downwards.
AGAAGCATTTGGAGCAACGCCTTTAATTTTTCCATTCCCAGCAATAATTCCAGCGACATGAGTACCATGTACGTTACCATCCATTGGATCGTTATCTTCATCGACAGTGTCATATCCACCGATATAATTTGCCTTTAAGTCAGGGTGTGTATAGTCTACGCCAGAGTCGATAATGGCTACTTTCATACCTTTTCCATCAAGCGGTTCGCCAGATGGGTCTTTTAAATTCCATGCTTCAGGCGCACCAATTGTCGGTCCGCCGATATTTGGTACTTCTTCGTTAGCAGTACTTTTTGATGTTTCATGCAATTTATATGTTAAGTTCGGATAGACCGCCTTTACTTCAGGTAAAGAAGCAAGAGCAGTAATTTGATCTCCAGGAACTGAAATAGAGAAACCAGAAAATAACGTATTATAAACTTCTTTAATTTTTGCACCAGGTGCTTTTTCTTTTATTTTCTTAGTCGTATCTTCTTGTGCCTTTTTAAGCTCGGCATGATAAGACTGCGCATTATTATTTTGTAAATCTGGAGCATGCTGAATGTTACTTTGCGCAGCAAGAGGCGCATGTTGCAATTCTACAATGACAGATATTTCTTTTGTTGTTTTTGTTTCAACATGTTGAGCAATTTTATTTTCTCCCCACTGTTCAATCGTTGTTTTTAGTTGTGGACTAAATTGCTTCTCCTTTTGCAGTGACTCAGCATGGGCGCTTAAAGCGCCAAAACTTGAAAAGACGAGCGCCATACTTAATAGTGTAGATGTAGTTTTTTTCATTGAAACTCCCCCTAATAAAAAGTGCTAATATTACGAAAAGTCATCTTACATTTTCGTTATAAAACATATAAACGAATGTTGGCTAAACTATACTTTCGACATAATTCATACTAATTCTCTATGAATTAAAAATTTCTTGGGAAATTTTTTCTGATTATGTCGAATAGGGGATTTTTCACATATTGTAGGTGGGGTGTGAGGAATGCTATGGGGGAAATGGAGGAGTGTTATGAAAAAGGTTTTAGCAAGTGTCATAACAGTATTATTCATATTTTTAAGTTCAATTACTATTACTAAAGCAGAAAATAGCGGGGGGGAAATTGCTTTTATTCGTCATCATAACCTTTGGATTAAAGTTGATGGGAAAGAAAAACAACTTACAAAAGGAGAGAACATAACAGGGCCGAAGTGGTCATATGATGGGGAGTGGCTAGCATATGTAAAAGGAAAGAAACAAAGTATTCTTGAGTTATATCGGCTGAAAGACGGAAAGAAAGTTACGCCGTTTCACTCAGAAGCATCGAATTATCAATGGTCACCAACAGAAAATATAATTGCATTTATATTTACAGGTACATTAAATACATTTGATGTAGAAAAAAAGAATGCAGATTTTGAAAATGTATCGGCTGGTGTAGGTGATTATGCATGGTACCCCGATGGAAAGAACTTTCTTGTATCTTCTGAAGCGCACTTACTTCCAACAGGATGGACAGGGGCTCAGCTATATGAAGTGCAAAAAGATGCACATATGAATCCTCACAAAATGAAGCATTTGTATGCATTGCCAAATGAACATGATGATTTCCTAGCACTAGTTGCAAGTGGCTTTAAATGGTCACCAGATCAAAAGTGGATTTCATTTTTAGCAGTACCGACAGCTTCATGGTCAGCTGATAGTAATACGCTTTGCTTAGTTCGTGCAGATGGCAGTCGGTTTGAAAAAGTAGATCAAATGTTATTAAACGCACAATGGTTTCAATGGGCACCATCAAAAAATATATTAGCTTATATTGAAGGGAGCGGAAGAGTTGCATTAGAAAATAAACATTTAAAAGTAAAGGAATTGCCAGCACTTCAGCAGAACATATTTACGCCGAAAGGATATGTTGATTGGGATTTTGCATGGAAGAACGATAGAGTAATTATCGTTTCACGAGCAAAAGAGGCAGGGATAGAAACTCCACCAGAAAAAAGGCCACTACCATCTTTATATGAGGTCGATAGTACAAGCAATGCACAGCATCAAATCACAAAGGAAACTAACAAGAAAGGGGATTATCACCCGATTTTCATGAAGAAGAGTAATCAATTAATTTGGATACGTTCAGATCGTAAGAAAGCGGATGTATGGCTTGCTCATAAAGATGGGAAACAGGAAAAGTGGATTGAAAATATAGATGTACCAGCGTGGTATTATGAGAAATGGAATTGGGAAAATGTCATCTCGGTGAAAGAAGAATAAAAAACCTGCCTAAAAGATAATTTTAGGCAGGTTTTTTTTATTGTTATTTATGTGTTTTATTTGGCTTTTTTTTCGCTGGGTTTCCGTTCCCCTGACGTTTTCTATTTTGTTCATCTTTTGCTTGTTTTTCATGCAGTGTATCTAAAAAGTCATTCGAGTTACTCATTTTTCTATCGCTCCTTTCATTTCGTCCTAATTACTATAACCATTTAGGAGGATAATCATGAGATAAAAAAGTTAAGCACTGAGTTTTCTTCGATAGTATACGTAAAATATGCCGTACGTAATAAATAGCATAAATAAAATTTGTAACTCTACATTTTCTTTTAAAATAGTTGCGACAGAAGTTGGTAAGTAAGGTGATGTATCGCTCGTTCCTACACCTAACCATTTGTTTAAGAGGTTAATGGTACAAAACATAAAAACACCGGACCAGCTTGCAATAATTGCCTTCTGCTTAATTTTTGTTTCACGTTCATCATCTGTAATCCAAGGATTAGCCGTTTTATCACTGCTAAAAAATCCGTTTATATATCCCCATATAATCATTCCGATTAAGATGGTTATCCATTTCATATTTGGAATTTCCCTCCCTATTGTAAAAAGTGTTTTACATATACAATTGTAATGTTTTCCAATTTTTTATGTCAAATATTTTTTACATATCGGTTTTTCATATAGCAGGAATAAAGGATGGAATAGGGAAGAAATATGTAAAAGGATTACTTAGCGAGAGGAGGATGAGTATGAAACTCATCTTTGTTCGGCACGGTGAAGGAGAACATACAAAAGATTTGCCGTCAAGTTTACAAGTGCTTCATCCACCATTAACGGATGAGGGAAGGAATCAGGCTAAATCACTTCAATGCAATGTGCCATTGCAAGAGGCGGATATATTAATTGCTAGTCCTACACTTAGAACTTTGCAAACGGCGACAATATGGAGTGCGAAAGTAGCCTGTCAAAAACTCGTCCACCCATATATATCCCCACGTATTTTTCCTTATCGAGAAGGAGCGAAAACATTACCATGTGATCACATAGTAGATCAGGGAATAATAACAAATTTATTTCCACATTTCTCGATTGCGAAAAGTACAAATAAGCAGTTATGGACGGAAGGTATAAATACTATTTCAGAGAATTGTTTTCAGCAAATAGTAGATGAATTTCTTCTTTGGTGTTATGAGCTAGGCGCTGAAAGAATTTGCATTGTATCTCACGACGGGACAATTACAGCATATAGGCAATATTTACAGAATGTCGTTTTAACTAGATCTGATTTTTTGCAAGAAACGGGTATATATGAAATGAATGTATCCCTTAAAAGTTTAATTGATGAAATCTAATTATAGGATGGAGGGTGTATGTTGAAGGTTGCACTGGTAGTTGGCTTTAATTCTGATTTAGAGGCGCAATCAATCCGAGCATCACTTGAATATTTTGGGGCGAAAGTTATAACATACTGGATTGGTAGACCGAAAGAGTTCATCGATATTCTTTCTGGAAAGGGTTTATATAATGATATTAATTATGTTGTCTTTTGCTTTCATGGTGATGAAGGAGAGTTTGTCATGGAAGAGTTAGGTGAAGATATATATGAACAAGATGAACCGAGGGGATACTTTGGTGCAGTAGAAATTTATAAATATGCAAAATTGCATAATACACATATTGTAAATAGTGGGTGTACGTTAGGGGAGCGAAAACTAGCAGAATCTTTTTTACGTAGTGGAGCAAAATCGTATATTGGATCGATAGATTATGTAGATGGGAATGCAGCACTTATGTTTACAATACGCTTATTTTACGGGGTTATTAACCATAAAAAAACGTTAGAAGAAGCATTTCAAGAAGCAAGGTTAATTGATGAGGAGACACGTACATTTCGATTCTATAAGTAGTGTGAAACACGTTTATTCTATATTCGAATAAATGCGTTTCACATTTAACTCACATTTTTTTTACATTTTCTTCAATGAAAACCATTATCACTTATGGTATGATATGTTCAAGTTTTTACAGGTAATAAAAGTTACTATATAAACGTTAGTTTTTAATGTTTCATACACATGTCACGGATTATTCATAATTAACGTTTGTAAAATAAGTAACTAATGTTATTATATTACCTGTAACTAACTTAATTACAACTTTAGGAGGAAGATATGGTTATTCAATTTTTAAGAGAAAACAAAGCAGTTTCTTTTGTGCTAGCAGTAATCCGAGTGTATCTTGGTTACACATGGTTAATGGCTGGAATTGGTAAACTACAAGGAAAAGGATTCGATGCAACGGGTTATTTACAAGGTGCAATTGAAAAATCTAAAGGAGCACAACCGGCTGTTCAATCTTGGTGGGCATCATTTTTACAAGATTTCGCAATTCCAAACGTTGATCTATTTAATACACTTGTAACGTGGGGAGAGATTTTAGTCGGAATTGGTTTAATTGTGGGCTGTTTAACAAAAACAGCGGTCTTTTTCGGTCTTGTAATGAACTTTTCCTATATGTTTAGTGGGTCAATTGGTGTGAACCCTGAAATGGTTATCTTATCTATGTTCGTTCTTGTTTCTGGTATGAATGCTGGAAAACTTGGACTTGACGGCTTTGTTATCCCAAAAGTTTTAGGATCAAAAGCTCAAAAACGCCAAAAGCAAGCTGCTTAATATATGAAAGCGGGTATCTCAAAATGAGATACCCGCTTATGTTATTTTTCAAATTGTATCGGATTGTTTTTAAAGAAATCTTTTACATACCCTACAAATTCCTGTGGTTCTTGGCGAAACGGTGCATGATAACCTTTTTCAATAACATGGAAAGTACTATTTTTTAAGAATTGATGATATGTTTCTCCTTCCTTCCAAGAAACGCTACTATCATTTCTTCCCCATATAATTAAGGTTGGTTGTTTCATTTCATTTGCATTGATTTGAAGACGTCTAGGCCATAATTTCATTTTATTGTAATGCTCTTCATCATTACGTTTAAATTTCACTTTGCTCTCATCATAATCTGCAATAGCAGAAACGGTATTTAAATCAGTCGACAACTGAGGTTTCGGTGAACCTTGTTTATTAACGAATGTATGAGGACCGCCTGTAGCATCAGTTAAAATAAGGTGGGTAACGGCTTCAGGATATAAATATGTTAAATTAAGAGAAATTTCTCCGCCCATTGAATGCCCCAGTATTGCAAACGAATCGTAACCTAGTTTTTTCATTAATTTATAATACAAATTTGCATGAGTGGGGAAAGAATAATAAAAATCCATCGGCTTAGATGAGCGCCCAAATCCTAAAGCATCTACAGAAATAATTGTATGATCTTTTGCTAAGTCTGAGTAAATCTTTTGAAAACCATCTGAGGATCCTCCAAATCCATGGATCATAAGTAAAGGTGGTTTTTCATTACCAATCTTTTTGAAGTAAATGGTTTGACCATCTATTTCTACCATTTTTTCCTCGGTAGCTAGTTTTGCTGTAAGTGTATTTTTAACTTGTTTTACTTGTTCTACTGGCTTTTCTGCTGCACTACATCCTACTAATAGTGTAAGAGTAAGACAACCTACCATAAAATAGCTAAATCGCTTCAATTAGGTGTCCCCTTTCTAACATAACGCTGTATCTATCATAGCAAATAGCATATTACGATTTCCAGGAAGTTGGCTACCATTTTTTATCATAAGAGGTGAAAGGAGCGTTTCCTGGAAATTTTCTGTTTGAAGAAATTTGCGAAATGAAAACTGTGAATGTGGGACATCAATCCTTACTGTGCCATTCCAACATTCACATATGTTTTGTAGTAATTGAATAGCATCTTCTTCTCGTTTGGCGATAAGTGGATTGATACATAATATATTACCTTTTTGTATACATAAGGAAAAAGCTTCTATACAGTTATGTCTCTCAATTTTAAAAGAGTGGCTGGTTCTTGGTAATAGTAATGAGTAAAGTAAAGAACGATCGGCACCAGTTGTAATTTGATCGAGAGAAATAAGCGATATAAAGTCTTTTTCTTTTACTTGTTGTGTATGAGTGATATGTGTCTTAGTAGTTTGTTTTTCAAAACGATGAATCTTCGTTACTGTTTGAAATCCGCATGATGTATAAAGAGGCTCGCCGGCTTTTGTTGCAATAAGTGCAATTGATTGTTTTGGGGGAGTGTGTTCTAAGCAGTAATTAAGCAAAATACGTCCGATGCCTTGGCCTTGAAAATTAGGATGGACGATTAACATGCCAATAGTAGAAAAACTATTTTTAAAAGGAAATACTCCTCCAGCTGCAATCAGTTTATTTTCATGCATATAACCGATAAGTGTGCCGAGCGAAAGATACATTTCGAATTGTTTTTTCATAAATACTTTATCTTGTAACCATCCAATAGCTTTGCAAAGGTCGAGCAAATCAAAAATAAAAGTTTCATCTAGTTTTATTATTTTCATAAATATTCACCACATTTCTATTAATTTTCATAAAAGTAGATTGAAAATGTTAAATAAGAGATTTACGTTAAATGAAATCCAACTTGTTTATAGTTTGATTGTAAAGGGGAAGATGGTTGGTATGAACAGACAAAGTTATACAAATTATAACTGATATTTACATAAGTTAACAAAAAATTTACATATAACTAATTTTCTCTTAATAGTCTTCCGTTAAATTTGATAGTGGGAAATGAATAACCTAATTAGGGGGACAATACAGTGAAAAAGTTTGTGAAAAAAGCATGGCCATTTGCAGTTGTGGCGTCGTTAGCAGTTACTTCGGTGGCAACATGGAATTTTACACGTTCTAGTGAAGTAAATGCAGATGAGAGCGGAAGCAATGCAAAGATTAAAAATGTTATTGTATTAATTGGGGATGGTATGGGCCCTTCATATATGACGGCTCACCGTTATATGAAAGATAATTCAAAAACTTTTGAGATGGAATCTACAGAATTTGATAAGCATCTTGTAGGAACACAAAAAACATATCCAGAAGATGAACATGAAAATATTACAGACTCTGCATCGGCAGCAACAGCTATGTCAGCAGGGATTAAAACATATAATGCAGCAATCGCGGTTGATAATGATAAAGCAGAAGTGAAAACTGTTCTTGAACAAGCGAAAGAAAAAGGGAAATCAACAGGATTAGTTGCAACTTCTGAAATTACACATGCAACCCCAGCGGCTTTCGGTGCGCATGACATTAGCCGTAAAAATATGGACGCAATTGCAAATGATTATTTTGATGAAAAAGTTAAAGGGAAGCATAAGGTAGATGTTATGCTTGGCGGTGGTGTAAATAACTTTGTTAGAAAAGATCGCAATCTTACAGAAGAATTTAAGAAATCTGGTTATAGCTATGTAACAGATCGTAATCAATTGTTAAATGATAAAAATGATCAAATTCTTGGTTTATTTGCGCCAGGCGGTTTAGATAAAATGATTGACCGTACCGATAAAACACCTTCATTAGAAGAAATGACAAATGCAGCAATTGAGCGTTTGAACAAAAATAAAAATGGTTTCTTCTTAATGGTTGAAGGAAGTCAAATCGACTGGGCTGGACACGATAATGATATCGTTGGTGCAATGAGTGAAATGGAAGACTTTGAAAAAGCATTTAAAGCAGCGATTGAGTTTGCGAAAAAAGATAAAAATACGTTAGTCGTTGCAACGGCAGACCACGCTACTGGCGGATTATCTTTAGGTGCGAATGGTGAGTATAACTTTAAAGTAGATCCAATTAAAGCTGCAAAACGCACACCAGACTTCATGGCAAATGAGATTGCAAAAGGTGCAAATGTAGAAGAAACATTGAAAAAATATATTGATTTACAATTAACACCAGAAGAAATTAAAGCGGTAAACGATATTGCTCCTTCAAAAGATGTCACAAAGATTGATAATGCGATTGAAGATATTTTCAATAAGCGTTCGGTTACAGGATGGACAACAGGTGGACATACAGGGGAAGATGTAAACGTATATGCATTTGGCCCCGGTAAATACTTGTTCTCTGGCGTTCAAGAAAATACAAATATCGCTAAACGTGTCTTTGATATTGTTGGCGGTGGGGATCCGAATAAAGGAAGACGCTAATTATAAATGGAAGTGAGGCGAAATGCCTCACTTTTCTTTTTAGGAGATGGGAAGATGAGGGGTTTTTTCAGAGGGATAGGATCCCTTCTAATAGGTGTATTATTGCTAGTTGGATGTCAATCTAAAGAGAATCAGATAGAACAAAAATCCACTACTACAAAAGCTGAGGAAAAGGTACAAATAACGAAAGAAGAAGAGAAATCGATTCAAGATGTTATGGAGGAGTTTGTACGGACGACCAATGAAAAAAATCTTGCTGAACATATGGAGTTATTTTCAAAGAAGATGCCTAGTGCTGAAGACTTAAAAACGCAAAAAGAAGCAGCTTTTCAAAAGGGAAATAAGAAAATTGAATTGGAACATATAGACATGAAAGTTAGTAAAGCAGGGTATGTTGTTGTTGAAACAAAGGAAAAGGAACTAGACGGGGAGGTCACTCTTCAGAAGAAAGTACGGTATGCACTTGGAAAAGAAGAGGATGGCTGGAAAATTGAAGAAGTTCGCACGATAGGGAAGAAATAAAGTGAAACTTTAATCAGGGAGCCTTCCTGCCTGTAAATAGCGAAATAAAAAAGGTTCTCATTGGCGAGAACCTTTTTTTATAGTGGTAACATAATTTGATTTGAGCATGCTTCGATATCATCAATATCTTGGCGAATGGTCGCCATTTTATTATCAAGATCTTCAGCCTTCATTGCTGCATCATGTAGTTCATCTTTTAAATACTCAGGTATTTTCCCTTCATATTTATAATAAAGTTTATGTTCTAAACTTGCCCAGAAGTCCATTGCAAGCGTACGTAACTGAATTTCTGCAAAGACTTCTTTTGTACCAGAATTTAGTGATAAAGGATATTTAATAATCATGTGTAAACTTTTATAGCCGTTTCCCTTTGGATTAGCAATATAATCTTTTACCTCTATGATTTCCATATCTTCACGCTTTTGAATGACTTCTTTTAAATGATAAATATCTTCTACGAAGCAACATGTAATACGAATGCCGATGATGTCTTGTAAATGCGTTTGGGCATTTTCAACTGTCGGTAATAAATTTTTACGTTCAAGCTTTTTAATAATACTTTCAGGTTGTTTTAATCTTGTTTTTATATGTTCAAACGGGTTGTAATCCTCTAAAAATTGGGCTTCCCGGTTCATAATTTCAAATTTAGTTTTTAACTCTTCTAAAGCAAATGTATATGGTAGTACAAAAGCTTTCCAGTAGTTAACTGTTGATTGATTATATTCCATTTATATACACACCTTTTCCTATTTACAAGTGAGGTTGTTATTATACTAAATACCAAATCATATAAGCGCAAGCAGCAAATGATGAGATCATAAAACGATATTTAGTTTTCATAATTTCAGCTCCTTTCGAGTAAGATTCTATATGAATAAACGTGATTGTTAATAAGTTCACTATGTACAATTCCTATAGTAATAGATTCGTGTGAATTTCGTATGAACTAATTGTTTCAGCTTTTTGTCTTTTTTTTGTAAATCATCATTATTATCCATAATTTAAAGTGTTTTCATTTGCTTTATCCATTTGTATAAATTAATGTATATTTGAATTTATAGTTATTAAGGAGGGTATATGGTGAACTTTGAAGAATTGGCAATTGCTAGACGTTCCGCAATGAAATTTGTACAAGGAATAGAAATCCCTGATGAGGATTTTAAAAAAATATTTGAGCTAACAAAGCTTTCTCCATCTTGTTACAATTTGCAACATACGCATTATGTTGTAATTCGTGATCAAGAGCGCAAAGAAAGATTAAAAGAGTTAGCTTTTAGGCAATATAAAGTATCGAGTGCATCTGCAGTAATACTTGTTTGTGGTGATAAGAGAGCATACCAAAATGTTGAAAATATTTATTTCGGTATGAAGGTTTTAAAGATGATTGATGAATGTGAGTATGAAGATACAATTAGGCTAACGAAAGGGTTATATGAAGGAAAAGGAGAACGCTTCATGGCAGAGGAAGCGATTAGAAATGCTTCGTTAAGTGCGATGACGTTTATGTACGCAGCTAAATATTATGGCTATGATACGTGTCCAATGATCGGTTTTGATGAAAAAGCAGTACAAAGTGAATTAAATATGCCGGAGCATATAGTGCCTGTTTTAATGATTACGATAGGAAAAAGTGATACTACTAAAACTCGCCCACGAGGATATCGAAAGCCGATTAGTGAGTTTGTTACATATGAGACATTTTAATAAAAAGTATAAAGTACTAAAAATAAAAGGGTTCTATTTAGAACCTTTTTGTTTTGCAATTGACAAATAGAATAAAGTTATATAACATATAAATCGTAATCATTACGTTTTAGTTGCAATCTTTGAAAGAAAGGAGAATTACATATGCGTGTAAATATTACCTTAGCTTGTACGGAGTGCGGAGATCGTAATTACATTTCTAAAAAAAATAAACGAAATAATCCAGAGCGCATCGAACTAAAAAAATATTGTCCACGATTAAAGCGAGTAACGTTACATCGTGAAACGAAGTAGAAGACTAGAGATATCTCTAGTCTTTTTTTGTTTATAGTTCTTTGGTTTTGTTTGTTATAATTACCTTAAATTGTAATAAAAGGAGAAGTATGATGAATCAAAAAGATATAGAAAGAAAAGAGCAAGTGGATCATCTTGTTAACATTCCAGATGATTATAGGCTCGTTGTAGATGATCAAGAAGGTGTGGACGACCCATATCATCTATTATGGTGGGAACATAAAGCGGATGAGGAGAGAACAATACAGATTACGTTGAATAGACATAATGGTAGTTTAATTGAATTTAGGATAGAGGATGAAAATGCTGTTTCGAGCGGTAAGGAAGCGATAGAGGGGAATAAAGCAAGAGAGATTGCAAATACATTCTTAAAACAATATACAAAAGAAGGATATGAATTTTATACATATGTAACTGTTGAGGATGATTGGCGCGGTTGGAAAAAAGTAAATTATATGCAAGAAGTGAATAGCTATCCATTGCCGAATACAGGGTGTGTTGTGCGAGTTCATCCTTCAGGGGATGTTGTGAATTTTCATTATAATGGACAAAAAGCTATCGAGAAAAAACCGTTATGGCCAAGTGAAATTGTTGAGGAGAACGTCGTTTTAGAAAATTTGAAAGCTAGACAAGATATGAGACTTGTATTTGTAGATTTAACACACTCTTCATGTGAGTATGAAAATGGAGAAGAAGTAAAAGGATACCATCTTGTATATGAACCAGCACCTAGTCATGCATCTATTGATGCAAGTAAGGGAGAAGATTTGTTTGGACCAGAACATTATAAATTACCGCCAACAGTAGCTGTTGAAAAAATAAAAAAAGGTAGCCGGCAAGATGATATATTCGATTTATTTGACTGGGATAAAGAAAGTTTTACAAAAGTAGATGAGACGGAAAATGATGATGAAATAAGAATGAAATTTGTTCTGAAAGAGGAATTACAGAAACAGAAAGAAGAAAAGAATCCATATTTAATGAATGAATTTTTTAAAAAGCATTTACCGATGTTAAAATATAATAATTTAGTTAGCGTTACAATTGATAAATTAACCAATGAATTAACTGGTTTTATAAAACTGACAGATGATAAAGAAGTAAAGCAAATACTGTTTAGAGAGGAATGTTTACAAAAAGCACTTCAATTTTTAGAACGAGTTATTCCAGATATCACAAAATATCTGCGTCTTTGGGAGGAACGTGAAGAAGCAGAAGATGGGATTGAAAGATTTATCTTTTCTGTATATATAAATGATATTCCGGCAGAGTATAACCAATTTATGATTAACATCAATGCGGAAAACGGTGCTGTGATGCACTACTCTGGAGAGTCTAGCAACCTTATAAAAGAATTACTTACATACGAAACAACACCAAAAGTAACTAAAGAAGAAGCGTTAGAAATATACAGAGAGGCTATCCGAGTTAAATTAGAATGGTCTATAGATCATGATGTAGAGGAAACGGTATATCAATTGTTGTATAAACAAACAACGGATGAGAAGTGTAAAGAATTCTTCGACGGTAGTCGAGAAATTCGTTATATTGATGCGCATACTGGGGAGAAAATTTGGAGTGAATATTAGTAACAGCCAATCGAGAGTCTCGATTGGCTGTTGGTTATATGATTAGAGTAGGAGTTTTAATTGATTGTAAGTACGCCTTTTTGAGCTTCATACCAATTATATATGTTCCCATCCGAACCTACTGCGAAATTGTAAACGCGTTGGCGTTCGTCCTCTCCGCGTGCGTAGAAGACATCGTATAGTTTAATTCCATTGATTATACCGATAGGTTCATTTGTAGCGCCATAGTGCAGTTGGGCTGTTTGAGGTCCCATTCTTTTTTCTAAGATTTTTATAGCATCTTCACTTGTGAATTTAGTAATATCGACTGGTTTATTTATTGGTTTATCTGTTTGCTGATTAACTTGTTGAGCTTTCTGTGTATTTTTAAATTCTGCTTCAGTTAATGTGCTACCGTCACTCCAATTAACAATAATTTCTCCAGTTTGTTTATGAACAGAAAAGGTGAAATCAGCACGATGATTATCAAATTGAGGCATGAAAGTATAGTAATCAGTACCTGGTTTATTATTAATTTTATTTTTTGTAGAGCTTACACTAGGTAGGAGGGTGTAAGTAACTTTGTTTTCGTCTAATGTTCCGAATTTTTTAATAAGAATTTCTTTAGCCATGCTTGCTGTTATGTTTATATTTGTAGCGTTTTCTTGCTTTTCTTTAATTTTTGTTTGTTCTTCAGGGGTTACTTGATCTTTTTCCGGTTCTTCCGGTTTGTTCCTGTTTTCAGTATTTGTATTATCTTTTATTGTCACAGTTTCCTTTTTGTTGTTATCAGTTTGTGTATGTGTATTTTGTTGTTCACAGGCTGAAAGTAGGAAGAATGATAAAATGAGTACGATAGAGTTTTTAATTTTTACAGTTGAGTAGGGCATGAAAACACCTCTTTCTAATTTTTTGTACTTTATAAATTATAATATATAAAAAATATAATTAAAGTTATTGGGTTTATTCGTTTCTTCAAAAAGCTAAGGGTTCCATATTTATATCGTACAGACACAAACAACCTCACGCCCACATACACTTAGTAAAGACCACTATTTTGGCGGAGGTGAAAGGTTTGAGTCTATTCGCCGCAATTGGATATATGGTTCGAGAAGTGTTTGTTTTTGTTTCTTATGTGAAGAATAATGCGTTTCCGCAGCCGTTATCATCAGACGATGAGAGAAAGTACTTAGAGTTAATGGAGCAAGGTGATGCTCAAGCGAGGAATCTGTTAATTGAACATAATTTACGGCTTGTAGCTCATATCGTTAAAAAATTTGAAAACACAGGGGAAGATGCAGAAGATTTAATTTCAATTGGTACAATCGGGCTCATTAAAGCGATCGAGAGCTATTCGGCAGGAAAAGGAACAAAACTTGCGACGTATGCAGCGCGCTGTATTGAAAATGAAATTTTGATGCATTTACGTGTACTAAAGAAAACGAAAAAGGACGTTTCACTTCATGATCCGATCGGGCAAGATAAAGAGGGGAATGAAATATCGCTTATTGATATATTAAAATCAGAGTCTGAAGATGTAATTGATATGATCCAGCTTAGTATGGAGTTAGAAAAGATTAAAGAGTATATCGATATTTTAGATGAGCGAGAGAAAGAAGTAATTGTGAAGCGTTTTGGACTGGGGCTTGATAAAGAGAAAACGCAGCGGGAGATTGCAAAGGCACTCGGTATTTCCAGAAGCTACGTATCAAGAATTGAAAAGCGCGCTTTAATGAAAATGTTCCATGAATTTGTAAGAGCAGAGAAAGAGAAAAAAGCGAAAGAATAATGTACATTGCAAGCAGCCTTATTTTAAAAAGGGCTGCTTTTCTTTTTGTAAATAAGGAAAGAAAAAGAGTTGTGTTCAGAAGAAATCCATGTTCACTGTTGAAAATGACGGATTCTATCTGTAATATTAGAAGGTGCTAAACAATTTAAGAATAATACCATACTTAGTTTTCCGCATGTATAATGAACCAGTTTTATATGATATGTGGGAATAAGAACCAATTTCACATATGATATAGAAGGAAAAGAAGGGAAAGCTAAAGTTATAGGCTGATTAGGAGGTTTCGCAATTTGCGACGTACATTATATCGACTTATGATCGAACTTACAAATGGTCGTTTTACTTCTTATATATTACGTAAATTTGCACAATCTCGTTTGAGCTCTATCATTATTTCATCGTATGCGAAAGTTTTTCAAATTAATCAAGATGAGATGGAAAAGGGTTTGAAGGAATATAGAACATTGCATGAATTATTTACGCGTAAGTTAAAAGAAGGAAAGCGTAGTATTGATACAGATGCATCGAGTATCGTTAGTCCTGTTGATGGTGTTTTTGCTGATCACGGTCCTATTGAGGACACAAAAACATTTGATATTAAAGGCAAGCGTTATTCGATTGTGGATATGCTAGGTAATGAAGAACGTGCAAAGCGATATGCAGGTGGTACATACATGGTTATTTATTTAAGTCCAAGTCATTATCATCGTATTCATAGTCCACTTTCGGGTTCTGTGACTGAAAGATTTGTACTCGGTAGAAAATCATATCCAGTAAATGCAGCTGGTATGGAATACGGGAAAGAACCATTGTCAAAAAATTATCGTTCTGTTACAGAAGTGAATAGTGACGGCGAACATATGGCGCTTGTAAAAGTAGGAGCTATGTTTGTTAATAGTATTGAGCTGCTACATGAAAGAAGTACTGTTCAAAAAGGTGAAGAAATGGCATACTTTACATTTGGTTCAACAGTTGTGTTATTGTTTGAAAAAGATATGATAGAAGTAGTGCAGAATTTGAAGAGTGGACAAGAGCTTCGTCTCGGTGAAAAAATTGCTACTCGATTGGCTCATAAGTAAAGAAAAGATTTAATAACTGTAAGCAAGAGTTATGGACAAAGATGCTTAATGATGAAGTTCCCGAGATGGGAGTACTTGTTTATTCGAGAGCCATCGCAGGATGGCTCTTTTTACAAGTTAGCTAATTAAAAATTCACTTTATATGTAATTAAGACGATTTGACCAGCTTGTCCTCTAATGAGCGTCTAATAATTTCTTGTTTTATAAGTAAAATGAAGTCGGGATTTAATTTTAGTTCTTTTGCTTTATAATAAGACTCAGTGAGTAACTCGGTAGATAACTGTTCCATATGCTTTGTTTTCAAGGTGAGTCACCTCCTAATAATATAAGGATTGATTCGTTGTTGCATTTAATGTACCAAAAAAATATGACAGTCACAAACGAGTGGTTATCCACATACCTAGGTGGATAAAATGTGTATAGATTGTTAGTAAATTCCGAATTGACTGAAAAATTAATGTGGAAAATGTGTACAATTTTATCCACAGGTTAAATATCGAAATATGTTGTCGAAAAATTTTTATGAAAACTCCTCAAAGAGGTGAAAGAAATTGAAGCTATTTTTACCAAATGAATATGTGAAGAATGTATATCATGTTCAACCAGAAGATTTGAAAAAACGTGGAATTAAAGGCGTTATTACTGATTTAGATAACACTTTAATTGAATGGGATCGTCCAAATGCAACGCCGCAACTTGAAGAGTGGTTTTTGAAAATGAAAGAGCTAGGCATTCAAGTAACGGTCGTTTCAAATAATAATGAGCAACGAGTAAAAGACTTTGCTGATCCATTAGGTATTCCATTTATTCATAGTGCGCGTAAACCATTTGTTCGTGCATTTAAGCGTGCGATGCAAGAGATGCACCTGCAACCAGATGAAGTTGTAGTAATTGGGGATCAGTTACTAACAGATGTTCTAGGTGGAAACCGTGTGGGACTGCATACGATTTTAGTTGTACCGGTAGCACAAACGGACGGATTAGTAACGCGCTTTAATCGAAAAATTGAACGAAGAATTATGAAAAACATGAAGAAAAAAGGTTTAATTAACTGGGAGGAATAGAGTTTGACTGAAACAATTAAATGTATTGGTTGCGGTGTAGAAATTCAAACAGAAGATAAAAATGAAGTAGGATATGCTCCGGCCTCATCTTTAGAGAAAGAACAAGTAATTTGTCAACGCTGTTTTCGTTTGAAGCATTATAACGAAATTCAAGATGTATCATTAACAGATGATGATTTCCTACGTATTCTAAATGGAATTGGAAATTCGGATGCGTTAGTAGTTAAGATTGTAGATATTTTTGATTTTAATGGTAGCTGGTTACCTGGCTTACATCGTTTCGTCGGAAATAATAAAGTATTACTTGTTGGGAATAAAGCGGATTTAATTCCTAAGTCAGTAAAACATGATAAAGTAAAGCATTGGATGCGTTATAGTGCAAAGCAGCTAGGATTAAAGCCAGAAGATGTCTTTTTAATTAGTGCAGCGAAGGGACAAGGGATTGCTGAGCTGGCAGATGCTATTGAGTATTACCGCGGCGGAAAAGATGTTTATGTTGTTGGATGTACGAATGTAGGAAAATCAACATTTATTAATCGTATGATTAAAGAATTTAGTGATGAGACTGAAAATGTAATTACAACATCTCATTTCCCAGGAACAACGCTTGATTTAATTGATATTCCATTAGATGAAGAATCTTCTTTATATGATACGCCAGGTATTATTAACCACCATCAAATGGCTCATTATGTTGGAAAAGAAAGCTTAAAGCTTATTACACCAACAAAAGAAATTAAGCCGATGGTGTTCCAATTAAATGAAGAACAAACATTGTTCTTTAGTGGACTGGCACGTTTTGATTATGTAAGTGGTGGTCGTCGTGCATTTACTTGTCACTTCTCGAATCGTTTAACAATCCATCGTACAAAGCTTGAGAAAGCAGATGAATTGTATAAAAATCATGCTGGGGATTTACTAAGCCCACCAACACCAGAAGAATTAGCAAATATGCCAGAGCTAGTGAAATACGAGTTTAATATTCGTGAACCAAAAACGGATGTTGTATTCTCTGGATTAGGATGGGTTACTGTGAACGAACCAGGAGCAAAAATTGTTGCACACGTACCAAAAGGAGTAAGTGTTTCATTACGTAAATCTTTAATTTAATATGGAGAGGGATTTATGAAACAATTATATGGTGTAATCGGAAATCCAATTGGACATTCATTATCACCCGTTATGCATAACGATGCATTTGAACACTTGAATATGGATGCCCATTATCAGGCATTTCTTGTTAAAGAGGAAGTGCTAGGGGAAGCAGTAAGAGGTTTAAAAGCATTAGGTATTTCAGGATTTAATGTAACAACTCCGCACAAAGTTGCTATTATGGATTATTTGGATGAGACTGACCCGCTAGCAAAACAAATTGGTGCAGTAAATACAGTTGTTCATAAGGATGGAAAATTGATTGGCTACAATACAGATGGAATTGGTTTTGTCCGAGCACTGCAGTCAATTAGTAGTGAACCACTTCAAGAGAAACGTATTTTATTGATTGGCGCAGGTGGTGCTAGTCGAGCTATTTATTTTTCTCTTGCTGATGTAGGTGTGAAAGAGATTGATGTAGCTAATCGTACAGTAGATAAGGCGAAAGAACTTATTGCTGCATGTACGGCTACGGTTCATTCTGTGGCTTTATCGTTAGAAAAAGCAACAGAAGAACAAGGAAATTATGATATTATCATTCAGACGACAACAATAGGTATGCATCCACGCGTTGAACATACGCCATTACAAATTTCTTCGTTAAAAAAAGGAACGATTGTATCAGATATAATCTATAATCCATTTGAAACGAAAATTTTATGTGAGGCAAAAGAGCAAGGTGCAGTGATTCAAAATGGTATTGATATGTTTGTTTATCAAGGGGCGCTTGCATTTGAAATGTGGACAGGGCTTGTACCGAATATCGATAGAATGAAACAATTAGTTATAAGAAAACTTGGAGGCTAACATATATGTTAACAGGAAAACAAAAAAGATTTTTACGTGCACAAGCACATCATTTAACACCAATTTTTCAAGTAGGAAAAGGTGGAGTAAATGAAAACATGATTAAACAAATCGCAGATACTTTAGAGGCTCGTGAGTTATTTAAAGTAAGTGTGCTACAAAACTGTGAATTCGATCGTCGTGAAGTTGCAGAAGAACTTGCAAAAGGCGCACGTGCTGAAATCGTTCAAGTAATTGGAAGTACAATCGTTTTATACAAAGAATCTAGAGAAAATAAGCAAATTAAGCTTCCTCGATAAAAAGACAAGCATATGCTATTTTTATCGCTAGTGCGTAATGATGTAGAGAGCGAAACCAATTGAACTTTTATTAACAGTAAACTCTCTTCGAATAGAAATGAAGAGAGTTGCTGTACGTAAAAGGAAGGGGCGTTTCTTTTGAAAAAAATTGGCATCATTGGCGGTACATTTGATCCGCCACATTATGGGCACTTGCTCATTGCAAATGAAGTATATCACGCTTTGAATTTAGAAGAAGTATGGTTCTTACCGAACCAAATTCCGCCGCATAAACAAGGGCGGAATATTACAAGTGTAGAAAGTCGCTTACAAATGTTAGAGCTTGCGACTGAGGCAGAGGAACATTTTTCTATTTGTTTAGAAGAGCTAAGCAGGAAAGGCCCATCTTATACGTATGACACTATGCTACAATTGACGAAGAAGCACCCGGATGTGCAGTTTCACTTTATTATTGGTGGAGATATGGTTGAGTATTTACCGAAGTGGTATAACATTGAGGCGTTACTTGATCTTGTAACGTTTGTTGGAGTCGCAAGACCTGGTTATACATTGCATACACCTTATCCTATCACCACTGTGGAAATTCCGGAGTTTGCAGTTTCTTCATCTTTATTACGTGAGAGATATAAAGAGAAGAAAACATGCAAATATTTACTTCCTGAAAAAGTACAGGTATATATTGAGAGGAATGGGTTGTATGAATCGTGAGAAAGCACTTCATATTGTCAAACAACAAATGCATGAAAAACGTTATATACACACAATTGGTGTAATGGAGACAGCAATTGAACTTGCTAAGTTATACGGTGTGGATGAAAAAAAAGCTGAAGTTGCAGCTATATTCCATGATTATGCGAAGTGTAGAGCGATTTCAGAAATGGAAGAGATCATTAAAAGTGAAGATTTGCCGAAAGATTTACTTTGTTATAACAAAGAGTTATGGCATGCACCTGTTGGGGCATACTTAGTAGAAAAAGAAGTAGGCATTACGGATCCTGAAATCCTGCAAGCTATTACATATCATACAAGTGGTCATGAGAAAATGACGATGTTAGATAAAGTAATTTATGTAGCAGATTACATTGAGCCTGGTCGGAAGTTTCCAGGAGTGGAGGAAGCTCGTAAACTCGCATATGCGGATATAAATCAAGCTTTATTATTTGCATTAAAGAGAACAATTCAATTTTTAATGGAAAAAAATCAAACGATTTATCCATTAACATTCCAAACATACAACGCAGTTATCAAGGAGGAAATGAGTAAATGAAAGATAAAGATTTATTAGTATTAGCGGCAAAAGCAGCTGATGATAAGAGAGCAGAAGATATGGTTGTCCTAAATATGCAAGGTATTTCACCAATTGCAGATTATTTCATTATTTGTCACGGTAACTCAGATAAGCAAGTGCAAGCAATTGCGCGTGAAATTAAAGCGAAAGCACACGAGTTCCAAATCGACGTACAACGTATGGAAGGTTTTGACGAAGCACGTTGGGTATTAGTTGACCTTGGAGATGTAGTTGCTCATGTATTCCATAAAGATGAGCGTAATCACTATAATTTAGAGCGTCTATGGGGCGATGTGCCACGTGAAGATATTACAGACGAGCTAGACCAATGAAATACGAACAATTTGCATTGTTGTACGACGAATTAATGAATGATGTCCCTTATGAGAAATGGGTAGAATTCACAGAGGAAAGTTTACAGCAAGCGGATATGAAAGAGGCAAAGATTCTTGATGTAGCATGCGGTACTGGTAATGTAACACTTCCACTTGTACAAAAGGGTTACGATTTAATCGGTGTCGATCTTTCAGAAGAAATGTTAACAGTCGCTCAGCAAAAACTAGGCGGAGAAGGATATTTTATCCCTTTTTACCAACAAGACATGCGAGAACTTGATGTTCCAGGTGAGTTTGACTGTGTAACAATCTTTTGTGATTCATTAAATTATGTATTGCAAGAAGATGGAGTGCAAGAAACGTTTAGAAGAGTGTTTCACCATTTACGTCAAGATGGTTTGTTTTTATTTGATGTACATTCTTTATATAAAATACATCATGTATTTCAAAATGAAACATACACAGTGAATGGAGAGGAAATCTCTCTTATTTGGAATTGCTTCCCTGGTGAAGAATCAAATAGTGTAGAACATGATTTAACATTCTTTGTTCAAGATCCAGAAGAAGATGTGTACCATCGTTTTGATGAATGTCACGTGCAACGTGCATATCCGGTTGAAGAGTTAACGAAATGGCTTGAAGAGGCTGGTTTTACAGTACTTCGCGTAACTGGTGATTTTGAGCGACTTGAAGTTACAGAACAAACAGAGCGTATTTTCTTCATGGCGAAGAAAAACGGATAAAGTGAAACTTTAATCAGCGGGGGGCTTCACCCTCCGCTGATTATTAGTTGAACCAATCGGGCTTTTACGGGCAGTTGATCCCTCACTGAACTTCTTTGTTTTCGCTGAGTTTTGAGGTGGGGATCTTACTGGCCGGCAAATAGCGGGATAAAACAAAAGCAACCGAGAAGGTTGCTTTTGTTTTGTAAAGAAGCTGTAATTTTAGTTCTAGAATAATAAGAAGATGGTATACGTAAAGTGTGAAAATGCTAGTTTAAGTGAAAATATAATGTAAAAAAGTAAGTATTGATAAAAAGGATTTGGAATGATGATGACGTATTTATTATGTGTGCTTATTGAATTGCTGATCAACGCATTTTAAATCTTCATCAAATTTCTCGTGTGTCCGCTCGATTAATTTATGAAACATATCCCCAACATGTTCTTCTAAAACACGAATACCTTCTCCTGTAACGCCGCCTTTAACACATACTTTTTCTTGTAAAGTAGGCAATGTGAAAATCCCTTTTTCAAGTAGTTTCCCCATTCCAACGACCATTTCACTTACTAAAGTAGTGGCTTCTTCATGTGTAATATTTGTTTTATCTACAGCAGCGTTAATGAAACATTGTAATAAATAACTAAAGAATGCAGGACCACAGCTTGCTATATCAGATGAAACGCGCGTTATATCTTCTTCTATTACAAGGGGAGTAGAAATTTTTTTGAATAGGCGAAATAGTTTTTGTTGCCACTCTTCAGAGCAGTGACTTCCAAATGTAAATAGTGAT
This sequence comes from Bacillus basilensis, assembly GCF_921008455.1. Lineage (NCBI taxonomy): Bacteria > Bacillati > Bacillota > Bacilli > Caryophanales > Bacillaceae > Bacillus > Bacillus basilensis. The sequence continues at coordinate 4,392,450 of NZ_CAKLBZ010000001.1, read as the reverse complement.
GCGCCAGACAGAGCGCGGTTTGTAATGCTCGGAATAATACGTGCGACGTGGCAAGGTACAAGTGTCTCTAATTGTGATGGAGATATTGGACTTGTGATAGAAACTAAGCACTTTTCATCAGAAAAACGTTCAGCGTATTTTTGTAGGATCGGGTATATATCTATCGGCTTTACGCAAATAAAAATAAGATGTGATCGTTCGATTACTTCATCAATAGTTTTGGCTATATGAACAGAAGAGTATTTTTCCTTTATATGATATGCTTTGGCTGGCGTTCGATTAATAATTGTAAGGCACGAAGGTTTGACAGCACGGGTTTCTAAAAATGCATCGATTAGTATATTCCCCATGTTCCCTGTCCCTATAATTCCTATGTTCAATGTTTCATCCCTCCTTCGTAACAGCTTTCTCCTAAACAATATGAATGATGTTATAAATTTATGATTAGAGGTGTAAAATGATGTGGGATTTTCCAAAGAAATGGTTAGGATTAGTAGCTATTATTGGAATTGTACTTTTTCTTCTTTTCTGGAAAACGAACCAGCATACAGAGCGATCGGTCATTACAACGGATGTGCAAGCGAAAGAGATAGAGAAAAAAAGTAAACCGAAAATATCGGATACAAAGCAGCAGAAAAAAATAATTATAATTGATATGAAAGGGGCTGTTGTTAAAGAGGGAGTGTATGAAATGAAAGAAGGGGACCGGGTCAAGGATGCTATTGAAAAGGCAGGTGGTTTTTTGCCCGAGGCAGATAGGAAAAAGGTAAATTTAGCGCAAGTGGTACAAGACCAAATGATCCTTTATGTGCCAGATAAAAACGAACAAGTGCAAGAAGGGGCTGCTGTTTCAAAGGAGGAGGGGAAAGTTCAAATAAATGTAGCTTCTAAAGAACAACTTGAAAAAATTACAGGTATCGGTTCTAGGAAAGCAGAAAGTATTTTGAAATATCGTGAGGAACATGGTCCGTTTCAGAAAATAGAAGATTTATTAGAGATTGATGGGATTGGTGTGAAGTCTCTGGAAAAAATAAAAGATCAAATTATTATTCCGTAAAAGATTGACGAAGTTTTTCTTCATTCGCTACACTACAAGTAGATAAAAAAGTAGGTGAAAAATATGGAACGAATTTCATGGGATCAATATTTTATGACACAAAGCCATTTACTATCTCTACGTAGTACATGTACAAGGCTTGCGGTAGGAGCGACAATTGTTCGTGATAAACGAATTATTGCTGGTGGATATAATGGTTCAATTAAAGGTGGTGTACATTGTATAGATGATGGATGCTACGTTATTGATAATCATTGTGTTCGTACAATTCATGCGGAAATGAATGCTTTATTACAATGCGCAAAGTTTGGTGCGAAAACGGAGGACGCGGAAATTTACGTTACGCATTTCCCTTGTTTACAATGCTGTAAGGCAATTATTCAAAGTGGTATTACAGCAGTTTATTATGCACAGGATTATAAAAATCATCCGTATGCCGTAGAGTTATTTGAAAAAGCGAATGTAACAGTGAAGCATGTTCCGCTAGAATATGATATTGCAGCGTTAGAGGATCAAAAGCGTCATATGGAGTTAAAAGAACTATTTGCATCTTTAGAAAAAGAGAACTTATCAATGGAAGAATTACAACATGTATTCACGAAAGCAAAAATGATGCTATAAGGAGTGAGTATGAGTTGCATGGACAATGGGGCTATGTTGCAATCTCATTTATAATAGGGATTGCAATCGCCTTTTCCTCTTCGGTTGCACTACTGATGTGTTGTTTCGTTTTTTATGTTTTCTTTTGTTTATATCGTACTTCGCGTAAAACCTTCTTTTTTTGTATGATAGCGTGTTTTAGTGGCGCTATGTACACTACGTATGTTCAAGGACAAAATAAGCCTCTAGGAGATCCCTACGGACTTACAAGAGGAGTAATACAAAACACACCTCTTATTAACGGAGATCGCTTATCATTTCAAGTTGAAGATCAGAATAAAAATATAGTGCAGTTAAGTTACAAAATTAAATCAGCCTTGGAAAAGAAACAACTGCGACAATTACATGCAGGAGTATCATGTATATTCGAAGGTGAGAGGAAAGAACCGCAAGTAGCCCGCAATTTTCATGGTTTTAATTACCGTGATTATTTGTATAGGCAAAATATTCATTTCACATTTGATGCTACATATATTTCTGAATGCCATAAAACATCATTGTCACTCGTGCAACGGATTCTTCTTTTGAGGCAGCAAGCAATCTCGGGAGTTACAGAAATGTTTCCAGAGCAATCAGGTGCTTTTATGAATGCGTTAGTATTTGGTGATAGACTACAAATGACATTTGAAGTTGAAGAGCGATATCGACAATTTGGTCTTGTACATTTGTTGGCAATTTCAGGGTCGCATATCGTATTGTTAATGGTAATTGTGTATTTTATTTTGCTAAGAAGTGGTGTGACGAGGGAGATAGCAACATTATGTCTTATCTTCTGTATTCCTATATATATGATTTTTGCAGGAGCATCACCGTCTGTTATAAGAGCTTCTATAACAGGAGTTTTGATGTTGAGTACTTTCATGTGTTCTCTTCGTTTGTCTAGCTTCGATGCTTTAAGTGTAACGGCTATATGTATGCTTATATATGATCCATATCTTATTTATAATATTGGGTTTCAATTTTCTTTTGTTGGTAGTTTTGCTTTACTTTTGTCTGCCCCGCTTTTACTAGAGAGTAGTAATGGAGTGATCCGAAATTCTATTTATATTTCTCTTATTTCACAGCTCGTTAGTACTCCGATTTTGTTATATCACTTCGGTTATTTTTCTCCATATAGTATTTTTCTGAACATCCTATACGTTCCGTTTTTATCCCTCGTTGTATTGCCGTGTAGTATTGTTATTTTGGTATGTATACCAATCATTCCATTTCTTGCAAAAGGAATTGCGAATGTACTATCAATAGGTTTGAATCTTTCTAATGATTTTTTAATTTATTGTGAAAGCTTACCATTTATCCGCCTTAATTTCGGGCAAACACCTATACTTCTTGTAGCTCTATATTGTGTGAGTATAGTTAGTATATTGATGGTTTGGGAAAGGCGAATATCGAAGGGGATTATGTTTATAGCTTCGGGTATATTTCTTTTTATTTGTACATGTCATTATGTATATCCGTATTTTCGGGAAACCGGAAGTGTTACATTTCTTGATGTTGGACAGGGAGATGCAATATTAATTCGCCTCCCGTACGATAAAGAGATTTACCTCATTGATACCGGTGGAACAATTCGTGTAAACAAGGAAGAATGGCAGCGGAAAAAGCATGAATTTTCAGTTGGAAATGATATTTTAATTCCTTATTTACAAAAGGAAGGCATTAAAACGATCGATAAATTAATCGTAACGCATGGAGATGCGGACCATATAGGTGCTGCGGAAGAGTTATTATCAAATATAACCGTAAAAGAAGTTGTATTTGGCCGAAAGCAACAAGATGCAGTATTAGAAACAGTAATAAAGAAACAGGCGTTAGAAAAGGAAGTGAAAATAAGGGAAGTGGGAGAAGGGGAGAGTTGGAGTGTAAATGAAGCGGAATTTTTTGTACTAGCTCCAACGGGAAAAGAAAGAAGTGAAAATAACGCTTCAATTGTAATATGGGCAAAATTAGGAGGGGTAACGTGGCTGTTTACAGGTGATTTAGAAGAAGAAGGAGAGAAGGTTTTAGTAGCTACGTATCCAGATTTACGGGCGGATGTTTTAAAGGTTGCTCATCATGGGAGTAACACGTCGTCTATAGTGCCTTTTCTGAGCGCCGTACAGCCTAATATAGCGATTATTTCTGCCGGTGAGCGTAATAGGTATGGGCACCCTCATAAGGAAGTTATAGAGCGTTTTGAGAAGATGGGGATTGAAATATGGCGCACGGATAAGCAAGGTGCTATTTCCTATATTTTTAAAGGGGAACACGGAACCTTTCATAGCAAAATCACATATGATGAAACACATAATAGATAAAAAGAAGACTGCCAGTAAGCAGCAGTCTTTAAGAACCAATAAATTTAATAACAGTTGCAATGATGAAAAGTGTTGCGAAAAAACCAAATGAGACGATAAATCCTACCCCTGAATCAATAGCGTCATTGCGTTTACTTTGAACGTTTTGTTCAAAATCATTCATTTAGAATCCCTCCCCAACATTCCACTTTAGTATAAAATATTGTCAGAAAAAAATCTACAATTTCCATATGAAGAGAAATCGAGTGTTTTTACTACTTTTAAATCAGGAAGTAACGTGAGTTTTTTGTTTCCAAGCATGTTAACAGTTGGCACTTATACTCGAATTTTTATTGTGAATAATAAAGGGAAGGTGATTACCGCACACCAATAAGAAACCCGGGGCTTATTGCGTGGCGTTTAATATAAATAAAGGGACGGGTTATACAGCCTGTTCCTTTGTACTTGTAAAACAAAAGCTAGGGCATTAGTATAAATATATATTGCCAAGTTAGGGAGTAGGAAAAAGTATGAGTAGTGATATACATAAAAAGATTAAAAAGAAGCAGTTTGCTCCGTTGTATTTGCTGTATGGAACGGAAGCGTTTTTTATAAATGAAACGATAAAGCTTATTACAACAGAAGCGCTTGAAGAGGAAGATCGTGAGTTTAATGTTGTGACATATGATTTAGAAGAAGCGTATTTAGAAGATGTGGTTGAGGATGCACGTACACTTCCTTTTTTTGGAGAACGTAAAGTGCTATTAATAAAATCACCACTATTTTTAACTGCACAAAAAGAAAAGTTAGAGCAAAACATAAAGATTTTAGAAGAATATATTGGAGAGCCTTCTCCATTTTCTATTCTTGTTTTTGTTGCGCCTTACGAAAAGCTGGATGAACGAAAAAAAATTACAAAATTATTAAAGAAAACAGCGGATATAGTAGAAGCAAATACGATGCAGGTGCAGGATGTTCAGAAGTGGATTGTTGCTCGTGCAGATGAAGTGCATGTACATATTGATAATGCAGCTGTTAGTTTGTTGTTAGAGCTTGTAGGAAGTAATGTAACGATGTTGGCGAAGGAAATGGACAAGTTAACGTTATATGTCGGTATGGGCGGAGAGATTACATCGAAACTTGTTGCCGAGCTTGTGCCAAAATCAGTTGAACAAAATGTGTTTGCTTTAACAGAAAAAGTGGTGAAAAAAGATATCGCGGGTGCGATGCAAATTTTGGATGGATTATTTACGCAGCAAGAGGAACCGATTAAATTGCTTGCGTTATTAGTAAGTCAATTCCGCTTGCTGCATCAAGTGAAAGAGTTACAGCAACGTGGTTATGGACAAAATCAAATTGCTTCTCATATTGGTGTGCATCCATATCGTGTAAAGTTAGCGATGAATCAAACGAAGTTTTTCTCTTTTGAGGAACTAAAGAAAGTGATTATAGAATTAGCGGAAGCTGATTATAGTATGAAGACAGGAAAGATGGATAAGAAGCTTGTACTTGAGTTTTTCTTGATGCGGTTAAATCATATGTGATGATACAAAAAAAGTTCACGTTACCAAGTAACGTGAACTTTTTTGTATATAAAAAAACGACCCAAATGGATCGTTTTTTAAACGCCTTACGCGTTTACTTGTTTCGCTAAGCGAGATTTTTGACGAGCTGCAGCGTTTTGGTGGATAAGACCTTTACGAGCTGCTTTGTCAAGTTTTTTAGAAGCAGTTTTGAAAGCTTCTTTAGCAGTTTCAAGATCGTTATTAGTAACTAAAGCTTCTACAGTTTTAACAGCAGAACGCATGTCAGACTTGATAGAAGCGTTATGTGCACGACGCTCTTCGCTAAGTTTAGCGCGTTTGATAGCAGATTTGATGTTTGCCATACTTTTCACCTCCCTGGTGCAATCGAATGACTCGATTCTTACATAGAACAAGTGATATTCTATCAAACGGTGAAGAGAATTGCAATAGTATATCAATGAAATTTCACGTAAAGGAAAGAATGACCTTATATAACTTTGGGAAATCTAACGATATTTACTATGAATTACGGAGGAGATACGATGAAAGAACCATTAGATTTAAGTAAATATAGCGTTAGAACTGACCTTGCTGTAGAGGCGCATCAAATGTTACAAGAGCGCCAAGAAGAACAAAATGGAATACAAGGAGTTATTGTAAAAGAGAGGGAAGAAGAAGGTGTTACCATTACAAAAGTAACGATTGATGAAGTTGCGTCTGAATCGATGGGTAAAAAACCTGGAAATTATTTAACGCTTGAAGTACAAGGTATACGTCAACAAGATACGGAACTGCAACAAAAAGTAGAGCGCGTTTTTGCGAAAGAATTTTCTTATTTCCTAGAAGAGGTTGGTGTTACGAAAGAAGCGAGCTGCTTGGTCGTCGGTCTTGGGAATTGGAATGTAACGCCAGATGCACTTGGACCGATAGTGGTAGAAAATGTATTGGTAACGAGACATTTGTTTCAACTGCAGCCTGAAAGTGTAGAAGAAGGGTTTAGACCTGTTAGTGCAATTCGTCCTGGGGTAATGGGGATTACAGGAATTGAAACAAGCGATGTTATTTATGGGATTATTGAGAAGACCAATCCGGACTTTGTCATTGCAATTGATGCGTTAGCTGCCCGTTCTATTGAACGAGTAAATAGTACGATACAAATTTCTGATACAGGAATTCATCCTGGATCTGGTGTTGGGAATAAACGTAAGGAGCTAAGTAAAGAAACATTAGGAATTCCTGTTATTGCTATTGGTGTTCCGACTGTAGTTGATGCCGTTTCGATTACAAGCGATACAATTGATTTTATTTTGAAGCACTTTGGAAGAGAGATGAAAGAGGGACATAAGCCATCAAGATCTTTATTACCTGCGGGATTTTCATTTGGAGAAAAGAAAAAATTAACAGAAGAAGATATGCCGGATGAAAAAAGCCGAAATATGTTTTTAGGTGCTGTAGGTACACTGGAAGATGAAGAGAAGAGAAAATTAATTTATGAAGTGTTATCTCCTCTTGGCCATAATTTAATGGTGACTCCGAAAGAAGTGGATGCTTTCATAGAGGATATGGCAAATGTAATAGCGAGTGGGTTAAATGCAGCGCTGCATCATCAAATTGACCAAGATAATACAGGGGCATATACACATTGATGGGAAGAGATGATAATAGTTTAAGTCACTTTTCACTTTTATGTATATGTAGTGCAGCTATATGTTTACTTATGGTGATAGCAGGGATGGCACTTGCTAATCATGGTTTAAAAAGTATGAAAGGTTATCAGCAAATGTCATATGAACAAATAGCACATATGACAGGAACAGAGGGTGCGGTTGCTGAATTAGAAATTTCGGGAAGTTCGTTTTCGACAATTGAGAAACAAAAACAATTAGAAAGCTTGAGAAGTTTTAATGTTTTAGAAGGAATTGGTATGGCGATAGCAAGTGTTTCTTATGAAGTAACAAAGTTTGGGGTAGATATAGTTGTTGGGAAAGTAAAAGAAATTTTTAGTTAAGAGTCAAACGGAGGACGGTTGTTTTACAGATTTGTAAGACAGCCGTTTTTTAATTTGAAAAAGGTTTGTCTCTTATGGTTTGTTCGCATAAGATATAGATAGAATGATTTGTATCGTAAGCAGCACGAGTTTTCATTGAATCTTTGTTGCTCTATTGATATAATCAGTGCTAGTGTATATTGGCGAGACTATTAGGAGTTGAGAACATAGATGAACAAAGAAGAAAGAGCAAAAAGACAGTCCAAAATTCGTAATTTCTCTATCATTGCTCATATTGACCACGGAAAGTCAACGTTAGCAGACCGTATTTTAGAGAAAACAAACGCGTTAACACAACGTGAAATGAAAGCTCAATTGCTTGACTCTATGGATTTAGAGCGTGAGCGTGGTATTACAATTAAATTAAACGCAGTACAATTAAACTATACAGCAAAAGACGGTGAAGAATATATTCTTCACTTAATTGATACACCAGGACACGTCGACTTTACGTACGAAGTATCACGTAGTTTAGCGGCTTGTGAAGGCGCAATTCTTGTAGTGGATGCAGCACAAGGTATTGAAGCGCAAACGTTAGCGAACGTATACTTAGCGCTTGATAATAATTTAGAGATTTTACCGGTTATTAACAAAATTGACTTACCAAGTGCAGACCCGGAGCGTGTACGTCAAGAGGTAGAAGATGTAATTGGTTTAGATGCATCAGAAGCTGTACTTGCTTCAGCAAAAGCTGGGATTGGTATTGAAGAAATTTTAGAACAAATTGTTGAGAAAGTACCAGCACCAACAGGTGATTCAGAAGATCCGTTACAATGTATGATTTTCGACTCTTTATATGATCCGTATCGCGGTGTAATTGCTTATATCCGTGTTGTAAATGGGACGGTAAAAGTTGGCGATAAAGTACGTATGATGGCAACTGGTAAAGAATTTGAAGTAACAGAAGTAGGTGTATTTACACCGAAGACTACGCAACGTGACGAGTTAACAGTAGGTGATGTAGGTTTCTTAGCAGCATCGATTAAAAATGTTGGTGACACACGTGTTGGTGATACGATTACACACGCGAAACGTCCAGCTGCAGAGCCGTTAGCAGGTTATCGTAAATTAAACCCAATGGTATTCTGTGGTTTATATCCGATTGATTCTGCGCGTTACAACGACTTACGTGATGCGTTAGAAAAATTAGAGTTAAATGATTCTGCACTTGAGTTTGAACCAGAAACATCTCAAGCGCTAGGATTTGGTTTCCGCTGTGGTTTCTTAGGACTTCTTCACATGGAAATCATTCAAGAACGTATTGAACGTGAATTTAAGATTGATTTAATTACAACAGCGCCAAGTGTTATTTATAAAGTTTATTTAACAAACGGTGAAGATGTTATTGTTGATAATCCATCTAATATGCCAGATCCACAGTCTATCGATCGTGTAGAAGAGCCGTTTGTGAAGGCTTCAATTATGGTTCCCAATGACTATGTTGGAGCTGTAATGGAAATTTGCCAAGGTAAACGTGGAACGTTTATTGATATGCAATATTTAGATGAAACACGTGTTACATTAACGTATGAAATCCCGTTATCAGAAATCGTATATGATTTCTTCGATCAGTTGAAATCAAATACGAAAGGGTATGCATCATTTGATTACGAGTTAATTGGTTATAAACCATCTAAACTTGTGAAAATGGATATTCTTTTAAATAATGAACAAGTGGATGCTTTATCATTTATCGTACACCGTGATTCAGCGTATGACCGCGGTAAAGTAATCGTAGAAAAATTAAAAGAATTAATTCCAAGACAACAGTTCGAAGTGCCGATTCAGGCGACTATCGGGAACAAAGTTGTAGCACGTTCTACAATTAAGGCGATGCGTAAAAACGTACTTGCAAAATGTTATGGTGGTGACATTTCTCGTAAGCGTAAACTTCTTGATAAGCAAAAAGAAGGTAAAAAACGTATGAAGTCTGTTGGTTCTGTAGAGGTACCGCAAGAAGCGTTCATGGCTGTACTGAAAATGGATGACAACTAATATTTACTTGTTATATAAAAAAAGAAGCCGTTTATACGGCTTCTCTTTTTGTATCATTACTTTTTAGACATCTGAGTATCTCTCAATTACAATAGTGAGAGATGCTTTTTAGTTCATACAGAGTTAGGAGTTTGTTAATGTCCGAAAATATTCGAAAAGATATTCATGAGAAGATACAAAATGGTAATTTTAATTGTGAAAAGGAATTAACCCTTTCTATTATTAGCGGGAAGTGGAAAGTTGTGATACTGTGGCATCTTGGTGTAGAAGGGCCTCATCGTTTTAGTGAATTACAACGATTATTCCCAAACATTTCTCATAAAGTTTTGTCGAACCAATTAAAAGAGTTAATGGAAGATGGGATTGTTGATCGAACAGTATACCCAGAAATTCCTCCACGAGTGGAGTATTATATGACGGAATTAGGCATGTCGCTTTTACCAATCGTTGAAATGATGTATGATTGGGGAAAAATGCGAATGGAACAAATTCGTAATACGTTAGAGAAGTAAAGAACCCTCCCGAGTGCGGAGGTTTTCTTTTTAGAAAGGTAGGAGTTATATTTGGTACAAGCTGCATATATTCATATTCCGTTTTGTCAGCATATTTGTCACTATTGTGATTTTAATAAAGTGTTCATTGAACGCCAACCGGTTGATCAATATTTAGATTATCTAGAGAAAGAAATAATAAACACGGTTCAAAAAGTACCGTTTGATAGTATGAAAACGATTTTTGTTGGTGGGGGAACTCCGACAGCGTTAAATATGGAACAGACAAAAAAGCTACTCGATATTATTAACCGTCGTTTGCGTCCGTTTGCTCTGAATTGTGAATTAACATTTGAAGCGAATCCAGGTGACTTGCCGAAAGAGAAGTTAAACGTATTGCTAGAAGGTGGAGTGAACAGAATTAGTTTTGGTGTGCAAACATTTCGAGATGAACTGCTTGAGAAAATTGGTCGCAAACATACAAGGGAAGATGCCTTTGTAGCGATTAGAGAAGCACAGGAAGTGGGCTTCAAAAATATTAATATAGATATTATTTATGCTTTGCCAGGACAAACGATAGAAGACGTAAAGGAAACATTAGATATTGCTTTTACGCTTGGTGTACAACATTTCTCGGCATATTCATTAATTGTGGAACCGAAAACAGTGTTTTATAACTTAATGAATAAGGGGAAATTACGTCTTCCAGGTGAAGATCACGAAGCGAAAATGTACGAAATGGTAATGGATGAAATGGAGAAACATGGTTATAAGCAGTATGAAATTAGCAATTTCTCAAAAGGTGATAATGAAAGTAGACATAATCTCACATACTGGAATAATGAAGAGTATTATGGATTTGGAGCTGGGGCTCATAGTTATGTAAATGGAGAACGTATCCAAAATGTAGGGCCACTGAAGCAATATTTCAATAAAATTGATGAAACGGATTTTCCATATTTAGACGTCCACGCAGTGACGGAGAAAGAAAGAATGGAAGAAGAACTGTTCTTAGGGCTTCGAAAAACAAAAGGTGTATCTAAAATGGCGTTCCAAAAGAAATTTGATATGGAGATGGATCAAGTTTTCGCGAAGCAGTTGCAAAGTAATCAAGAACAAGGGTTGCTTGAAGAGGGAGACGGATACGTGCGTTTAACACGAAAAGGAAAATTATTAGGGAATGAAGTGTTCCAGTCATTTTTGATTGATTAAATAAATGTTCTATAAACGTGAAAAAGTTTCATTATTTCGTGACGTTTCCGTTGACAATTGAATGTCAATTTTGGTAAGTTATTAATAGATTTAGCACTCGAAGACAAAGAGTGCTAACAGAGGTGATGATGAGATGCTTACGGAACGTCAGCTCTTAATTTTACAAACAATTATTGATGACTTTATTGGATCAGCGCAGCCGGTTGGTTCTAGAACGTTGGCTAAAAAAGATGAAATTACATTTAGTTCAGCTACTATTCGAAATGAAATGGCGGACTTAGAAGAATTAGGTTTTATTGAAAAAACGCACAGTTCTTCTGGCCGTGTTCCTTCTGAGAAGGGATACCGATTTTATGTAGACCATCTTTTAGCGCCGCAAAACTTACCGAAAGCTGAAATTGTACAAATTAAAGATTTATTTGCTGAAAGAATTTTTGAAGCGGAAAAAATTGCACAGCAATCGGCTCAAATTCTATCAGAACTTACGAATTATACGGCCATTGTTCTTGGACCGAAGTTAAGCACAAATAAACTTAAAAATGTACAAATTGTGCCGCTTGATCGTCAAACTGCAGTCGCTATTATTGTAACTGATACAGGGCATGTACAAAGTAAAACGATTACCGTTCCGGAATCTGTTGATTTATCAGATTTAGAAAAAATGGTTAATATTTTAAATGAAAAGCTATCGGGTGTACCGATGGAAGAACTGCATAATAAAATCTTTAAGGAGATTGTTACAGTTTTACGTGGGTATGTTCATAATTACGATAGTGCAATAAAAATGTTAGATGGTACATTTCAAGTTCCGTTATCGGAAAAGATATACTTTGGAGGAAAAGCAAATATGCTTTCGCAACCAGAGTTCCATGACATTCACAAAGTAAGATCCTTGCTGACGATGATTGATAATGAAGCTGAGTTTTATGATATTTTGCGTCATAAACAAGTCGGTATTCAAGTGAAAATTGGTAGGGAAAACTCTGCGACAGCCATGGAAGATTGTAGTTTAATTTCTGCAACGTATTCGATTGGAGAAGAGCAGCTTGGAACGATTGCTATTTTAGGTCCGACGAGAATGCAATACTCTCGTGTAATTAGTTTGTTGCAGTTATTTACGAGACAATTTACTGATGGACTTAAAAAGTAAATGAGAGTAATACATTCGCTCAAGTAATGGAATTTTCATTGCTGTGTGTAATATATAATACTTAGGTAATCATGCTATGCATGATAACTAATACCTTTTAAGGAGGTGAATATTGTGGAAGAGCGTAACGAACAAGTGGTAGAAGAAGTAAAAGAAGCGCAAGTTGAAGAAGCTGTCACGCCAGAAAACAGTGAAGAAACTGTAGAAGAAAAAAGTGAGGCTGCTCTTTTACAAGAAAAAGTAGATGAGTTACAAGCGAAACTAACGGAAACGGAAGGTCGCACATTACGTCTACAAGCTGATTTTGAAAATCATAAGCGTCGTGTCCAAATGGATAAACAGGCTGCTGAAAAATATAGAGCGCAAAGTCTAGTTTCAGACATCTTGCCAGCCCTTGATAACTTTGAAAGAGCGATGCAAGTGGAAGCAAGTGATGAGCAAACGAAATCCTTATTACAAGGTATGGAAATGGTGCATCGTCAATTGCTAGAAGCGTTGGCTAAAGAAGGTGTGGAAGTGATTGAAGCTGTTGGTAAACAGTTTGATCCTAATGAACACCAAGCTATTATGCAAGTGGAAGACAGTGAATTTGAATCAAACGCGGTAGTTGAAGAATTCCAAAAAGGTTATAAACTAAAAGACCGTGTGATTCGCCCATCAATGGTAAAAGTAAATCAATAATTTACATAAAAGTAGGAGGATTCGCCATGAGTAAAATTATCGGTATTGACTTAGGTACAACAAACTCTTGTGTAGCTGTTATGGAAGGTGGAGAACCAAAGGTTATCCCAAATCCAGAAGGAAACCGTACAACACCTTCTGTTGTAGCTTTCAAAAATGAAGAGCGTCAAGTTGGGGAAGTTGCAAAGCGTCAAGCAATTACAAACCCAAATACAATCATGTCTGTTAAACGTCATATGGGTACAGACTACAAAGTAGAAGTTGAAGGTAAAGATTATACACCACAAGAAATTTCTGCAATCATTTTACAAAACCTAAAAGCTTCTGCTGAAGCATACTTAGGTGAAACAGTAACGAAAGCTGTTATTACAGTACCTGCATACTTCAACGATGCAGAACGTCAAGCAACAAAAGATGCTGGTCGTATCGCTGGTTTAGAAGTTGAGCGTATCATTAACGAACCAACAGCAGCAGCGCTTGCTTACGGTTTAGAAAAACAAGATGAAGAGCAAAAAATCTTAGTATATGACTTAGGTGGCGGTACATTTGACGTATCTATCCTTGAGTTAGCAGACGGAACATTCGAAGTTATTTCAACTGCTGGTGACAACCGTCTTGGTGGAGATGACTTTGACCAAGTTATTATTGACCACTTAGTAGCTGAATTCAAAAAAGAAAATAACATTGATTTAAGCCAAGATAAAATGGCACTTCAACGTCTGAAAGATGCAGCTGAAAAAGCGAAAAAAGATCTTTCTGGTGTAACACAAACACAAATTTCATTACCATTCATTAGTGCTGGAGCTGCTGGTCCATTACACTTAGAATTAACATTAACAAGAGCGAAATTCGAAGAGATTTCAGCAAGTCTTGTTGAAAGAACGTTAGAGCCAACTCGTCGTGCATTAAAAGACGCTGGTTTTGCTCCAAGTGAATTAGATAAAGTTATCCTTGTTGGTGGGTCTACTCGTATCCCAGCTGTACAAGAAGCTATTAAACGTGAGACTGGTAAAGAACCATATAAAGGTGTAAATCCTGATGAAGTTGTAGCATTAGGTGCTGCAGTTCAAGGTGGCGTACTTACTGGTGATGTAGAAGGCGTACTATTATTAGATGTAACTCCACTTTCTTTAGGTATTGAAACTATGGGTGGCGTGTTCACGAAATTAATCGAGCGTAACACTACAATTCCAACAAGTAAGTCACAAGTATTCTCAACAGCTGCTGATAACCAACCAGCAGTAGACATTCACGTATTACAAGGTGAGCGTCCAATGTCAGCTGACAACAAAACATTAGGTCGTTTCCAATTAACAGACCTTCCACCAGCACCACGTGGTATTCCACAAATCGAAGTAACATTCGATATTGATGCGAACGGTATTGTTAACGTACGTGCGAAAGATTTAGGAACAAGCAAAGAGCAAGCTATTACAATCCAATCTTCTTCAGGTCTTTCTGATGAAGAAGTAGATCGTATGGTACAAGAAGCAGAAGCAAACGCTGACGCTGACCAAAAACGTAAGGAAGAAGTTGAACTTCGTAACGAAGCTGACCAACTTGTATTCCAAACAGATAAAGTTGTAAAAGATTTAGAAGGTAAAGTGGATGCGGCTGAAGTTGCAAAAGCAACAGAAGCGAAAGAAGCATTACAAGCTGCGATTGAGAAGAACGAGCTTGAGGAAATCCGTGCGAAAAAAGACGCTTTACAAGAAATCGTACAACAATTAACTGTTAAATTATACGAGCAAGCTCAAGCAGCTGCAGGGCAAGCAGAAGGTGCACAAGGAGCACAAGATGCTGGCGCGAAGAAAGACAATGTAGTAGACGCTGAGTTTGAAGAAGTAAAAGAAGATAAGTAATAATAAATAAGTAAGATGACAAAAAGTCAAAGTCAAGCGTGCCTTGGCTTTGGCTTTTTGTATGAATGAGAAGGAATGTGTGAGGATCTTAAGTTTTTTATTTTGCATACTGTAAGTAAGGAAACTTTGTTGCAAAGCACTTTCTTTCGGTGTTAAAATTACGTTTATGTGAAAGATTCGGGGGTTGTAAATTTATGAGTAAACGAGATTATTATGAGGTCCTTGGGCTTAGCAAGGGTGCTTCAAAAGATGAAATAAAAAAAGCGTATCGTCGTTTGGCTAAAAAATACCATCCAGACGTAAGTAAAGAAGAAAATGCAATTGAAAAGTTTAAAGAAGTACAAGAAGCATACGAAGTATTAAGTGATGATCAAAAGCGCGCGCAATACGATCAATTTGGTCATGCTGGTGCAAATCAAGGCTTTGGTGGCTTTGGCGGCGGAGGAGACTTCGGCGGAGGCTTCGGTTTCGAAGATATCTTTAGTTCATTCTTTGGCGGTGGTGGCGGCAGACGTCGTGATCCAAATGCTCCACGTCAAGGTGCTGACTTACAATATCAAGTTACTTTAGATTTTGAAGAAGCTATTTTTGGTAAAGAGTTAAATGTCGAGATTCCAGTAGAAGATCCATGTGATACTTGTAAAGGTAGCGGAGCAAAACCAGGAACTTCAAAAGAAACATGTAAACATTGCTCAGGATCAGGGCAAGTAAGTGTAGAGCAAAATACACCATTTGGTCGTATTGTAAACCGTCAAGCTTGTGGGCATTGTTCAGGAACTGGTCAAATGATTAAAGAAAAATGTACGACATGTCACGGTTCTGGTAAAGTTCGTAAACATAAAAAAATCAACGTTAAAATTCCAGCGGGTATCGATAACGGTCAACAAATTCGTGTATCTGGAAAAGGTGAAGCGGGCGTAAATGGCGGGCCAGCAGGAGATTTATATGTTGTTGTTCATGTAAGAAGTCATGAATTCTTTGAGCGTGAAGGAGATCACATTATTTGTGAAATGCCATTAACGTTTGCGCAAATGGCACTTGGTGCTGAAGTGGAAGTTCCTACTGTTCATGGTAAAGTGAAGCTGAAAATTCCAGCAGGAACACAAACAGGAACAGAATTCCGCTTAAAAGGAAAAGGTGCTCCGAACGTACGTGGATATGGTCAAGGGGATCAATATGTAGTCGTGCGTGTTGTTGTACCGACGAAATTAACTTCACATCAAAAAGATTTATTACGTGAATTTGCAGGACAAGAAGAGCAGGATGATAGTTTATTCGGAAAGCTTAAACGTGCTTTCAAAGGGGAATAATGGAAATAAAAAATGGAGTTGGTAAATTGTGAAATGGTCAGAAATTAGTATTCATACAACAGAAGAAGCAGTAGAAGCTGTCTCTCATATTTTACATGAAGCTGGTGCTAGTGGAGTTGCGATTGAGGACCCGGCGGAGTTGACGAAAGAGCGCGAGCAACAATATGGTGAAATTTATGCATTGAACCCAGATGAATACCCGGAGGAAGGTGTGTTAATAAAAGCATATTTCCCGCAAACGGATTCTTTACAGGAGACAATTGCAGGTGTAAAATCATCTATTGATGTGCTTCCATCTTACGACATCGAAATTGGTACTGGAAATATTACCGTTAACGAAGTCAATGAAGAAGATTGGGCTACTGCTTGGAAAAAATATTACCATCCAGTACAAATTTCTGATACATTCACAATTGTACCGACGTGGGAAGAATATACACCATCTTCTCCGGAAGAAAAAATTATTGAATTAGATCCAGGTATGGCGTTTGGGACAGGAACTCATCCAACAACAACGATGTGTATCCGTGCTTTAGAAAAAACAGTACAGCCAGGTGACGCTATCATTGATGTAGGAACAGGTTCTGGTGTACTGAGTATTGCAGCAGCAAAATTGGGTGCGGCTTCTGTTCAAGCATATGATTTAGATCCGGTTGCGGTTGAAAGTGCAGAAATGAATGTACGTTTAAATAAAACAGATGATATCGTATCTGTTGGACAGAATAGTCTTTTAGAGGGTATTGAAGGTCCTGTTGATTTAATCGTAGCTAACTTATTAGCAGAAATTATTCTTTTATTCCCTGAAGATGCAGCAAGAGTTGTGAAGTCAGGCGGATTATTTATTACATCGGGCATTATTGCTGCGAAGGAAAAAGTGATTTCTGAGGCGCTAGAAAAAGCTGGATTTACAATTGAAGAAGTGTTACGAATGGAAGATTGGGTAGCAATTATTGCACGAAATGCGTAATATAGATTTTAGTCTATAATGAAAAGGAGAGTCTCTCACTATAAGGTGAGGGACTTGCCGTTTGTTATATGAAAAATGATAACGTTTCGTTCCTTTCGTAAGTATTGACTTACGAAAGGAACGAAACTCTACTAAGGTGATTATATGCAACGTTATTTTGTAGAAGAGAAATATGTAAATGAGACAAGTATTCGCATTGTAGGTGATGACGTACATCATATCGCAAGAGTGATGCGTATGTCAGCTGGTGATCACATTTATTGCTGTGTAAACGGAAAAACAGCAGTATGTTCAATTGATGAAATTACCAGTGAATTTATTAATACGGCTATTGTAGAATGGGGAGAGGCGTCAAGTGAACTTCCTGTTTTCGTGACGATTGCAAGTGGACTGCCAAAAGGAGACAAGCTAGAGTTAATTTTCCAAAAAGGAACAGAGCTTGGGGCAGCTGCATTCTTACCATTTCAAGCATCTCGCTCTATCGTAAAATGGGATGCGAAAAAAGCTGATAAAAAAGTTGAGCGTTTAAGAAAAATTGTGAAAGAAGCTGCGGAACAATCACATAGAAGTGAAGTTCCAGAAGTACATGCTCCAGCATCGTTTAAACAATTGCTTTCAATGAGTGGTGAGTATGATGTTTGTCTTGTTGCTTACGAAGAGGAAGCGAAACAAGGCGAGAAATCTAATTTTGCGAAAGCTTTAACGATGATGAAACCAGGTCAGAAGCTATTGATTGTATTTGGCCCAGAAGGCGGTTTAGCTGAGGAAGAGATTACAGCGCTTCGTGAACATAAATTTGTACCATGTAGTTTAGGACCAAGAATTTTAAGAACAGAAACGGCGCCGTTATACGCGTTAAGTGCTGCTTCGTATCATTTTGAATTGATGGGGTGATGATCAATGTCAACTGTTGCGTTCCATACGTTAGGTTGTAAAGTAAACCACTATGAAACAGAAGCCATTTGGCAATTGTTTAAACAAGGTGGATATGAAAGAACTGAATATGAAAAGAAAGCTGATGTATATGTTATTAATACGTGTACAGTAACGAATACGGGAGATAAGAAAAGTCGTCAAGTTATTAGACGTGCTGTTCGTCAAAATCCGGATGCAGTTATTTGTGTAACTGGATGTTATGCACAAACATCTCCAGCGGAAATTATGGCGATTCCTGGTGTAGATATTGTAGTTGGTACACAGGATCGTGAAAAGATGTTAGGATACATCGAAGAATTCCGCAAAGAGCGTCAACCAATTAATGCTGTCCGCAACATTATGAAAACACGTGTATACGAAGAACTGGATGTACCTTATTTCACGGATCGTACACGTGCATCTTTAAAAATACAAGAAGGTTGTAATAACTTCTGTACATTCTGTATTATACCTTGGGCGCGTGGTTTAATGCGTTCGCGTGATGGAAAAGAAGTTATTAAACAAGCACAGCAATTAGTAGATGCAGGATATAAAGAAATCGTATTAACAGGTATTCATACAGGTGGATACGGTGAAGATATTAAAGATTATAATTTAGCTGGGTTACTTCGTGATATGGAAGCGGAAGTAGGCGGATTAAAACGTCTTCGTATTTCTTCTATTGAAGCGAGTCAGATTTCAGATGAAGTAATTGAAGTGTTAGATAAGTCTGAAGTAGTTGTACGTCACTTACACATTCCGTTGCAATCTGGATCTAATACTGTATTAAAACGTATGCGTCGTAAGTATACGATGGAATTCTTCCAAGAGCGTTTAGATCGTTTGAAAGAAGCGTTACCAGGTCTTGCGATTACATCAGACGTAATCGTTGGTTTCCCAGGTGAAACAGAAGAAGAATTCATGGAAACATACAATTTCATTAAAGAGAATCGCTTCTCTGAGTTACACGTGTTCCCTTACTCAAAACGTACAGGAACACCTGCAGCACGCATGGAAGATCAAGTTCCTGAAGATGTGAAGAACGATCGTGTTCACCGTTTAATTGAACTATCTAATCAATTAGCGAAAGAGTATGCGTCACAGTTTGAAGGCGAAGTACTTGAAATTATTCCAGAAGAGCAATTTAAAGAGGGCGACCGTGAAGGATTATATGTAGGTTATACAGATAACTACTTGAAAATTGTATTTGAAGGGTCAGAAGAATTAATTGGTAAACTAGTGAAAGTGAAAATCACGAAAGCTGGTTATCCATATAATGAAGCGCAATTTGTTCGTGTTCTTGAAGATGATGTGAAAAAAGAATCAGCAAGCGCATAAAGTGAAACTGTAATCAGCGTAGGATTCATCCCCCCGCTGATTATTAGCCCTCACCAATCGGGCTTTTACGGGCAGCACGATCCCCACCTAACTTCTTTGTTTTCGCTGAATTTTGAGTGGGGGTCTTACTGCCTGGCAAATAGCGGGCAAAGAAAGCATGCAAACGGAAACGATTTGCATGCTTTCTTTTTTTAGTGGAGACGTTAAGTACTGAAAAGGTATGAAATGAGTAGTTGTTTCGTACATTCCTGTATGAAAAAAGGTGTAATGACCAAAATATAGTTGTCTTCAGGTAAAAGAATAACAGCCATCTGCATAGTTTTTGAAAAAGGAAGAGCATCTATTCTTCTTTTATTCTGCCAAATAGTTGACCTGAAGTGATAAAATGTATTATAATCGTAAAAGACATGCTGAAGAAGTGTTTCTTTTTGCATGCTGAAGTTAGTATGTAAGTGTGATGTTTCGGAGGGAGGGAAAGAGAATGTCAAAAACAGTCGTTCGTAAAAACGAGTCTTTGGAGGATGCACTTCGCCGTTTTAAAAGATCGGTTTCTAAAACTGGTACACTTGCTGAAGCAAGAAAGCGCGAGTTTTATGAAAAACCAAGTGTAAAACGTAAGAAGAAATCTGAAGCGGCAAGAAAGCGTAAATTCTAAGAGAGGGTGTAAGTTATGAGTCTTCTCGGTCGTTTAAACGATGATATGAAACAAGCGATGAAGAATAAACAAAAAGAAAAATTAACCGTCATTCGTATGGTTAAGGCTGCTTTACAAAATGAAGGTATTAAACTGCAACATACTCTTACTGAAGAAGAGGAATTAACAGTTTTAGCTCGTGAAGTAAAACAGTATAAGGACTCCCTCCTTGAATTTAAAAAAGCTGGTCGTGAAGACCTTGTTGATAAACTGCAAAGTGAAATTCGGATTTTAAGCGCATATTTGCCAGAGCAATTAACGGAAGAAGAATTAGCGAATGTAATTAAGCAAGTTATTTCTGAAGTTGGTGCTACTTCTAAAGCAGATATGGGTAAGGTGATGACTGCTGTTATGCCGAAAGTAAAAGGTAAAACAGACGGATCACTTGTGAATAAGCTGGTTATCCAGCTATTAGCATAAAAAAACGTCTCATTTCGTATGAGACGTTTTTTTATGCTTTTTTTCAGTTTGGACGTGATATTACAAGCTCTTTTTTCATACATATGGGATGAGAGGGGGTCTTTTGAGATGAAAAAATTAGAACAAATGAAGAATTGGTTAACGAAGCAAATAGACCTGCCAGTGGATGTGCTAATGGATCTACCTCGGATCACGCTTGTTGGGCAAGTGCATATCTATATAGAAAATCATCGAGGTTTATTAGTGTTTTCAGATAAAGAAGTAAGATTGTTGTTAAAGCATGGTCAATTATTAATTAAGGGACAGTCCTTTGTTATTAAAACAATCCTTCCGGAAGAACTTTTGCTGGAAGGGATAATTGAGCAAGTGACATTTTTAGAAGACGAAAAGAAAGAGAAGTGAGGGAAACTTCCGTATGTGAAGTTTTTCTTCTTTATTCTAACAATTTGACCCTACTATTTATGGACAATAAAACTTTGTATTTCATTTTCGTACGAGCTATTTTGCTAATTAAAGTGAAAAGTAGTGTGTCTACTTTTGGAAAGGTAGTGAAGGCAGTAGATGAAAAATAAATGGTTTATAAAGTGGCTTGGATATGTAAAGGTACGAATTGAAGGTAGAGGAGCGGAACGGTTCGTTAACGAATGTGTACGTAGAAAATTATTAGTTTGGGACGTTAAGAAGATTGCTGATGAAACGTTAGTTTTTTGTATGTTATTACGAGATGTGAAAAAAATCAAGCCGATTTATAGAAAAAATGAATGTAAATTATACTTTATTGGGCGTTACGGTTTTCCTTTTTTGAATAAGCGCTTAATTAAAAATAGTGGATTCTTAATTGGTTTTTTAATTTTCTTTTTTGGCATGATTGCATTATCAAATATGGTTTGGAAAATTGAAATTACAGGAGCGAAACCTGAAACAGAATATATATTAATGAAAGAATTGGACAAAATGGGTATTAAAAAAGGAAAATTACAATTCCAAATGCCTAGTGTAGAAGATGTACAACGTCATTTGACAGACAATATTAATGCGATTACTTGGGCAGGACTAGAAATAAGGGGAACGACGTACCACTTTAAAATTGTTGAAAAAAATGAGCCGAAAAAAGAAAAGGAACAAAGACCGCAAAATTTAGTGGCAAAAAAAGAAGCGATTGTTACAAAAACATTTGTTGAAGTAGGAAAACCAGTCGTTCTAAAAAATGATCATGTAGAAAAAGGGCAGCTTCTCGTATCGGGGGTATACGGTAATGAGGAGAGTCAGACGATTGTTTCGGCGAAAGGTATTGTATATGGTGAAACGTGGTATACATCTAATGTGAATGTGCCACTGAAGACACAATTTCAAGTATATACTGGTAATACGTATAATGAGCATTACCTTAAATTGGGGAGTACGAAAATAAAAATATGGGGATTTCAACATGATAAGTATAAACGCTCCCGTACGGAAAGTGTAAAGCATGATGTGAAATTATTTGGTTTTACACTACCGATTGCATACGAAAAGGATATAGTGCGAGAAGAGGAAGAAGCGAACCGGGAATATACAGAAAAACAGGCAATGAAAGTAGCAAAAGAGATGGCTGAAAAAGAACTAAAGAAAAAATTGGATGAACATGCTATGATTGTAAGTGATAAGATTTTGAGTAAAGAGGTTGAGGCGGATCAACTAAAAGTCACATTGCATTATACTGTGATTGAAAATATTGCAGAGCCACAACCAATATCCGAATCCGATATTCAAGGAGACTGAGTAATGGCAGAACAATTAGTAGAAATGAACCAACAATTGGAAAATACTAACGAAGCAATCGCTCTTTTTGGAGTCAATGATGCTCATTTAAAAGTAATTGAACGGGAACTGAATGTATCGATTGTAACTAGAGGTGAAACTGTTCATGCATCTGGAGCAGTTGAAACTGTGACACTCGTAGAAAAAATCTTACAGCAATTACTTGTTGTTATTCGAAAAGGTGTGTCAATTACAGAAAGAGATGTTGCGTATGCAATTCAGCTCGCACAACAAGGGAAAATTGCTCAATTTGAAGAGTTATATGAAGAAGAAATCTTTAAAACGACAAAAGGTAAATCCATTCGTGTAAAAACAATGGGGCAAAGAAGATACATTCATACAATGAAGAAGAATGACATTGTATTTGGAATTGGACCTGCTGGGACTGGGAAAACATACTTAGCTGTAGTAATGGCTGTGAGAGCTTTAAAGCAAGGGTATGTAAAGAAAATTATTTTAACGAGACCGGCTGTAGAAGCAGGCGAAAGTTTAGGTTTTTTACCAGGGGATTTGAAAGAGAAGGTAGATCCGTATTTACGTCCGTTGTATGATGCTCTGCACGATATTCTTGGACAAGAATATACGCAGCGTATGATGGAGAGAGGTGTAATTGAAATCGCGCCTCTTGCTTATATGAGAGGGCGTACGCTCGATGATTCATTTGTTATTTTAGATGAAGCGCAAAATACAACGGGTGCACAAATAAAAATGTTTTTAACAAGATTAGGTTTTAGTTCTAAAATGGTTATTACGGGAGATCCTTCACAAGTAGATTTACCAAAAGGGGTAAAATCAGGGCTTTCGCTAGCTTCTAACATTTTATCTGGTGTATCAGGTCTTTCGTTCATTACATTAGAACAAACGGACGTTGTGAGGCATCCACTGGTGCAACGTATTATTGAGGCATATGATAAAATGGAATGATCCTATTTGTCAGGGTCATTTCTTTTTGTATTAAGGTTGGCGAACGGCATATTTTTTACTATCATAAAAGATAAGAGAAATAAACTATAGGTACTGGTGTATAAAAATGTTACCTAAAAGTATCGTTAGCTAGAAGAAATGAAAGCTATAAATAGTTTCACTTTATTTCTGGAGAGGAGAAGGTATTGAAATCATGTTAAGATCTCAAGAAATTTCTAAGTGGTTTCGTAATTTACAACATTCGAAAAAACTAAGTTGGATTTCTTACGTTTTATTAGGAGCAGTGCTGTTTTTTGCACTTATGAATAATGTGAAACCAGAGCAATTAGATGTTGATATGTATTCTATTGCGAAAAAAACAATTCACTCTCCTATTAAAATTGAAGATAAGGTTATAACGGACAGAAAAAAACAAGAGGCCGCTCAAAAAGTCGGGGATCAATATACATATAGAAGTGAATATAAACAAAATAGAGTAGATATTGTAAATGATGTTTTTGCCAAGGTAAATGAAGTAATTCAGGAGATGAAAGCTGCTGGACCTGAAGAGCAAAAAAAGATGACCGATGCTAATAAATTAGAAAAGTTGAAGAAGAAGTTGCCATCTAATTTAACAAAGGAATTATCTGATGAGATTTTACTGTACTTTATTAATTCAGAACCGGATCAACTAGAATTAGCAAAGAACGCGGCTTTAACGTCTGTTAGTGTTATTATGGGTGGAAATATTAAAATGTCCGAAGAAATAGCAGCAAAAGAGCGATTTGTTAATGAAATGAAAAGCCTTAATGTGAATAGCGGATTGAAGGAAGCTGTTAATGCGCTAGGATCATATGCGATTACAGCAAATTATTTTTATGATCCGGTTGTAACGAAAGAGAAGAAGAAAGCGGAAGAGGATTTAGTCCCACCTGTTTATATTCTTCAAGGACAAGTTATTGTTAGAGAAGGCGAAACAATTTCAAGTGATATGTATAATCAGTTGAAATTAGTCGGTTTATTAGAGAAAGGTAATAGTTTTCAACCTTATGTTGGATTAGCGGTGCTCATTGGTGTGTTATTATACTTTATGCATAAGCAGTTTGAAGTATTTTTACAGCGGAAAAGAGAAGATAGACCGTATATTTTAGCGTATATTACAATTTTGTCTATCACGATTGTTTTAATGAAAATTATTAGTTTGTTTCAAAAGCTTGAATATGCAGGAATTGCGTATGTTGTCCCGGTTGCGATGGGAACAATACTTGTAAAACTAATGATTGGCGATCGATTTGTATTTTTAACAAGTATGATTTTTTCTGTGTGCGGAAGTATTATGTTTAATGAAGGGGTAACAAGTACACTGAATTATAGTGTAGGTATTTATGTGTTATTAAGTTCATTATCAGTGAGTATTTTCTTAAGAGAAAAAAATCGTCGTACGATGATTTTGCAAGCTGGTATACTTGTTTCTATCTTAAATGTAGTCGTCTTGGCGGCGTTATTATTATTACGTAATGGGAATTTTTCACCTCTTGAAATTGGTACGCAATTATTAATGGCTTCACTTTCAGGGATTATCTCTTCCGTTTTAGCCATGGGGATATTACCTTATTTAGAAAGTGGACTTGGAATTGTGTCAAGCATGAAGCTTATGGAACTATCAAGTCCGAATCATCCGCTTTTGCGTAGAATTTTGTTAGAAGCACCAGGAACATATCATCATAGTGTAATGGTAGCGAATCTTTCTGAAGCGGCTTGTGAAGCAGTTGGAGCAAATGGTGTATTAGCACGTGTAGGGGCATATTATCATGATGTAGGAAAAACAGTACAACCGCAATTCTTTATTGAAAACCAGATGGGAATTGAAAACCCACATGATAAATTAGATCCTGTGACGAGTAAAGAGATTATCATTGCTCATGTAACTGATGGAGTAAGGATGCTCGAAGAATACCATATTCCGCAAGAAATTATTGATATTGCTGGACAACATCACGGTACAACGCTCCTTAAATATTTTTATTATAAGGCGATTAAAGAAGATAAAGAAAAATATACAGAAGAGATGTTCCGTTATCCGGGATCAAAAGCAACTTCTAAAGAATCGGCAATCGTTGGTATCGCTGATAGTGTTGAGGCGGCGGTACGTTCTATGAATCACCCAACACCAGATCAAATTAATAATTTAGTACAAAGTATTATTAAAGATCGCCTGCAAGATGGGCAATTTAGTGAATGTGATTTGACATTTAAGGAACTACAAATCGTTGGAAGAACGTTATGTGAAACGTTAAATGGTATTTTCCATTCGCGTATTACATATCCGGAACCACCGGAAGAGAAGGAGAAAGAATGAGTTTATTAATTGATTTCATTGATGAAACAGAAGAAGTGAAAGAAGAATATGTGAATTTAATTCGTGAAATATTAGGAAAAGCAGCTCAAATGGAAAAAATAGAGGATGGTGCGGAGTTATCAGTGACATTTGTAGATAACGAACGCATTCGCGAGATTAATCGTGATTACCGAGATAAGGATCAGCCTACTGATGTCATTTCCTTTGCTATGGAAGAAATGGGAGAAGGGGAAATGGAAATTGTAGGTGTAGAGATGCCGCGTATGTTAGGTGACCTTATTATTTCTATTCCGAGAGCGAAAGAACAAGCTGAAGAGTATGGACATTCTTTTGATCGTGAACTTGGCTTTTTAGCGTTACATGGCTTTTTACATTTACTTGGTTATGACCACATGACAGAAGAGGATGAAAAAGAAATGTTTGGAAGACAGAAAGAAATTTTAGATGCATTTGGATTAGGGCGATGAAAAAAGGAAAACTTATAGATAGTTTTGGGTATGCTATAGCAGGTGTATTCTTTTGCCTTCGTCATGAACGAAATATGAAAATTCATTATTTAGCCGCAGTCATTGTTATATGCTGCGGCTTTTATTTCCATATTACGAAAGTAGAGTGGATGGTATTACTTATTGTAATAGGAATTGTAATGAGTTTAGAGATGGTAAATACAGCTGTGGAAAAAACCGTAGATTTAGCGACTACCGATATACATCCGTTTGCGAAAATTGCAAAGGATGTCGCAGCGGGAGCAGTTTTATTGTTTGCTATAATAGCTGTTATAATTGGTGCTATTATCTTTTTACCGTATGTGGTATAGTTGCATTCCAAAGTTTTTATTAAGCTTTGGAAGTGCCGTAAAGGCCTTTAATAAGAGAGTGTATCTATTCACAGCTGTGAACAGGAAGGATGCGGGAATATGAATAGTAAACAATTAATTCAAGAAGCAATCGAAGCGCGTAAACAAGCGTACGTACCATATTCTAAATTTCAAGTAGGTGCAGCATTATTAACACAGGATGGAAAAGTGTATCGTGGATGTAATGTTGAGAATGCATCATATGGCCTATGTAACTGTGCAGAAAGAACAGCTTTATTTAAGGCGGTTTCTGAAGGAGATAAAGAGTTTGTAGCTATCGCGATTGTGGCGGATACAAAGCGTCCAGTACCTCCTTGTGGAGCATGTCGACAAGTTATGGTAGAATTATGTAAACAGGATACGAAAGTATACCTGTCAAATTTACATGGTGACGTTCAAGAGACAACGGTCGGAGAATTGTTACCAGGAGCATTTTTAGCGGAGGATTTACATGAATAGAAAAGGTTATAAATCAGGTTTTGTCTCTATTATTGGCAGACCGAATGTTGGGAAATCTACATTTTTAAATCGTATTATCGGCCAAAAAATTGCTATTATGAGTGACAAGCCACAAACAACTCGTAATAAAATTCAAGGCGTATATACAGAAAATGATTCACAAGTAATTTTCATTGATACACCAGGAATACATAAACCTAAACATAAACTAGGTGACTTCATGGTGAAGATGGCTCAAACGACATTAAAAGAAGTTGATATCGTTCTGTTTATGGTCAATGCAGTCGAAGGATTTGGTCGTGGTGAGGAATTCATCATTGAGAAGTTAAAAGAAACGAAGCAACCAGTATTTTTAGTCATTAATAAAATTGACCAACTTCATCCAGAACAATTATTAGAGTTAATTGATCAATATCGCAAACTACATGAATTTGCAGAGATTGTACCGATTTCTGCATTAGATGGTAATAATGTGGACGCTTTAATTGGAACGATTAAAAAGTATTTACCAGAAGGACCACAATACTATCCAGATAATCAAGTAACGGACCATCCGGAGAGATTTATTATTGCAGAGCTTATTCGTGAGAAAGTACTACATTTAACACGTGAAGAAGTGCCGCATTCTGTGGCTGTTGTTATCGATGCAATTCAAAAACGCGAAGGCGGGGCAGTTTATATCAATGCAACGATTGTTGTTGAACGTCCATCGCAAAAAGGGATTATTATCGGTAAACAAGGGAAGATGTTAAAAGAAGTTGGTAAGAGAGCTCGTTTTGATATTGAAGCATTACTTGGTTCTAAAGTATTTTTAGAAGTATGGGTAAAAGTGCAAAAAGATTGGCGCAATAAAATGTCTCAGCTTCGTGACCTTGGTTTCCGCGAAGACGAGTACTAAAATAGAGTAAAGCTGTAATCAGCGGATGTTTTGTTCATCCGCTGATTATTGGTTTTATGAGTTTTGATAAATTAGGAAAAATTTTTCTCACATGAAAATGGACAAAATGGGTCAATTTAATAACAACAAAGGAAATTGGTTTATAGGCTACGCTTATTGAGAAAGGTGGATTCTTATGCTAGATTTTACCTGGAAGTTTTTCTCCAAAACAGGAAGCATTGAAACGTATTTGCTTTTGAAAGAAATGGAAAAAGACGTAAACGATGAGATGGATCAACATGAAGAGGAGCTAGCGCATCTAGACTCTCCAATTTCTTGACCCGTTTTGTTCAAACCTTGGATGGTGACGAACATGTTTCAAAAAGTTGAGGGCATCGTTATCCGTACGACAGATTACGGAGAAACGAACAAGATTGTTACAATATTCTCAAGAGAACTTGGTAAGGTAAGTGCAATGGCAAGAGGAGCGAAAAAACCGAAAAGCCGGTTAGCATCTGTTTCGCAACTTATGACACATGGTCATTTCCTTATACAAATGGGATCTGGACTTGGAACTTTGCAACAAGGCGAGATTATTTCAACTATGAAAGAAATTCGCGAGGATATATTTTTAACTGCTTATGCATCATTTATTGTTGAGTTAACTGATAAAGCAACAGAAGATAAAAAACATAATCCATATTTATTTGAAATGTTATATCAAACGTTGCATTACATGTGTGAGGGTGTTGATTCAGAAGTATTATCATTAATTTATCAAACGAAAATGCTTCCGGTATTAGGGATGCGCCCGTACTTTGATACATGTGCGATTTGTCATCAAGAAACAGATTTTGTCGCCTTCTCTGTCCGGGAAGGCGGTTTTCTGTGCTCGCGTCATGCTGAGCAAGATCAGTATCGTATACCAGTGGGGGAAGCCGTTCATAAATTATTACGTCTTTTCTACCACTTCGATTTACATAGACTTGGCAATGTATCAGTGAAGGATAGCACAAAAAAACAAATGCGTTTAGTGTTGAATACATATTATGATGAATATTGCGGGATTTATTTGAAATCAAGACGTTTCTTAGAACAACTTGATAAGTTTCAAATATAATTTGGGGCCGTATATGGTCCTTTTTACATCCTATCTTTTTCGAATAGCATATTTAGTATATAATATTTAAGAGATAGTATAACTTTTTTCGTTGTGCATTAAAGGTGGTGATTATCATAGAGCTGAATAAACGGCAGGAACATATCATTCAGATTGTAAAAGATCACGGTCCTATTACAGGGGAGTCAATTGCTGCGCAATTGGGATTAACACGTGCAACGCTAAGGCCAGACTTAGCAATTTTAACGATGGCTGGTTATTTAGAAGCGCGCCCACGCGTAGGTTATTTTTATACGGGAAAAACTGGGGGACAGCTATTATCTGAAGCTGTTAAGAAAATTAAAGTACAAGATTATCAATCTAGACCAGTTGTAATTGATAAAAATGTATCAGTATACGATGCAATTTGTACGATGTTTTTAGAGGATGTAGGTACATTATTCGTTGTAGATCAATCGACTCTATTAGTTGGTGTTGTATCTCGTAAAGATTTATTACGAGCTAGCTTAGGAAAGCAGGATTTAACCTCTCTTCCGGTTAATATTATCATGACAAGGATGCCAAACATTGCGATGTGTCGTAGAGAAGATTCTTTATATGATATTGCGATGGAATTAATAGAAAGACAGATTGATGCGATGCCAGTTGTAAAAGATACGAAACAAGGTTTAGAAGTGATTGGACGAATTACAAAAACAAATATTACACGTGCGTTTGTAAACTTAGTAAATAACGAATAAGTGTAATTTGTTTAAAGTGAGGTAATGTAATGGATAATAAAATCGTATATGTCGTATCTGACTCTGTCGGAGAAACGGCTGATTTGGTTGTTCGAGCAGCAATGGGGCAATTCCCATTTGCTCCTGATATTAGACGTGTGCCGTATGTAGAAGATACAGGGACATTAAAAGAAGTGATTTCGATTGCTAAGAGCAATCAAGCGCTTATTTGTTTTACGTTAGTAAAACCTGACATGCGTCAGTATTTAGTAACAGAGGCTGCAAAAGAAGGCGTAGAGGCATATGATATTATCGGGCCTCTAATCGATCAAATTGAAGAAATTACAGGGCAAGTACCGAGATATGAGCCGGGTGTTGTTCGTAGATTAGATGAAGAATATTTCAAAAAGATTGAAGCGATTGAGTTTGCTGTAAAGTATGATGATGGTAGAGATGCGCGCGGTATTTTAAAAGCGGATATCGTGTTGATTGGGATTTCGCGTACATCAAAAACACCACTTTCTCAATATTTAGCGCATAACAAACGTTTGAAAGTTGCCAATGTACCACTTGTACCAGAAGTGGATCCACCTGAGGAATTATATCAAGTGGCAAAAGAAAAATGTTTCGGTTTGAAAATTACGCCAGATAAGTTGAATCATATTCGAAAAGAGCGATTGAAATCACTTGGACTAAGTGACGGTGCAACATATGCCAATATTAATCGTATTAAAGAAGAAATTGATCACTTTGAGAATGTAGTTGGTAAAATAAATTGTCAAGTAATTGATGTATCGAATAAGGCGATTGAAGAAACAGCTAACATTATTGTGAATGCAGTGCAAAACCAAAAAATGTTTTAGCACATTTACCAAAGGTGAATGTGCTTTTTTCGCTCGTGAGAAACACAATGCTTGCTGATTTCGTAATAGATTATACCGGAGTGGTTATACTTATATTCTTCTGTCCTTTTATTATGTTAAAGGTAGGGTTTCGTTATCCTGAAATAGAGGATGAAAAAATAAAGGGATATGTAGCGTAGCTGAAGAAAATATATTATAATAAAAAATTGTGATAAAAACCTATATTTTACGTTTAGACTTTAATTTTTCAGAATAAACTAGGGATAGGATTTACGAAAAGACATGTAATTACGTTAAATCGACAAAATCTATACAAGAAAACGCACATTATGGAAGGATTCGCAGAAGGGATGTAGAATACAGAAATATGCAAAACATCAATATGGTATTAGTTGATGCAGATGCATATCCTGTGAAGGCTGAAAATTGTGCAAGTTGGAACGAAATTTCATGTCGAAATTTTGTTTGTCACATCGTATGCTCATCGTTTAAGGAAACAGCAAGGGAAATTGGATCTATGTAGATGCTGAATGAGCTAAAGTTGATTTCTTTATATGTATCAACATGCAAAAGAAACAGATCTCGTGATCACATAGGATATGATACTTGCTAGTCTTCTTGTAAAAAAGTGCATATGTATTGTCTCCAGGAGGTACATTTGTAACAGATGAGTAAATGGATACAATTTTATATAGTAGGTACGTGTCTGCGAAGTTACGCAGAAAAGGGTCTGCAAAATCGTTTGATAACGTAATCGACAACACTTTCTAATAAGTTTAGAAAAAATATTGTCGAATTATAAAGGAATTTTTTAATTTATATCGAATACAAAATACGACACGGAGATGGAGTTATGGGGAACAGAATTCCCGAAGAAGTTGTTGAACAGATTCGGACGTCATCCGACATAGTAGAAGTGATTGGTGAATACGTTCAACTTAGAAAACAGGGGCGTAACTATTTCGGCCTTTGTCCATTTCATGGTGAGAATTCTCCTTCATTCTCTGTTTCATCTGATAAGCAAATTTTTCATTGCTTCGGATGTGGAGAAGGTGGAAATGTATTTTCCTTTCTAATGAAAATGGAAGGACTGGCTTTTACCGAGGCTGTTCAAAAGCTAGGTGAAAGAAATGGAATTGCGGTTGCAGAGTATACATCAGGGCAAGGACAACAAGAAGACATATCTGATGACACTGTCATCATGCAACAAGCTCATGAACTTTTGAAAAAGTATTATCATCATTTATTAGTAAATACAGAAGAAGGAAACGAAGCACTTTCGTATTTGTTAAAACGTGGTATTACAAAAGAGATGATTGAGAAGTTTGAAATTGGTTATGCGTCACCTGCTTGGGATGCAGCAACAAAAATTTTGCAAAAAAGAGGTTTATCGCTGTCTAGTATGGAACAAGCTGGTCTTCTCATAAGAAGCGAGAAGGATGGTAGTCATTATGATCGCTTCCGTGGAAGGGTCATGTTTCCAATCTATACGTTGCAAGGTAAAGTGATAGCATTTAGTGGAAGGGCATTAGGAGATGACACTCCGAAATATTTAAATAGCCCTGAAACACCGATTTTTCACAAAAGTAAATTGTTGTATAACTTCCACCAAGCGAGGCCGTTTATTAGAAAACGTGGGCAAGTGGTCCTTTTGGAAGGATATGCTGACGTACTAGCTGCGGTAAAAAGTGGTGTGGAAGAAGCTGTTGCGACAATGGGAACAGCTTTAACTGAAGA
The DNA here is from genome assembly GCF_921008455.1 of Bacillus basilensis. Classification (NCBI taxonomy): domain Bacteria; kingdom Bacillati; phylum Bacillota; class Bacilli; order Caryophanales; family Bacillaceae; genus Bacillus; species Bacillus basilensis. Next base: position 4,360,156 of record NZ_CAKLBZ010000001.1, on the reverse strand, counting down.
ACAAGCAAAACTTCTGCGACGTAACGTTGAAACTGTTGTTCTTTGCTATGATGGTGATAAAGCAGGGCGAGAAGCGACGATGAAAGCAGGGCAATTATTGTTGCAAGTTGGTTGCCAAGTGAAAGTTACATCCTTGCCAGATAAGCTTGATCCTGATGAATATGTGCAACAATATGGGACAACTGCTTTTGAAAATCTTGTGAAATCAAGTATAAGTTTTGTTGGTTTTAAAATAAATTATTTGCGTTTAGGGAAAAATTTGCAAGATGAGTCTGGCAAAGAAGAGTATGTGAAAAGTGTTTTAAAAGAGTTATCGTTGTTACAGGATGCGATGCAGGCAGAATCATATTTGAAGTCATTATCGCAAGAATTTTCGTATTCAATGGAAACACTTTTGAATCAATTGCACCAATATCGCAAAGAACAAAAGGTACAGCAAAAACAAGTAAAGCAGGTTTCTAAGCCGTCTCAAATTGTTCAAACAAAACCGAAGTTAACAGGTTTTGAAAGGGCAGAAAGAGAAATTATTTACCATATGTTGCAAAGTCCAGAAGTGGCTGTTCGTATGGAATCCCACATAGAAGATTTTCATACAGAAGAACATAAAGGGATTTTATATGAACTATACGCATATTATGAAAAGGGAAATGAACCTTCAGTCGGAACATTTTTAAGTTGGCTCTCTGATGAAAAGTTGAAAAATATTATCACTGATATTTCGACGGATGAATTTATTAATCCAGAATACACAGAAGAAGTGCTAGAAGGCCATTTGGAGACGCTTAGACGTCATCAAGAAAAACTTGAAAAGATGGAAATCATCTTTAAGGTAAAACAGATGGAAAAAACGGATCCTGTAGAGGCTGCTAAATATTATGTAGCATATTTACAAAATCAAAAAGCGAGAAAATAGCTTTTTTGAGAAGTTTTTAGTATAATGAATGTTTGTATCTCGCGTAAGGAGGGGAACAGATGGCTGATAAACCAGCTCGTTCTAAACAAATTGAAACTGAAATGACCCTTGAGCAGGTGAAAGAACAACTCACTGAGCTCGGAAAAAAACGTGGCGTTCTTACATATGAAGAGATTGCAGAACGCATGAATGGATTTGAAATTGAATCCGATCAAATGGATGAATACTATGAATATTTAGGTGAACAAGGGATTGACTTAGTTGGCGACAATGACAACGACGAAGGCCCTAATAATCGCCAAATAGCAAAATCGGAAGAAGAATTCGACCTCAATGATTTAAGTGTACCACCTGGGGTTAAAATCAACGATCCTGTTCGTATGTATTTAAAAGAAATTGGTCGTGTAGATTTACTATCTGCAGAAGAAGAAATTCGACTTGCAACGCGTATTGAAGAAGGCGATGAAGAAGCGAAGCGTCGTCTTGCAGAAGCAAACTTACGTCTTGTAGTAAGTATTGCAAAGCGCTACGTGGGCCGTGGTATGCTTTTCTTAGACTTAATCCAAGAAGGGAATATGGGTCTAATTAAAGCGGTTGAAAAGTTCGATTATCGTAAAGGTTTCAAATTTAGTACGTATGCAACTTGGTGGATTCGCCAAGCAATTACACGTGCGATTGCAGACCAAGCAAGAACAATTCGTATCCCAGTTCATATGGTTGAAACAATTAATAAGTTAATTCGTGTACAACGTCAGTTATTACAAGATTTAGGACGTGAACCATCTCCTGAAGAGATTGGTGAAGAAATGGATCTTGCTCCAGAAAAAGTACGTGAAATCTTAAAAATTGCACAGGAGCCAGTTTCCCTTGAAACACCGATTGGTGAAGAAGATGACTCCCATTTAGGTGATTTTATTGAAGACCAAGAAGCAACATCGCCTGCGGACCATGCAGCGTATGAATTGCTAAAAGAACAATTAGAAGATGTGTTAGATACACTAACAGATCGTGAAGAAAATGTTCTACGTCTTCGTTTTGGTTTAGATGATGGACGAACTCGTACGCTTGAAGAAGTTGGGAAAGTATTCGGCGTAACAAGAGAACGTATCCGTCAAATTGAAGCAAAAGCACTTCGTAAACTAAGACATCCAAGCCGTAGTAAGCGTCTTAAGGATTTCTTAGAATAGGCTACCTTTAAGTTTACTTCACCTTTGTGAAGTAAACTTTTTTGTTTTGTTAATTTTTGTTAAACTTTATCTGTCGGCAACGATTACAATTTCTTGTAATTTATTTTACAGAATTGTCTTTTGATTTGCAAATGCTCATTTTTCGATTTTTCGATTAATTTTGTTTATTCTATACAAAAATATATGTAGAAAAGTGAAAAATATGATGAGAAACGTTAATAATTATCGAAATAATAAGTGATATAACAATAAAAAGCAATAAACTGAATTTATGGAATATTTTTAACAAGTAGTAGTTTACTCTTTTCTGATAGAGTGTTTTCAAGTACAATGGAAATGACTGAATCATCTAACTATTTAGGGGTATAGAGGGGGGAGAAGAGATATGAAACGTAATCCGCTGATTCCGTTCGCTCTTATTGCAGCATTAGGTATTATCGTTATGTTTGTATTTTCATTTCAGGGGCTAAATAAATCTAAAGAGTTAGCTGATGCAAAAAATGGCGGGAAGCCAGCACAAACAGCATCAAAGCCAGAGGATATTGTAAAGCAAAGCTGTACGAGCTGCCACGGCGATCAGTTACAAGGGGCAGTAGGACCTAATTTACAAAAAATTGGTGGGAAACTTTCGAAAGAAGAGATTCAAGAAGTTATTTCGAAAGGAAAAGGAAATATGCCGCCAAATTTAGTTCCAGCTGATCAAGCCGCTAAAGTAGCTGATTGGTTATCGAAGAAAAAATAAAGTTTTGTGTTACAAGCCTTTTGCTTATGCAAAGGGCTTGTTTTTCTATATTTTCTAAAATACGATGAGTTATAGAGAATGGAATTGTTGCTATGGGCTTGCAACAACTACTATAAATTCATTATCATGGAGACAGACTGACAAGAGAAGGAGTAATGGAAATACATGAATGAAGTAAAGCTTTCAAAACGATTAGAAGAAGTTGTGCGTGAGATACCAGTAGGATCTACAGTTGCTGATATTGGATCGGATCATGCGTATTTACCGTGTTATACAATTATAAATAATATTGCTACTAAAGCAGTTGCTGGAGAGGTTGTAGATGGGCCATTTCGTTCTGCACAAGCAACTGTAGCTGAAAGTGGCTTACAAGATAAAGTAGATGTGCGTAAAGGGAATGGATTAGCTGTTATCGCGCCAGGAGAAGTAGATGTAATTACAGTTGCCGGAATGGGCGGAGCGTTAATTCGTGACATTTTAGAAAGTGGTAAAGAAAAATTAGAAGGTGTATCGCGTTTAATTTTACAGCCGAATATTGCAGCGCATCACATTCGTGAATGGTTTATTGAGAATGGATGGGAGCTTATCCATGAAAAAATCGTAAAAGAAGATGGGAAAATTTACGAAATTCTAGTAGGGGAGCGAGGAAACACTGCGGTGCCTTATTCTGAGAATAAACAAGCTGAATTGTTTATGGGACCATTTTTAGTAAAAGAAAAAAGTGAAGCTTTCGTTGAAAAATGGGAAGGAGAATTGAAAAACTTCCAAAATATTTTAAAGCAGTTAGAACGTGCGGCTGATTCTGAAGAAACAAAGGTGAAGCGTGAGGAAGTAGAGGCGAAAATGAAAATGATAGGGGAGGTTTTATCATGAGTAAAATTCCAAACGGCCATGAAATTATTTCTGTATTTGAAAGTATGTATCCGAAGCATTTGGCGATGGAAGGAGATAAGATTGGTCTGCAGATTGGAGCGCTTAACAAACCTGTACAGCACGTATTGATTGCGTTAGATGTAACGGAGGAAGTTGTAGATGAAGCAATTCAATTAGGAGCGAATGTCATTATTGCACATCACCCTTTAATTTTTAACCCGCTAAAAGCGATTCATACAGATAAGGCGTATGGGAAAATTATTGAAAAGTGTATTAAAAATGATATTGCCATTTATGCAGCGCATACGAATGTGGATGTTGCTAAGGGCGGAGTAAATGATTTACTTGCTGAGGCGTTAGGATTGCAAAATACAGAAGTTTTGGCACCGACATACGCAGAAGAAATGAAAAAAATTGTTGTGTTTGTGCCAGTAACTCACGCGGAAGAAGTACGAAAAGCATTAGGAGACGCAGGTGCTGGTCATATCGGCAATTATAGCCACTGTACGTTTAATAGCGAGGGTACAGGTACGTTTGTACCTCAAGAGGGAACAAATCCTTATATCGGGGAAACTGGGCAGTTAGAACGCGTAGAAGAAGTGCGAATCGAAACGATTATTCCAGCTTCATTACAGCGAAAAGTGACTAAAGCAATGGTAACGGCACATCCATATGAAGAAGTAGCATATGATGTGTATCCACTTGATAATAAAGGTGAAACGTTAGGGCTTGGAAAAATAGGCTATTTACAAGAAGAAATGACACTCGGACAGTTTGCAGAACATGTAAAGCAATCATTAGACGTAAAGGGTGCACGAGTTGTTGGGAAATTAGATGATAAAGTGCGCAAAGTAGCTGTACTTGGTGGCGATGGTAACAAATACATCAATCAAGCTAAATTTAAAGGAGCGGATGTATATGTAACAGGTGACATGTATTATCATGTTGCTCATGATGCGATGATGCTCGGTTTAAACATAGTTGACCCAGGACATAACGTTGAAAAAGTAATGAAGCAAGGTGTGCAAAAGCAATTGCAAGAAAAAGTGGATGCAAAGAAACTCAACGTACACATTCATGCTTCGCAGTTACATACAGATCCATTTACATTTGTATAAGAAAAATAAAAACCGTTGCTCATATAGGCAACGGTTTTTATTATTGTTCTTTTTTCACTTTTACACGAGGTAATATTTTTTGTAACGGTACTTTTCGAACTCTTTCCCATGTAGCGGGATTCATTGGGTCATATTGATCTAAGAAAGCGATAACTTCTTTCGTAATTGGCGTTGGAGTAGAAGCACCTGCTGTAACAGCTACGTTTTCTACACCTTGTAGCCATTCTAATTTGATTTCACTTACGTCTGCAACGCGGTATGCTTTCGTACCAGCGATTTCTTGTGATACTTGTGCTAAACGGTTTGAATTGTTACTTTTCGGATCACCAACAACAATTGTTAAGTCTGCAACATCAGCTTGTTTAGCAACGGCTTCTTGGCGAACTTGAGTTGCTAAACAAATTTCCTTATGGAATTCTGCTGTTGGGAATTTCTTCTGAATGTCCTCCATTAAATGTTGAACATCCCATTGGCTCATCGTTGTTTGATTTGTAACTAAAATTTTATCCGTTGGAATTTCTAATGTTTTTAAATCATCAGCTCTTTCGATAAGATGAACGATGTCAGGTGCAATACCAACTGCGCCTTCTGGTTCTGGATGATTTTTTTTGCCGATATAAATGACATGGTAACCTTCAGCTTTCTTTGCTTCAATAAGGTCATGTGTTTTTGTAACATCTGGGCAAGTGGCATCGATTGTTGTTAAACCTTTTTCTTTTGCACGTTGTTTAACTTCTGGAGAAACACCGTGTGCAGTGAAAATAACAGTACCAGAATCGATTTTATCTAAAATTTCTAATCGACTTGGACCGTCTAATGTAATGATACCGTCGTCTTCGAATGCATCTGTTACATGTTTGTTGTGAACAATCATACCTAAAATATAAATAGGTCTTGGTAATGTTGTATCTAATGCGGCGTTACGTGCAATAACCATCGCATCCACAACACCGTAGCAATAACCACGAGGGGAAATTTTAACAATTTTCATATGAGTAATCCTCTCCTTCTAAACAAGGGATACTTTTGTGCATAGTCTTTTACATTATAAAGGAGGAGTGGATAGAAAACAAAGGATTGTTACACATACAGTTTTGGTTTTGTTGCTATTTTTTGAACGGGCTCCTCTCGTACTTCTTTTTCTATGGCTGGCTCAATCGCTATTTTTTTTCTTTTTCTTTTTTTTTGTGGAGGAGGTGGAGTTGCTACCTCAACCTTTTCTGTTAAATCTTCAGTTTGATCTTCGGCTGGATCTTCTTCCGTACTTTTTCCAGAGGTGAGGATTTTAACAATGCTTGGGAGGTTACGCATAATGGGACCGTACTGTTCGACGACAGGACTTACAGATTGAACGACTTGGGATACTTTTTCGATATTGTTTATCATATTAGTTGGATTCGAAATTAAATTTGCAAAAAAACTGCCGATACCGCTGCTTGATGCTGCTGTAGTTGCTGCACCGCCGCGCGTTTCATTTGATTCATACATTTGAGGGGGGATCATTTGCTCGGGATGCTGCTGCATGTATGGTTGATATTGCTGTTGATATTGCTGTTGGTATTGTTGTTGATATCGCTGTGGGTATTGTTGTTGATATTGCTGTGGGTATTGCTGTTGATATTGGGGTGGCGGTTGCTGGTGTTGGTGCATCATTGGTGTCTGCCCTTCTATTTGTCGATAAGGCGGAACCATTTGCATGAAAGGTTCGGTTGGATCGTGTTTTTTAAAGAGTTTAGCAAGGAACCCTTTCTTTTTTTGTGCCATCGGTGGTAGTTGTGGAATTGGATATGGTGTATAAAGTTGTTGGCCTGGATTCGGATACATTTGCCTTGCGGGAGATTTTGGAAACATGTGAGAAATCCTCCTTTCTTCAGTTAGGTATATACACATACAATATGCAATAAGAGGGAAGAAGGTTAGTTTTTGAAGTAAAAACCTAAACTAAAGATGGATTTTACTTGTAGATTTCGATATAATGTAGACTTGACTGATTTGTGCGCGCAGTAGAAATTTAGAAAGAAGGTGTAACTTATGACACAACAAACTTTTACACAGTATGATTTTAAACCATTTTTAATAGATGCAGTTCGTGAACTACGCTTTACAGAGCCGACAGGAATTCAACAGAAAATTTTCCCGGTCGTGAAAAAAGGTGTAAGTGTAATTGGACAATCCCAAACAGGTTCTGGGAAAACACATGCATACTTACTTCCTACATTAAACAGAATTAACCCAAGTCGTGAAGAAGTACAACTTGTTATTACAGCGCCTACTCGTGAGTTAGCACAACAAATTTACGAAGAAATCGTGAAATTAACAAAGTTCTGTGCGGAAGATCAAATAATTACAGCACGTTGTTTAATTGGTGGAACTGATAAACAACGATCAATTGAAAAGTTGAAAAAACAACCTCATATTGTAGTTGGAACACCAGGACGTATTAAAGACTTAGTAGAAGCACAAGCGCTATTTGTTCATAAAGCAAATACTATTATTGTCGATGAAGCAGACTTAATGCTTGATATGGGATTCATTCATGATGTAGACAAAATTGCAGCACGCATGCCTAAAAACTTGCAAATGCTAGTTTTCTCTGCAACAATTCCTCAAAAACTAAAACCGTTTCTGAAGAAATATATGGAGAATCCAGAGCATATTCATATCAATCCAAAACAAGTTGCAGCTGGAAATATTGAGCATTATTTAGTACCTTCTAAACATCGTAACAAAATCGATTTAGTGAATAAAATGTTGCTACAATTTAAACCGTATTTAGCAGTTGTTTTCACGAATACGAAGAAGATGGCGGATCAGGTTGCTGACGGATTAATGGAACGTGGTCTAAAAGTTGGACGAATTCACGGAGATTTATCACCGCGTGATCGTAAAAAAATGATGAAACAAATTCGTGATCTAGAATTCCAATATATCGTTGCAACTGATTTAGCAGCACGTGGTATTGATATTGAAGGAATTAGTCATGTTATTAACTACGAACTTCCATCAGATTTAGATTTCTTCGTTCACCGCGTTGGAAGAACAGCACGTGCAGGCCATTCAGGTATTGCAGTGACAATTTATGATCCGGCAAACGAAGAAGCGTTAGATAGTTTAGAAAAGCAACGTAATATTGAGTTTAAGCATGTAGATTTACGCGGAGATGAGTGGGCGGATTTAGGTGAGCGTCGTCGTCGTAAGAGCCGTAAAAAACCAAATGATGAACTTGACGTTATGGCAACAAAAGTTATTAAAAAGCCGAAAAAAGTAAAACCAAACTATAAACGTAAACTTGCAACGGAACGTGACAAAGTGAAGAAAAAATATAGCAATAAAAAAAGATAAGGGATTTCCCTTATCTTTTTTTTACCCAGCTATTTGCGAGAGTCGTAATCAATATGGATAGAAAATATTGATTACAGTTTCACTTAATCCAGCTAATTTAAATGAAGAGTATAGTCTGTTTAAATAGTCATATGGATTGGTGTAGTGCATTTTTTGTGAACAAACAATTCACTACATATTTCTACAAATTATGCTATCATTATATCTATTGTATATTGAAGAGGTGATTGTATGTTAAAGATTGGATCTCATGTTTCTATGAGTGGTAAGAAAATGTTATTAGCAGCAAGTGAAGAGGCTGTTTCATACGGTGCAACGACGTTTATGATTTATACAGGTGCACCGCAAAATACAAGAAGAAAACCAATTGAAGAATTGAATATAGAAGCAGGAAGAAAACATATGGAACTAAACGGCATTGAGGAAATTATCGTACATGCGCCATATATTATTAATGTCGGGAATACGACGAAGCCAGAAACCTTCCAATTAGGTGTGGACTTCCTTCGCATGGAAATTGAAAGAACATCGGCATTAGGTGTGGCGAAACAAATCGTGCTTCACCCAGGTGCGCACGTTGGTGCAGGAGCGGATGCTGGTATTCAACAAATTATTAAAGGGCTTAATGAAGTATTAACGCCAGAGCAGACGGTTAATATTGCGTTAGAAACGATGGCAGGAAAAGGAACAGAATGCGGTCGTAGCTTTGAAGAAATTGCAAAGATTATTGATGGTGTGAAATATAATGAGAAGCTATCTGTATGCTTTGATACGTGTCATACGCACGATGCAGGATATGACATTGTAAATGACTTTGACGGTGTATTAAACGAATTTGATAAGATTGTCGGTATTGATCGTTTGCAAGTACTGCATATTAATGATAGTAAAAATGTACGCGGCGCAGGAAAGGACCGTCATGAAAATATCGGTTTTGGTCATATCGGTTATAAAGCGTTGCATCATATTGTGCATCATCCGCAGTTAATGCACGTACCGAAAATTCTTGAAACGCCATATGTAGGTGAGGATAAAAAAGATAAGAAGCCGCCATATAAATTAGAAATCGAAATGCTGAAAAATGGTACTTTTGATGAAGGGCTTCTTGAGAAAATTAAAGCGCAATAAGCAATAAGGAGGGGATTTTCCCCTCCTTATTTTAGTAGTTGCTGAAATAAAGTATTTACTTGTTGGGCAGTAGCAGGGGAGGTTACTTTTGCAATTTGTTTTAAGAGCTCTAGTCGTTCGTCATTATCGTAAATATTAATATTCTTTCCTTTCATAAGTACAACAATTTGATCAGCTTGTGCAGTCGTAATGGAAACTTCATATTCTTTACTATATTTCAATAACTCTTTTGTAGAAATATGATTTAATTTTTTATTTACAAGTTGTTTAATGAGGTTCATTGAGTTATCCTCCTTCACACGTTCTTCTATCGAAATATATGAGTACGTAGCTTGTACATATTCGTATAGAGTTTCTTTTTTCATGAGAAAAAGAAGCGTATGTTATAATAAAAGGACAAAACTATAGAAAAAGATTATAGGGAGGACTTATGGAGCAAAAGCAACATCGAAAAGAAAGTGTTATCCATCTTATGTATCGTTTAGTTATGATTATTTTCGGGGCAGCATGCGCGGCGGTAGCAATTGAACTATTTTTAATGCCAAATAAAATTATTGATGGTGGAATTATTGGTATTTCTCTTATATTAGATTATCTTACTCCTAATATTTGGTGGTTAAGTTTTTCTACTTTAGTCGTTATTCTCAATATCCCCTTTATGTATTCAGGTTATAAGCAAATCGGAAAAACGTTCATGCTATCTTCGGCGTTCGGTATTGTAGCTTTAGCGTTTATTGAATCAACTTTACATGCTGTTCCGCCATTTACAACAGAGCCAATTTTAGCGACAGTGTTTGGTGGTCTTATTTTAGGTCTTGGTGTAGGGCTCGTTATTCGTCACGGTGGATCAATGGACGGAACAGAAATTATGGGTATTTTATTAACGAAGAAATTACCTTTCTCCGTTGGCGAATTTGTAATGTTTGTGAACTTATTCATTTTTGCGTGGGCAGCATTTGTATTTGGTGTTGAACAAGCTATGTATTCTGTTATGACGTACTATATCGCATTCAAAACAATTGATACAGTCATTCAAGGTTTAGATGAAACGAAAGCAGTTTTAATTGTATCAGATCAATATGAGGAAGTATCAAACGCGATTTTACATCGTCTTGGCCGTGGAACTACAAAGCTTGTAGCGAAAGGTGGTTACACGGATAAAGAAAAAGAAGTTATATATGCCGTTGTAACGCGTCTGGAAGTGACAAAGTTAAAATCGATTGTGTATGAAATTGATGCGAATGCATTTGTTACGATTATGAGTACACAAGAGACAAATGGTGGTAAGTTTAAATCGGCTATTCACTAAAAGATTAATTGTAATATTTTTCGAAAGCAGAGAATTTTTCTCTGCTTTTTGTTATAATAGTAAGGTTTCTTGAAAAAATAGATATATTTTATGCAGATTGGTTTACAACTATAATAAGCTGTACTATAATTCAAATAGATATAAATCGGAATCATTCTGAATTAAAATAGGTGAGATGCTATGAATAATGTATTAGAAATAGAAGGATTGTCATTTCGATATGAAGATCGAAATGTGTTAGAAGATATTAATTTGCAAGTTCCGAAGGGAGCTTTTTTAGGTTTAGTTGGGCCAAATGGTTCTGGGAAATCAACCTTGTTAAAATGTTTATTAGGCGTTTTAAAGCCGAAACAGGGAAGTATTCGTTTGTTTGGTGTTGATAGTAAGAAGTTTAAAGAATGGAACAAAGTTGGTTATGTATCCCAAAAGGCAAATAGCTTTAATTCTGGTTTTCCGGCAACTGTTTTTGAAGTTGTGTCAATGGGACTCGTTTCCAAAAAAGGGCTGTTTCGCTTTTTCACGAAAAGCGATAAGGAAAAGGTAGAAAAAGCGATTGCTGATGTAGGGATGAGTGAGTTTCAGGGGCGTAATATCGGAGAACTTTCTGGTGGACAACAACAGCGTGTATTTATTGCTCGTGCGCTCGTTAGTAATCCTGAATTACTTATTTTGGACGAGCCTACTGTTGGTATCGATGTGAAGAATGTAGAAAGTTTTTATGAGATATTAGAGGATTTAAACAAAAGGTTAGGAATCACATTAATTCTCGTTACGCATGATATGGGAGCTGTTACCGAGAAAGTAACGCATGTTGCATGCTTAAACCAACATCTACATTTCCATGGAAATGTAGAAAAGTTCCGAGAGTTAGAAGATGCAGAAATGTCCGTTTTATATGGACATCATGTTCATCGTTTAGAACACGAGCATGAGCATCACGGGAGGATATAATGATACAAGATTTTTTACAATATGACTTTTTACGTAACTCTTTATATGCAGGGATTTTAATAGGACTTGTTGCACCGCTTATCGGTGTATTTGTTGTCATTCGCCGTATGTCACTTATTGCAGATGCATTAAGTCACGTGACATTATCGGGTATTGCTGCAAGTTTACTACTAGAAAAAACAATTTTCACAGGGGGATTTTTAAATCCGTTATATATGGGGATGATTTTTTCTATTGGTGGGGCGTTACTTATTGAAAAATTACGTACTGTATATAAACATTATCAAGAATTAGCAATTCCGATTATTCTTTCAGCAGGAATGGGGATTGGTGTTATTTTTATTTCACTTGCAAATGGATTTAACACAGATTTATTTAGTTATTTATTTGGTAGTGTAAGTGCTGTAACAAGTACGGATTTAATAATCATCGGCATTGTAGCAATTGTTGTTATTGTAACGATTACTCTATTATACAAAGAGTTATTTTTACTATCGTTTGATGAGGAATACGCTGTATCAACCGGTTTGAGTGCAAAGTGGATTCACTTTATTTTCATTATATTGGTTGCGCTTGTTATTGCAGTATCAATGCGTGTAGTAGGGGTTCTTCTCGTATCATCATTAATGACGTTACCAGTTGCAGCGAGTATTCGTATTGCTAATGGATTTAAACAAACAATTTTCTTTTCCATTTTATTTGGTGAAATTGCAGTAATTGGTGGAATGTTTGCTTCGTATCAACTTGATCTAGCACCAGGTGGTACAATTGTTATGATAGCAGTTCTTATTTTAATTGGTGCGATTTTATGGAAGAAGAAAAAAACTGCATAAAGTAGGGATAGATATGAATCTAACAGAAGCTTTACGCCTAATGAAAGATAAAGGATACAAACATACTGGAAAAAGGGAAGAAATGCTCAGGTTATTTGCAGCTCACAATCGTTATTTAACGGCGAAAGACGTTTTAGAGCATATGAAGGATGATTATCCGGGTCTTAGCTTTGATACAATTTATCGTAACTTAACGGTGTTTGCTGAAATTGGTGTTTTAGAACAAACAGAATTAAATGGTGAGAAACATTTTCGTTTTACATGCTCTATTATGGAACATCATCATCATTTTATTTGTTTAGATTGCGGGGGAACGAAAGAAATCACTTCCTGCCCGATGGATTTTATGAATAAAGATTTTAACGGTTATGAAGTAACAGGTCATAAGTTTGAAATATACGGCCGTTGTCCAAAATGTGCAAAGTAAAAGCTCGTCAGTTATATAACTGACGAGCTTTTTTACGTAGAAAAAAGGTTGCTCACCAATATTGTGAGCAACCTTCTTTTTATTGTTCTTGTGCTTCTTTTTCTTTTTCTCGTTCTCGTTCAGCAGCCATTTCAGCAGCAATTACGTCGATTTCTTTTTTCAGTTCTTCTACCATTATTTCTTCTGGTACTTTACGAACAACTTGCCCTTTGCGGAATAATAGACCTTCTCCGCGTGCACCAGCAATACCGATATCAGCTTCACGAGCTTCACCAGGACCATTTACAGCGCAGCCAAGTACTGCAACTTTAATTGGTACTTGCAGTGTAGAGATGTATTCTTCCACCTCGTTGGCAATGCTAATTAAATCAATTTCAATACGACCACAAGTTGGACAAGAAATAAGTGTTGCTGCATTAGATGCAAGGCCGAATGACTTTAATAGTTCACGCGCAACTTTTACTTCTTCAACTGGGTCAGCACTTAATGAAATACGTAATGTATTTCCGATACCCTTATTTAAGATTGCTCCAAGACCAGCGGCACTTTTTACAGTTCCAGCAAATAAAGTTCCAGATTCTGTAATACCTAAATGTAATGGATAATCAAAAGCACGTGCAGCTTTTTCGTATGCTTCAATTGCTAAGTTAACATCAGAGGCTTTCATAGATACGATAATATCGTGGAAATCTAAGTCCTCTAAAATTTTAATATGATGTAAGGCGCTCTCAACCATACCATCTGCAGTTGGGTATCCGTATTTTTCTAAAATGTGACGCTCTAATGAACCTGCGTTTACACCGATACGGATTGGAATACCGCGTTCTTTTGCTGCATTTACAACAGCTTCTACTTTATGGCGACGACCAATGTTACCTGGATTGATACGTACTTTATCAATGCCGCCTTCAATTGCTTTTAAAGCAAGGCGATAATCAAAATGAATATCAGCAACAAGTGGAATGTTGATTTGTTTTTTAATATCAGCAATAGCATTTGCTGCGCGTTCGTCTGGAACAGCAACACGCACGACTTGACAGCCAGCTTCTTCTAAACGTTTAATTTCAGCAACTGTTGCTTCAACATCATGTGTTTTTGTTGTTGTCATACTTTGTATAATTAATTCATTATTACCGCCAATTGTTAAATTACCGACTTTAACTGGACGTGTTTTTGTACGATGAGTCATTTCATTCACGAATAGATCGCTCTCCTTATAAAAGAAGTTTCTTATTTAGTCCCTTATATCAATGATAGTATACGTGATACAGGGCTACAGAAACCGAAGTGCTCGGTTTCACTTTTACTATTGTATCAGCGCCTTTATGTAATTGACAAGGATTAAGTGATTGCTTATTGATATAAAGGGAATTTATAAGACTTTCCAATTTGTATTTTTGTAGCAGATGTACTTTTGTTTAGTTCTTTAAAGTCATCAATTACCTTTTCAATAGAAGGGATTTTTTTCTTGTTAATTTGTTCGGTTATAGAAAGAACTGTTTCACCTGTTTTGACTTCAATTGTTTTATAAGTTACATTTGTTTCTTTTTCTGCTTTGTTCTCTTTATTTTGTTTTGTATCTGTATTTTCTTGTTTTATCGTTTGGGCTGCATTTGTTTTTTTATATGAACTTAACATCGGTAAAGTGCCGATTTTTATATCGTAATAAAATATATAACCAAGAACAAGCACGAATAAGAATATACCTAATCTCTTCATATTCTTCACTCCTTTGCTAGGAATATATGCTTGTCCAAAAAAAAAATGCCTATTTAGGCATTTTTTCGGTCTTATTTTTCTTTCGGTTTTGGAACTTCTTTAATCGTTAAGTATAGAACAATTAAAACAACTGCGATATAAATGAATGTTGAACCAGGTACAACGATTTTGAATAAATCCATAATCATAAAGAAGATTGTTGGAATTGTGTAGCTGTAAGCAGTTAACGTCCATACTTGCTTATAAGATAATTTACGTTGACCACTCATAGCAGAACCTATAAACGCAAGTAAAGTAATTCCTAAGAAAGTAATAAACAATTGGAATAGGTATACTAACACGCCGATAACGGCTAGTAAAATTGGATAAATACTATCGAATACAGAAATGAAATCTTGCAAATCCTTTTTCTCAAGAGATGTCCCTAATAAATCATTATAGGAGTATGTTTGTGTTTGACCATTTCCTATAGAAACTACTTTATCTTTTAAAATAAATAAACCAGTTTTATTTTGATATTTTTCGATATCTGTTGTATTTGGATCAAATACGAAAAGAGCATCTCCCTCTTCTTTTTGAATAGGTTGTTCAATATCAGCTTTTAGTTCACCATTTTCGATTTTAAAATCAGGTAAATCTTTTTCAATTGCTTGATTTACCATGGTCACACTATCTTGGATAAAGCTACCGTAAAAGAATGTTCTTGGGATAGTAGTGATTAGACAAAGTAGCATAATATACAAAATGGTTTTTCCGATTTTTTGAAAACGGAATAGCGCCATATCTTTAGGCGAATATACGCTTTTGGCTAATTGGGTAAATATGGACATAGATTCACTTCCTTTATGTATGTATAAAATCATTGTAACGTAGGAATCTAGGGAATCTCAAGATATATTATATTTACATATAGTGGAGATAACTAAATTTCTTTTATTAATTTTCTTCTTTTAAATGAGAAAAATACAATTGACACTTTTCTTTTCTATATGGTAAATTTATCTTACATTTCTTAAAGGATATATCCGATAGGAATTCCTTTATTTGAAGTATTGTTACATACATAATTGTGGACCCTTAGCTCAGCTGGTTAGAGCAGACGGCTCATAACCGTCCGGTCGTAGGTTCGAGTCCTACAGGGTCCATATCCATTTCACATGTTTATTATGTCAGCAGGAAGCTTCCTTGTAGAAGGGAGCTTTTTTTATGAAATATATGAGCATTTTAATTGAAAAGAAGTGGGAATTTTGCTACTTTAATGATAGCAAGACAATGTGATTTATTTGTTTGCACCCTATGGCAATTAGGGTAGAATGAAGTTGTATGTCACTTAAGTGGCAATACATAAACTGGGAGGAATATAACAATGGCAAAACACGAATTACCAAATTTACCTTATGCGTATGATGCTTTAGAGCCTCACTTTGACAAAGAAACAATGAACATCCATCATACTAAACACCATAACACGTACATCACAAACTTAAACGCTGCTTTAGAAGGTCATGCAGAATTAGCTGACAAAAGCGTAGAAGAATTAGTTGCAAACTTAAACGAAGTACCAGAAGCAATCCGTACAGCAGTACGTAACAATGGTGGTGGACATGCTAACCACACATTCTTCTGGACAATCTTATCTCCAAACGGCGGCGGACAACCAGTAGGTGAACTTGCAACTGCAATTGAAGCGAAATTCGGTAGCTTCGATGCATTCAAAGAAGAATTCGCAAAAGCTGGCGCAACTCGCTTCGGTTCTGGTTGGGCTTGGTTAGTAGTAAATAATGGTGAGTTAGAAGTAACAAGCACGCCAAACCAAGATTCTCCTCTAACTGAAGGTAAAACTCCAGTTATCGGTTTAGATGTTTGGGAACATGCTTACTACTTAAATTACCAAAACCGTCGTCCAGACTACATCGGTGCATTCTGGAACGTTGTAGATTGGAACGCTGCTGAAAAACGTTACCAAGAAGCAAAATAATTGTAATAATGATAGAAAAAGCTAGGAGAGTGCTCCTAGCTTTTTTCTATGCTTTCCTTTTACATAATTGGGCTTGTCTTTGGAAGACTAGAACATGAAGTAAAGGAGAGTTGTGTATGAAGTGGAAACATATAATTGGTGACGTTGAAGTGAATCGGGATTTAGTGTTATTGCTCCTTATTGGAGGTTTATACACGCTCGCAATTTCTTTATCGAATACGTTTGTTAACATTTATTTATGGAAACAAACACAAAATTATGTGAATCTTGGCTTGTATAATTTGGCCAGCGTTGTATTACAGCCTCTCACATTTCTTATAGGTGGGAAATTAGCGAAGCGTATTGATCGCTCAATCTTGTTAAGAATAGGCGTAGGAACGTTAGCGATTTTTTTTATCGTTGTTTTAGTAGCCGGAAAAAGCGCTTCTCACTATATTTTATTAATGGGGGCTCTTTTAGGAGTTGGATATGGTTTTTACTGGCTCGCGTTTAACTTATTAACATTTGAGATTACAGAACCAGAAACAAGAGATTTCTTTAACGGGTTTCTTGGACTTCTTACATCCTTCTCTGGCATGATTGGACCGATAGCAGCTGGATACACAATTTCGCGTATGGAAAAATGGAGTGGCTATACGGTCATATTCTTTCTTTCATTAGTGCTATTTGCAATCGCTGTTGTTTTAAGCTTTTTTTTATCTAAGAGAGAATGTGAAGGTAGCTATGAGATCACGCAAGTTTTGAAAGAGCGACGAATTGATAAAAATTGGGGAAGAATTACACGTGCTCATTTTTTCCAAGGATTGAGAGAGGGAACATTTATTTTTGTTATTTCAGTATACGTGTACTTAGCGACCGATAGTGAGCTCGCATTAGGAAAATATAGCTTAGTAAATTCTGCTGTATCATTTGTATGTTATTACTTAGTCGCTCGTATGTTAAAGAAAGAGTGGCGAAAAAAAGCAATTTTACTTGGAGGCATTATTTTATATGCGGTTGTATTTTTAGTTATATTTAATGTTACATACACAAAATTACTTATTTATGCAGCATGCATTGCGATTGCATACCCTATTTTACTCGTTCCGTATGGATCGATGACATATGATGTAATTGGTAGAGCGAAAAATGCGAGAGAGTGGCGTGTAGAGTATGTAGTTGTCCGAGAATTATGGTTAAATGCTGGAAGAATTTGTTCAGTATTAAGTTTTTTATGTGCTGTATTATTCTTTCCGCCTGAAAAGAGTTTACCTTTTTTACTATGTATTTTAGGTGCTGGACATTTTCTTATTTATTTTGCAGTTAAAAATGTCAAATATGATGAGGGAAATGCGGGGAAAACAAGTGTTGTAGCGCAAGGAACCACGCAGAACCAAACTGAACCAGAAGGTTAACTTCTGGTTTGTTTTATGCTAGAATAGAAAAAGATGTAAGACAGCAGTGAGGACACCTGTACGAGGGTGTCCCTTTCACATTACATAGCTGTTGGTAGAGGGGGTTTGTATGAGCAAGAAGCAGAAACAACAAAAGAAAAAGACTCACGTTCCTTTTCGGTTAAACGTGCTGTTTTTCTGCGTGTTTTTAATGTTCTCCGCGGTTATTGTAAGGCTTGGATATGTACAAATTGTTCGCGGTGAAGAATACAAGAATGAAGTGGAGAGGAAAGAGAACTCGACGATAAGTAATCCTGTACCACGTGGAAAAATATTTGACCGTTATGGGCGAGCTGTAGTAGATAATGCAGCTGTTCGTACGATTACATTTACAAAAATGAAAGGATCAACTGCAGAGGCTCGGTTAGAAACAGCGAAGAAGCTAGCAGATTTGATTGAAGTACCGACAGATAAATTAACAGATCGCGATAAAAAAGATTATTGGCTTGCTATTCATAAAGAGGAAGCCAAAGAAAAAATTACGAATAAAGATCGTCAAGAGTTGAAAGATAAGAAAATTGACGATAAAGAATTAGATGAGCGTCAACGAAATCGCGTGACAGAAGAAGAAGTGAATCAATTATCCGCAAAAGATTTAGAAATATTAGCGATTAAAAGCAAAATGGACGGCGGATATGCAATGACACCACAAGTCATTAAGAAGGATGCAACAGATAAAGAATATGCGATTATTAGTGAAAAGTTAGCGGAATTGCCAGGAGTAGATACAAGTGTCGATTGGGAACGAAAATATGCATATGATGGTGATTTGTTCCGAAGTGTACTTGGTGGTGTAACAACTTCTGATGAAGGCTTACCGAAAGAGCGTTTAGATTACTATCTTGTTCGTGATTATAATCGAAATGACCGCGTAGGGAAAAGTTATCTTGAGCAGCAATATGAAGATAGCCTGCACGGTACGAAAGCAGAAGTGAAAAATATTACAGATAAAAACGGTAATATTTTAGAAACGATTAATGTATCAAAAGGGCAAAGTGGTAATGACTTGAGCTTAACAATCGATATGGAATTACAAAAGCGTGTAGAAGAAATTATCACGAAAAATTTATTGAGATATAAAGGCGGACAACCTCTTTTAGATCGTGCATTCGTTGTAATGATGAATCCGAAAAATGGTGAAGTTTTATCTATGGCTGGGAAACAGTTAGTGAATGAAAATGGCGAAACGAAAGTACAAGATTTCGCATTAGGAACGATGACAAGTTCATATCCGATGGGATCGACTGTAAAAGGTGCGACAGTACTTACGGGGTATCAAACAGGTGCGATTAAACCAGGTTCCTCTCAACTCGATGAACCAATCGTATTGAAAGGAACACCGAAGAAATCTTCTTGGAAGACGATGGGATATATTAATGATCTGACAGCATTAAAAATGTCTTCTAACGTATATATGTTTAAAACAGCGATGAATATCGCAGGTGTTCAATATGTGAGAGGTGGTACGTTAGATATACCACAAAAAGCATTTGATACGATGCGTTATTATTTCGGACAGTTTGGACTTGGTGTGAAAACAGGTATTGATTTACCGAATGAATCAGCCGGCCAAACAGGTAGAGGAAATCAGCCAGGTTTCCTATTAGATTTATCAATTGGACAGTATGATACGTATACACCGCTTCAATTAGCACAATATGTTTCAACAATTGCAAATGGTGGTTACCGTATGCAGCCGCAAGTTGTGAAAGAAATTCGTCAACCTTCAGTGAAACCAGACGAAGTTGGAAAAGTTGTTCATTCAATGGAACCGAAAGTACTAAACCGTATTGATATGCCTGAATCACAAATTAAACGTGTTCAGGAAGGATTTAGACAAGTATTTAACGAATCTGGTGGTACAGCTGCGAAATACTTTACAGGTGCACCATATAAAGCTGCTGGTAAAACAGGTACAGCTCAAACTGTGTATGGCGGAGATCAAGAGATTGGTAGAAAGGCAAACGGTGAGCGTAAAGAGACATATAACTTAACTTTAGTAGGTTATGCGCCACTTGAAGATCCTGAAGTAGCATTTTCTGTTGTTGTACCTTGGGTAGATGATAAATCAGGTATTAACGGTTATATTAGTCGTGACATTATGGACGCGTACTTTGATTTGAAAAAGGAAGAAAATGGTGAAGCTTCAACAGATGAAAAAGACAATAAAAATAAAAATGTAGATCAAGACGATGAATAAAAAGATTGTAAAAAAAGCACACTAACTGAAAAGTTAGTGTGCTTTTTTTTATGGTTCATGCATACGTTTTAATAAAGTGGACAAGCATATAATAATATCGAAAAATTAAGAGGCTTCACAAATGATACGTATGCATCTCCTCTAGAGGATAACTGTTTTATAGACCAATCATCAATGAAGATGCACAGTGGCTACGGATTAAAATTTTACTTAATGTTGATTCTTGTGGAACTTTACAAAACTTTTACAAACAATTAAAACCGAATTAATAGTTTAGCAGTATTCTTATATCTGTAATCCTGTTATTTCCGGTTACTTCTAGGAGGAAGAACACGTGAAATGGATAAGTGCATCGATTAAAGTTTTCATGCTGTCGACATGTTTCCTTTATGTTGGCACGGCTACTGCATTTGCTGTGAATGAAATGGGAGAAGTGAGAGTTGATGGATCCTCAACAGTTTTTCCTATTATAGAAGCAGTAGCGGAGGAATATACAAAGGTGCATCCGAACGTGAAAATTTCCATCAGTGTTTCTGGAACAGGAGGAGGATTTAATCGTTTCAGTAAAGGAGAAGTGGATATAAATAATGCTTCGAGAGTAATGAAACAAGTGGAAGAAAATGAAATGAAGAAAAACTCCATTCAGTTTACACCGTTCGAAGTCGCTTACGATGGTCTTACGATCGTTGTGAACCGCCAAAATACTTGGGTAGACAATATGACGGTAGACGAGTTACGTCTATTGTGGAGTGAAGATGAAAGCGAAAAGCGATGGTCACAAATTCATTCATCATGGCCACGTGAACAGGTGAAGTTTTATGCGCCAGGTGTAGACTCTGGTACGTATGATTATTTTCAAAATGTCATCTTACAAAAAAGTCGCATTGTAAAAAAAGTCTCTTTGTCTGAAGATGATCAAGTTATTATGCAAGGGGTAATGAATGATAAAAATGCCATTGCTTTTGTAGGATATGCTTATTATATGGCCAATCGAGATAAGGTGAGAGCAATCAAGGTGAATGGTGTACTTCCGACGAAAGATACCATTCAATCAGGTAAGTATCAGCCATTATCTAGGTCGCTATTTGCTTATGTGAATGATGCATCTATCCGAAATAAAATGAATGTAGCAAATTATATTGAGTTTATGATTCAGCATGTTGGTAATCTCGCCGAAGAGGTTGGATATGTAAAATTACCAAAAGAAAAATACAATGAACAGCTGCGGATGTTAACAGAAATAAAAAGGTAATGTCAGGGTGGAAAGGGGTTTTCATCTTTGGCTTATAATGACAAAAGTCAAATTACATTTTCTGTACAACATTTGATTGAAAGAAATACAAAACAAAGAAAAAAAACGCAGCGAATCAATCGAATAGTTCCGTTATTACTAAAAATAATTGCTAGCGTGTCTATTGTGACGACACTTGGAATTATTTTTACGTTAGCAAATGAAACAATGATGTTTTTTCAAAAAATACCATTACACTCCTTTTTGACGGAGAAAGAATGGTTACCTTTTTTTGAAGATCCTAAATTCGGTATATTACCACTTATATGTGGAACGGTCCTTGTAACCGCAATCGCCATGTTCGTAGCAATTCCTATCGGTTTAGCGTGTGCTGTATTTTTAAGTGAATATGCTTCAAACAGTGCAAGGAAATTATTAAAACCGATGTTAGAACTATTAGCAGGTATCCCGACAATTGTATATGGTTTTTTTGCATTAACAGTTGTCACACCGCTTTTACAACGGATTATACCAGATTTACAGTTTTTTAATGCGATTAGTCCAGGTATTGTTATTGGGTTTATGATGATACCTACAATTGCATCTCTGTCTGAAGACGCAATGAGAGCTGTAGCGAAAGGAACGAAAGAAGCTTCGTTAGCACTTGGAGCAACTCGGTTTGAGATGGTAAAACAAGTCGTGTTTCCTTCGGCTTTTACAGGGATTATGTCAGCGATTATATTAGCCGCTTCCAGGGCAATCGGTGAAACAATGATCGTTGTAATTGCAGCGGGATCCACACCGAATGTATCGCTCGATCCGACACACTCTATTCAAACGCTAACAGCCTATATTGTGCAAGTGAGTTTAGGTGATGCTCCACATGGAACAATTACTTATTACAGCATGTATGCTGTAGGCGCAACGTTATTCTTTTTTACTTTTATAATGAACATCATTTCGCAGTCTATTATGCGCCACTTTAGGAGGCTGACATAATATGCGAATGTTGAATCATAAAAAAATACAAGAAAATATGGCATCACGTTTTTTAAAAGATCGAGTTTACAAATTGTTATTTTATATAGCAATTTTGTTTTCAATAGTAATACTACTTATTTTGCTTTTTCAAATTTTTGAAAAAGGTATAAGTTACCTTTCGTTAGATTTCTTTACAAACTTCGCTTCGCGTAATCCGAAAGAAGCTGGGATTGCTGCAGCTTTGTCAGGAACAATATTATTTATGAGTATTGTTATACCGGTCTCCTTTATATTTGGAGTCGGAACTGCTCTTTATTTAGAGCAATATGCGAAGGAATCTATATTTAAAAAGGTAATAGAAATTAATAATCAAACGTTAGCAGGAGTACCTTCCGTTGTATTTGGATTACTCGGCTTAACTATTTTTGTATATGCTCTTCATTTAGGTGAGAGTATCATTGCGGCGGCACTGACGATGAGTTTACTCGTCTTACCGACAGTTGTTGTAGCGAGTCAAGAAGCGATACGATCTGTACCAAGTTCATTATTAGAAGCTTCTTACGGATTAGGTGCTACGAAGTGGCAAACGATGTATCAAATTGTATTGCCATATGCTTTCCCAGGAATTATAACGGGTTGTACGTTAGCGATATCGAGGGCGATTGGAGAAGCGGCACCGTTATTAGTTATCGGGGCACTTGCATTTGCAAATTATGTTCCATTTAGTATGTTTGATAGATTTACAGTTTTACCAATTCAAATTTTTAATTGGATGAGTAGACCGCAAGAAGAATTTCAGTATGTAGCAGCTGCTGGGATGATTGTTTTGTTAGGTTTGTTGCTCTTTATCAATATATTTGTCCTATGGTTACGAAATCGAAAATAAGTTGGAAATGGATGAAAGGGGAATTCAAATGGTAGCAACAGTAGTAAATGTACAGATGAAAAACGAGGAGAAAATCGAGACTGCGCCAAAGAAAGTAGTATTTGATACGAAAAACTTAAATTTATGGTACGGAGAAGACCATGCTCTAAAAGATATTAACTTAAGCATTCATGAGAATGAAGTTACAGCAATTATCGGGCCAAGTGGTTGTGGTAAATCAACGTACTTAAAAACATTAAATCGTATGGTAGAGTTAGTACCGATCGTGCGAACTACAGGTGTAATTGAATATAGAGAGCGCAATATATTTGATAAAGCGTATCCAGTTGAAGAATTACGAACACATGTAGGAATGGTGTTCCAAAAGCCAAATCCATTTCCGAAATCTATTTATGAAAATGTAGCATATGGCCCGAAAATCCATGGTGTTCGTGACAAGAAAACGTTGGATGAAATTGTTGAAAAAAGTTTACGTGGAGCAGCGATTTGGGATGAGTTAAAAGATCGTTTGCATGATAATGCATACGGTTTATCCGGTGGACAGCAACAACGTCTATGTATTGCACGTTGTTTAGCGATTGAACCAGACGTTATTTTAATGGATGAGCCAACATCGGCACTAGATCCAATTTCAACATTAAAAGTAGAAGAATTAATTCAAGAGTTAAAGAAAGATTTTAGTATTGTTATCGTAACGCATAACATGCAACAAGCAGCACGTATTTCAGACAAAACTGCCTTCTTCTTAAGTGGAGAAGTTGTGGAGTATACAGATACAAACAAATTATTTACGACACCTTCAGATAAGCGTACAGAAGATTATATTACAGGCCGATTTGGTTGATATCACTAGCAAGGCTAAGAGCCAATGCCCTCTTAACGGAGGGCGTTTCTTATTTTACCTCATTTTGATAGAGAAGTAATACTTCTCCTATCTTAAGGCTTATTACATGTAGGCTAGGTAGGAGATCTATATATAATGGCACATAAATACTGAGGGGGAAGAAACAATGGTAAGAGAACAGTTTCAATGTGATTTAAAAACATTACAGCAAAAGGTGATTGAGCTTGGCGAACTAGCGAGAGAAGCTTTATTACTTGCTATGGAAGGTCTTCATAAAAAGGATGTAGAGAAAGCGTTAGAGGTAATAGATGGTGATTATCGTATGGATACTTTAGAAGAGGAAATAAATGATCTTGCGCTTATGCTTATTACGAAGCAGCAACCTGTAGCAAGTGATTTAAGAAGGATTTTCATTTCAATTAAAACAGCGACAGATTTAGAGCGTATTGCAGATCATGCTGTTAATATTGCGAAATCAACAATTCGCCTAGGGGAAAAAGAAGTGGCTGTTAGTTTGCACAATCTTGATGAGATGTTTGCAATTGCAAATGAGATGTTACAGTTAGCGTTAGAAGCATATGAGCAAGAAAATTTAACTTTTGCGAAACAAATTGCCGAAATGGATGATTCTGTTGATGAAATATACGGGAAAGCAATTCGTGAATTTATATCTTCAGTTCCAGAACAACCAGAAGCAATTACACAAATTACACAATTATCCTTTGTAGCGAGATATATTGAGCGTGTAGCAGACCATATTACAAATATTGCTGAAAATGTTTTTTATTTAGTAAAAGGAAAGCATTACTTATTAAATGAATAAAGAAAAAAAGCAGGTGAAACATCACCTGCTTTTTTTAGTCAAAACATGACAAAAAAAGCTCGTTGTTTCCTTTAGTTTATGATGATAAGATGTATCATAATATAATGGAAAAAATAGGACATATATGTTGTTCGCTTATTAAGTAATATTTTACTAAGTCAATGGTAAGCGCTTTCTTTTGGCGTTTAAAAGGTACATGTATATAGGGAGTTTTACCGCCTGTCAAAGCACGAGTGGTCAGGGCTCATAATCAGTGCGAAAGGAACAAACCCCATACTGATTAAAGTTTTATTTTATACTGCTAGTTAATGCGGGGTAGATAATATACATATCGTATATGAAGTTACTGAACATTATATAAGTGGAGGCTGAAGTATATGAAGGGGGTTATTTTAGCTGGAGGAAAAGGACGACGCCTTAGACCATTAACATGTAATACTCCAAAGCCGATGTTGCCATTATTAGAAAAGCCAGTTTTGGAATACAATATTGAATTATTACGTCAGCATGGTATTCGTGACATTGCAATTACTGTTCAATATATGAGTACAGCTATTAAGCAATATTTTGGTGACGGTAGCAAATGGGGCGTTAACTTGTACTACTTTGAAGACTCTCCTCCGCTTGGAACTGCAGGGAGTATTAAACAAGCGGAAAAATTTTTAGATGAAACGTTTGTTGTCATAAGTGGAGATGCGTTAACTGATTTTCAATTATCAGAAGGAATTACGTTTCATGAACAAAAGAAAAGAATGGTAACTATGTTTGTAAAAGAAGTAGAAAACCCACTCTCATTCGGTTTAGTTGTAATGAACAAAGAACAAGAGGTTACACGATATATAGAAAAACCGAGCTGGAATGAAGTTGTCTCTAATATTGTGAATACAGGTATATATATTATGGAGCCAGAAATTTTTTCTTACATACCGCCCCGGAAATTTTTTGATTTCAGTCAAGATGTGTTTCCGTTATTGGCAAATAAGAACGCATTATTTGCATATTTGTCAGAAGGTTATTGGTTAGATATCGGGACATTTGATCAATATCGCCAAGCACAATTTGATTTGTTAACGAAAAAATTGCAAGTACCTATTCCTTACACGGAAGTATTGCCGATGGTATGGATGGGAGAAGGCGTGACGATTGGAAAAGGAACGAAAATTCACGGCCCTTCTTTTATTGGAGAAGGAGCAAAAATTGGTGCAGGAGCTATAATTGAACCGTACTCTATTATAGGGAAAAATAGTATTGTTTCAAGTTATTCTCATCTTCAAAAAAGTATTGTCTTTGCAAATGCGAAAATTGGGCAGTATTGCGAGTTATTAGAGACGACAATAGGAGAGCATACAATGGTTGAAGATGACGTTACACTGTTTCAAAAAAGCATTGTAGCGGATCATTGTCATATAGGGAAAAGTACAGTAATTAAGCAAAGGGGAAAACTATGGCCATATAAGGCGATTGACAGCTATTCGGTAGTAGGATCGGCTGGTGTTCAAGAAAGTGAAAAGAGTGCAGGATGGTTGCAAAAAAGCCGCATTGTAGGAAGAGGTAATGTTGAGATTACGCCTCAATTTATTGTAAAGGTTGCGATGGCGTACGGATCCCTTTTTGCTAAAGGACAAAGTATATTAATTGGGAGTCAAGAGCATATAGAAACGACTTCTTATAAAAATCTCTTTCTTCATGCGATTCATGGTATCGGAGTTCATACGATGGAATGCAAAGAAATGAATGAATCACTTTTTCGGTATAGCATTCAGGATTTACAATGTGCAGGTGGGGTTTTCATTCAAGTGGAAAATGAAAAAGAGGTTGTTATAAAGTTGTATGGTAAGGAGGGGGTACAATTAACGTATAAGCAGCAAAAAGCGATAGAACAAGTATATATGTCTGAGGCGTTTTATTACACATGTGAGAAAGAAATGGGACGGAATAAGCTAGTCCACGTTTCTTTACATGATTATATAGAGGCTGTATTAGAGCGTATTGATATTGAAAAAATAAAAAAACAGAAGTTCCATCTTCTTATTAATAAGAGAAATGATATGTTACAACATTTACTTATGCTCTTTTTGCAAAGGCTCGGATGCACAGTTACGTGGATTTATGCGGGCGAGCAAAAGGATCATGTGAAAGCCTTGATGAAATCAAGTAAAGCAAATATGGCACTTATGTTTTCCGAGCAAGGAAATTATTTTGAGTTATATGATAACCATAGTAATATTTACCAGGGGACAGATTTTGAAGAGGTAGATATTCCAGATTTATTACTTGAATCGGCAGGAAGTATTTACCCAATGTCTTTGAAATTAGGAGAATGTTACCTTCTATTTTATACGCAGGATGAAAAAAAGTCGTTTCAAGCGAGATGGAAACGAGATATTTTATATCGAATTGGAAAATTATTCGAGTTAATAGCATTGCAGGGAAAAACATTTCTCAGCATAGTAGAGCAATCACCGCCGCTCTATTTACTTTGTGATGAAGTTGTATGTTCATGGAATGAAAAAGGGAAAGTAATGAGGAAATTATTGGCTGATATGGAAAGAAAGGAAGAAGGTATATTTGAAGGAGTACAGTTCAAATATACCGAAAAAGAGTGGTCTTATATCGTTTCTGACACAAAACAACCGAAATTTTTAGTGTATTCACATGCTAGAAACCCAGTAATAGCAAGGGAAAACATGAAAAATCTTATAGAAAAAATTAGACAATATCAAAAGGTGTAGAATTTTTATTTTAAAAGTGGTATTATAGTATAGTCTGATTTAAGTTATTAGTACTGGAGGGAAATAAGAATGCGTGTGAATATTACTCTAGCATGTACAGAATGCGGAGATCGTAACTATATCTCAAAGAAAAACAAACGTAACAACGCTGAGCGTATCGAGCTTAAAAAGTATTGCAAGCGTGACAAGAAGTCTACGTTACACCGTGAAACAAAGTAAGCAGTAGGAATATTTTCCTACTGTTTCTTTTTTTATTCGATTCCTTTGTTAAAAGTGATACACTATCATCATAGAGTTAAAGTGTCACTGTAAGGGGGAAGATGTGTGAAAGAAGAGAAAATACGTTTGCGTAAACAAATAATAGAACACATGAATTCTTTATCAGAAGAACAGTATGCAACTTTATCAGAGCAAATTGCATTTTCGTTGTATGCGCAAAAAGAGTGGGCTGAGGCTAAAATAATTGGAATTACTCTTTCAATGGAAAATGAAGTGAATACATATCCTATCATCGAAAAAGCTTGGGAAGAAGGAAAGAAAGTTGTTGTTCCAAAGTGTAACAAAGGAACGCGAACGATGTCCTTCCGACAAATTAGTAATTTTGATCAATTAGAAACAGTGTATATGAATTTACGTGAGCCGATTCCGGCGCTTACGGAAGAAGTGAATGCGGATGAAATTGATCTTCAAATCGTACCAGGCGTAGCCTATACAGAGCGAGGAGAGCGAATTGGATATGGCGGTGGCTATTATGATCGTTATCTCGTACATTATAAAGGGAAAACGCTATCATTAGCTTATGATTTTCAAATGGTAAAACATATTCCAGTAGAGCCATTTGATAAAAATGTCGAAAAAATTATTACAGAAAAAGGAACAATGGTTATAAATGGGCTTGTATAGACAAATAAAAATTGACGAGACTTTTTCTTCTTGATTATAATAAAATATGTGAACGTTTTCTTATTATAATTTTTTATAGTAAGTGAGCATAGAGGGTGATGAAATGATATCTATTTATGATATTCAGCAATTGCTAAAGAAATTTGGTACGATTATTTATACGGGTGATCGAATTGCAGATTTACAATTAATGCAAGATGAATTGCGTGAATTAAATCAATCACAGCTAATCGATCCACAAGACTATCAAACAGCTTTATTTTTATTGAAGCAAGAAATTCAAAAAGAGCTAAATAAGAATTAGATAAAGGTAGGTAAGCAACATGGAAGAGAAATGGTTAGTTGGTGTTGACCTTGGTGGTACAACGATTAAATTAGCATTTATTAATGTGTACGGTGAAATTTTACATAAGTGGGAAATCCCTACGAATACAAATGAGCAAGGAAAACATATTACGCTTGATGTAGCGAAAGCTATTGATAAAAAGTTAGAAGAGTTAGGTGAATTAAAAAGTAAGTTAATCGGTATTGGTATGGGAGCTCCTGGTCCTGTACACGTGGCGTCTGGAATGATTTATGAAGCGGTTAATTTAGGATGGAAAAACTATCCGTTAAAAGATTTATTAGAAGTAGAAACAGGATTACCTGTTGTTATTGATAATGATGCAAACTTAGCAGCGCTTGGTGAAATGTGGAAAGGTGCTGGTGAAGGAGCAAAAGATTTAATTTGTATGACACTTGGTACTGGTGTTGGCGGCGGTGTAATTGCTAATGGTGAGATTGTACACGGTGTAAGTGGTGCTGCTGGTGAGATTGGACACATTACAGTAGTTACAGAGAATGCTTTCCCATGTAATTGCGGGAAGTCTGGTTGCTTAGAAACTGTAGCATCTGCAACGGGTATTGTACGTGTTGCTATGCAAAAAATACAAGAGACTGATAAAGAGAGTATTCTTCGTTCTATGTTAGCAGAAGAAGGGCGTATTACATCAAAAGACGTATTTGAAGCACATGGACAAGGTGATGAACTAGCTGGTGAAGTAGTAGAAAAAGTAGCTTCTTATTTAGGCTTAGCTGTAGCGAACCTTTCTAGCACGTTGAACCCAGAGAAAATTGTTATTGGTGGAGGCGTTTCTAAAGCTGGAGATGCACTATTAGAACCAATTCAACGTTATTTCGAGCAATATGCTTTCTCACGTGCTGTAAAGAGCACGAAGCTAGCTATTGCAACACTTGGTAATGATGCAGGTGTTATCGGAGGAGCGTGGCTTGTAAAAAAGCACAAATACGAAGCGAAGATGATATAAGTTGTGAACTATGAAAAGAGGAAGGGGAAACCCCTCCTCTTTTTGTGCGAAATCTTGATGAAGAATAACATGTAAATGAATTAAGCTGCTGGTGGGTACCCGTTATATAGAACAGTCATGATTGTAAACCATCCGAAAACGAGTACAGTTGCAATTGCAAAGCCGCCCGCGAGAAAATTCTTTTCGCGAAGTGTTCTAAGCGTAGCAAATACAGCTAACAGAGTGACAAGCGTAAAAATAATAACAAGGCCCATACAATATCCTCCTCTGTCTACCCATTCCTTAATATGAGTTTTTGGAATATTTACTCTTTTATATTGTACATGTTTTAAAAATGATTGTCGAGATAGCATCCTTTCTTTTCCTAAGAGAAAAAAATGTTGTATCATTGAAAGTAAGTTTAATAATTGGAGGAGATTTTCATATGAAATGGATACAAATGCCGTTAGGCCCATTACAAACGAATGCTTATATTTTAACGAATGATCAAAATGAGTGTATTATCTTTGATCCTGGTCATGAAGGAGAGAAGCTCGTTACATATTTACAAGAAGAACAATTAAAGCCACTGGCTGTTTTATTAACACATGCTCACTTTGATCATATTGGTGCTGTTGATGCGGTGAGAGACGCTTTTCATATTCCTGTGTACGTACATAAAGAAGAAGCAGATTGGTTAAGCGATGCAACTGTAAATGGCTCTCAAATTTTTATGATGAATCGCAGCATTACAGCAAAACCAGCAGATCATATTATTGATACAGAAGGTGTATTAGCAATTGGTTCATTTAATTTTGAAATTTTTGAGACGCCAGGACATTCTCCAGGCAGTATTTCTTATTATTGTAAAGAGGCGAATGCTGTATTTTCTGGAGATGTATTGTTCCAAATGAGCATCGGAAGAACAGATTTACCTGGTGGGAGTTTTGCTGAATTGATTGGAAGTATTGAAGAAAAATTATTTGTGTTACCAGATGAAACAGCGGTGTTATGTGGACATGGTCCAGAAACAAGCATTGGTTTTGAAAAAGAAAATAATCCATTTTTACAGTAAGGGGTCATTATGGGAATGGAGCTCATTTTTAGAAAATGGATGGAAAAAGAAAAGGATTATTCGATTTCATATAGTACATATATGAACCTTGCGTTATACGCAGAGGAACATGGCTATTATATGAAAGAGCGTGAAAAAATTGGAAGACAAGGGGATTTTTTCACAAGTAGCAACGTATCCTCTGTTTTTGCAAAGACCTTTGCTAAGTTTTTAATTCGTCTTGTTGAAAATGGTGAAGTTAATCCGAATATTTGTGAGATTGGTGGGGGAACAGGAAGGTTTGCCTATGATGTTTTACAAGAATGGAAGCAATTATCTCCGGAAACCTTTATTGATTTAAACTATTCAATGATTGAAATGAGTCCTTTTCATAGAAAACTACAGCAGAAAAATCTTTGTTCGTTTTCTAACGTGTCATATTATACGTCGCATAGTGAAATGGGAGAATCGTTCGAAGGGATTCTTTTTTCGAATGAGTTATTTGATGCATTCCCTGTTGAAGTAATTGAGAAGAGAAATGGAATATTGAATGAAGTACGTGTTACGTATACAGAGGAAGGGAAACTTGCAGAAGTATATAGACCGTTACATAAAAGAATTGGTCGATACTTATTGAAATATAATATTCATCTTGCAGAAGGTCAGCGTTTTGAAGTGCCGATTGTGATGGAAGAGTATATAAAAGAAATTGCGAAATGGTTTCAACGAGGTGTATGTATTACAGTTGATTATGGATATACAAAAGAAGAATGGATGCATCCTGCACATCAAGAAGGAAGTTTACGAGGGTATTATGAGCATAAGTTAATCCGTAATCCTTTAGCACATCCAGGTGAAATGGATCTTACTACTCATATTCATTGGGATGAGCTGAAAGAGATATTTAGCCTGCAAGGTATGAATACAGTATGGCATAAGAAGCAATCTGAGTTTTTGTTAGCAGCAGGAATATTAGACCAGCTTACAAATCACCAAGATAAGAATCCTTTTTCTGAAATTCAAAAACAAAATCGAGCAGTTCGTTCTATGATTTTGAGCGGAGGATTAGGGAGTGCATTTGATGTTGTTATACATACGAAACATATGCAACAGTTACACTTGGATCGGTATTTAAAAATATAAAAAACAAGACACAGCATATTTCTGTGTCTTGTTTTTTAATACGACTTATGTAGTATCATATATTTCCTCTCATGATATATATTTATATTAAAGATATGAGATGAAAAATATAAAATACGTCCTTTTTCTCTGTTTATTAGTCCCTAACCTAATAATACGCGAACGAGTTGAATAATTGTCTCGTTTTCCACTTTGTAATAAATTTCCAACCCTTTTCTTTCACTTGAAACGATTTTAGCACTCTTTAACTTTGCTAAATGCTGTGAAATTGTAGATTGTGGCATGTTTAAGCCAGTGTACATTGTAGAAACGTTGCTTGGACCACGTTCAATTAATCCTTTTACAATACATAAGCGAACAGGATGAGCAAGCACTTTCAATAATTCTGCATTGCTTTCATATAGTTCTATTTCTTTTTGAAAGGTTTCTAACATGTTCTTTTCCACCTCCGTGTGAGCTGTTATACCATACTATACATACCAAAAAATTAAAGAAAAGAAAACAGTTGTTGCAGAAAAAAAGTCCTAAAGTAAAGAAATTGTAAGAAAAGAGACCCTGATGTAAATAAAGTAGATGATTTAGCACGGTTTTGTAAAATGACATTTTTGGGTGAAAATTTCGATGCGTTTTAAAAATTGAAAGATATAGATATATTTGTAACACAATCTTACCATGATTTTCTTATTCTTTCAAATGAATATACAAAATTTTTAAAATAATAAGATAAAGGAATTATAATGTAATATCTAGAATATAAAACAGGTTAAAAAGAAAAG
The DNA here is from genome assembly GCF_921008455.1 of Bacillus basilensis. Lineage (NCBI taxonomy): Bacteria > Bacillati > Bacillota > Bacilli > Caryophanales > Bacillaceae > Bacillus > Bacillus basilensis. The sequence goes on along the minus strand of NZ_CAKLBZ010000001.1, from coordinate 4,327,344 downwards.
AAGCTGAATGTAATCAGCTTCTTTATGGTGATAATAAAATGTTTGAGTATAGCTGATAAATCTTAGAATTACCAAGACATTAGTTATGTATTCTAGATTTCTTCTTTCATCAATTTTAAAAATCTGTGGTTCCATATATTTTCATAAAAATCAATTGTCTCTTTTGCGGACATAAATGGATTATTTAGCGTAGAGGTGGCTTTCTGTACCATGAAGTTTTCGTATCCAAGTCCATGAGCAAATTTAATTGTAGCATCCATGCAGTACTCTGTTTGGGCGCCACAAAATTCAATATGCTGTACAGATAATTGGTCTAAAATTTCTTTTAAGTTAGTTTTATAAAATGAATTTGCATGTGTTTTTCTCACAAAAAAATCTTGTTCTTGAACATCTAGATCAGCATGAATAGCCCAAAGTTCTCTTTCAGGTACTAAATCATCATCACAATGTTGAACGAAAATGATTGGTTTGTTTGATTTTCTGTATGAAGAAATTCTTTTATTTACTTTTGTAAGTAAATTTTGTAGATCGAATAAATGTTCTTCGCTATAACATACTCCATTTTGTAAATCGATAACGATTAAAACATCTGCACAAGTATCCATTATTTTTGCCCCTTTTATTTCTTAATATATCAATTAATTCATTACTTGGAAATAGATGGTGCCCTATCGTTTTTTATGAACTATACGAAAAGTAAAAAGTATACTCGAAAACATAAAAAGAAGATATGAAAATTTAATTTCATATCTTCTTTTCTCTCTATGCATTTACAGGCTCTTCTACATAAGAAAGGGCATTTTCAAAATCGGATATTAAATCATCAACATTTTCAAGGCCGACAGATAAACGAAGTAATGAATTAGAAATCCCTCTTTCATCACGAGCTTCTTGCGACAATGCTGCATGTGACATTTTAGCTGGGTAGGAAAGAATTGATTCGACAGCCCCTAAACTAACTGCAAAGACAGGTAATTTTACTTTTGATAAAAATTGGCGGAGTGCATCTTCTGATTGTAAAGTGAAAGATAGGACAGCTCCGGCTGATGTAGCTTGAGATTGTTGAATATCAAATCCAAGATGTGTTTGTAAGCCAGGATAATAGACGTTTTGAACTTTAGCGTGTTCTTGTAAATAATGTGCAATTTTATTGGCGTTTGCAGCTGAATGCTCAAGGCGTACATGCAATGTTTTTAGACCGCGAAGTACGAGAGAACAATCTTGAGGTCCTAAAATAGCGCCGAATGCATTTTGTAAAAATCCAAGTTTTTGAGCAAGTTCGGCATCTTTTACGACCGCTAATCCGGCAGTAACATCACTATGACCAGCAATGAATTTTGTAGCACTATGAAGAACGACATCTGCTCCAAGTTCAAGCGGTTTCTGGAATAGTGGTGTCAAAAATGTATTATCAACAAAGGTAAGAGCGCCAATAGATTTTGCAAGCTTAGAAACAGCGCGAATATCTGTCACCTTTAAAAGTGGGTTAGAAGGTGTTTCTACATAAAAGAGCTTTGTATTTTGTTTAATGTTGTGCTTTATTTCTTCTAAATTAGTCATATCAACAAATGTATGTGAGACACCGTAACGGGAGAGTACTTCAGTTATCATTCGGTGAGTGCCTCCATATACGTCTTCTGAAATGAGTACGTGATCACCTTGTGAAAGAAGGAGGAATGCAGTAGAAATTGCTGCAATGCCTGATGCAAATGCGAATCCTTTTGTTCCGCCCTCTAATAATGCAATGATGTCTTCAAGAGCTTCACGAGTTGGATTACCAGACCTGCTATAGTCATATTTCCCGAACGTATCTACATCAAACTGATGGAATGTTGATGTGTTATAGATGGGAACGTTAACAGATCCTGTTTGTGGGTCATGTTTATATTGGTTGTGTAGTAAAAGTGTATCTATAGAATAACTCATATTCTTACACCTTCTTTTACAAGTTTAATGGCATGCTGTAAGTCTTGAATTAAATCGTTACTATTTTCAATGCCAACGGAAAATCGAAGAAGACGATTACATACACCGTTTGCTGTTCTGATTTCTTCAGGAATATCAGCGTGTGTTTGTGTTGCTGGATATGTCATCAAACTTTCAACACCACCGAGACTTTCAGCAAATGTAATTAAGGATAAGGATTGTAAGAATGGATTAATCCATGTTTCATCTTTAAGACGAAATGAAATCATGCCGCCTCTTCCAGGATAAAATACATCTGTCACCCCGTCCTCATCATTTAAATAAGCAACAACTGCTTTTGCATTTTCTTCATGTTGTCTCATGCGAAGAGCTAACGTTTTCATACCACGAATTAATAGCCATGAGTCAAATGGGCTTAAGACCGCACCAGAGGCATTATGATAATGAGCGATTTCCTCACAAAGTTCCTTTCCTTTTGCAACGACAAGTCCGCTTAGTACATCGTTATGTCCTCCTAAATATTTCGTTGCACTATGAAGTACAATGTCGGCACCTTCTGTTAATGGCTGCTGTATATAAGGCGTGTAGAATGTGTTATCTACAATAAGAAGTAGTCCGTGTCTTTTCGCTACAGTTGCGACAGCGGCAATATCAGTAACTTGCATTAATGGATTTGTCGGAGTTTCTATGAAAATAGCTTTCGTTTCAGTGGTGATAGCTTGCTCAATTTGTTTAATAGATTGTGTATTTACGTATCTACATCGAACGTTCCACTTTTTTTCGTGCTCAGAAAATAATCGATAAGTGCCCCCGTATAAATCTTCAGATACAATAAGTTCGTCTCCGGAGCGGAATAGGGAGAGGACGAGGAGAACAGCTGCCATCCCTGAACTACAGGCATAACCTTGTTCGCCGTATTCTAAATCTGCAATTGCCTGTTCTAAAAGGCCGCGAGTTGGATTACCAGTTCGTGAATAGTCAAAACCAGTAGATTTACCAATTCCTTCATGACGATAAGCGGTTGAGAAATAAACAGGTGGGTTAACCGTTCCTGTTGTAGTTTCGCTACGATTTCCGATTTGTGCTAGTTTTGTTTCAATTGTTGACATGTGAAAATTCCTCCTTTTTAAATTAACAATTAAGTGAATGTAAAATAAAAAAAGCCTTCTAAGAAGAAGGCTTTCGGTTTGAATAGAGTCTTCTTCTCATCTGTCAAATCTTTCACAATTTGCTGGAATTAGCACCTTATTAACAAATGTTAATGGTTGCTGAGGCGTCATAGGGCCAGTCCCTCTACCTCTCTAGATAAGAATGTTCGTATGAAATTTTATTATGTTTTTAACTTTACAACAAAAGATAATTGAATTGCAACTTTATTTTAAATAATTTTTATTTTTCCACAACTGTCATTGACTTTTGCATTTGTGCGTGCTAAATTTATTGAAAAATTAACAAACATTGTTAAAAGGGGAACGCATTTCCTTTTAGCTACATAAATAAAATAATAAAGACAAACTCTTATTAAGAGCGGTGGAGGGAAAGGCCCTGTGAAACCCGGCAACCTTCAAACGAAATGTTTGAAACGGTGCTAATACCTGCAAAACGAATGTTTTGCATAATAAGAGGAGGAACAATTATGTCCCCCTCTTCAAAGTGAAGAGGGGGTTTTTATATTGATAGAAATGAGGGAGATTTGTGAAATTACTAGATTTATTATCAAAAGGAATTGTAATAGGTGATGGTGCGGTTGGGACGTTATTACATTCACATGGTTTGCAAAGTAGTTTTGAAGAATTAAATATATCCGATCCAGATTTAATTATATCGATTCATAAGCAATATGTAGCTGCTGGGGCAGATGTGATTCAAACAAATACGTACGGAGCAAATGAAGCGAAATTACGTATGTATGGTTTAGAAAATCAAGTTACTGAAATTAATAGAGCGGCAGTAAAACTGGCGAAAGCATCTGTGACAGATAGAAATGCAATTTTAGGAACAATTGGCGGTATGAAACATATTGGAGCCGTTACAACTACTGATATGGAAAGAGAATTTATGCTACTTGAGCAGGCAAGTGCTTTACTAGAAGAACAGGTTGATGGACTACTATTAGAGACTTTTTATGATGAGTTTGAATTACTTCATGCTGTTCAGGTGCTACGAAAACAAACGAATATCCCAATTGTAGCTCAATTAGCGTTACATGAGGCAGGTACGACTCAAAATGGAAATGATGTAAATGAAATCTTAAAACAGCTTTTAGATTACGGTGCAAATGTCGTTGGATTGAACTGCCAACTAGGGCCACTTCATATGACGGAAGCTTTTAAAATGATATCGATTCCGCAAAATGGTTACTTGTCAGCATATCCAAATGCAGGTCTTCCAAATTATGTGGAGGGACGTTACGTATATGAGGGAAGTCCGGCTTATTTCGAAGCGATGACACCGAAATTTATTGAGCAAGGTATTCGGTTATTGGGCGGTTGTTGTGGTACGACTCCAGAACATATTGAAAGTATGAAACGGGCTACTCTAAATGTTACGCCTGTAATAGAAAAGGATACGATTCAAAGACCGAAAGTAGTTCATACACACGAGAAACGTTCGAAAGCTCATGTCACTTTAGCGGAGAAAGCAAAAAAACAAACGACAGTAGTAGTGGAATTAGATCCACCGAAAACGTTAGATACACAGCGGTTTTTTGAAGGGGCGAGAGCATTGAAAAGAGCTGGGGCGGACGCTATTACTCTAGCAGATAATTCATTAGCATCGCCTCGCGTTTCGAATATGGCAATGGGAGCATTATTAACGAAGCATGATATTCCCGTATTGACGCATTTAACGTGTAGAGACCATAACGTCATCGGGCTACAATCTCATTTACTAGGCTTATCAGCATTAGGTATGGAAGAAGTGTTAGCTTTAACAGGTGATCCAGCACGCGTCGGTGATTTTCCAGGTGCCACTTCTGTATATGATTTGTCCTCTATTGAGCTCATTAAAATGATTAAAGAAATGAATGATGGGCGCTCTATTTTAGGGAAATCAATAGGCCCAGCAACAAGGTTTTCAGTGGGAGGTGCGTTTAATCCGCATGTAAGACATTTAAAAGCAGCGGTTAAGCGAATGGAACGGAAAATAGATGCTGGAGCGGAATACTTCTTAACTCAGCCGATTTATGATATCGCGTTAATTGAAGAAGTGTATGAAGCAACAAAGCATTTGGAACAACCTATTTTTATTGGGATTATGCCATTAATAAGTAAACGGAATGCAGATTTTCTTCATTTTGAGGTGCCGGGTATTACACTTCCTGAAGAAATAAGAGAGAGAATGGATGGGCATGAAACGAAAGAGGCAGCAATTGAGGAAGGTATTCATATTTCACAAGAATTGATCGATGCGGCGATGAAATATTTTAACGGCATTTATCTTATTACACCATTTCTCAAATATGAAATTACAGAACACCTTGTTAAATATGTGAGAGAAAAGCAAGAAGTGAAAGAAGGTATTAATTGATGAAATGTATAGAAGAGAAATTACAAAATAACATTTTAATATTAGATGGTGCAATGGGAACAATGATTCAGCAAGAGGACTTAACAGCGGAAGATTTCGGAGGTGAAGAGTACGAAGGCTGTAATGAATATTTAGTAGAAACAAGACCAGATGTTATTTTAAAGATTCATAAAGCTTATATTGAAGCCGGAGCGGATATTATTGAAACAAATACATTTGGGGCGACAAATATTGTATTAAGTGATTATGCGTTGTCTCATTTAGACGAGGAATTAAATGAGAAGGCAGCGAGTTTAGCAAAGCAAGCTGTTATAGAAAGCGGGAAGGAAGTATATGTTGCGGGAGCAATGGGACCGACAACGAAAGCGATTAGTGTTACTGGTGGTGTGACGTTTGAAGGATTAATTGAAGCTTATACAAGGCAGGCAAGAGGATTACTGAAGGGAGAAGTTGATGTATTACTCGTTGAGACGAGTCAAGATATGCGTAACGTGAAGGCTGCTTATATTGGAATTCAAGCAGCTTTTGACGAACTAAATAAAATTGTACCTATCATGATTTCAGGAACAATTGAACCAATGGGAACGACTCTGGCTGGGCAAACAATTGAGGCTTTTTACTTATCGGTAGAACATATGAAGCCATTATCTGTTGGATTAAACTGTGCGACTGGTCCGGAGTTTATGAGAGATCATATTCGTTCACTATCTGATTTGTCGGAGTGTTACATTTCTTGTTATCCAAATGCAGGTCTTCCTGATGAAGATGGACATTATCATGAATCTCCATCTTCTCTCGCTGAAAAAGTGAAGCGATTTGCTGAAGAAGGATGGGTTAATATTATCGGTGGTTGTTGTGGCACAACACCAGAACATATAAAAGCAATGAAATCTGCGTTAGATTCGCTTAAGCCGCGTGAACATCATGAACGAGAAGGGCATGGGGTTAGTGGATTAGAGGCACTGCAATATGATGATTCTATGAGACCGTTATTTGTAGGTGAAAGAACGAATGTTATTGGGTCACGTAAATTTAAAAGATTAGTAGCAGAAGGTAAATTTGAAGAAGCTGCTGAAGTCGCAAGAGCACAAGTGAAGAAAAATGCTCATATTATTGATATTTGTATGGCAGACCCGGACCGGGATGAAATAGAAGATATGGAAAACTTCTTGGCAGAAGTTACGAAAGTGTTAAAAGTACCGATTATGATTGACTCAACAGATGAAAATGTGATGGAGCGAGCTCTTACTTATATTCAAGGAAAAGCTGTTATTAATTCAATTAATTTAGAAGATGGAGAAGAACGATTTAAAAAAGTGACACCGCTTCTTCAGAAATATGGTGCAGCTATTGTTGTAGGAACAATTGATGAAGATGGTATGGCAGTAAGTGCGGAACGAAAACTTGAAATTGCGAAAAGAAGTTATGAGTTATTGACGAAGAAATATGGTATACGTCCGTCAGATATTATTTTTGATGCACTTGTATTTCCAGTAGGTACAGGTGATGAAGAATATATTGGCTCAGCGGCAGCAACGATAGAAGGGATTCGCCTTATTAAAGAAGCATTACCAGAGTGTTTAACGATTTTAGGTGTAAGTAACATATCATTTGGTTTACCACCAGCTGGACGCGAAGTATTAAATTCCGTCTTTTTATATCATGCAACGAAAGCAGGATTAGATTACGCGATTGTGAATACGGAAAAATTAGAACGCTATGCGTCAATTCCTGAGGAAGAAAAACGTCTTGCAGATGCATTACTTTTTGAAACAACGCAAGAGACGTTAGAAAAATTTACAAATTTTTATCGCGCGGCAAAAAAGAAAGATGTCGTTATCCAAGAAACATTAACTCTTGATGAGCGACTAGCAAATTATATTGTAGAAGGTACGAAACAAGGGTTACACGAAGATTTAAGCCTCGCACTTACAGAAGGAAGAAAACCTTTGGATATTATTAATGGCCCACTTATGACAGGAATGGATGAGGTGGGACGATTATTTAATAATAATGAGCTTATCGTTGCTGAAGTATTGCAAAGTGCTGAAAGTATGAAAGCTGCTGTAAGCTATTTAGAGCCACATATGGAATCTAGCGATAGTGCAAAAAAAGGGAAAGTATTATTAGCGACTGTTAAAGGTGATGTGCATGATATTGGGAAAAATCTCGTTGAAATTATTTTAGCGAATAACGGATATGAGATTATTAATTTAGGAATCAATGTACGTTCGGATCGAATTGTTCAAGAAGTACAAGAAAAGAAGCCTGATATTATAGGTCTTTCTGGTTTGTTAGTAAAATCGGCTCAACAAATGGTAACGACTGCAGAAGATTTAAAAGCGGCGGATATTGATATTCCGATTGTTGTAGGCGGGGCAGCGTTAACGAGAAAGTTTACAGATAATCGTATTTCGCCATCCTATAAAGGGCTCGTATGTTATGCAAGTGATGCGATGACGGGGCTTGATATTATTAATAAGCTTCAAAAAGAAGAAGAGCGTGAGAAGATGAAGCAGGATAAAAAGGAACGTCATCTTCATATTGTAACAAAAGAAGAGAAGAAAGTAGAAATTCCAGCAGTAATTGAGCCATTACCAAAATCAGAGGTTATGGTGCCTGATTCAACAAAACGAATTGTATTACGAGATGTTCCTGTTTCACATCTCGCACCATTTCTGAATAGACAAATGCTACTTGGACATCACCTTGGATTAAAAGGAAGTGTGAAGAAGCTTTTGCGAGAGGGAGATAAAAGAGCGCACGAATTAAATGATTTAATAGACGAATTATTGCAGGAAGGACAATCTTGGTTAAAACCAAAAGCAGTGTATCAATTTTTCCCAGCGCAAAGCGACGGACAAAATATTGTAATATATGATCCAGAAGATCATACACGTGTCATAGAGCGTTTCACATTCCCGAGACAAGGAAAAGAACCATATCGTACTTTAGGTGACTATTTAAGACCAATTGGAGATGAAATGGACTATGTTGCTTTCCTATCCGTTACTGTTGGGGAAGGCGTTCGGGACATTGCTGAAGAGTGGAAGGCGAAAGGTGATTATTTACGCAGTCATGCCATTCAATCGTTAGCGCTTGAACTAGCAGAAGGACTTGCTGAAAAAACACATATGCTCATTCGCGATCGCTGGGGTATTCCAGATTCTCCAGAATTGACGATGGAAGAACGCTTCCGTACGAAATATAGAGGGATACGCGTGTCCTTCGGTTATCCAGCATGTCCAGAACTTGCAGATCAAGAAAAGCTATTTCGCTTAATTCATCCAGAGGAAATAGGTATTTCATTAACGGAAGGATTTATGATGGAGCCAGAAGCGTCTGTAACGGCTATGGTATTTTCTCACCCCGATGCAAGATATTTTAGTGTATTATAGTCTAGAAGGGGGAGACGTATGAAAAAAATAGTCTTTACAGGTGGCGGTTCGGCAGGGCATGTAACACCTAATTTAGCCATTATTCCATATTTAAAGGAAGACAACTGGGATATTTCTTATATTGGTTCTCATCAAGGAATTGAGAAAACGATTATAGAAAAGGAAGGCATTCCGTACTATAGTATTGCGAGTGGAAAGCTACGCCGTTATTTTGATTTAAAAAATATAAAAGATCCTTTTCTTGTAATGAAGGGTGTTATGGACGCGTATGTAAGGATTCGAAAACTCAAACCAGATGTGATTTTTTCAAAAGGTGGTTTCGTATCTGTACCAGTCGTAATTGGAGGATGGCTAAATAGAGTACCAGTCTTATTACATGAATCTGATATGACGCCAGGACTAGCAAATAAAATTGCGCTCCGTTTTGCTTCGAAAATATTTGTTACATTTGAAGAAGCTGCGAAACATTTACCGAAAGAAAAAGTAATCTATACAGGATCACCTGTACGTGAAGAAGTATTAAAGGGAAATCGTGAAAAAGGTTTAGCATTTTTAGGTTTTTCACGTAAAAAGCCAGTTATTACAATCATGGGAGGAAGTTTGGGCGCAAAGAAAATTAATGAAACGGTTCGAGAAGCGTTACCAGAACTTCTGAAAAAGTATCAAATTGTGCATCTTTGCGGAAAAGGTAATCTTGATGAAAGTTTACAAAATAAAGAAGGATATAGACAATTTGAATATGTACATGGAGAGCTGCCAGACATATTAGCGATAACAGATTTTGTTATTTCGCGTGCGGGGTCCAATGCCATTTTTGAGTTTTTAACATTGCAAAAGCCAATGCTGCTAATTCCGTTATCGAAATTTGCAAGCCGTGGAGATCAAATATTAAATGCAGAGTCTTTTGAAAGACAAGGATATGCCTCTGTACTGTATGAAGAAGATGTGACTGTGAATTCTCTTATAAAGCATGTTGAAGAGCTATCTCATAATAATGAGGCGTATAAAACCGCATTAAAAAAATATAATGGAAAAGAAGCGACTAAAACAATCATTCACCATATTTCAGAGGCATGATGAAAAAATCATGTCTCTTTTAGTAGGTTGAAAGATTCCAAGAAACGGTGTTTTTATGTTACAATAACAAATGGTTAGTAGGGAAATTCCAATTAATGAAGCGTGAAAATACGAATGGATTAGGAGTGACTGTGTTGGAGCTAAGTCTCTATGAAAATACTGCACTTATTATATGCTTTGTGTTGTACGTTGGTAGTGTTATTGTTTATATTTCAAGGAAATTTTCGCAAGAAAGAGAGCTTGAAAAATCAGAGATAACAGCTGAACTAGAAATGTTAGCTGATGAAAGTTATAAAAAGCAAAAAATAAAAGAAGATCATGAAGCATCCCATCATTTAAACGCAAATAAGTTTTAAAGATGGGTATTTTTTTTGAAATCGTTTTTTATTATATATAGCAAGTAACGCTAAAAAGGAGTTTCCCGTATATAAAGAAGGGGTGTATATAAATGGATTTTTATATCGCTTCAGGATTCAAAAATAAACATCTTGTACGTTCTATAGCAAATGAACTGAAACATGCAGGATGGCATCATACATATGATTGGACAAGAAACGAAAGAGCAGTAAATCAAGAACAATTAAGAGAAATTGGCCAGGCAGAAAAGAATGCTATCAAAGAAGCGGATGTCTTTTTACTTATATTAGATGGCGGAAATGGGAGTCATACAGAGTTTGGAATGGCGATTGCGCTAGAGAAAAAGATATATGTATATCATGAAGGAAACCCGCTTCAAACAACGTTCTATCATTTGCCAGAAATAAATATTTTTGAAGGCGATGCAGCTGAATTTGCATCTCACGTTATGAATCATGTGAAATAATAGTAATTATCTAAAAGGTTATAAAAGCGATCTTTTGGGTACAGTGATGATAAGAAAAAGTATATAAAGGAGTTACATTATATGAAATTAGAAAATGGATGGGAAACGAGCTTTTTAGAAGTTGTACAAGGTAGTGAATTTAAGAAAGATGCACTTCTTAGTCAATTGCTTTGTGAGGATAGTGAAGAAGTTGAGGAGCTTGTTGATGATTACGGGTATGAAGAGATTATTGAACGTGAACATGATGATGAGTTAGCAGAAGTTTTAGGCGAAGAACTGTTTAGTGAGATGGAGCGATACGTATTCTTATCTTCACAGCCAGAAGAAAAACTTATTTCATTCGTAAATGGATTAGGTTTTCATGTGTTAGATTGGATCGTTCTTCTTGAAACAGAATTTGGCATTGATAGTGCACACTTTACGTCGGACGCCGTGAAAATGTTAGAAAAGCGTTTTAGACAATTTCCATACATAGAAGATAAGACAATTTTTGATATGACATTTGGAGAAGCAATGGATGTATTACAATCCATTACAGGATTACAACTGAAGGAAAAGATGAACTTATAATGTAAAAAAAGAACGTGAGGATATCACGTTCTTTTTTTACATTATAATAATTTTGTCATCTAGTTTTGTTTGTCCGCTAAGAAGTGCGTTTAAATATTCCACTTTTCTTATACAGGCTTGTATATGTCTTTCAACCTCTTGTAACTCTCCTTGGTGATGTGTTTCAATTGGATGAATTTGTACGTTGAATTTTTCGAATTGACTACTATATGTTATTTCTGCATAGCCGCTCATAATATCCGTTTCGTTATGAAATAAAAATTGCTTCGTTTTGTCACAGAATGATACATCCTGAAACCCATATACTTTTAATGCTTCAATTACTTTTTTTATCATTTTTGTATTCATTTTTTAACCCTCTTTACGAAGTTCTACTTATATATTATAACATAAAAAATTACATAGAAAGCGCTTCCAAGTGTATTTTATTATAAACTTTACGTTTCAATCACAAAAATGAAACAAAGAAAAAATAATTGTAAAGAAGGAAGGACTCTTTTATTGTTTCGTCATATATATAGAGAAATAGTGCAATGAAAGGAAATTTTCCGAGGTGGAGATCGTATTTCCAATTTGAGCGCAGTAAAAGAGGTGAAAATCTTGAACTTTGATATTGTAGGACAAAAAGCATATATAAAAGATGGAGCGCATCGGAACCGAATTGGAATTGTAAAGAAAAACGAGACAAAATTAGAATCGCAGTTTGCTATTGTAATTGGAGAACAAAGCATTGATGTAGAGCTCAAGGATATCGTGTTAGTTGGAGTAGACGTAGGACAATTTCATAAATGGTGCGAACAAAATGGTTATTTGTGAAAAGGACGGGCTGTGAGATAATGAAATATATTCTCTTTTTCTATGTGTAGGGAGATAAAGAGGAAGATGGAAAGAACTAAAAAAAGACGCTAACATTTTTGTTAGCGTCCTTTTTTGATTATGAAGCAATTTCACCAGTTTTTGTATCATCTTGATTGTACGTATCTTGATCTAATTCACCAAGCCATTTACTTGAAATAAGACCTGCTGTCATAGAACCACTTACGTTAAGAGCTGTACGGCCCATATCGATTAATGGTTCAACCGAGATAACAAGAGCGACAATACCGATTGGTAAGTTCATTGTAGATAGTACGATTAATGCTGCGAATGTTGCACCACCACCAACTCCGGCAACACCGAATGAGCTAATCGCAACGACAGCGATTAAAGTTAAAATAAATTGTGGTTGTAATGGATCAATTCCTACAGTTGGAGCGACCATCATTGCAAGCATTGCTGGATAAATACCTGCGCAACCGTTTTGTCCGATAGATACTCCAAATGATGCTGCGAAGTTTGCAATTCCTTCAGAAATACCAAGTTTTTCTTTTTGAGCTTCAATATTTAATGGCATTGCGCCAGCACTAGAGCGAGATGTGAATGCAAATGTTAATACAGGGAACACCTTTTTCAAATATTGAATTGGATTTAAACCAGATAGAGCAATTAATAATAAGTGGATAACGAACATTACGATAAGTGCTACGTAAGACGCTAACACGAAGTTACCAAGTTTTAAAATAGCATTTATATCGCTACCAGCAACTGTTTTTGCCATAAGAGCTAATACGCCGTATGGAGTAAGGCGTAAAATTAATGTTACCATACGCATTACGATTGCATATACAGCATCAAGCATCTTCTTAAATAGCTCTGCTTGTTCTGGATATTTTCGTTTTACACCTATAAAGGCTATACCGATAAATGCTGCAAATATTACAACAGAAATTGTTGATGTTGGACGAGCACCTGTTAAATCAAGAAACGGATTTGTAGGTAACAGCTCTAATAATTTATCTGGAATTGTTGTTTTCTCAATAGAAGTAAATCTTTCTTCAACTAACTTCAGACGAGCAGATTCTGCATCACCTTGTTGTAGGCCTGTTGCTGATACATCAAATCCTGCACTTGCAGCGATACCGACAGCTGCAGCGATTCCTGTAGTAAGAATTAAAATTCCGATAATAAGACCACTAATTTTACCAAGATTTTTCGTTAATTGTAATTTTGTAAATGCTGAAATAATAGATACTAAAATAAGTGGCATAACGATCATTTGAAGCAATTTCACATAACCGCTACCGATTAAGCCAAACCAAGTATTTGATTCAATGATGACTTTAGAAGTAGGCTCATAAATAAATTGTAATATAAGACCGAAGATAATTCCGACTCCTAAAGCAGTAAATACACGTTTATTAAAAGATACATGCTTACGTTGCATATAGTATAATACGCCAACTAAAATGAGCATGACTGCAACGTTAATTCCGACAAGCAGTGTATTCATGTTGATTCCCCCTAATTCCAATCTGTTATATAGAATATAAGGTAATAAAACCTATAAGTCAACTAGGAAATTACGGAATTAAAAAAAAGATGGCAAAATGCCATCTTTTAATGTCCAGCCCCAGGGACAAGTAAGAACGTCGTGTAGTATGTAAATCCTATGAAGAAAACAGTTAAATATGCCCCGAATACGTATATATACATACGCTCTGTTAATTTTAAATAGCTTAAAAGTACGAAGAATCCTGTTTGTCCTAAAAATAGTAGTGCGGTCGAGTGCATATCCCCTACGTAAAACATAACCGAGAAAATTCCAGTCCAAAAGCCGAGAACGCGAAACATGCGCTCCATGCCATCTCCCTCCTTTTCTAAAAAAAGTAAACCTCACTTCATTATAGTTTATTTTTCTTACTATTGTAAATATTCGTTCATATAAAAAGAAGCCAATTATAATTGGCTTCTTTTTATACGGAAAATTAAATTGTTAGTTTATAATTACAAGATTTACATCCATCCAGTAAACTATCATTTCGTGTTAATTCCGTGTTAGGGAATAGGATTTCAAAAATCCCTTTCATCATATCTCCGTGCATATTACAAATTTCAGTTGGATGATGAACAGCAACTTCTTTAAATGGACAATTGTGTACATCATAGAAAATTTTCGTTCCATCTGCACTTAATTCAAATGCCGGTGATAAGCCAGCTGTTGAGAAAGCTTCTTTTGCAATTTGAACTTTTTGTTCCACTGTTAAAGCATCTTCACTCACATTTAAGCGCTGCATATGTTGTTGCATTAATTCGGCCCCGAATTGTTTTCCTGTTTCGTATAGCGCTTTTTCACCAGCAGCACCAAGGCTAAGTAAAGAATTGAATGCTATTCTTGCTAACAATTGATAGTCACGGAAGGGGAATTGTAATTGGATAACATCATCAGATAATACATATAATCTGCTTGGTCTTCCGCCTTTTCCTGTTTTCTTTGTTTCCGATTTAAGCATATGAACATCTTCTAATTTAGATAAATGTAAACGGGCTACGTTTGGATGAATGTCAAACTCATCTGCAATTTCTTGTACAGTTACGTAACTATGTTTTTGAGAAATATATTTATAAATGTAATAACGAGTTGGGTCAGATAATACACCTGTAATTTTTAAAGCTTGTTCCATGAGGATCTCCACCTTTATCACTTTATCCAAGATAATAACATTATAATACAGATAAACATGAGTATAGGTAATTTCAGACAATAATTCAGAAATTGTTCACAATTTCACAAACATATTTTTCCTTTTTTACCTAGTGAAAACACAAAAATGCCGATTTTTCTTATGAATTTTTTCATGCTATATACATAGTGGGGAGGGAAAAATGATGAATGGAATTGAAAGTTTTGCGAATACGATTTTGAAAGAGGCGTGTAGGGTACAAGCGTCGGACTTACATATCGTGCCGAGGCAGAAGGACGTGGCAATTCAACTACGTATAGGAAAAGATTTAATGATGAAACATTGTATTGAAAAGGAATTTGGAGAAAAACTTGTTTCACACTTTAAATTTTTAGCATCCATGGATATAGGAGAGAGGCGGAAGCCACAAAATGGTTCACTGTATTTACAAATGGATGGACAAGAAGTGTACTTACGCCTTTCCACGCTTCCAACCGTATACCAAGAAAGTCTCGTTATTCGTCTCCATTTACAAGCATCTATTCAGCCGTTATCTCATCTTTCGTTATTTCCAAGTACAGCAAAAAAATTACTCTCTTTTTTAAGTTATTCACATGGGTTACTTGTATTTACTGGACCGACTGGTTCTGGGAAGACAACAACAATGTATGCATTATTAGAGGTAATTAGAAAAAAGAAAACGCGCCGCATCGTTACACTGGAAGATCCAGTTGAAAAAAGAAATGACGATTTATTACAAATTCAAATAAATGAAAAAGCAGGTATCACATATGAGGCGGGACTAAAGGCTATTTTACGTCATGATCCAGATATTATTTTAGTTGGTGAAATCCGTGATGAAGAAACAGCGAAAATCGCAATAAGAGCAAGTTTGACTGGACATTTAGTAATGACGACACTGCATACGAATGATGCGAAAGGGGCGATACTCAGGTTCATGGATTTTGGCGTAACGAGGCAAGAGATTGAACAGTCCTTATTGGCTATAGCTGCACAGCGACTTGTCGAATTAAAGTGTCCGTTTTGCAAAAGAAAGTGCTCAACTTTATGTAAATCAATGAGGCAAGTAAGACAAGCGAGTATTTATGAGTTGTTATATGGATATGAGTTAAAACAAGCGATTAAAGAAGCAAACGGGGAATGTGTCACATACACGCATGAAACATTAGAATCTTCGATACGAAAAGGATACGCTTTAGGATTTTTAGAAGAGGATGTTTATGTTTAAGAAAATATGGAGTTTAAGTGATCAAGTAGTATTATTGAAACAATTAGGGAAACTATTAGAAAAAGGATACTCCCTTTTGCAGGCATTAGAATTTTTACGGTTTCAATTACCTTTAGAAAAGAAAGTACAATTGCAGCACATGATTGATGGATTAAAAGATGGAAAAAGTCTACACGATTCTTTTCATCAATTAAAGTTTCATCAGGAGATGTTAAGCTATTTATTTTATGCCGAGCAACATGGTGATCTTTCTTTTGCATTGCAACAAGGGGGCGCACTTCTATATAAAAAGGTTAAGTATAGGAAAGATATGTTAAAAATAATGCAGTATCCTATGTTTTTGGCGTTTTTTTTAATAATCATGATTTTGATTTTTAACCGCATTTTATTACCACAGGTTGATATGGTATATAGTTCGTTTGGTTCTACAGCACCGTTATTTACAAAACAAATATTAAGTACAATTAAGCTACTACCTTACCTTATATTTAGCACTCTTTTTATCGTTTTGATTGGATGTAGTTTATATATGCTTTACTTTCGGAAACTCCCGCATATGAAGCAGGTAAAAATTATGCTTCGTATCCCCCTCGTAAAAACATTTCTTATTTTGAAGCATTCACATTATTTCGCCACTCAATTGAGCAGTTTATTACATGGCGGATTATCAGTACTTGAGGCTCTAACAATAATGATGGAGCAAAAATATCATCCGTTCTTTCAGTATGAAGCGGGCCGAATTGAGCACCAATTAATTGCAGGAGAATCGTTACAATCTATTATTGCTAAAAGTGGATATTATGAGAAAGAACTTTCTTATATTATTACGCATGGACAAGCAAACGGTAATTTAGCGATTGAATTAGGTGACTATAGCAATCTTATTATGGAAAAGATGGAGCAAAAAATTAAACGTATGTTAGTGATCATTCAACCGATCTTATTTATGTGTATTGGAGGAATAGTCGTTCTTATGTATTTAGCGATGATTATGCCAATGTTTCAAATGATGAATTCTATTTAGGAGGTATTTACATGCAGAATGAGGAAGGGTTTACTCTTTTAGAAATGTTATTAGTTATGGTGGTCATAACTGTATTATTACTATTAATTATTCCAAATGTAGTTACGCAGCGTTCATCTGTCGAAGGAAAAGGATGTAAAGCTTATGTGAAATCTATAGAAGCCCAAATACAAGTATACCAATTACAACATAATAAAATTCCTACGCTAAAAGAGCTAAGTGATGAAAAATATATTACAGCTGATAAGTGTCCGAATGGTGAATCTATTCATATTTCAAATGATGGCACAGTAACAAGTGGGAAACTGTGAAACAAAAGGGTTTTACTCTTTTAGAAATGCTACTCGTTCTATTTGCAATCTCTGTATTAAGTATGGTCACGTATTATAACGTACATTCATTATATGAAAAACAAAAAATCGAACAATTTTTGAGACAGTTTTCAAATGATATTTTGTATATGCAACAATTAGCGATAAACCGTCAAAAACACTATACATTACGCTGGCATAAAGATAGACATATGTATTATATAGGAGAGTCGAGTACGAATCTTTCTATCATTAAAAGAGAATATGATAGTGATATACAAATTGATTTGAATACTTTTCCAAATCCGATGACATATAATCCGAGTGGAAATATTAATAGAGGTGGTACGATTCTACTTTCGTATCGAAGTTATAAATATGATATTGTATTTCAGCTTGGCAGAGGGAGATTTACGTATCGTGAAATGTCAAAAAGGGTCAGTGATGGCTGAAATGCTTGTAGCATTAAGCATCTTAATGATGGCGGTATCTTTACTACTTCCGCAAACAGTATTGATTATGCAAGAACGAAAAAACATACAAATTCGTTATAAGGCACTTGTATTATTAAAAAGAGAAGCAGCTTTATATATGTATGAGAATGAGGCAAAGCAGCAGAAAGAAAAAGTCATAGACGGAAATGTATATTACACATATTGGGGAGGAAATGAAGTTTGTGCTATGTGGAGAGATGTGAAAGGAAGAATGATGGAACAATGTTTTTATGCAGGAGAAAAAATAAATTAGAAGCCGGGTTTACATTAATAGAAATGATAGTATGTTTTTTTCTGTTATCACTGTTCTTTTTACTCTTGCCACGTTTAAATTTTATCGGAATAGAAAACAAACAGTCGAAAGGATTAAATAATTGGGAATGGGATGTATTTTTAGGACAAGTACAGTTAGAGTTTCGTGAAGTATCATTTGTAGAAAAAATAGTTCCTGAGAATAAAGATAGTATGTTGCGCTTCCGTCTTCGCACTGGAGATGAAGTGACGTATGAAAAAATGAATAATCGTCTTGTAAGAAAAGTGAATATGCGTGGAAGAGAAGTTATATTACAAAATGTTGAAATGGTTTCGTATGAAGTAACACCTCATTTGCTTTTTATAAATGTGAAAGATAGGAGTGGAAAAATATATGAAGGTGTAGCTGTAAGATATAGCGAAATGGAAATAAATACATGAGAAAACAAGATGGATTTACGATGCCAGGAACAATCATTTTTCTTGTATTATTAACTTCGTTCTTTGTATATGAAACGAATATGTTGCGTATAGATAAAAATTTTTATACTGAAATAGAGCAAAAATTTGTACTGGAGGAACTATTAAATCGATCTATTACAAATATAAAAAAAGACTTACAGCAAAAAGAAAAGGAAGATACTTTTTTCTTTCATTATGAAAAGGGCGAAGCAAGTGGGAATTACGTTTTTGAAAACGATGTTATTCTCGTTTCATTGCAGTGCAAAATAAAACAAGAAGTTTTCTATAAAGTAAGCTTTCGGTATAGAAAAAAAGATGAGAAAATATTCGATTGGATAGAAGGATAGTATGTAAAATATATGGATAAAAAACCATGATTTCTCATTTAAAAACAGGCTATTTTTTTAAAGGAAATGTATAAATAAAATAATTAAAAGTTTAAATTTTCTCAAAAAAGAGAAAGGTAGAAAGAATATGATATATTCATGCTATCCAATCATTATTTTAGGGAGAATAGGGAAATGACAAACAACAATCAAATAGGTGAAAATAAGGAACAAACTATTTTTGATCATAAAGGAAATGTAATTATGACGGAAGATAGGGAAATACAAATTATTTCAAGATTCGAAGAACCTCTTATTGTCGTGTTAGGAAATGTATTAAGTGATGAAGAATGCGAAGAATTAATCGAATTGTCTAAAAATAAATTAGCGCGTTCAAAAGTTGGTTCATCACGTGATGTAAATGATATTCGAACGAGTAAGGGTGCATTTTTAGACGATAATGAACTTACTGCGAAGATTGAAAAACGAATTTCATCTATCATGAATGTTCCTGCGTCGCATGGAGAAGGATTACACATTTTAAATTATGAAGTGGATCAACAATATAAAGCGCACTATGATTATTTTGCGGAACATAGTAGATCAGCTACTAATAATCGTATTAGTACGCTTGTCATGTACTTAAATGATGTAGAAGAAGGCGGAGAAACGTTCTTTCCGAAATTAAATCTTTCTGTGAACCCTAGAAAGGGAATGGCAGTATACTTTGAGTATTTCTATCAAGACCATTCATTAAATGAGCTTACGTTACACGGAGGGGCACCTGTAACGAAAGGTGAGAAATGGATTGCAACGCAGTGGGTGAGAAGAGGTACTTATAAGTAAGAGCGTGTATGTGACGTTTTGTTCTTCATTGTATAAGGAGAACAAGACGTTTTTTTATTCAATAATGTAATCTTTCGTTATAATAACAAATAATACATGACGATTGAGAGGAACGAACATGAAATCTATATACATAACCGGTTATATGGGAGCTGGGAAAACAACAATTGGAAAAGCATTAAGTAAAGAACTTCATATGGATGTTGTAGATACAGACCAAAAAATTGAAGAGAAGCAAGAGAAGGAGATTCGTGATATTTTTGCCGAAGAAGGCGAAATGGCCTTTCGGGAATATGAAAGTGAAATGTTACGTTCACTACCGGTTCATAATGTCATTATTACAACTGGCGGCGGAATCATTGAACGAGAGGAAAACCGAAAGTGGATGAAGGAAAATGGAACTGTTGTGTACTTGTATTGTGATCCACATGTAATTGCAGAAAGGCTTCGTGAAGATACGACACGTCCACTATTTCAGAAGAAAGATATAGAGGCATTTGTAATGAAATTTGAATCGCGCCGAGCGTATTATGAGGAGGCACATATTCATATCGATACGACAAATAAGTCGGTAAAGCAAATTATGAATGAATTAAAAGAAAAGGTTAATGAATAAGAAAGTGGACATACTAATCAAGTAGAGGTGATGATAATATGTCTACTAATGATTATGTTCGCTTTGTGACACAGCAATTTGTGTCGTATATGGATGCTCCAAAAGAAGATCGTAAACAAAAGAAAGAACAACGCCGTGCTGAAAAAGAGCCATTTATGAATAAGTGGTTTGGTGTGATGCCGCTGAGTGCTGCTTTGTTTTATCGAAACGTAAAAGATAAACGAAAAAAATCAAGTTAACTATTCCGTAATATGTCTAGCAAAATACAAATCCCCTAGTAGCATCATACTACTAGGGGATTTGTATTTACTGCACGGATTCTTTTTCTTCTGTAACAGCATGTATTTTATTGTTTACCCATACGAATCCTATGCCGATACAAATAGAAATGCCCCAGCCGACAGCAGTCATAATCGCTCTCATTTCACCATAGCCATCTACACCGAAAACAGAGATGAAATAAATTTTCAGGAAGCTTTTTAATATGAATTGTAGCCCGAAAAATAGCGTTAAATATTGTAGTGCAGGATAGATACGACTATCACGATACAGTTCACGACTTTTATCACGGTCATGGCCTTGCAGTGCGGCAATATCTGCTGCGAAATATAACATAAGTGGTTTTTTTATAAAAATTGTACATATAACGATAATACCGAGTACGATGTGATAATACGCATCGTTCCACAACATTCGTTCAGCTGATCCGGATAATAAATCTACTGTCGTATTAGAAATGAGTGTAATTAAAATAAAGAACCCTGTTACGTTAAACTGTTTTTCTTTTTTAAAGGTATACAGTGTATAAATAATCCCCGGAACAGAGGAAAGTAACATCGCGTAATAAGGATCGATATAAGGCTTCGCAAATTTCCAAATGAGGAATGGGATTACGAGATAAAAGACGAGATCTAATATAGCTTTTTTATTTTGATTCATATAGAGCCTCCTTAAGTCATACATATATTTTATAATATAATTTCTGAAAATTGTATAAGGTTTAGTGAAAAAAGAAAAAGTATATGATTAGTAGATTGAAAAAAATTGTCCCTAGCGTAGTAAGTTTTTTTAGTATATAATAAAGGAAACGCTTTCATTTTTAGTTTGTTCACAAAATGGACGGAAAATCACATAATTACGATCGATATGTTGTTTTATAATGAAACTAATTAAATATACATGCATACAATATTGTGAAATAAATAACATAAATAATCTATATAAATGTAAACGTTATCAAAAGAGAGAGGTGGAGACAATGAGTAAATTTTTCTTCAATCATAATCCAGCAACAGTAGAGGATGGAAGGCTTGTTAAGTATGCTGAAATTATTTATGGAGAAGGTGGCCGTTCTGTATTAGAAAATTTAATGGTGAAGGCATCTATCAGATTGCGTGATCGTTATCCGAATAAATCTGACGAACAGATCTCGAACCTTGTAAATAAAGGCATCCATGATATGTTTCAAAAATATGTAAGTGAGTAAATAAGAGTAGCCGATGGCTGCTCTTATTTTTTTGTATAAGGATGGTGCCTCTAGCTGAAAATAAGGGTGTATTTTGAAAGATATAAAAAGGAGTGGGACATATGAGCAATGGAATTGGCCGTTCAAAAGAAAATCTACCAACTGATGCAAATCATGTGAGCGCAAAAGATCGCGCACATCAAAAACGTTTGGCAAAACAAAAACAGCAAGAGCGTAATGGCGATAGAGGATAACTCAAAAAAAGCTCCTTCTAAAACAGAAGGAGCTTTTTAAGAGAGGAAATGATTCGCGGTAACATAAAAAAGGCCACCGTTAATAATTTGCACTGTAATGCGTGGTTCATACTGTTCTTGCAAGGCTTGTTTTTCAATTTCATAGCTTTCAGGAAGTTCATCACTTTCTTCATAAAAACGATTTAAAAGATCTAAATCGTGATTCCAGCGCACTCTTGCTTCTTTCGCCCACGTATGGTCATCTTCTGCAATTATACTTTTTAAAGCGTCCTCTATACGTTGTAAACCACTTTGCGGTTTAATGATAGGTGAGAGTGTAAAACAAAAGTCAGGTATTTTTGGTGTAAGTTTAATTTTAGTTAATGTGTCATGAAAGTTTGCCATCATTGTTCCAGAAATGAGATGAATACCAATGGAGTGAAGAATGTCTTTTTTTCGATCACATTGGTAGGAAACTTTTATATTTATACCGAGCCACGGGTGGAGCGGGGTATGTGTTGCCCCGTTATGCCGTACGTCCTCATATAAACGTATGTAAGATCCTAGTTCTTTTGTTGTCTGGAAAATTTGATGTAGACGCGGTGAACCGTAGTGAATAAGCTCGCCATCATTTTCTTCATTTTCTGGATTCGTAATAAGGGTAAGGCGCATCGGATTCGGTACGCCTCCTGTTTTCTCAAGATAGTGCCAATAAAAAGGACGGTTCATTAATAATTTATCCATCTCAATTGTTAATTGCACGTCTAATAATTGAGGAGAACGCTCTAAAATTTCGCAGTTATTCGCCTCAAAGAAATTGTATAAGTAATTATGAATTTCATGTTGCTGCATAGCCTTGCACCTCAGCTTCATTTCGTTTCGCGAAGTCGATAATAGATGTTAAGTTTTCCATCTTAATTCGGATTTCTCCTTCGCTTTTTGATTGCGCAAATATTTCTTGAATATGCGCATCGATGTTTTTCATATTAATTCTCGTTAAAATTTCATCGAGTTCACCGATAACACGCTCGAATAAATTGATTTTTTCATATAACAGTTTCAAAATATGTTCTTCAACAGTGTGTTTTGTGGCTAAGTTATAAATATGAACATCATTCTTTTGACCAAGACGGTGAATACGTCCGATTCTTTGTTCAAGACGCATTGGATTCCATGGTAAATCATAATTAATCATATGGCTACAAAACTGTAAGTTAATCCCTTCACCACCAGCTTCAGTTGCAATTAATACTTGTGCGTGATTTTGGAAAAGTTCCTTCATCCAATCTTTTTTCCCGCGTTTAAATCCGCCGCGGAATGGTACGGAAGAAATGCCGTGTTGTTGTAAAAACCACTGTAAGTACATTTGTGACGCTCGGTATTCCGTGAAGATGACGACTTTATCGTCAATTTCTTTTATAAGCTCAAGAGCTTTATTTGCTTTTGAGTTAAAAGGAATATGATTAATTTTATCCATTAGCACATCGATATGCGGATCCTTTATGTAATGTTCATTTTCCTTCTGCCGTTTTTCTACATGTTTTTTTAATGAATAGTAAACAGCCTCACGACTACTACACGCTTCCCGTTTTAAAGTTAATGATGAGAAAGCGGATGTGAAGGCATCTTGTCCTCGCCAATTTTCAATATCATTATACAAAGCTTGCTCTTCTTCATTAAACTCAATAAAAATTGTACGTACATGTCTCTTTGGCCAATCAATTCCAGTATTATGACGTCGATTTCGGACCATCACTTTGTTAATAAGAGCTTTTAAATCTTCATCTGATTCGGCTGAACGATTTTTTGAAGCGTAATATTCTTCAAAGTTGGACTGATTGCCTAAATGTCCTGGTTTTAATAAAGAAACGAGGTTGAAAATTTCATCAATCTTATTTTGAACAGGAGTAGCGGTTAATAATAAACAAAATTTCTTTTTTAATCGTTGTGCAAATTCATAGTTTTTTGTTTTATTATTTTTAAGTTTATGTGCTTCATCGATAATAATAAGGTCATATTCTAAGTTCAAAACGATATCACGATGTGGTGAACGTTTTGCAGTATCAATTGATGATACAATCACATCGGCTTGTTCCCACGAGTAGCTTTTCTTTTGGGCTACAGCTGGTATGAAAAACTTTGTATTTAGTTCGTATGCCCATTGTGATACGAGAGAGGCCGGGACGAGTATAAGTACTTTTTTCACAAGGCCGCGGACCATATATTCTTTTAAAATGAGTCCAGCTTCAATCGTTTTTCCAAGCCCTACTTCATCTGCTAGAATCGCTTTGCCATTCATTTGTTCAATGACATTTTGAGCGACTTCTAATTGATGAGGAAGCGGTGTGAAATGGGATAAATGTTTCGGTGCTTGTAGTCCATCGAAAGTAGGAACAAGTAACGATTTTTCTGTTTCATAAGCTAAATGATATAAATCCCAGTTTGTCCAAGGGCCATCTTCGTCAATTCTATTTAAAAAATTGTTTTGCCACGTCCGATCTACGGAAATATCGACATTCATTATGACTCTCCCACCTTTTATAAACTAAAGTAATTATGAAAAAATCTTTATTATATAAGCCTTGTAACAAGGCGCTATTACACATACTAAAAGTTAAAGAATAGGCAAAGATAAAGGGCTAAATTTTGAAAGTTGTATTTAATAAGATTAAGAATGAAAAATTCTAAATTATTTTTTATGCTAGAATATTGATGAAATATAGCGAATAATGTTAGGATAATGGTGTGAAATGTATGGAATCTTTCGTATTTTATCCAAGAAAGTGATTTTTTATTTACGCTTTCATAAAAAAATGTAATGAGATTCCGTATATCCTATCTTTTCAGAGTGAAAATGTTTAGATAAGGGAAACAACTTTTATTGATTTGTCAGAGCATAAGGGGGAGAGAGCATGATTACATTACAACGTACACCGTTATTTGATGTATACGCGAAGTATGGTGGGAAAACAATCGACTTCGGTGGTTGGGAGTTACCAGTTCAATTTTCAAGCATTAAAGAAGAACATGAAGCTGTACGTACAGCGGCAGGTTTGTTCGATGTGTCTCATATGGGAGAAGTTGAGGTAAAAGGTGTAGATAGTTTAGCATTTTTACAACGTGTTGTTACAAATGACGTATCTACCTTAAAGGTAGGAGGCGCACAATATACAGCTATGTGCTACGAAAATGGTGGTACAGTAGATGATTTATTAATCTACAAACGTGGTGAAGAAGACTATTTATTAGTTATCAACGCATCAAATATCGAGAAAGATTACGAATGGTTAGCTAGCCATGTAATTGGCGATACGACAGTAGTCAATGTTTCTAGTGAAGTTGCACAGCTTGCAATTCAAGGACCAAAAGCAGAAGGCATTTTACAAAAAGTTGTGTCAGAAGATTTGAAAGAAATTAAGTTCTTTAAATTTAAAAATGATATTCTTGTAGATGGAATTCCAGCACTTGTATCTCGTACAGGTTACACAGGTGAAGATGGATTCGAAATTTACTGTAAGAGTGAAGATGCTGCAAAGCTTTGGGAGAAGCTTCTTGAAGTTGGAGCCGAAGAAGGTTTAAAAGCATGTGGTTTAGGTGCTCGTGATACACTTCGCTTCGAAGCAACATTACCACTTTATGGTCAAGAATTATCAAAAGATATTACACCTATTGAAGCTGGAATTGGCTTTGCGGTAAAACCAAATAAAGAAGCAGACTTCTTTGGAAAAGCGACTTTAAAAGAGCAAAAAG
The DNA here is from genome assembly GCF_921008455.1 of Bacillus basilensis. Lineage (NCBI taxonomy): Bacteria > Bacillati > Bacillota > Bacilli > Caryophanales > Bacillaceae > Bacillus > Bacillus basilensis. Next base: position 4,301,494 of record NZ_CAKLBZ010000001.1, on the reverse strand, counting down.
AAAACGGTGCGCCTCGTAAGTTAGTCGGCATCGAAGTAATTGAACGTGGAATTCCTCGTACACATTACCCTGTATTTATTGGAGAAGAAAAAATCGGGGAAGTAACGAGTGGTACACAATCTCCAACGTTAAAGAAAAGCATTGGTTTAGCACTAATTGATGTAAAATACGCAGCAGTTGATACAGAAGTAGAAATTGAAATTCGTAATAAACGCGTCAAAGCAGTAGTTGTTCCAACACCATTTTATAAACGTTCAAAGTAACGGGGAGAGGGGTAGATTTCATGTTGCATCGTTATCTTCCAATGACAGAAGAAGACAAAAAAGAAATGTTACAAACGATCGGCGTTCAAACGATTGATGAGTTATTCTCTGATATTCCAGAGAGTGTCCGTTTTAAAGGGGATTTAAAAATTAAAGAGGCAAAATCAGAGCCAGAGCTTTTAAAAGAGCTATCTCAAATGGCTAGTAAAAATGCTAACTTAAAAGAATACGCTTCTTTCTTAGGAGCAGGCGTATACGATCATTACGCTCCAGTAATTGTAGATCATGTTATCTCTCGCTCAGAATTTTATACAGCTTACACGCCATACCAACCAGAAATTTCACAAGGGGAATTACAAGCAATCTTTGAATTCCAAACAATGATTTGTGAGTTAACAGGAATGGATGTAGCAAACTCTTCTATGTACGACGGTGGTACAGCTTTAGCTGAAGCGGCAATGCTAGCGGCTGGCCATACTCGCAAAAAGAAAATTCTTGTATCTAGTGCAGTGCACCCGGAATCAAGAGCAGTACTTGAAACGTATGCAAAAGGTCAACATCTTGAAGTTGTTGAAATTAATCATAAAGATGGTGTAACAGATTTAGACGTATTACAAAGTGAAGTAGATGATACAGTTGCTTGTGTAATCGTTCAATATCCAAACTTCTTCGGACAAGTTGAAAAATTAGCTGATATTGAAAAAATCGTTCATCAACAAAAATCATTATTTATCGTTTCTTCAAATCCATTATCATTAGGCGCATTAACACCACCAGGAAAATTTGGTGCTGATGTTGTAATCGGTGATGCACAACCATTTGGTATCCCAACGCAGTTCGGTGGACCACACTGTGGTTACTTTGCAACAACGAAAGCATTTATGCGTAAAATTCCAGGACGTCTTGTTGGGCAAACTGTAGATTCAGATGGTAAACGTGGGTTTGTATTAACGTTACAAGCACGTGAACAGCATATTCGTCGTGATAAAGCGACATCTAATATTTGTTCAAACCAAGCGTTAAATGCATTAGCAGCTTCTGTTGCAATGACAGCACTTGGAAAACAAGGTGTGAAAGAAATGGCACGTCAAAACATTTCTAAAGCACAATACGCAAAACGTCAATTCGAGGCGAAAGGCTTCACAGTAACATTTGCTGGACCATTCTTCAATGAGTTCGTTGTAGATTGCAAACGTCCAGTGAAAGAAGTAAACGATGTATTATTACAAAAGAATATTATCGGCGGTTACGATCTAGGCCGTGATTATAAAGAGCAAGAGAACCATATGCTTGTAGCAGTAACTGAGCTTCGTACAAAAGAGGAAATTGACACACTTGTAAATGAAATGGGGGCTATCCAATGAAGAACCAAGACCAAGCACTTATTTTTGAAGTGACTAAAGAAGGACGCGTAGGATATAGCTTACCCAAATTAGATGTAGAAGAAGTGAAACTAGAAGATGTATTTGAGAGCGATTATATTCGAGTAGAAGATGCAGAGCTACCGGAAGTATCTGAACTTGATATTATGCGCCACTATACAGCACTTTCAAACCGTAATCACGGCGTTGATTCTGGATTCTATCCACTTGGATCTTGTACGATGAAATATAATCCGAAAATCAATGAGAGTGTAGCTCGTTTCGCAGGATTTGCAAATATTCATCCACTTCAAGATGAAAAGACAGTACAAGGTGCAATGGAATTAATGTATGACTTACAAGAGCATTTAATCGAAATTACAGGTATGGATACTGTTACTTTACAACCAGCAGCTGGTGCACACGGAGAATGGACAGGCTTAATGTTAATTCGTGCATACCATGAAGCAAATGGTGACTTTAACCGTACGAAAGTAATTGTGCCTGACTCTGCTCACGGAACGAATCCAGCATCTGCAACTGTAGCTGGTTTTGAAACAATTACAGTAAAATCAAATGAAAATGGTCTTGTTGACTTAGAAGATTTAAAACGTGTTGTAAACGAAGAAACAGCAGCACTTATGTTAACAAATCCTAATACATTAGGTTTATTCGAAGAAAACATTTTAGAAATGGCAGAAATCGTCCATAACGCAGGTGGTAAATTATACTATGATGGTGCAAACTTAAATGCAGTATTAAGCCAAGCACGCCCAGGAGATATGGGATTTGACGTTGTGCATTTAAACCTTCATAAAACATTTACAGGTCCTCACGGCGGCGGTGGCCCAGGTTCTGGTCCAGTAGGTGTGAAAGCTGATTTAATTCCGTACTTACCAAAACCAATTTTAGAGAAAACGGAAAATGGCTATCACTTTAACTATGATCGTCCAGAAGCAATTGGGCGCGTAAAACCATTCTATGGTAACTTCGGAATTAACGTTCGTGCATACACATACATTCGTTCTATGGGTCCAGATGGACTACGTGCAGTAACGGAGTATGCGGTATTAAATGCGAACTATATGATGAGAAGATTAGCGCCATTCTATGATCTTCCATTCGATAGACATTGTAAGCATGAGTTTGTATTATCAGGTCGTCGTCAAAAGAAACTTGGTGTACGTACATTAGATATCGCAAAACGCCTGCTTGATTTCGGTTACCATCCACCAACAATTTACTTCCCATTAAATGTGGAAGAATGTATTATGATTGAGCCGACAGAAACAGAATCAAAAGAAACATTAGATGGTTTCATTGATAAGATGATTCAAATTGCTAAAGAAGTAGAAGAAAATCCAGAAGTTGTACAAGAAGCGCCGCATACAACGGTAATTAAACGTTTGGATGAAACATTGGCTGCTCGTAAACCAGTTTTACGTTATGAAAAGCTAGCTCCTGTACAAGTTTGATTAGAATAACAAGGGAAGAACTCGCTATGTGCGAGTTCTTTTTTTGTATGGAGAATTTGTCCCGCATTAACGGGCAGTAAAGCTCCCACCTCAAAACTCGACTGGTGCAAAGAAGTTAGGTGGGAGATAAACTGCCCGTAAATGTCCGATTGGTTCAACTAATAATCAGTGGGGATGAACAAAAACCCCCACTGATTAAAGTTTCACTTTATGCAGAAGTAGTGAAGAAAATGTTAAAATTTTATATTTTTTGTTTCATAATGTTGTAAAGAAGCGGTTTTATAGGTGATTTTGTTGAAAAAGTCGGTTTGATAAAAGTATTTATTTTTGTTAGAATTTTATTGAAATTAAGAAGATGTGATGAGGAAAAATTACTCATTTTTATGTATATGTGAAAAAACGAGCAAGCTGGGGGTGAAAATGTGGGATATCGGTGTTATAGAATGATATACCATTTAGAAAACGGAAAAACGATTAAAGATGTAAAAGAATTTTGTTACCGAGACCAAGGAAAAGTGCTAGAAAGAGTAGCGCATCGTGTAATGGATAATAGAGAAGTGACGGCAATTGATAAGCAAGGAACGATCATTTCAATAGCGTGTGAGGACATTGTAAAGGTGGAACTTGATTACATAACAGAAAGTTAACCTTGAGTCATATCGAATTATTCGATAAAATATACTGTTGAATGGTGAAGTGAGAAGAGAGGAGTTTATCATGGGTAGTACAAGACACTTTTATATGTTTATCTTAGCGTTTGTTCTTGTTGTGGCATTAACGATTTATTTAATTGTTGATAGCAGTTGGTACAACACAGTTCATCCGGCGTTCCTTCTATTTATGTATGTAGGAATTGCGGTAGTGAGTTTCGGAATGAGAGATGAGATGTTAGATCGCTTTGAAAAGTGATACATATACGAAAGACCAACAGGAAAATGTTGGTCTTTTTTTCTTGCCAAAAATAGGATGTTGTGTATATACTGTATATATAAGGTATACACAGTATATACACACACTGGAGGAAAACATGAATATTATTATTTCGAATTCTTCCCAAGACCCTATTTATGTGCAAATAAGAAAACAATTAAGCCAGCTTATTTTAAATGGTGGTTTAAAGGGTGGAGATCAATTACCGTCTATTCGTAGCTTAGCGAAGGAATTACAAATTAGTGTAATTACAACGAAGCGTGCGTACGAGGAGCTTGAAAAAGAAGGATATATAGAAACTGTTGCTGGGAAGGGGACTTATGTTTCACGTAAAAATAATGAACTACTAAAAGAACAGCGACTACGTCTATTGGAAAGTAAAGTGGAAGAGATTGTGAATGAAAGTAAAGCGTTGCAGCTGTCACTTGAAGATTTACAGCAGATGATTGCGTGTTTATATGAGGGGGAATAAGGAATGTTAGAGCTAAAAAACGTTTGTAAAAGCTATCAAGATTTTGCAGTGAAAGATATAAGTTTTACATTACCACGAGGATATATTATGGGATTTGTCGGACCGAATGGGGCCGGGAAAAGTACGACAATCAAAATGATTATGAATTTAATTAGAAAAGAGAGTGGCGATATAAAAATTTTTGGAAAGGACAATAAGAAAGCAGAGAAGGAAATAAAACAAAATATCGGCTTTGTATATGATGAAAATCATTATTACGAAGATTTAACGTGTGAACAAATGAAGCGTATTATTGCACCGTTATATAAAAAGTGAGACGAAGAGCAGTATCAATCGTATATGCATAGATTGCAAGTTTCGAAGTATAAAAAAATTAAAGAACTATCAAAAGGGATGAAAATGAAATTTGCGATTGCCATCGCGCTTTCGCATCACGCAGAGTTTATCATTATGGATGAACCGACAGCAGGATTAGATCCAGTTGTTCGAAGCGAATTGCTTGATATGTTGCAAGAAATTGTAATGGAAGATGAAGTATCTGTATTATTCTCAACGCACATTACAACAGACTTAGAGCGCATCGCAGATTATATTACGTTTATCAATGATGGAGAAATTATATTTACTGGTGAAAAAGAAGACTTAATGGAGAACTACGTAATCGTAAAAGGAAGTAATGATTTATTAGACCGAGAAGGAAAAGAACTATTTGTTGGATTACGAAAAAATAAATTTAGTTTCGAAGGTTTAGCGAAAGATAAACAAGCAATTATAGATTGGTTTGGGAATGAGGTTGTACTAGAAAAGCCTACATTAGATGATATTATCGTTTACACCGCGAAAGGAAGAGGTGCCTATGCGTCAGCTCATCTATAAAGATTTATTCTTTTTTCGGGTAACGTGGTTAGTGAATTTTGTTATGCCCCTTGTGTTATTTATGTTAGATCCAAGTGGTGAAGGGTTATTTCCGATGAGTTGTCTATTTATAACACTTTCTTCGGTTATGACGTTAATCTTTATGGATGAAAGGAATAAAAGTGACATTGTTATAAATAGTTTACCGGTAAGTCGAAAGGATATCGTCATTGCTAGATATATTTCCTGTGCAATATTTATTGTAGGTGGCATGCTCTCTACGATGTTAGTTGTTTTTCTTATAAGAGGCATTGTGGTCATTGGTGATATCGGTGCCTATCATCCTAATCTATACATTGAAATTCCATGGTATGAAGTAATAAATGGAGCTATTTACGCCTTGTTTTTTGTTGTGATACTTTTCCCTAGTTATTACGGTACAAAATCGAAGGTAGTAAGAAGTATAGTATCAGCAGCATCAATGGGAGTGGGTGTAATTTTTTGGATGTTTATTAGTGATGGGCTGAATGAAACAGCACCTTCATTCATTGAGTGGATTATGAATCCTATGCATATTGGTGTATTTATAGTTGGATTCATAACATTAGTTAGTATTTATATCGCTTCTATGTTTCTTACAATTAAAATTTATGAAACGCGTGATTTATAGAGAGGAGAATTCATATGCAACAGTTGATTTTGAAGGAGTTTTTCTTACAGAAGAAGATGTTTCCTTTTTATTTTTTAATCCCGATTTTATCTGTTTTTAAGAATTCCGTCGAACCAATGGGGATTGCAATAGCATTATTTATAACATGTAGTACGATTATATACATTTCTTTTTATTATGACGAGAAAAGTAAAGCGGAAAAAGTATTAGTGAGCTTGCCTATAACGAGAAAAGAGATAATTATAGCTAAATATATTTCAAGCACATTATTTATTATGGCTGGTTTGATTGCAACTTTTATAGTCGTAATATTAGGAAATATTTTATTGGATAGGGATATAGTTATGCCTGGATATGCAGTGTTTTCAGCGATAGTAGCAACTTTGATTTATTGTGTAGTAACGATACCGACTAATTACATTGGGGGATATAAAGCTATTACTGTCTTGAATGTGATTATGCTTTTTCCTTTAATGGGTATGATTGGTCTTATGTGCAATATTTTTGGTGATAAAATAATTATGTTAAAAGTACTTCACTCTCAAGAGGCTACACTAGCAATGGGTGTTCTTGGTATCGGAGTATTAGTGAGTATATTCATATCAATGTTCCTCTCAATGAAAATGTTTCAGGAGGTAGAGTTATAGAAGGGACATTTTCATATTAGGAGGTGTAATATATGATCAAGCAATTAGTTTTAAAAGATATGATGATGCAAAGAAAGTTAGGGTTTATTGGTTTTATATGTTTGCTTTTCCTTACAATTATTGATTTCGGTAGCGACAATTTTCTTATGACGCTTAGTATAACTATACCTATCCTTGGAACCATATGGTCGACCAGTTATGAGGCTAGAAATGAGAGTGAAAAGATATTAAATAGTTTACCACTTCAACGTAAGGAAATTGTCATAGCAAAATACATATTTGTAAGTATTTTAGTTGTTTTAGGTGTGATTTTCTCACTTTTGGTTGGTCTAATTCAGTTGCAAAATGAACATATAACTGGATTTATGCTGTGGGGAGCGATTCTTGGCGGAATAACGGGAGGATTGGTTTATAGCATGATCGTACTTCCAATTGAATTTTCGGTAGAATATAGCAGTTCGAAGCAGGCTGCTTATTTTATGGGAATTATAGTTGGTGGATTAAGTGGAGTGATTGTAAGTAGTGTATGGTTAGATGTAGAGAATGCTTGGAGCACGAGTCTAGTCGTAAATATTTGTTTTATAGCAGGACTCATTCTTTTGTATGTTATGTCCATGTTTTTCTCAATTCATTTGTACAATGAACGTGATCTGTGAGAGGAGGAAAATAGCGTTGAAACAACTAATTTTAAAAGATTTCATCATTCAATGGAAGTTTTTAATTTGGTACATACTGTATCCTGTTTTCTTTTATATGGCCTTAACAGATACGGAAAATCTGTTCATAATTATGTCCGTAATTATTGCAATTGGAGCAACAGTAAAAACATTTGAAGCAGATAGTAAAAATGAGAGTGAAGTCATAGTAATAGTTTACCAATATTAAAAAAACAAATTGTGTATGCGAAATATATAGTAGCAATTATTATTCTTTTTATAAGTGTAACGGTCGGCTGTTTCACGATGGGAATGAAGAATGGGGTTAACCTATTTGAATTTATTGAAACGACAATGGTTGCTAGTATTAGCTGTATTTTAGTGTATTTAAGTTTGGTTTTACCGCTATCGTTTTGGCTAGGGTATAAGAAAACTATTGTTATTACGATAGTAATATTCATGGCACCAATTGTTGTTTTAGAAGCTTTGTTTCAAATCAATTTGGAACAAATTCAACTCTATAACAGCTTGTTATTCATTGGTTCAATTTGCATGTTCATAGCATCTGTCTTCGTTGCAGTGAAATTGTATGAGAAGAGAGAATTTTAAAAGGTGCCCTATAAAAGGCACCTTCTTCAATAACGACAATAGGAAAGTAAAAGTTTATAAACAGAGAGATTACTCGGTACAACATCTTTTGGAGTATGTAATATAAAGCTGAAAACGATAACGAGAATAAGAAAGAGGAAAAATAAAAATAGGATTTGCTTATGTATAGAATTTTGCATATTATTCACTCCTTTTTTAGGTAGTATGTCCAAAAGGAAGGAGTGTATGAAAAAAATTAGGAGGGAGAAGGATGAGCAAAAGAAAGTGGTTATATAGAATAGGGGTACTTTTCGTTTCAATCGGTCTCATATTAGCAAATTTTTATTCGGGTATACCATCGCTATTTCCTAATTTACATAAAGGGATTGGTATAAGTATTGTCATAGTTGGTCTTCTTTGTCTTATCTCATCAAATTTCTACAGAAAGTCTGAATGAATATAAAAAAGGACAGTTACTCTTTTTCAGAAGAACTGTCCTTTTTAAATAACTTATTCCAAAGCTTGGCGATACTCCATATAATGACGATTGCAATGGAGGCAATAATGGACCAAACGATTGATATCATTTCAATTGTCATGTTAGGAAGGAATGTGAGAATGGATACTATTTTATGAAACAACCGTTCTATTATATGAAAACTTATTTGTAATAGAATGACGATACCAAGTGTGATCCATGCTAACATTTGTTTTCCTTTTTCTTTCCACATGACATTCACCTCACGTTAGCTTAATAGTTTTAAGCCAACAGCACCGCATAGAATACAGCTTAAGAAGGCAAGACGACGCCAATCCGCTGATTCGCGGAAAATTAGAATGCCTAGAAGTGCACTACCGGCAGTTCCGATTCCAGTCCAAATCGCGTAAGCAGTTCCCATCGGTAATGTGTTCATCGCAAGAGATAAGAAGAAGAAGCTTACGCCGAAGTTAGCGATTAAAATAACTTTTGGTGCCCAGCCTTTCTTTTCAGTGGCTACTTTCATAAAGAGTACACCAATAATTTCACAAATACCAGCTAGAATTAAAAATACCCAAGCCATTTTATGCGGCCTCCTTCGCTTCTTTTTCTTCTGTTACTCGTTTTAGACCAATTACGCCAAAGAAGATTAAACCAATTAGTAATACTTTTACAATAGAGAAAGGTTCTCCGAAGATGAAAATCTCTGTAAGAACGATTCCACCAGCTCCAATTCCTGTAAAGACTGCGTATACAGTACCGACAGGTAAATCTTTATAAGCTCTAAATAATAAGACGAAACTAATTGTAATTAATAGCGCAACACCAGCCCATTCAAGTGGTGCCTCCGCTTTTTTTAGTCCAATCACCCAAAAGATTTCAATAATACCAGCTATGATTACATAAATCCAAGCCATATGTCATTTCTCCTTCCTACCAGTCGTTAGGTAAAGGGCTTAAAAACGACGCATTGCAAAGGAGCAATCCGTCAGTTTGAAAGTCCGCGCCAAAATACTTTCCAAGAAGCGTCTAAACGAGTCTCAAAACGATTTAAACCTGCGTATAGTAGTTCAACCATAAGACCGTCCAGTAAGCATAGAAAAGCCTCCAAGGCGTCTTTTACTTCAATATTATGCAGCTCATCTTGTTCGCTTGCTCTTTTAAATACAGGGAATAATAGTTTTCCGACGTTTTCAATGTGCACATTTGCTTTATTAATAATTTGTTCGCGAAATGCATCGGGCGGAAAATAAGAAGTTCGTAACCAAAACATTGATTCTTCACTTTCACCAAATCGTTTTGCATAGCCCTTTAGTAATTGTAAAAGCAATTCTTCAGTAGACGAATTTGAAAAATTTTCGATATCGCCCGTGAAGCTTTGCAAATCTTTTTGAAGAGCGGATTCTAAGCATATAAAATATAGCTCTTCTTTTCCTTTAAAGTGTGCGTAAATTGATGGTTTTTTAATCCCAACTTCTTGAGCAATATTTGCTAATGAAGTTCCTTCGTAGCCGTAGCGTGCGAAATGAGAAAGTGCTACAGCTTTAATGCGGTTTGCTGTCATTTTCATCCCCTACCTACCGTTCGTTAGGTTAATTATATGCGAGTAAAAATATAAAGTCAATAGGTGAAGAGCTGAAAAAGAGCGCTATAGGTAACGCTCTTTTTAGACAGTATCTCGCTCAATTAAATGGAATGAAAGTTCTTTTGCGTTCCCGCTAATTTGCTCACTTTGGATTTGTTTATGGAATAAAGAAAACGCATGTGAGCCCATTGCGAGACCAGGATGTTCAATTGTTGAAATTTCTAACGCCTTTGAAATTTCATGATTATCAAATCCAAGGATAGCAAGGTCTTCTGGTACTCGAATGCCGTGTTTTTTTGCCTCAGTTAATAAACCAGCTGCAACTTGATCATTTGCCGTGAAAATAGCGGTTGGACGATTTTTCATATTTAAAATGCGATGGAGTATTTGTGCTCCGTCCTGCATTGTATAGCATTGATGAAAAATCCATTCGGGATGTAACGTTTTCCCTTCGTTACGAAGTGTATCAGCAAATGCCTTTTCCCGCTCCATAGAATTTGCGCTCGTTTTTCTTGCTAAACAGATTCCGATTTTTTCATGGCCCTTACTTAGTAAATATGTAGTGCCGAGACGGAAGCCTTCATAGTGATCTACGTAGACGGATGAAATGAGGGGATGCTTCATTTTTTCACATGAAATAATGGGGGAAAATTTTGCGAAAGCTTCAATTTGTTCCCACGAACTCGTTCGAGAGCAAATAATCATTCCGTCGAATTGTTTCATTTTCATCATTTCAAGAACGCGAATTTCTTCAATGCTATCGTAATTTGTTTGACATAAATTAATGTGATATCCAGCTGCTAACGCTTCGTTTCCAATTCCTTCAATAATGGTACTGAAGTATGGAAGGTTAATGAAAGGGAGCATAACACCGATTGTATATGTTTTTCCCTTTATTAAATGAATAGCATTTATATTTTTTGCATAGTTCAATTCTTCAACAGCATCTAGAACACGCTTACGTTTTTCTTCTTTTACGTAAGGGTGATTATTAAGGACGCGGGAAACAGTTGATATGGATACACCAGCGGTTTTTGCAATTTGTTTTATATTGGCCATATGTATCACCTCTTACCCTTATTATAAAGGGAAAATAATAAGAATGAAAAAATCTTGACCTGAAAAGCTTTTCACAAACTATGTTATAAATAAGGCTTCCTTTTATTCGCGTAACCTTTTTATTTGGGCGTGAGAATAACAGGAGTCTTTTTTGCGTCTATAAATGAAGTTTTGTCAAAATGTGTGAGAATAACGTGGAAATTTTTCAAAGGAGGAGTTTGGTGACAAAGCGAATATGAAGAGCATATAAACGCTTTATTCGTTAAGAAAGCGGTATGAAAGGACGGAAACAAATTGAAAAAAAGAATCATTTGTTTCGTGTTTTCTAGTCTAGTGCTAAGTTCGTGTTCGTTTCAGCAAACGATACAAGAAGAAAAAAACTTTGTGGGAACAACAGGGGGAGCTATGGATCATGTTACGGATCCTATTCCGCTTAAGGAAATCCCGAAATATTTTTCAGTGAAGTTTAAAGTTCCGGCGTTTTTACCGTATGACATTACGAGTGATGTAAAGGGTGAAGTAAGAACGATTGGGAAAAAGAATGCTGTCTTAACGATTAAATATAAACAGCAGGAGCCAGGTAGAAATGAGTATATTGAGTTAAATGTTGCGAACTTTCCTTATAGTTTTCCGAATATCGTGGAAGAGAAGCGATTTCAAGAACAAATGAAATTGAATAATGGAGCATTGGCTTATTTTAAAAATAAGGATGACTTCGAGCGAGGAGAAGAATTTGCTACGCTTATTTGGAAGGAAAAGGGGATTGAATATCAACTGTTGTATCGTAATGTACAAGAGAATGATGAGGATGTCATTAAGCAAAATTTATTATACATTGCCAACAATATGAAATGAAAAAACTAGCTGAATGATTCAGCTAGTTTTTGTATGTTATTATTTCTTTTTAATTTTTCCAGTCCACGTTTTGAATCCACCTTGTAATTGGTAGAAATCTTTGTAGCCTTGTTTCTTTAAGTATTGAGCTGCACGACCTGTACGGAATCCGCTTTGGCAGTATAAGTAAACAGGTTGATCTTGACGAAGTTCTTTATGGCGAAGGCGAATTTGTGATAATGGAATGTTACGTGCGCCTAAAATATGCCCTGCGTTATATTCGTCTGCTTCGCGAATATCGATAAGCTGAGCTTTACGGTAGCCAGCGCGAAATTCTTCTTCTGTAAGAGTTTTAATTAATTTTTTCTGATAGAAATACATCCATACAGTGTAGCCGATGAACGCTACGATTACGGCTAATAAAATAATCCAAGTTGTTGACACGATTCTATCGCTCCCTTTTTTCTTATCCTACTTTCAATATTATAATGCCCATATGTATTTATGCAACAGATTCATTTGCATAATAAGAAGAAATTTCGTATTCTTTCACAAATTTTGTCGAATTTGGTAGACTAGAGAATGTGAAAAATAATTGGTTATATGAGGTGCAGGATGGGAAAAGAAAAATGGTGTTATATTAACTCTGGTCAATGTTCACCGGCATTTAATATGGCGTTAGATGAATGTTTATTAAATTGGCAAAGTGAAAAGAAAATGCCGCCAACCATTCGCTTTTATGAATGGGAAGTACCAACATTAACAGTCGGGTATTTCCAGCGTGTTGAAAAAGATATTAATATGGACGTAGTTAACGAAAAAAAATATGGATTCGTTCGTCGTCAAACGGGCGGCAGGGGTGTATTACATGATAAAGAATTAACTTACAGTGTTATTGTGTCTGAAGATCATCCAAATATGCCAAAAACAGTTACAGAAGCGTATCGTGTTATTTCGCAAGGTTTACTAGATGGTTTTAAAGCATTAGGGTTAGAAGCGTATTATGCAGTTCCAAAAACAGAAGCAGATCGTGAAAATTTAAAAAATCCACGTTCAGGCGTATGCTTTGATGCACCGTCTTGGTATGAAATTGTAGTAGAAGGAAGAAAAATCGCAGGTAGTGCGCAAACACGTCAAAAAGGTGTTATTTTACAGCATGGATCGATTCCATTAGAAATAGATTTAGATGAATTATACGATTTGTTTTTATTCCCGAATGAACGTGTAAAAGAGCGTATGAAGAGCATGTTTTCTTCTAAAGCAGTAGCGATTAATGAATTAACAGACCGTACGTTTACAATCGAGCAGTTAATTAAAGCGTTTGAGGTTGGGTTTGAAAAAGGATTAGATGTAGAGCTTGTTCCGTATGAATTAACGGAAGAACAGTTACATGAAGTGCAAACATTAGCAAAAGAGAAGTATGAAAGTAAGGAATGGAATTATAAAAAATAAGAGGTGGCAATTGCCACCTCTTATTTTTTTATAGTAAATTAAGTACTTTTTCTACTTTGATTCCTTTATCTTGTAAAGAACGAAGGCGATTGACAACGTCCATAATTTCTTTGTCAAATGTAACGCTAATACCTTGGCTTTGTAGCTCTTTTTTTAATCCTTCAATAGAATCATCTATGTCGATGCCAAGCTCGTAATCTTGACAAACTTCAATTGTCTTTTTCACGAGTTTCACATAATTTTCTTGTAGTTTTGAATTTGTTTCAGTTAAAGCAGGTTGCTTCGGTTTTGCAGGAGCGACCGGTGCTGTCTCTTGCTTTGTAACTGGAGTTGGTACTGCTTTTTTCACAGGTGCTGGAGTAGATAATTCCACAGCTGCTTCTACACTTACTGGCTTCGGTGTCGATACCGGAGTAGGCTTAGGTGTAAGAGCAGGTGTTTCCACACGTGTAACAGGCTTTGGAGCAGGTGCAACTGCTTTTGGAGCTTCTACAACTACTTCTTTTTTCGGAGTAGCTTCTACAACTGTTTCTTCTTGTTCAGCAGCCTCTTTATTTTCTTTACTCCACATAACGCGTTCTATCTCTAGAGAAACATTATTTTTGTTCATCGCTGTTAATGTAACTTTACCAACTTCAGCGTTTCCAGTGAAATCGACAATTTTATAAATAACACTCTTGTTCCAATCCACGTTTCCGCTCAAAAATAATTCTTCGTTACATTTCGGCGTTAAGCCCTCGATTTTAATTTCTGCGTTTACACCGTTTTCACTATATACCATAATTAGCGAAGCATTTACATCTTCGTCTGCTAACATTAGTTCACGTACCATTTTGCCGGTGCGTACTTGCGTTTTCTTCTTAACTGACATCTAATTTCTCCTCTCAAAAATTCAGTAATAATAAAAAAATCGTATAACGAAAAATAATTGCTCACGAAGATTTATGATACCGATAATAAAAGCATCACGTCAACAATTAACTTTAATTATTTTGCATTTTTCTTATTTTCTTTATGAAATTTTTCAATTTGTAAAATTAGACAGAAGAAAAACAGCCTTTTGAAGGGCTGTTAAAATTTAGATGTTTTATATAAAAATTTGTACAGAATATAAAAAGAAATTGTAATAAGAGCACCTTGCCAAATAGACAAATTATAAAATAAGTATGGTCGTGTTTTGAAAAATACGTTTGCAAAAACTGATAAGACAAAAGGTATAAATACTGATAATAAGAGGAGTGCTTTTTGTTTCCAGGAAACTAAGATTGTAAAAGAGAAACGTCTAAATAAAGAAAAAGTTATGAAAGCACCAATTGTTAAAACGGTAGCAGATACTATTGTTCCAGGAATACTAAATGGAATTCTTGAAGTGTTTGTATCTGAAAATAGTTTTTGTATAAGAGTAGTGAGTGTATCGAATCCAATCTGAATAGCTAATAATAAACTAACTGCAAACCCAATAACAGCAGCTTGTTGGAAAGAATTTTGATGCTCTGAAGAGTTAATTAATTCATCGCAGTAAGCTTTTAAATCCTCTCCGAAAATATCATGTGCATTTTTACCGTATTCTTGTGCTTCTAAAAGATGATCCAATATTTCTAAAAGTAATTCTTCCATTTGCTTTTGTGGAACGTTAGTAAGGCGTAAATATATAAGCATATCACCATAAGCAGCTTCGTTTTCGGCTGTTAATAAATTTCTCTTTTCATTGTTTAACTTAACCATTTCTTTTTCAGTCATCATATCGTTACTCCTTTTTGAAGTCTAAATATTCTTTTTTGTAGAAGAGTTTATATAGTGCATAACAAGAGATGGCCAGTAAAGTGCCGATCCAAGGTGAGATTTGTAATGTAGTATAGGGCTGTTTAATAAAGAAAAAGGAAATACCGATTAATAGTATCCATAGGCTATGGTGTATTAAAAAACTTCCTAGTTGCCTCCAAATAGTTGTTTTATTTTTAAATAAATCAGTGTTAATAAAGTCGAAAATAAAACGTATGATGAGATGTATGGACAGTATAAATGCAAGTAGATAAATGAAATCAATGTGTACAAATTTAAAACGTGTTTCATTTGAAAATAAGGGGAATACCAATGCAGTTACGGAAGAAATAGCAAAGTATATTGCTAACAAATAACTAGTTATAAATAAAGGGATTGATAATTGTTCCCATAAACTTGGCTTCGGTAGGGCAGCAATTAGTTCGTCACAGTATGCCTGTAAGTCGTCGCCAAAAATATCATAAGCAGTTTTTTCTTCTTGCTGCGCTTCAATAAGGTGATCTAGAATTTCAATTAGCAGTTCTTCCGCATGGTATTCTGGCACTTTAGCCAAGCGGATGTATATTAACATGTCACTATAGGCGGTTTCATTTTCTGTAGTTAATAATTTACGCTTTTGGTTATTTAGTTCGATTAAATCTTTCGCTTTCATTCCTATCACTCCCCTTGTAATAAGTTGTTTACGGTCGTTGAAACCATTCCCCAGCTTTGTTTAAATTCTTCAAGCTGCTCTAATCCTTTATCGGTTACGTGATAATATTTTCGCTTTGGACCGAGTGAGGAGGCTTTTAATGTTCCTTCAATCAATTTTTCTTTTTGCATACGTAACAATAACGGATA
Source organism: Bacillus basilensis (assembly GCF_921008455.1). Lineage (NCBI taxonomy): Bacteria > Bacillati > Bacillota > Bacilli > Caryophanales > Bacillaceae > Bacillus > Bacillus basilensis. Next base: position 4,285,547 of record NZ_CAKLBZ010000001.1, on the reverse strand, counting down.
TATGCTTCCTTCGCTTACGAATGTAAATCCGTGCTTATTTAATTTTGTGCTCAGTTCATATCCGTACACTTCTTCTTGTGAAATGATGTATAGGATGCAACCTTCGAGTACACCTTTTAACATTTGGCTGTGCATGATTTCACCACCTTTTACTCAGCTAACTTGCGTTGCAAGGTAATTGTTATCCAAATTATAACATTCAGTAACTTGCAACGCAAGTTACTGAAGTGGAAAACTTTAATGCGTGTTAATTTTTCAATGTTTCCCATACTAACGAGAGGAGGGAAGCCTATGAAACCGTTTATGCCAAAACTCGTTTACTTTGAACCGAAGGCACTCGAATATCCACTTGGAAAAGAGCTGTATGAGAAGTTTACGAAGATGGGATTAGAAATTCGTGAAACGACATCCCATAATCAAATTAGAAATTTGCCAGGTGAAAATGATCTGCAAAAGTATCGTAATGCAAAGGCGACACTTGTTGTTGGAGTGAGGAAGACATTAAAGTTTGATACGTCAAAACCGTCAGCTGAATATGCAATTCCGCTTGCAACAGGGTGTATGGGACATTGTCATTATTGCTATTTGCAAACGACACTTGGGAGTAAGCCTTACGTTCGCGTGTATGTGAATCTTGATGAAATATTTGAGAAGGCAAAGCAATATATGGATGAAAGAGCACCTGAAATAACAAGGTTTGAAGCGGCTTGTACATCAGATATCGTTGGAATTGATCATTTAACACATGCATTAAAGCAGGCAATTGAATTCATTGGAGAAAGTGAGCATGGGCGTTTACGTTTCGTTACGAAATATTCGCACGTTGATCATTTATTGGATGCAAAACATAATGGGAAAACTCGTTTCCGGTTTAGTATTAATTCTCGTTATGTGATTAAAAATTTTGAGCCAGGGACATCACCGTTTGAAGATCGAATTGAGGCTGCTCGTAAAGTAGCGGGGGCTAACTATCCGCTCGGGTTTATAGTAGCGCCAATTTACATGCATGAGGGATGGGAAGACGGATACCGTGAGTTATTTGAAAGATTGTACAATGCATTGAAGGATATGACGATACCAAATTTATCGTTTGAATTAATTCAGCATCGCTTTACAAAACCAGCAAAAAAGGTTATTCAAGAGCGTTATCCGAATACGAAGCTTGAAATGGATGAAGAGAAGCGAAAATATAAATGGGGACGATATGGCATTGGAAAATACGTATATAAAAAAGATGACGCAGAAGTATTGGAAGAAACGATTAGAGGATATATTCAGCACTTTTTTCCGAACGCAGAAATTCAATATTTTACGTAAAAGGAACTTGTATTTGAAAGCAAGTTCTTTTCTCTTTTGCAGATTTAGGCTCGTTTCTACCTTGTCACGTTATTCTTTCTGGTGTATCATTTTATTGATTGCTTCGTACGGAATGAGCAAAATGAAATTGGATGGAGGAAACCGATGCCTACCCCTAGTATGGAAGATTATATTGAACAAATTTATTTGTTGATTGATGAAAAGGGTTATGCCCGTGTATCTGATATTGCTGAAGCGCTTAGTGTACATCCATCCTCTGTAACGAAAATGGTACAAAAATTAGACAAAGACGAATATCTAATTTATGAAAAATATAGAGGGCTTGTATTAACATCAAAAGGTAAAAAAATCGGAGAACGTCTCGTATATCGTCATGAATTGTTAGAGCAGTTTATGCGCATTATTGGTGTGGATGAAAGTAAAATTTATAATGATGTAGAAGGAATTGAACATCATTTAAGTTGGGAATCAATTGACCGTATCGGTGATTTAGTGCAATACTTTGAACAAGATGAAGTTAGAGTGGAAACACTTCGCGGTGTTCAAAAAGCAAATGAAGAGAAAAGTAATTAAGGGGAACGTATGGCGTTTCCTTTTTTATTTCAATCGAAAAGGATGGGAGAATCATGAAAGCAATTATTTTTGATTTTGATGGATTAATTGTGGACACAGAAACAATATGGTTTCACTCTTTCAGAGAGGCTGTTCGTGAGTACGGCGGAGAGTTACCTTTAGAGGAATTTGCAAAATGTATTGGAACGACAGACGATGTACTGTATACATATTTGAATGAGCAATTAAAAGAGAAGTTTAACAAGCATGCATTAAAAGAGAAAGTTAAAACTTTACATAAAGAGAAAATGAAAATACCAGAAGCTCGTGACGGGGTAAAAGAATATTTAGCGGAAGCGAAAGAGATGGGATTGAAAATTGCATTAGCTTCCAGTTCATCTAGAGAATGGATTATTCCTTTTTGGGAAGAGCTACAAATTCGAGATTATTTTGAAGTCATTAAAACGAGAGAAGATGTTGTGAAGGTAAAACCGGATCCAGCACTTTACCGGGTAGCGATAGACGATTTAGGGATTGACCCGTCTGAAGCTGTTGTATTTGAAGACTCGTTAAACGGATTGAAAGCCGCGATTGCAGTAGGGTTAACATGCGTCGTTGTGCCTAATGATGTGACAAGAAATTTACAGTTCGAAAATCATCACCTTCGAATTGAAAGTATGAGAGATAAAAGTTTGAAAGAAGTGCTTCAAAGTATAAAAAAAGACCGTATTTCCTAAAAGGAAGCACGGTCTTTCTTTTTGTTTTTTTTACCTTCAATGACAGTTAAATGAGATTGTTTTCTTTTTCGTTTCAACGATGGAGAATTACCCTTTTTTCCCTTGTCATCAGAAGCGTTTCGTTTCAAGAAAGAATTGCTTAGGGGTGCTACATTTTGTTTCCCGTGTTTGCGGTTCGATTGTTTTGCAGCACGCTTATATGAGCTTTGCGAATTTGCAGAACCACTAGAGTTTGTAAACATTTTGTAGAGTAAATAAAAGATACCAACGACAGCCAACATGATACCAATATTTCTTAACACTCCCATTGGATCTGTAATAACAGATGAAACAAGGCCGAATATTGCTAATCCGATAATAAGCACAAATATAGCGAATGTAAACGAACGACCGTTCATAAGGGACACCTCCTAAAAACATATATTAAAATTAGTATATTAACGATGAGGAAAGGAGTTGAACACCATTTTTAAATAATTATTGTTTGTTTTCTAAACGTAATAATTCTTCAAACGATGCAACGGCTACTTCCACTTGATCATCTGTTGGTTCTTTCGTTGTTAATAGTTGCAGCCATAATCCGGGATATCCAAGTATACGTAATACTGGAATATCGCGTAATCGATTTGTAAATTGTAACACTTCAAAAGAAATGCCGAGAACGACTGGAATTAATAAAATTCGGTTTACCACTCTGGCCCAAAGTGGATCTGTAGGGACAAGGAAATAAACAAACATACCAATAATGACTGTAAATATAATAAAGCTACTGCCACAGCGATAATGAAGGCGCGTTTGTTTTTGAACATTTTCTACAGTCAGTGAAAGATTATTCTCATAAGCATTGATTACTTTATGCTCCGCACCGTGGTACTGAAATACCCGCTTAATAAGTGGGGTTAAAGAAATAAAGTATATATAGCTCAATAATAGCATGAGCTTAATGACACTTTCGACAATGATTTGCCCTGTATGAGATGGGAAAATCGGTCTCGTTAATTCAGCTAGTAGTGCAGGAACTGCTGTGAAAATGACTTTACCGAATATGAAAGATAAAACGCCGACTGCTGCAACTCCTAATACCATCGTTAATTTCGATTGTTCTTCTTTTTTATTTGCAATTTGTTCGTCTTCTTCTGGATGGACATCAAATCGTTCTGAAGCAAAGTTTAAATGTTTTGCTCCGTTTGCACTTGCGTCCACAATAGCGGCAATCCCTCGTAAAAATGGAATTTTTTTTAGGATAGATAATGCTTTATTACGAACGCGTGGTAATCGATAAAATTCAATCGATTTATCTTTACGACGAACCGCTGTAACAGTATATTCTCTACCGCCAAACATAACTCCTTCTATGACTGCTTGCCCGCCATATATTTGTTTTGACTCTTCTGCCATGTTAACACCAACCTGTATTTGTTTCTCTCTTATGTAGAAAAAGAGGCAATTGTCATACTGGGTTCTGTCATTTTGAAATAAGACAATCACCGAGTTTCTTTTATTTTATCGACAAATACAAGTAGATGACAAGGGAAAATATTACGAGAGTCGGACATTTCCTATTCTTTTTATAGACAAATTTCGCAGTATTTAAACATGGTACAAAATAGTTTCGGGCATACTAGTGAGCGGAGGTGTCGATGTGAGTCAAGAACAATTAGGAACAAGGAATTTTGTACAAATTGGTTTATTTGGTGGAATCTTTTGGGGGGGGATATGGTATTTCCTTCATATATTTTCATTTACGGAAGCGGGACCGAATTATTTCCTATTACCATTTGCCTTTGGAAGCTGGAAAGAAGGGGTATGGGGCAATGTGTCAGGAATTGTTTGTATGGGACTAATTTCGATTTTAATTGCTTTTTTGTATAAAGCATTTTTGGCAAAGTTTGAAGGGATTCTTCCAGGGATGATTTATGGTCTATTTTGGTGGGCGTTACTATTTTTCGGAATAGGGTTACTAGCGCCTACTATTAAAAGTGCACTCCATTTACCAAAAGAAACAATTGTGACGACGATATGCATTTTTATATTGTATGGTGTGTTTATAGCGTATTCTGTTTCCTATGCAGTAAATACGAATAAAGCTGAGCGAGAAGCGGAGGAGAAGACAAACTATTCAAATAAGTAACTCCTATGTTAAAATGTTGTATAGATATTTAATATTAAGGAGTTTTAAGCATATGAAAAAGGTACTCCTCGTAAACGGTCCTAACCTAAATCGCCTCGGTGTTCGTGAGGTAAATGTATATGGAAAGGGCACGCTAGCGACACTTGAAGCAGATATGAAGCAAGAAGCAGAAACAATGGGAGTGGAGTTAGAATGTTTCCAATCGAATCATGAAGGTGCGATTATCGATCGTCTTCATGAGGCGGAAGATATATATGAAGGAATCATTTTAAATCCTGGAGCATTTACGCATTATAGCTATGCGATTCGAGATGCAATTGCGAGCATTTCGATTCCTGTTATTGAAGTACATATTTCTAACATTCACCAGCGTGAGTCGTTCCGTCACGAATCTGTGACGGCAGCTGTTTGTGCGGGACAAATTGTTGGATTTGGTTTTTATGGCTATAAGTTAGCGTTATTTGCATTAATGGAGAAATTTAGGGAGGCATAAAGTAATGGAGAAAATCGAAAGATTAAGAAGTGCATTTGATGAGGCTGGTATTGACGGTATATTGTTAACAAATGAACATAGTCGTAGATATATGGCTAACTTCACAGGAACAGCTGGTGTTGTACTGATTTCGAAAAAACGTGCTCAATTTATTACAGATTTCCGTTACGTAGAGCAGGCTAGTAAACAAGCTGTTGGATATGAGATTGTACAGCATGCAGGATTAATTATTGATGAAGTTGCAAAGCAAGTGAAGGAACTAGGAATTCAAAAGCTTGGCTTTGAGCAAGATACTCTTACATATAGTTCTTATTCAGCTCATAAAGAAGTGATCGATGCTGAATTTATCCCAACTTCTGGGCTTGTAGAAAAGTTACGCTTGATAAAGACTGATTCAGAGATTAAGATATTAAAGGAAGCTGCACAGATTGCAGATGCTGCCTTTGAACATATTCTATCATTCATTCGCCCGGGAGTATCTGAAATTGAAGTGTCAAATGAACTTGAATTTTTCATGAGAAAACAAGGAGCAACATCTTCTTCGTTTGATATTATCGTTGCTTCAGGTCTTCGTTCGGCATTACCGCACGGCGTGGCATCTGAAAAAGTGATAGAAACAGGAGATTTCGTTACATTAGACTTCGGCGCTTATTACAAAGGATATTGCTCTGATATTACTCGTACGATTGCAGTTGGTGAACCATCTGATAAATTGAAAGAAATTTATAATATCGTTTTAGAAGCACAACTACATGGTGTGAACGGTATTAAAGCTGGTTTAACTGGCCGCGAGGCGGATGCGTTAACGCGTGATTACATAACGGAAAAAGGATACGGTGAATACTTCGGACACTCTACTGGTCATGGAATCGGTCTTGAAATCCATGAAGCACCAGGTTTAGCGTTCCGTTCTGATACAGTACTTGAACCAGGTATGGCTGTAACAGTAGAACCAGGTATTTATATTCCAGGTATTGGCGGCGTACGTATTGAAGATGATATCATTGTAACAAGTGAAGGTAATGAAGTAATTACGAAATCACCAAAAGAACTTATTATTTTGTAATACACAGGAGGATTTTTTTACATGATTTCAGTAAACGATTTTCGTACAGGTTTAACAATTTCAGTGGACAACGCCCTTTGGCAAGTACTTGATTTCCAACACGTAAAGCCAGGTAAAGGTGCTGCATTCGTTCGTTCTAAACTACGTAACCTTCGCACAGGTTCTGTTCAAGAGAAAACATTCCGTGCTGGTGAGAAAGTAGAAAAAGCACACATTGAAAACCGTCGTATGCAATACTTATACGCGAGCGGTGAGGCTCACGTATTTATGGATAATGGAACTTATGAGCAAATCGAACTTGGCGAAAAACAAATCGAGCGCGAGCTTAAATTCCTAAAAGAAAACATGGAAGTATCTATCATGACTTACCAAGGCGAAGTACTTGGTGTTGAACTTCCAAACACAGTTGAATTACAAGTTACAGAAACAGAGCCAGGTATTAAAGGAGATACAGCTTCTAACGTAACAAAACCAGCTACATTAGAAACAGGTCTTGTTGTACAAGTACCAATCTTCATTAACGAAGGCGAAATGCTTATCATCAACACTGGTGAAGGTAAATACGTTTCTCGTGCATAGTAGAAAAGCACTCGTGATTATCACGAGTGCTTTTTTTTATAGAAAATAGGGCAAATAATAAATCGCTGTTATAACAAAACTAACTAAGACAAGTGAAAGGGTGCCCATAATATATGGAGTCAAAACAATTTGAAATGGTTTTATCTCGCCAGTCTCAACGCCAGTTAATGTTTTATTTATTGCGTGATCCGTAATGTTGTTTCTATGATTACTCATAATAATGAACCACGTAATTGCAAATATCGCTAAACTACCAAGAAAAAAGGACTCCATAAATGACCAACCGACCAATAATGAAAAAAGATAAATAAGAGCTAATTCTACTACAATAGTTAAACTAATTTTCAATACCTTCATATTTTCTCCCCGCCCTTTTTAATAAATATACCATAAAATACCAATAAAAATAAGGATATTCAAATTAATTGTACATGGTAGAGAAAAAATATGTTTTTACTTCTGAAATAGACAACCTCTGCATATGGTTGTACAAATAAATTCTTTTTTGGAGTGCAGCACTAGTAACCGTTATGGGAGAAGGTGGGAGAATGAAACAGTGGCTAGCGGCAATGGAAACATCCGTGCTTGTGATGGGGTTACTTCGGTTGTTTTCAGGTAGCGCGGAAATATTCGCCGCTTTGCTTATGCTCTATGTGAATGATGCGAAGAAAGCATTGTTTATAAATGGTATGTTGGCGTTTGTTGGACCGACCGTATTAATTTTAACAATGACAATAGGTATAGCAAGTGTGGCAAGTGAGATTTCCTTTTTGAAACTCTTTTTTCTAGCGCTTGGAATTGGCTGCATTTTTATCGCGTTGTTGAAATAGTAAGTCGAGTATAGTGGGGAGAAGCTGATGAAAGAAGTATTAGAAGTTTTACCGAAAACGATGAAGCAGTTAGTGGAAAGTTGTAAGTGGTGCGATGCCCTAGAGGAAATCCGTGTTCGAATTGGAAGACCGCTAGAGTGTATTGCTCATGGTGAAGTGTTTTTTTATGACTATATCGTTACAGCAGAGGATGCTATTTACTTATTGAATAAATTAAGTCAATTCTCAATTTATACGATGGAAGAGGAATTAAAACGTGGGTATGTGACACTGCGAGGAGGACATAGAATCGGCTTAGCTGGAAAAGTCATTACAGAAAAAAGCGCAGTGAAAATGATTCGAGATGTCTCTTCCTTTAATATTCGTATTGCTCGTCAAAAAATAGGAATTGCTGAACCACTTTTGCCGTATTTGTATGAAACACGATGGTTAAACACGATGGTAATAGGTCCGCCGCAAACGGGAAAAACAACACTTTTAAGAGATGTAGCACGCTGCATGAGTCAAGGTGTAAGTGCTTCGAAAATTCCTTCTTGTAAAGTTGGGATTGTTGATGAGCGCTCAGAAATTGCTGGCTGCGTGAAAGGTATCCCGCAATATGACTTTGGCACACGAGTAGATGTGTTAGACGCATGTCCAAAAGCTGAAGGAATGATGATGATGATTCGTTCTATGAGCCCAGATATATTAATTGTGGATGAAATTGGTCGTAAAGAAGATAGTGAAGCAATTATGGAGGCAGTACATGCAGGGGTTCAGCTTTTTATAAGCGCACATGGATTTTCTTATGATGATGTTGTGAAACGTCCATCACTAAAGGCAGTGCTGGAACTCGGTGTATTTGATAGGTTTGTGGAATTGTCAAAAGCAAGAGGGCCAGGAACAGTAATGCAAGTGAAAGATAAAGATGGAAAATCGGTATTGCCTCATAGAAAGGTGCAAGGTGTATGGTGAAAATATTTGGTGCAGTGTTAATCGTTGCGGTCAGCACCTTTTTCGGGTTTTCATACGCTAAAAGGTACAGTGAGAGGCCGAGGCAACTTAGATTATTAAAAGCGGCACTTCAATCACTAGAAGCAGAAATTATGTACGGGCATACACCTTTATCAGAAGCTGCCGAGCGATTAGTGAAACAAATGCCGAAGCCGTTAAATTGGATATTTCAAAGTTTCGCTAGAAGGTTAGAAAGCGGAGAACAAACAGTTAGAGAAGCTTGGATAGATAGTTTGAAAGAAAATTGGAAGTTAACGGCATTTCAACAAACTGAGTACGAGATTTTGCAACAGTTTGGTGAAACGCTTGGACAACATGATCGTGAATCACAACAAAAACATATTCGCTTATGTATTACACATTTAGAGAGAGAAGAAGAAGAAGCGAAAGCATTACAACTGCAATATGAAAAGATGATTAAGAGCTTAGGGGTACTAGCGGGGCTACTTATCGTAATTTTACTGCTATAGGAGGGAGAAAGGCGATGTCCATTGATGTTGGATTAATATTTCAAATCGCCGGAATCGGCATTGTTTTAGCTTTTATTCATACCGTACTAAAAGAATTAAAGCGTGAGGATATTGCAAATTGGGTTATCCTCGTCGGTTTTGTCGTTATTTTATTTCATGTCGCATTTTTAATTAATACGTTATTCGACAAGATTAAAAGTGTCTTTCTCTTCCAGTAAAGGAGGCGGTTCGAATCGAAATTATACAAATTGTCGGATTAGGCCTCGTTGCTACGTTTTTAGCAGCTGTATTGAATCAGCATAAATCTAGCATTACGTCATTATTCATTGTGTTCGTAGGTAGCGTGATGTTCCTTCTTTTGATCGATCAAATTCACGCTATTTTACAAATGATTGAAAGAGTAGCGAGTGAAGCAAAAGTTAGCAACGTATATGTAGAAACGTTGCTAAAAATTATTGGGATTGCTTATATCGCTGAGTTTGGAGCGCAAATTACAAAGGATGCTGGTCAAGGTGCAATCGCTTCGAAAATTGAATTAGCTGGAAAGATTTTAATTCTCGTTATGGCGATTCCTATATTGACGGTTGTAATTGAAACTATTCTCGGATTTTTACCGACGGGATAAGGGGGAGTGAATGTTGAGGGGCTTTGGAGCTAAGCTGCTATTTGCTTGCTTCCTTTTCTTTTCTTTACCGGTTGTTGTACAAGCTTCTCCTGTAGAAACAAACGTCGTTGATCAACAATTGGATAAGCTCGGAATTGAAGATGTGAAGCAATTTTGGGACGGGCTTGTTACAAAATATGGGGGTTACTTACCAGAGAGTCAAAAAGGTAGCTTTATGGAGTTTGTAAAGGGAGAAAAAGAGATTTCTATAAAAGAGTGGATGCTTGGTTTATTAAAGTATTTATTTCACGAGCTTGTTGCAAATGGGAAGCTACTTGGAACGCTCATTATGCTCACAATTTTTAGTGCATTGTTGCAATCACTGCAATCGGCATTTTCAAAGAGTAGCGTAAGTAAAATTGCTGATGCGGTTGTATATATGGTACTTATTATTTTCGCTTTAAATAGTTTTTATGTCGTCATGACATATGCAAGAGAAACGATACAAACAATGGTAGATTTCATATTAGCGCTATTGCCAATCTTGCTTGCACTCATAGCAACTGGAGGCGGTGTTGTATCTGTAGCGTTTTTTCATCCGATTATCATCTTCTTAATGAATACAAGTGGGCTTCTAATGAATTATATTGTTCTACCACTTTTATTACTTGCAACGATATTAAGTATTGTAAGTACGATGAGTGATCAATATAAAGTTACAAAATTGTCCAAGCTTCTGCAAAACGTTAGCGTTGGGATTATCGGTATCTTTTTAACAATTTTTTTAGGGGTATTATCTGTACAAGGAACAGCGACAGCTGTTGCTGATGGGATCGCTGTGAAAACTGCTAAATTTGTAACAGGGAACTTTATTCCCGTAGTAGGAAGAATGTTTACAGAGGCGGCTGATACTGTTATTAGTGCGTCTGGATTATTAAAAAATACAGTCGGAATTATCGGGCTCGTCATTTTATGTTTAATTGTCGCTTTTCCAGCGATTCAAATTTTTTGTATCGCGTTTATTTATAAGTTCGCAGCAGCAGTATTACAGCCAGTTGGTGGCGGAGCAATTATTCAATGTTTAGATATCATTGGACGGAGCATCATTTATGTATTTGCTTGCTTAGCTATCGTATCGTTTATGTTCTTTTTAAGTATCACAATTATTATTGCTGCGGGGAACATTACACTTATGATGCGGTAGGAGGTGGAGGGTATGCAATTTGTTACAGAGTGGATTAGAAATATTATCGTATTTTTACTCTTAGCGACAATGCTTCATCTTATTCTTCCGAATTCTAATTTGCAAAAGTACGTTAAATTCGTTGTAAGTCTATTATTAGTTGTATTAATTTTAACTCCTCTTTTTAAACTATTGCAAACAGATGTAAATGAAGTAATCGCGAATTTTAATGAAGAGAAGTATTTAGCAGAAGGATCTGTAAAAAATTCAATAGATTCGAAGAAAAAAGAAATACAAGCTCTAACACGTGCATATAGTTTAGAAGAGATGGCTACCAAAATGAAAAAAGAAGTAGGAAAAGAGTTCGAGAAAAAGTATGGTATGACAGTCTCTGAAATACAAATAGTCGCAGCGGAAAGTACAGCGGAAGTAAAGTCAGCGAAAGATATTCAATCTGTTGTTGTGACGTTGAAAGAAAAAGAACCTAGTAAAAATGATGCAATCGAAACAGTAAAGCCGGTTGAAATTAATACGAAAGAACCTCCGAAAAAAGTAGAAGAAACGAATGTAGAAATGAAAGATTTCTTTTCAAGCAGGTGGCAACTAGAGAATAAACAAATCCAAGTTCAAATGGAAGGGAGGACAGGTTGAGTAAATGGACAATAAAGATAAAAATTCTAAGTTCTCATTTTTTCGAAACTTATTGAATGGGGATGAAAAAGAAAGCAATGAGAAGGGGAAAAAGGTAACACCTAAGTTTTTACTTGTCCTACTCATACTTGGAATTTTGCTTATGTTTTCTAGTAGTCTCTTTTCAGGTAAAAAAGAAGAAGTACCTGTATTTAAAGAACAAAAAACTCAAAACCAAGAAAAAGACGTACCAACTTTTGGACAAAAAAATAATAATAATATGTCGAATCTAGAAAAATATGAAAAAGCGTATGAACAAGAATTAAAAGCAGCCTTAGAAGAAATGGCAGGAGTAAAAGATGTAACGATTAAAGTGAATTTAGATTCATCAGAAGAAAAAATATTAGAAAAAAATACAGTGAAACGTTCACAAACAACAGGTGAAACAGATAAAACAGGCGGTCAGAGGAAAGTAGAAGACGAGTCTCTTGATGAAAAGACAGTCATTATACGTGAAGGGGATAAAGAAACTCCCGTTGTTTTACGAACAGAAAAACCGAAAGTGCGAGGTGTTCTTGTCGTAGCAAAGGGAGTGGATAATATACAAGTTAAAGCGATGGTAAAAGAAGCTGTAATACGGCTGCTAGATGTACCAGCTCATCGCGTTTCAGTATCACCGAAAAATTGATAGGGAGGAAATAAAGTGTTAAAAAAACAAACAGTTTGGCTATTAACGATGTTAAGTTTAGTTGTTGTACTATCTGTGTATTACGTAACAACTCCTGACAAAATGAATACAGCATCGCCGGCGACAGGTGAAAAGATTGGACAAGAAAAACAAGGTACTGATAAAGCAGTAACAAACGAAGCACCTAAAGAAACGCCAAAAAAAGAAACTACAAGCAAGGAAACATCAAATAAAGAAACAAATAAAGAAACAGACAAAAAAGAGAGCGCTACAAAAGAAACAAGTAAGAAAGATGCTAACGTAACAGTTCAATCAAGTGATGAAAATTTCACAGCATTACGTATGCAAATGGAAGATCAGCGAAGTGAACAAAAAGCAAAATTACAAGAAGTGATGAATTCAGCAAAATCTTCAGCAACAGAAAAGAGTAAAGCAAAAGATAATTTTGATGCAATCACTACAATGGAAACGAAACAAGAATTACTTGAGACAGTAATTAAGTCTCAAGGAGGATATAAAGATGCCCTTGTAAGAGCTGATGGGACTGACATTAGAGTAACTGTAAAAGCAGCAAAACATTCACAAAAAGAAGCCAATAAAATTATACAACTTGTAAGAAGTGAAGGCGGATCAAAAGATGTAGGTGTGAAATTTGATCCACCAACAAAATAAAAACTAATAATCCGAGTGTTTGAAGATAGTTAGATAAAAATAATAATAGAAAAAAGCTATCATTTTCGATAGCTTTTTTCTGTTTCGTCTTTGTAGTTGTTTTTACTATGCTCAACTCGGAACGGAGAAATGCGTTGTGAGTAAAAGATTAGCGGTTCATGGTAGCGATGATTACTTTTTCCGGATTTGACATGGATGAAGAGAACGAATGCCCAGACTATTACGGCAGGTAAGAAGAGAATGAGCCATATCATATGTCCACACCTCAATACGATATATTTTCTATACTTTGAACATACTATTCTTATATGAAGGAATGATGAACGACGTGTAAACAAAAAAATAATATTTGGTAAAAATATGTTATTGACTATGTATGAGGTGAAGAGTGAAACGGTAATTATATGTTTACTCTGTAGCGTTTTGAAAAAGTAAGGAATGTTTTTTAGTAAGTGGTCTTGCCAATTTTGTGTGAAACTTGGTATTATTACTAGGTAATAAATTTTTATTGGAATAATATTTTTACAGGAGTTTCGATTTATTATAAAGAAATATAAATTGGAATGTTTAAAAAATTTATCGTAAGATGGAAATAGTAACTATTTCTATTAGTGAATGAAATGCATTTTCTAATAGAGTACATCGTATTTTTACAGTCAATCTAGTTTTAATGACGATAATCTGTAAAAACGGGACAAACAAGAGTATGGGAGTGGATTTTACATGTTTAAAATTCAAGAAGTTCGTGAATTAATTAAATTAATTGATAGCTCTAATATTGATGAATTTGAATACAAAAAAGATGGTACGACAATCAAAATGAAAAAGCGTGGTAATGAAGTTGTTGCGGTGCAAGCACCTGTAGCAAAACAAGCCGTTCAACCAGTGGCACCTGTTGAAGTTGAAACAGCAGTAGCGGCAGCGCAAGTGGAAGTGCCAAAACAAGAAGAGAAAAAAGCTGTTCAAAATGAAAACCTACATAAAATTACATCGCCGATGGTAGGTACATTCTATTCTTCTTCTTCGCCTGATACACCTCCATATATAAGTGTTGGAGATAGAGTATCAAAAGATTCTATCGTATGTATTGTTGAGGCTATGAAGTTATTTAACGAAATTGATGCTGATGTAGAAGGCGAAATTGTTGAGATTCTTGTTAATAACGGACAGCTTGTTGAGTATGGACAACCGCTATTTCTTGTGAAAGCGTAATAAGGGAGTCTTTGTGATGATAAAAAAAGTATTAATAGCTAATCGTGGGGAAATTGCCGTACGAATTATTCGTGCTTGTAAAGAAATGGATATTGAAACAGTCGCAATTTATTCAGAAGCAGATAAAGAGTCACTTCACGTACAAATTGCAGATGAGGCGTATTGTGTAGGGCCAACCGTTTCGAAAGAAAGCTATTTAAATTTAACGAACATTATTAGTGTTGCGAAGTTAACAGGTTGCGATGCTATTCATCCGGGATACGGATTTTTAGCAGAGAATGCAGATTTCGCAGAGTTATGCCGTGAATGTAACTTAATTTTTATCGGCCCAAGTCCAGAAGCTATTTCAAAGATGGGCACAAAAGACGTTGCTCGTGATACAATGAAAGAAGCAGGGGTTCCGATTGTACCAGGTTCACAAGGGATTATTAAAAATACCGAAGAAGCGATCGAACTTGCTAATCAAATTGGATATCCAGTTATTATTAAAGCGACTGCAGGTGGCGGTGGAAAAGGTATTCGTGTTGCACGCCATGAAGAAGAGCTTGTAAAAGGAATTCAAATTACACAGCAAGAAGCTAGTACCGCTTTTGGGAACCCTGGTGTATACTTAGAAAAGTACGTTGAAGATTTCCGCCATGTTGAGATTCAAATAATGGCAGATACACACGGAAATGCCATTCATTTAGGAGAGCGTGATTGTACAATTCAGCGCCGCTTGCAAAAACTACTAGAAGAAAGCCCATCACCTGCACTTGATGAAAATGTGCGCAAGCAGATGGGTGAGGCGGCAGTAAAAGCGGCGGTAGCGGTTGATTATACAGGTGCTGGTACGGTTGAGTTTATTTATGAATATAAAACGAAAACCTTTTATTTCATGGAGATGAATACGAGAATTCAAGTTGAGCATCCGGTTACTGAAATGGTAACAGGGATGGATTTAATTAAAGAACAAATTCGTGTTGCTTCTGGAGAAAAGTTATCGTTACAGCAAGAAGAAGTACAATTTAATGGTTGGGCAATTGAATGCCGAATTAATGCGGAAAACCCTGCCAAAAAATTTATGCCATCTCCGGGGAAAGTAGAAATGTACTTGCCACCAGGCGGATTTGGTATTCGCGTCGATTCAGCTGTATATCCGGGATATTCAATCCCACCTTTCTATGATTCGATGATTGCTAAATTAATTGTTCACGGAAAAACACGTGAAGAGGCAATTGCAAAAATGAAGCGTGCACTCAGTGAGTTTGTCATTGAAGGCGTACATACAACAATCCCGTTCCATTTGCAATTGCTAGATCATCCTGATTTTGTAAAAGGTGAGTTTAATACGAAATTTTTGGAAGAGCATGAACTTGTGACGCAGTGATACATTAAAGGAGGTTTTTTTTCATGGCTGAACATATGTTAGATATGGGTCAAGATACAACTCTTGGTAAAGTAGAAATTGCACCAGAAGTAATTGAAGTAATCGCAGGTATTGCAGCTGCTGAGGTAGAAGGTGTAGCGGCAATGCGTGGTAATTTTGCTACAGATGTTGTTGAGAAGTTAGGTAAGAAGAATCATGGTAAAGGTGTAAAGGTTGAATTAGCAAACGAAGATATTATCGTTGACCTTTATGTTGTGATGTATTTTGGCGTAGCAATTCCAGTTGTTGCACAAAAGATTCAAGACAACATTCGCCAAGCGCTCTTTACAATGACAGGGCTTGAGCCAAAAGAAGTGAATGTTCACATCGTTGGCGTAACATTCGAAACACAAAAAACAGAAATTGAACCAGTGTAAGAATGGAAAAGGTGCCTAGTAACATAGGCATCTTTTTTATCGTTTCATTTCTTCACAAATTAAAACCCTCTAATTATTATACTATTTCAAAAAAAAAGAAATTTAAAAGAAAATGTTTCGTTTTTCCAAAAAACGTACATTGTGATAAGATATGGAACTTGAAGTTAATCTTTTTATTATTTTTCAGCCTTGTAACCCGTGTATGAAACGATAAATTGTGTTATTATCATTGTATTATAAGGTTGGAAAATCAATGAAAACTGTAAGGGTAAGTGAATTGACGGCTTATAAATTATAATAATATAACAAAGCATAAGGAAAGACTTGAAGCATAAAGGAGAGTTACAATGAAACGTAGGACGGCTAGAGAAAGAGCTATGCAAGCATTATATCAAATGGATATTACAGGTGAATTAGAACCGAAAATAGCGGTGGAAAACACGCTAGATGAAGGTGAAGAAACAAATGAGTTTTTAGAATCACTTGTAGTAGGTTTTGTAGAAAATAAAGAAGTAATTGATGAAGCGATTCGTCAAAACTTAAAAAAATGGAAACTTGAGCGTATTAGTATTGTTGATCGCAGTATTTTACGTCTAGCTGTGTATGAAATGAAATACATGGAAGAAGTTCCACACAACGTAACAATTAACGAGGCAATTGAAATTGCTAAAACATTTGGGGATGAGGAATCTCGTCGTTTTATTAACGGCGTTTTATCTAATATAAAAGATACACTGTAATTTCTTTAAGGGGGAATCTTAAAATGGTAGCAGTAATCATCAAAGGAAATGAAGTTGCGGAGAAAAAACGAACACAATTAACAGAAGAAGTTGTGAAGTTGAAAGAGCAAGGGATTGTACCAGGGTTAGCAGTTATTCTAGTTGGAGAAGATCCAGCATCTCGTTCTTATGTAAAAGGAAAAGAAAAGGGCTGTGAACAAGTAGGAATCTATTCAGAGCTAATTGAATTTCCTGAAACAATTACGGAGGAGCGTTTACTTGCTGAAATCGATCGCTTAAATGGCGATGACCGTATTAATGGCATATTAGTGCAATTACCTTTACCAAAACATATTGAAGAAAAAGCTATCATTGAAAGAATTTCACCAGAAAAAGATGTAGATGGATTTCACCCAATTAGCGTGGGACGTATGATGACGGGACAAGATACATTCCTTCCATGTACACCGCACGGTATTGTAGAATTGGTAAAAGAAACCAATCTCGATATCTCGGGAAAACATGTTGTAGTAATTGGAAGAAGTAATATTGTCGGCAAGCCAGTGGGACAATTGTTCTTAAATGAAAATGCAACTGTCACATACTGTCATTCTAAGACGCAAAATATGAAAGAGTTAACGAAGTTAGCTGATATTTTAATCGTAGCAGTAGGACGACCTAAAATGGTAACAGCTGATTATATTAAAGAAGGAGCGGTTGTAATCGACGTTGGTGTAAACCGTTTAGAAACAGGTAAACTTTGTGGCGATGTTGACTTTGACAACGTGTTAGATGTTGCAGGTTACATTACACCTGTGCCAAAGGGTGTTGGTCCAATGACGATCACAATGCTTCTTCATAATACTGTTGAATCTGCTAAACGTGCAGGTGTTGTTTGTAAATAATTTGATTCGGCTATGAGGAGAGAGAAATGGAGAAACAATATTTAACCGTTACAGCGTTAACGCGCTATATAAAAACAAAAATAGAATATGACCCGCATTTGCAGTCTGTTTGGTTAAAAGGTGAAATTTCCAACTTTAAAAATCATAGCCGTGGTCACATGTATTTTACATTGAAAGATGAAAATGCAAGAATCGCAGCGGTTATGTTTGCGGGTCATAATCGTAATATTAAATTCAGACCTGAAAATGGGATGAAGGTACTCGTGAAAGGGAAAATCTCTGTTTACGAGGCGAGTGGTTCTTATCAAATTTATATTCAAGACATGCAGCCTGACGGAATCGGAAACTTGCATTTAGCTTACGAACAATTAAAGGTTCGTTTAGAGGAAGAAGGTTTGTTTTCTCAAGTTTATAAAAAAACAATTCCTCCTTATGCTAAAACAATAGGTGTGATTACGTCACCAACAGGGGCAGCGATTCGTGACATTATAACAACGATTAAACGTCGTTATCCAATCGGAAACGTTATTGTATTTCCAGTACTTGTACAGGGGGAGTCAGCAGCTCCCTCAATTGTACAAGCGATTCGTACAGCGAATGAAATGGGAGAGATAGATGTCCTAATCGTCGGGCGCGGTGGAGGCTCTATTGAGGAATTATGGGCGTTTAATGAAGAAACGGTTGCAAGAGCCATTTTCAAGAGTGAAATCCCTATTATTTCAGCAGTAGGCCATGAAACAGACTTTACAATTGCGGATTTTGTTGCCGATTTACGAGCGCCAACACCGACTGCAGCCGCTGAGCTGGCAGCGCCTAACATTATAGAGTTACAAGAAAAGGTATTACAAAGAACTTTAAGATTGCAAAGAGCAATGAGAGAGTTAGTACATAAAAAAGAAGAAAAACTACAAGTATTGCAAAAATCTTATGCGTTCCGTTATCCAAGACAAGTATATGAGCAAAAAGAAGAGCAATTGGATAGAGCGTTAGAACAGCTTGTTTTAGCGAAAGAGCGCTATATTGATAAAAAGGTAAATCAGTTAAAACAGCTTTCATTTTATTTAGAGAAGCACCACCCATCTCAAAAAATTATGCAAACGAAGGTAGCAGTTGAAACGTTGCAAAAGCAATTGCAACGTGAAATGCAAACATTACTTCAAACGAAAGAATTTGCCTTTGTAAGAGCTGCTCAAAAACTTGAAGCGTTAAGTCCGCTTAAAGTAATGATGAGAGGGTACGGGCTTGTATATGATGAAGAGAAGCAAGTGTTAAAAAGTGTGAAAGATGTCAGCCTTGGAGATGCTGTTTCAGTTCAATTACAAGATGGAATACTAGATTGTAGCGTATCAGGCATAGAGGAGCGTGAATTGAATAATGGAAAATAAATTAAGCTTTGAAGAGGCAATTTCGCAACTTGAGCATCTCGTTTCTAAGCTAGAGCAAGGTGACGTACCTCTAGAAGAAGCGATTTCTTATTTTAAAGAGGGTATGGAATTATCTAAGCTTTGTGATGAGAAGTTGAAGAACGTACAAGAACAAATGGCAGTTATTCTTGGGGAAGATGGACAGCTTGAACCGTTTACTGCTTTAGGAGATGAAGCATAGTGACAATTGCTTTTGATACTTTTTTGAAAGAAAGTAAAACTTTTGTAGAAGAGAAGCTTGTAAGCTATGCAAATGAATTACAATGTCCAAATGTACTTCGTGAAGCGATGGCATATTCTTTGGAAGCGGGTGGGAAGCGTCTCCGCCCGTTACTTGTATTTGCAACATTACAAGCGTTTGGGAAAGAAAGAAATCTTGGAGTAGGTGCAGCTTGTGCTCTTGAAATGATACATACATACTCGTTAGTTCATGATGATTTACCTTGTATGGATGATGATGATTTAAGAAGAGGGAAGCCCACAAATCATAAAGTATTTGGTGAAGCGATGGCAGTTTTAGCAGGTGATGGTTTATTGACGTATGCTTTTCAAGTTATTATGGCATATGAACAAAAGGAAATCTCTGCTGAGAAAAAAGTAAGACTTGTACTTGAGCTTGCAAAAGCCGCAGGGCCAGAAGGAATGGTTGGCGGACAAGTGGCAGATATGGAAGCTGAAGGGAAACAGCTTACGCTTGATGAGTTGGAGTATATTCATAAACATAAGACCGGGAAACTACTTGAATTCGCTGTACTTGCAGGATCGATACTTTCTGATGCCACAGAAGAACAGGAAGAAAAGTTACTTACGTTTGCAAAATATATCGGCCTAGCTTTTCAAATTCGAGATGATATTTTAGATGTAGAAGGAACCGAAGAAGCGATTGGAAAACCGATTGGTAGTGATGTTTCCAACGAAAAGAGCACATATACGACATTATTTACTGTAGATAGAGCAAAGGACATTTTAGAAGAAACAATTGCAAAAGCAAAAGATGCTATTGGTTCCTTGCAATTACAAGATGAATATTTACTATCTATTTGCGATTTGATTGCAAAACGTAATAACTAATATAACAGCGTTTTCATTTGTTGAGTCATTCATCATTTTATGATATAAATGTAGGAAAAGGTTTTTCTTTTCTTGTTATTGGCAAAAATATATGTAGATTACATTGCCGTTATCACTTCGTGTTAGCGGCTATTTTTTTCATCGCCTCAAGAAATATGGTTTATAATAGGATTAGTGCGCAATAGACTGGTTAATAGCAGGACAAGGTGAAACATAAAAAAAGAGAATTTCTTGTTTTGTGTAAATGTTTTTTATAATATTTGACATGTTGACAGATTATGAAATGAAAGTGAGTGATCCATGTGGATCTAACGCAAATTCAAAACCCTAGTTTTTTGAAAGATATGTCTATCAGTGAACTAGAGGGATTGAGTGAGGATATTCGTAAGTTTTTAATTGAAGAGCTCTCTCAAACAGGTGGACATATTGCACCTAATTTAGGTGTAGTAGAACTCACAATTGCTCTGCATAAATTATTTGATAGTCCGAAAGATAAATTTTTATGGGACGTAGGACATCAATCCTATGTACATAAAATTTTAACAGGACGTGCAAAAGAATTCGGCACATTAAGGCAATATCAAGGTCTATGTGGTTTCCCAAAACGTTGCGAGAGTGAGCACGATGTATGGGAAACTGGTCATAGCTCGACATCATTATCTGCTGCAATGGGAATGGCTCTAGCACGTGATTTAAAGAAAACGAAAGAATATGTTATACCAATCATTGGAGATGGTGCTTTAACAGGCGGAATGGCTTTAGAGGCATTGAACCATATTGGACATGAGAAAACAGACATGACTGTTATTTTGAATGACAATGAAATGTCAATTGCACCAAACGTTGGTGCGCTTCACAATGTGCTTGGACGTCTACGTACCGCAGGAAAATACCATTGGGTAAAAGACGAATTAGAGTATATATTGAAGAAAATCCCAGCAGTCGGTGGGAAAGTTGCTGCGACAGCAGAGAAAATAAAAGACAGTCTTAAATATTTACTAGTATCCGGTGTCTTTTTCGAAGAATTAGGCTTTACATATTTAGGCCCAGTCGATGGGCACGATTATGAAAAGCTATTCGAAACGTTGCAATATGCAAAGAAAACAAAAGGCCCAGTGCTTGTTCATGTTATTACGAAAAAAGGAAAAGGTTATAAACCAGCTGAGAGTGATGTTATTGGAACTTGGCATGGAACTGGACCTTATAAAATTGAATCAGGTGACTTCGTTAAACCGAAAGAAGTTGCACCGGCATGGAGTGCTGTTGTTAGTGAAACAGTACTTAAGCTAGCAAGAACGGACGAGCGTATCGTTGCAATTACACCTGCAATGCCTGTTGGATCAAAACTTGAGAAATTCCAAAAAGAATTCCCGGATCGTATGATTGATGTAGGTATTGCAGAACAGCATGCTACAACAATGGCAGCGGGTATGGCAACGCAAGGTATGAAGCCATTCTTAGCGATTTATTCAACATTTTTACAAAGAGCATATGACCAAGTTGTTCATGATATATGCCGCCAAAATTTAAATGTTTTCATCGGAATCGATCGTTCTGGTTTAGTAGGAGCAGATGGTGAAACGCATCAAGGCGTATTTGACATCTCATTCTTACGCCACTTGCCGAATATGGTACTTATGATGCCAAAAGATGAAAATGAAGGGCAACATTTAGTATATACGGCGATGCAATATGAAGATGGGCCAATCGCATTACGTTATGCGCGTGGTAATGGACTTGGTGTTCATATGGATGAAGAATTAAAGGCGATTCCAATCGGTTCATGGGAAACGTTAAAAGAAGGTACACAAGCGGCTATTTTAACATTTGGTACGACGATACCAATGGCAATGGAAGCAGCTGAGCGTCTTGAAAAGGCTGGAGTTTCAGTGAAAGTAGTGAATGCTCGCTTTATTAAACCGATGGATGAAGCATATTTACATGATCTCTTAGGAAAAAATATACCGATTTTAACGATTGAAGAAGCGTGCTTAATCGGTGGTTTTGGAACGGGAGTAGTTGAATTTGCGTCTGAGAACGGGTACCATAGGGCGTTAATTGAACGAATGGGTATTCCAGACCGTTTCATAGAGCACGGTAGTGTAACAAAATTATTAGAAGAAATTGGTTTAACGACAGATGCTGTTGTAGACCGTATTCATACAATGATTCCATCAAAACAAAAAAGGGCGTAACAAATGAGTGCAAAAAAAGAAAGAGTAGACGTACTATTAGTAGAGCGAGGACTTATAGAAACACGTGAGAAAGCAAAACGCGCCATTATGGCCGGACTTGTATATGCGAATGAGATGAGACTTGATAAACCAGGAGAGAAAATCCCACAAGATACAGAGATTACGGTGAAGGGACAAGTTATGCCGTATGTAAGCCGTGGTGGTTATAAACTTGAAAAGGCATTAGAGACATTTCATCTGGATTTACAAGATAAAGTTATGATAGATATTGGTTCATCAACTGGTGGCTTTACAGATTGTGCGCTTCAAAATGGAGCGAAATTATCTTATGCATTAGATGTAGGATATAATCAACTTGCGTGGAAATTACGTCAAGATGAGCGTGTTGTCGTAATGGAACGAACAAACTTCCGTTACGTAACACCAGCAGACTTAGAACGTGGTTTACCGCAATTTGCTAGTATCGATGTTTCATTTATATCGTTAAAGCTTATATTGCCAGTTTTAAAAACAATGCTTATGCCGAATGGGGATGTAGCAGCGTTAATTAAACCACAGTTTGAAGCTGGAAGAGAGCAAGTTGGGAAAAAAGGTATCGTTCGGGATCGAAAAGTACATGAGGCTGTCGTGGAAATGATTGTCGACTTTGCTTTAAAAGAAGGATACGACGTAGAAGGTTTAACATTCTCACCAATTACGGGTGGGGATGGTAATATTGAATTTTTAATCCATCTGAAATGGCATGGTGAACGTGAGAATGGCGAAAATCATTCTCCAGTTTCTGTTGAGCAAGTAGTTACAGAGGCGCATGATGTCCTAAAACAAAAAGGGAAAGGGGAATAACATATGTTGTTCCTCTTTTTGTTGTAATTGTATAATGATTGTAAAAACAATTGTGTACAAGTAACGAATTATAAGTTAACATAAATAAGTGAAGTATACCAATGTTTAAACTATGGTAAGAGATAGTGTGAGGTGCAAATGTATGAATAAAGGTCAGCGCCATATTAAAATCAGGGAAATTATTGCGAACAAAGAAATTGAAACACAAGATGAATTAGTTGATATTTTACGTAATGAGGGATTTAATGTAACGCAAGCAACAGTATCTCGCGATATTAAAGAACTGCACTTAGTGAAAGTGCCATTACATGATGGTCGCTATAAATATAGCTTGCCAGCAGATCAACGATTTAACCCGTTACAAAAATTAAAACGCAATCTAGTGGATTCATTTGTAAAATTAGACACGGCAGGACATATGCTTGTGCTAAAAACATTGCCTGGTAACGCTCATTCACTTGGGGCACTTATTGATCATTTAGAGTGGGATGAGATCATCGGAACCATCTGTGGTGATGATACTTGCTTAATTATTTGCCGTACACCTGAAGATACAGGTGTTGTCTCTGATCGTTTCTTAAATATGCTGTAACAAAAAAATCTTGTTTGCTTTCCTCTGTAAAGTGGAAAGTGAACAGGATATTTTTATGGGTTAAAAACGTGAATTCTTAATTGTAATATAATATTTTCTTTGAATAAAATTAGAAAATAGGTGGATTGACCCGTAAAACAAATGTTTGGTACAATGGAGCGGTTAGAAAAGTAATTTATACATACAAACATATAGTATGACTATTTGAATAAATAACTGAGAAAAGCCCTTAATAGGGGATTAGTTTATAACGAGGTGAATGGGGCATTGTTATCGGAATTATCGATTAGAAACTTTGCTATTATTGAGGCATTAAATATTTCTTTTCAAAAAGGATTAACGGTTTTAAGTGGTGAAACAGGAGCCGGGAAATCGATTATTATCGATGCGATTAGTTTACTTGTAGGTGGCCGTGGTTCAGCGGAATTTGTTCGATATGGAACAGAAAAAGCTGAGATAGAGGGGCTATTTTATGTAGAAGATGATAAGCATCCATGTATTGAAAAGGCAGAAGAGTTGGATATAGAAATTGAAGACGGCATGATTATTTTGAAGCGTGATATCGCTGCAAACGGAAAGAGTGTATGTCGTGTAAATGGGAAACTGGTTACTCTTAGTGTATTAAAAGAAATTGGAAAAACACTTGTTGATATTCATGGGCAGCATGAAACGCAAGATTTAATGAATGAAGAGCGTCATCTATTTATGCTCGATCATTTTGATGGAGATCGTATCGTTAAACAATTGGATATATATCGAAACGTATACGCTGATTATGAGAAGTTGAAAAAACAGTTAAAATCATTAAGTGAAAATGAACAACAAATGGCACATCGCTTAGATTTAATTCAATTTCAGCATGAAGAAATCCGTAAGGCGGATTTAAAGATGGATGAAGAAAATGACTTAACTGAAGAACGATTGCAAATTTCTAATTTCGAAAAAATTTACAAAGCATTAGGCGATGCATATCGTTCGTTAAGCGCTGATGGACAAGGATTAGACAATGTGCGAAGCGCAATGGGACAAATGGAGAGTATTACACATTTAGATGAAATGTATCAAGAAAATCATGATTCCATTGCAAATAGCTATTACTTATTAGAAGAAGTTGCGTATCAACTGAGAGAAAAGCTCGATATGATGGAATATGATCCGAATCGTTTAGACGAAATTGAAACGCGTTTAAATGAAATTCGTATGCTAAAGAGAAAATATGGAAATACTGTAGAAGAGATTTTAGCGTATGCTGATAAAATTGAACAAGAAATTTTTACGATTGAAAATAAAGACGTTCATATTGAAACGACGAAGAAGCAGTTAAAGGAATTAGAAAGTGTTATTCTGAAAGAAGCAACGTTGTTAAGTAATATGCGTCATGAGCTTGCAGAGCATCTTACAAATGCCATTCATCAGGAATTAAAAGAATTATACATGGAAAAAACAAAATTTGAAGTGAGAATTATGAAGCGAGAAGGAAATGCTGAAGAGCCTCTTGTGGAGGGAGCGCCGGTAAGACTTACGGCGGATGGCTACGATCATGTGGAATTTTATATTTCAACAAATCCAGGTGAGCCGCTAAAACCACTTTCAAAAGTCGCTTCTGGCGGAGAGCTATCTCGTATTATTTTAGCTTTAAAAAGCATTTTTTCTAAGCATCAAGGTGTTGCATCTGTTATTTTTGATGAAGTGGATACGGGTGTAAGTGGTCGGGTCGCACAGGCTATTGCAGAAAAAATTTATCGAGTATCAGTAAACTCGCAAGTACTTTGTATTACGCACTTACCTCAAGTAGCTTCAATGGCGGATTCGCATTTATTTATTCGAAAACAAGTAGCGAATGATCGAACAATTACGTCAGTTACCGTTTTAACTATGGAGGATAAAGTAACAGAAATAGCTCGAATGATTTCGGGTGTGGAAATTACAGATTTAACGACAGAACATGCGAAAGAATTACTTACGCAAGCGCATCATTTTAAACAGACAGCAGAGGCTATCCAGTAATGGATAGCTTTTTTTCTCAAATGATGATTTCTTAATTCTTCCGGTTATAAATAAAGCACTGCAAGGAGAGATTAAAAAGTGAAGCCAAGAGGCTGAATGTGGGGTAGGAGCGAGGAGAGTGAACAAATTGAAATTAGAAAGATTTCGCAAAATAATAGGTATTTTTCTCCTTGTTTCTTTAGTTTTTATAGGGTGTTTTAAACCGCTTCGGACGTTTATTTCATCCCCAAAGCAACTTGTTGTTTTTGAAGGACAACAATCAGAAATAGCTTCATTACCAGTATTTAAAGCTGCATCAACAGATCGTCATGTGTTTACAGTAAGTTCAAATGAACAAAAACAAGGACTTATGGTAAATTCTCATCAAAATGGTGAAGCAGATATGGTGTTTCAACTTGCTGGTTTTCCAGTGAAAAAAGTAAATGTGAAAGTATTAAAAGATTTCAAAGTTATTCCAGGTGGACAATCAATTGGTGTGAAGTTAAACACAAAAGGGGTACTTGTTGTAGGCCATCATTTAATTCAAACTGAAAAAGGGAAAGTATCTCCTGGTGAAACAGCTGGTGTACAAATTGGAGATATGATTACTGAAATTAATGGTAAAACAATTGAAAGAATGAGTGATGTAGCACCATTTATTCATAATAGTGGTGAAACAGGTGAACCACTTAATCTTGTTTTGTTAAGAGATGGAAAACATATCCGCACTAAGTTAACACCACAAAAAGACAGTGGAGAATCGTCTTATCGTATTGGTTTATATATTCGTGATTCGGCAGCTGGAATCGGAACAATGACATTTGTTCATCCAGATTCTATGAAGTATGGGGCACTTGGTCACGTCATTTCTGATAACGATACGAAAAAGCCGATTCAAGTCGAAGATGGACAAATTATGCGTTCGACAGTTACATCAATTGAAAGAGGTAGTCATGGGAATCCAGGAGAGAAATTAGCGAGATTCTCACCAGATCGTGA
Organism: Bacillus basilensis; assembly: GCF_921008455.1. Classification (NCBI taxonomy): domain Bacteria; kingdom Bacillati; phylum Bacillota; class Bacilli; order Caryophanales; family Bacillaceae; genus Bacillus; species Bacillus basilensis. Next base: position 4,258,871 of record NZ_CAKLBZ010000001.1, on the reverse strand, counting down.
AGTGATTGGTAATATTACAATAAATAGTCCATTTGGTATTTTTGGCAAATTGAATACAAATATGACAAATGGCGTAATGGATAAAGCAATGCCTATTGCACTATCTCATCAAGTAAAAGAGGGACCTGCAAAAATATTAACAGTTATTGCTCAAGATAAAGTGGAAGCGTTTGATATTGAAGTTGTTAGTACAGTGCCGCAAAAGTTTCCGGCGACAAAAGGCATGGTAATAAAAGTGACAGACAAACGTTTATTAGCAAAAACGGGTGGTATCGTACAAGGGATGAGTGGAAGCCCAATTGTACAAAACGGGAAAGTAATTGGTGCTGTTACACATGTATTTGTAAATGATCCAACATCCGGGTATGGTGTTCATATTGAATGGATGTTACATGAGGCTGGAATTAACATTTATGATCAAGAAAGAAAAGCGAGCTAATTAATAATTAGCTCGCTTTTCTATTGAAAAATTCGTTGAAATTTTGTAAAAGCTCCGCAAGAGGTGTTTTTTGTTGTAAAATAAAAGAAAAGGGTTGAACGTTTCGTTGTATTTCTATGATGGAATGTGTTGCGAAAGGGAATAAATGAACGATAAACATATTTTTTTGTGATTTTATCGGAAAGTAACAAACTTTAAAAGGGAATTTTCACACAATTGTCGAACAATTCATGTAGCCTAGAAGGATACACATGTCGGAGAATCGATTCGGTAAGGGAGGAAAAGCTGTGGAGAAAATTAAAGTATGTCTTGTGGATGATAATAAAGAATTAGTATCAATGTTAGAGAGTTATGTAGCTGCTCAAGATGATATGGAAGTAATCGGTACTGCTTATAATGGTCAAGAGTGTTTAAATTTATTAAAAGATAAGCAGCCGGATGTACTTGTTTTAGATATTATTATGCCACATTTAGATGGTTTAGCTGTACTAGAGAAAATGCGACATATTGAAAGGTTAAGACAGCCTAGCGTAATTATGTTGACAGCATTTGGACAAGAAGATGTGACGAAAAAAGCAGTTGATTTAGGTGCTTCCTATTTCATATTAAAACCATTTGATATGGAGAATTTAACGAGTCATATTCGTCAAGTAAGCGGTAAGGCAAACGCTACTATTAAACGTCCACTTCCATCTTTCCGTTCAGCAACGACAATAGATGGAAAGCCGAAAAACTTAGATGCGAGCATTACGAGTATCATTCATGAAATTGGTGTGCCTGCTCATATTAAAGGATATATGTACTTAAGGGAAGCAATCTCTATGGTGTATAACGATATAGAATTACTTGGATCTATTACGAAAGTATTGTATCCAGATATCGCGAAAAAATATAATACAACAGCAAGCCGTGTCGAGCGCGCAATCCGTCACGCAATTGAAGTAGCATGGAGTCGTGGGAATATTGATTCTATTTCGTCCTTATTCGGTTATACAGTATCCATGTCAAAAGCAAAACCTACGAATTCTGAATTTATCGCAATGGTTGCGGATAAGCTGAGACTTGAACATAAAGCTTCGTAAACGCTGTAGTATCAAGGTGTTAAGCGTATTTCATAATAAAATTTAATAACCAACGAATTACGTATGTAGGCAATAAAGTACATAGGTAATTGGCGGTTAATTTAAAAACCTCTTAATTATTGGGATTTTAATTCCGATAATTAAGAGGTTTTTTGTTGATAAAAAGCACGCAATTATCATATCGAGATTTAGGTGATTTATCCCGCATTAACGGGCGATAAGACTCCTATCTTAAAATTCGGCGGGAAAGGTCTTGATAAGGCTTCTAAACTTGCTAGAGGAGTAGGTATGTACAAAGTAACTGAAGCTTTTCCACCACGTTTACAGCCTGTTTTTGCAGGTGGTGGTCTAACTGGTGAAACAATACTTAATACATTACCACCATCGGGACACTGGGGTAATTATTTAAGTGGTTATTCTATGTTTGCTAGACCATCTTGGAGACAGTCAGAACTTGACGTAGGTAAGGAATATCCTGATTATGACGACCAAGTTGCTTTTAAAGATAGAGAAGAAGTTTCAAAGGTTACAAAAGGTAGTACAAGACCTGATTTTTACACAGAGGGTCACAGCTTAGAAGTGAAAAATTACGACTTGTCTACCTTGTCAAAAAGAAGTAACCTAGTTAGAGTGATTGTTAAACAAGTTAATGATAGGGTTGATAATTTACCTATAGATACAAAGCAAACCGTCATTATTAATATACGAGGGCAAACTGTTCCTGAAGATGCTTTATTTGATATTGTAAGAAAAATAAGAGAAAAGTCTAAAGAAACACCAGAGGTAATATTTAAGCGAGAGGATTGATATTAATGGCAGTAGGATTTAAAGTAGATATATTTTTCTATGAAACAGGACACCCTGATTTTTTACATAGTTTTTTTTCAACAATGTCATATCATACAGAACCTGAAGGTTGGGGCACTAAATACCCAATATTAATGAAGAATTTATATTTTGACAAGTTAAGTTGGGAAGACACAGAGGAAGCACTTCAAAATGTAGAGGAGATAAGAGAAGTTTTAAGTACATTACCTCCAGCGGAAGTCATTTGGGATATTGAGGACGTGGAAAGACAGCCACCTTGGGGGAATAAAATTCCTGATAAAATAACTAGTTTGGCAAATTATCATGCTACTCCAACAGGTACAACTTTCTTAGATTTACTAAGCAATGCTTTAAACGTTGCAAAAAGAAACAAAATTGATGTAACAGTTTCAAATCTAGGTAAATAAATCGTGCTGAATATTTTAGAGTTTTCTTTGAGGGATTTTATAAAAAGAGAGTTTCTGGCTTACGTGATTTTGAAGAAGAATAATCAATTATGAATAAGTTATTTCATAAATATACTAACGAATTAGATTTACACCTACATCATTAGAGGATATCACTTCAATTGAATCTAACGGAGGTAGTAAAAGTTATGTTTGATTTTTTGAAAAAGTGTGTTGCAGCTGATGAAAGTATAAAATCTGACCAAACACCTATTTTCTATCCTTTAAAAAGTGAAGAGATAGAGGAAGTAGAAGATTTATTAAAAATGAAATTTCCTAAAGAATTGAAAAATTTTTATGAAGAAATTGGTTATGGTTTTTTAGAGGCATCAAGTAAGTTCTTTTTTAACAGATTTATGGATCCCTTTTCTGTTGTAGATTTTTGTTTGAGACAAGATATCTATGAATATAACCCTAATATAGATGGTGTAGACGATGAAGAATCATTAGTGTTTTTTGAAGTGACAGAACTTAGCTTTTTAACAATTAAATTTAAAGAGGAAAATGAATTAGGTCAATGTCCTATATATTATAGTTCAACGAAAATAGCGGATTCTTTAGAAGAATTTTTAATGAAAATGGAAGAAAATCCTGATTATTATATTTAATAGATATCAATTCTATTTCTGTAGAGTGGTGCATTATTGGTTCATCCTTTTAAGAGTTGTTTTCTAGCTTATGTGATTGCGAAGACGAATAATAATTAATTATGAATAAAAAAAGTAAGACTTATGTGAATTACGCATAAGTCTTTTTAATATATAATTAGCCTACAGTTAAGAGAACGTCTATTGAATGGTGAATTAAAATTAAATAAACCGAAGAAAGAATAATCTTATAATAGAAAAATAACAAAGGAGAGTAAAAATGAAAATTTGGGAATCAAAGAGTTCATCTGATAACTATGAGTCTTTCCAACTATTAAATTATAAAAAGAATAAGAAATATTTTGAAGGGAAATTCAACTCCACTACAATTTTACTAGATTCATGGGGAGAAATATTTATTGAATGTCTAGAAGAAGGAAATCATAGTGATTTTCCTCATTTTTGGGGAGAAACTGGTGCACCAATGGTTAGCGAACAAGCGAAAAAATTATTAGAACCTTTAATAGGTGCTAATGTTGAGTTTCTTCCACTTATTAATAATACAACAGGTGAAGTATATTATGTAGTTCATGTTTTAAATGTATTAGATGCAATTGATAGTGATAAAGCAATTTTTAAAAAACTAATTACAGGTTTAATAATAGGTTGTGAAAAATTTGCATTTACTCCTAATGTTATTCAAAATGAAATGATTTTTAAATTATATATAAATAAAAGGATTCATCCTACTGCTGTTTTTGTATCAGATGAACTTAGAAATGCAGTGTTAGAAAGTGATTTAAAAGGTTTTGAATTTGTAGAGGTATGGGATTCAGAAGCGAATATGTAAAAGAAAGCCTTAAAATAACTGATAGGAGTTAATAGCATGGACGAAAAGGTTTTAGAAATGCTTGCATATCAACGTTTAAAGCTTTCGGTTATACAGTATCCATGTCAAAAGAAAAACCTACGAATTCTGAGTTCATTGCAATGGTTGCGGATAAGCTGAGACTTGAACATAAGGCTAGCTGAGAGTAAAAGTAGTAAAGGATTTAAGTTTTAGTAAAGTTTAATAATTCTTGAAATTGATGCTCTATATCAAATTTAAAACCAAAGAACTTTTTATTTAAAGACCAATGAATTTTAGAATTCGTTGTTTTTTTTATTTTGTTGAGAAAAAGAAGGAGAAGTAATATTGATTTTATCCCGCTATTTGTAGTCGAATTGTCCGTAACAGCCTGATTGGTGAGGGGGAATAATCAGTCGGAATGAAGAAAATTCTCACTGATTAAAGTTTCACTTTATCAAAATTGTTTGGGTAAATGAAAAGAGGTTACTTAGTTTCATGGAAAATAAACCCTATTTTTAGTAATATTACATATAAGAGAGTTTTTTATAAGACAATTAAATAGGTATAGATAGGGAGAAGAGGAATGAAAAATAAAATATCAACTTGGCTAGGAATAGTAGCAACTATGGGAGTTCTTGTTGTTGCGGTTACATTTGGAATGTTAGAGCTTGCCGATAATCCAGTAGATAAAGAAGTGAGTGCTCAAATAGATAAAAAAGAAGATCTAACGATAATAGGTAGAGAAGTAGATGGAGTCTTTGTTGATGTGTATGTTACGGAAAATTCTACTGAAAGCGAAGTCATTACAGCGATGCATCACATGACTCATCAAAAAGTAGTGGTGGAACGAAAATCGCGGTCTATCCCAATGATTCAAAATAACGCTGAAAAATTAAAAAAAATCATAAATAAGAGTAGTTTTGCGAAGAAAAATGAGCTGTTAGTAATTGCTGATAGATGGGCAAAAAAAGACTTTAGTAAAATTGTAGAAGATCACAATTTTATCTCGGATGCTCAAGAAGGTAACGTTTGTAAAGCCGCTAGAGCGATGGATGCGGTAGAAGAGCAACATTATATTTTAACTACATTCGGGGAGGAAAAAGCGAAAGAATTATACGAATCAGGGGATGCTCCGCATGTTCAATAAAAAATAATATAAAGTGCTTTTAGTTTTTTTGATTATCTTAATTTAGGGGGAATAGGGACTTATAAATAAATACTCTGCTTTCTCAATGATTTGTAACAAAAAAAGAAATATGTAATTCATTATTAGATGATGCAGGACCGGCTAAATCGAATCGTAGCACATCTGTTAAAGGATTTTAGCAGGGAAGTCATCCATGATATAATAGAAAATAATAAAAAGTCCTGGAAAACAGGACTGTATTATTCTTCGTCTTTATTTTGTTTTTCTAATTCAACTAACTTTTGAATTAAAATGTGCTGCGGCATATGCATAAGTTGTTCAAGTGGAACACCTAGTGCTTTTGATAGGCGGACTGCAGTGTCTGGAGAAATTTGTAATGGTCTCATAGAAGTACCTCCTTTTTCGTATAGTATAGCATAAGATTGGGGGAGTGAGGATGACTCTTATATTTGCACATCGTGGTGCAGCAGGAACATACCCAGAAAATACAATGATTTCATTTGAAGCGGCGGAGTCTTTTAGAGCGGATGGAATTGAGCTTGATGTTCAATTAACGAAAGACGGAAAAGTTGTCGTCATTCATGATGAAACGGTGAACCGGACAACAAATGGAAAAGGTGCGGTTCGAAATTATTTATATGAGGATTTATGTAACTTAGATGCGAGTTATAAATTTGGTGATAAAGTAGGGTTTTGTAAAATACCTCTTTTAGAAGAGGTATTAGAATGGATTGAAAAAACACAGTTACTACTTAATATTGAACTTAAAAATAATAAAATTCCATACAGAGGTTTAGAGGAAGAAGTCATAACGCTTGTACGGAAATTTAATCTAGAAGATCGTGTTATATTTTCTTCATTTAATCACTACAGTATGAAAAGGTGTCATATGATGGCACCAGATATTCAAACAGCGATTTTATATCGCGAAGGTTTGCATAGTCCGTGGGCATATGCAAAAAAAATGGGGGCTACAGCAGTGCACCCTAATTATCGTTATCTTCAAGATGCCGTTGCTGAACTAACGATGGAAAGTGATGTAGAGGTTCGGCCCTATACAATTAATGAAGAAACACTTATGTTGAAATATTTTGAGATGAATATATCGGCGATTATTACGGATTATCCTGAAACGGCAAGAACGTTATTGCAAATAAAAAAATGAGACCGCGTGTAACGGTCTCATTTTTTTATTTGTAAATAGTAGGGCTTTCCTATCTTCTAAAGCGAGCTTGTACTTTATTTCGTTTACGATCTCGGTGTAAGACGAAGCCACCAAAAATATAAAACCCGAGCGCGAAGCAGAGAGCGCCGATTAAAAATTGTAACCATAGTATAGAGAGTGGAGGAAATAGAATCCCGAACACAGTATCTCTCATTAACTTAATGCCAAACACAGCTAATGAAATAGGGATGAGTGCTAATAATAGAGCAAGGTAACGCTGCATATAAACGCTCCTTTTCAGATTATTTTGTTTATTTTAATGATGTTATATGAAAAGGGGGTTTGTCAAGAGGGGGCTGAACGAGTAAGATAAGGGTGTGAAAAATTTTGCAGAGATACTTCGAGAGGAAGTGTAATATATGAAACAAAAAGTTTTAATTGTTGGTGCAGGTGAAGGTGGCAGTACACTGCTGAATCTGTTGCAAAGTTCGAATATATTTCAAATTATAGGGATTATTGATATAAATCCGATAGCAAAAGGATTGCAAATGGCTAAGGAATACGGGGTTACAATTGGAGAGAGTGTAACGCCGTTTCTTTCTATGCGCATTGATGTAATGTTTGATATGACAGGTGATGATGATTTACATAAAGAGTTATTAAAGAAAAAGCATAAAGATACTCTTCTTATACCAGGTGATATTGCGAAAATTGTTACGAGATTAGCACATGAGAAGGAAGATTTAATTGGAAAGTTAGAAGAACAGACGCAGCAAGGGGATTTAATTTTAAATTCTACGCATGACGGTATGATTGTGATCGATCGAGAGGGACAAGTTCGCCTATTTAATAAAAGTGCAGAGCGTATTATCGGGTATAAAAAGGAAGATGCGGTGGGGAAATATATTTTAGAAGTTATTCCGACTAGTAAGTTGCTTCGTATTATACGTACGAAACAAATAGAAGTGAATTATGAACTGACGTTAGAAAATGAAAAGAAAATTATTACAACCCGTATTCCGATATTAAAAGAGGGAGGCGAGGTGCAAGGGGCATTTGCGATTTTTAAAGATATAACAGAAGTGGTAGACCTTGCAGAAGAAGTTACGGATTTAAAAGAGATTCAAACGTTACTTGAGGCGATTATCAACTCCTCTGAGGAAGCAATTTCGGTCGTGGATGAAAAAGGAAGAGGGTTAGTAATTAATCCTGCGTATACGAAATTAACAGGTTTAACAGAAGAAGACATTATTGGGAAACCAGCTACAACCGATATTGTAGAAGGTGAAAGTATGCATATGAAAGTACTTCGAACACGTAGGGCGGTACGCGGCATACATATGAAGATTGGGCAGAAAAAGCGAGATGTAATTGTAAACGTAGCGCCAGTTATTGTTGATGGAATATTGAAAGGAAGCGTCGGTGTAATTCGTGACGTATCAGAAATTCAAAAGTTAACAAATGAATTGAATAGAGCAAGGCAAATTATTCGAACGTTAGAAGCGAAATATTCATTTGAGGATATTGTCGGAAATTCAGATGAAACAACGGCTGCTATTGAACAGGCGAAACTTGGGGCGAATACACCAGCAACAGTATTACTACGCGGAGAGTCAGGGACAGGTAAAGAATTATTTGCGCATGCCATCCATAATGGAAGTAATCGAAAATATAATAAGTTCGTTCGTGTAAACTGTGCGGCTATTTCGGAGACGTTGTTAGAAAGTGAATTATTCGGTTATGAGGAAGGTGCATTTTCTGGAGCGAAAAGAGGCGGGAAGCGTGGATTCTTTGAGGAAGCGAACAACGGCAGTATCTTTTTAGATGAAATAGGAGAATTGTCTGCAAATACACAAGCGAAACTCCTTCGCGTGTTGCAAGAAAAAGAGATTGTAAAAGTTGGTGGGACGAAAGCAATCCCGATAAATGTTAGGGTAATTGCGGCGACACATGTGAATTTAGAAAAGGCCATTCTAGAAGGAGAGTTTAGGGAGGATTTATATTATCGGTTAAATAAAATTCCAATTCAAATTCCATCTCTTCGTCAGCGTAAAGGGGATATACCGGCAATCGCAGAAAGATTAATTCAAAAAATAAACCAAGATTATGGCCGAAATATAGAGGGGCTCACTGATTCGGCTATTTCATATTTACAATCATATGAATGGCCAGGGAATGTGAGGGAACTTGAAAATATTTTGGGGAGAGCTATTATCTTTATGAATTATAACGAGACCTATATTGATGTACACCATTTACCACCATTACATAACGAAGAGCAGGTGGAGTCAAAGCAAACTCATTTATTACCTGAGTTAGAAGAAAAGCCACTAGAACATTTAGTAACAGAGTTTGAAGGGAATATCATTCATGAATATTTAGAGAGGTTTGGTGGAAATAAAACGCAAACTGCAAGAGCGTTAGGAATTTCGGTTCGAAATTTATATTACAAACTGGAAAAGTATGAGTGTGCAAAAAATAGCGTGCAATAAATTGCGTACCGTGCAATTTATTGCATGGTATACAAAAAGTGACAAAATAAGACAGAATCTTTTGTTATTTTCCAAAGTATTGATTTTACTGCATTTTGAATGCGTTTTCATTATTGGTAAGACCACTTTTAAAAGTTGGCACGGTATTTGCTTTATAAAAAGACGAGGGACGACGGAAAGGGTTGATTACAAAATATGAAGTTAGAACACTTAATTGATCAAGCGGCAGGCCAGCCTAAAAAAACGGTGGCTGTAGCAGTAGCTGAAGATCATGAAGTAATTGAAGCTGTAGCGAAGGCAATTACATTACAGCTAGCTCAATTTCGTCTATATGGAAATCAAGAGAAAATAATGGGGATGCTACAAGAACATGGTTTACAAACTTCAGAACATATTGAAGTGATTGCAGCAGCATCAAGTGCTGAGGCTGCAGAACTTTCTGTTAAAGCTGTAAGAAATGGCGAAGCAGATGTGCTTATGAAGGGGAACATCCCAACAGCAAATATTTTGAAAGCTGTATTAAATAAAGAGTGGGGACTTCGTAAAGGTAGTGTACTTTCACACGTTGCAGCATTTGAAGTTCCAAATTACAATCGTCTGATTTTTGTTACAGATGCAGCGATGAACATTGCACCTGATGTAACACAAAAAGCTGCTATTATACAGAATACTGTAGAAGTTGCCCGGGCAATAGGAATGGATTTGCCAAAGGTAGCGCCAATTGCAGCGGTAGAGGTTGTGAATCCTGCGATGCAAGCAACAATTGATGCAGCGATGTTAACTCAAATGAATCGTCGCGGACAAATTAAAAATTGTGTCGTTGATGGACCACTTGCTTTAGATAATGCAGTATCACAAATTGCAGCAGAACATAAAGGCATAGTAAGTGATGTAGCAGGTAAGGCAGACATTTTACTCGTCCCAACGATTGAAGCTGGAAATGTGCTATACAAATCACTCGTATACTTTGCGGATGCAAAAGTAGGAGCAATGATTGCTGGCGCAAAAGCACCGATTGTTTTAACATCTCGTGCTGATTCAGCAGAAACAAAAGTATATTCATTAGCATTGGCAGTTGCGACTGCTTCAAAATAAACCAAAAAGGGTAAAACATTAGGGGGAAACGACAATGACATTAGAAATCTTCGAATACTTAGAAAAATATGATTATGAGCAAGTAGTATTTTGTCAAGATAAAGAATCTGGTTTAAAAGCAATTATTGCAATTCATGATACAACACTTGGACCAGCTCTTGGTGGAACAAGAATGTGGACATATGATTCTGAAGAAGCGGCGATTGAAGATGCATTGCGTCTTGCAAAAGGGATGACATACAAAAACGCAGCAGCTGGTCTAAACTTAGGTGGTGCGAAAACAGTAATTATCGGTGACCCACGTAAAGATAAGAGCGAAGCGATGTTCCGTGCATTAGGACGCTATATTCAAGGGCTAAACGGACGTTATATTACAGCTGAAGATGTTGGTACAACAGTAGATGATATGGATATTATCCACGAAGAAACTGACTTTGTAACAGGTATTTCACCATCATTCGGTTCTTCTGGTAACCCATCTCCAGTAACTGCATACGGTGTTTACCGTGGTATGAAAGCAGCTGCGAAAGAGGCTTTCGGTACTGATAATTTAGAAGGAAAAGTAATTGCTGTTCAAGGTGTTGGTAATGTAGCATACCACCTATGCAAACATTTACACGCTGAAGGAGCAAAATTAATCGTTACAGATATAAATAAAGAAGCTGTACAACGTGCAGTAGAAGAGTTTGGTGCGGCAGCAGTTGAACCAAATGAAATTTACGGTGTTGAATGTGATGTTTACGCACCATGTGCATTAGGTGCAACAGTTAATGATGAAACTATTTCACAACTTAAAGCAAAAGTAATCGCAGGTTCTGCAAATAACCAATTAAAAGAAGATCGTCACGGTGACATCATTCATGAAATGGGTATTGTATACGCACCAGACTATGTTATTAATGCAGGTGGCGTAATTAACGTAGCAGACGAATTATATGGATACAATAGAGAACGTGCACTAAAACGTGTTGAGTCTATCTATGACACAATTGCAAAAGTAATCGAAATTTCAAAACGTGATGGCATACCAACTTATGTAGCAGCAGATCGTCTAGCTGAAGAGCGCATTGCAAGCTTGAAAAACTCTCGTAGCACATACTTACGCAACGGTCATGACATTATTAGCCGTCGCTAATCATTCATATATAACTTTTACAAAAGGTGTGGTTACCTCTTATGAGGTTTCCACTTCCTTTTAAATTTATTAGTGGAGGTAGCAACATTGTCTGTAAATCGAATTCTTGTTATTAACCCAGGTAGTACATCCACAAAAATTGGTGTTTTTGATAATGAAAGACCTGTTCTAGAAGAAACGATTCGTCATGACGTAGAACAGATTGGAAAATATAAGCGAATTATTGACCAATATGAGTTTCGTAAAGAAACGATTTTAGAAGTTCTACATTCTCATGGTATTAACATTTCAAAATTAAACGCTGTTTGTGGGCGTGGTGGATTACTTCGTCCAATCGAAGGCGGTACGTATACAGTAAACGATGCGATGTTAGAAGATTTAAAAAATGGGTTTAGTGGTCATCACGCTTCAAACCTAGGAGGCATTTTAGCCTATGAAATTGCTTCTGGATTAAATATTCCTGCATTCATTGTGGACCCTGTCGTTGTAGATGAGATGGAGCCAATTGCTCGTATCAGCGGTATTGCTGGTATGGAACGCAAAAGTATCTTCCATGCATTAAATCAAAAAGCGGTTGCTCGTAAAGTAGCTGATCAATTAAATCACAAATACGAGGATTTAAATTTATTAGTTACACATATGGGCGGCGGTATTACAGTTGGTGCTCATAAAAAAGGAAAAGTTATCGATGTAAATAATGGCTTAAACGGAGAAGGACCATTTAGCCCAGAGCGTGCTGGTACAGTACCAGTAGGACAGCTAGTTGAAATGTGTTTCTCTGGTGAGTATTACCGAGACGAAATGGTGAAACAGCTTGTCGGACAAGGTGGACTTGTAAGTCTAATCGGTACAAATGATGCGATTAAAGTAGAACAAATGGTTGAAAAAGGTGATCCTGAAGCAACTCTTATTTATAAAGCAATGGCATATCAAGTTGCGAAAGAAATTGGCGGAGCTAGTGCTGTGCTTCACGGGAAAATCGATGCAATCGTATTAACTGGTGGACTTGCGTACAGTAAAATTCTTGTTGATGAAATAAAAGAACGAGTGGACTGGATTGCAGATGTTATCGTACATCCAGGGGAAGATGAGTTAGAAGCGTTAGCAGAAGGGGCACTTCGTGTATTACGTGAAGAAGAAGCGCCGAAAGAGTATGTTGTAAGAGAAAAACAAACAGTAGCTAGGGGTTGAGATAATGGCAAGAGAATATGATTTAGTCATCGTTGGCGGTGGTACAGGTGGATATGTTGCTGCTATTCGCGCATCACAACTAGGATTAAAAACAGCACTTGTTGAAAAAGAAAATCTTGGTGGTACTTGTTTACACAAAGGATGTATTCCTAGTAAAGCTCTTTTACGTAGTGCAGAAGTATACGCAACTGCTAAAAAAGGAGAAGAGTTCGGAGTTATTGCAAGTAATGTAGAACTAAACTTTGCTAAAGTACAAGAGCGCAAAGAAAAGATTGTAACGCAGCTTCATAAAGGCGTTCAGCATTTAATGAAACAAGGTAAAATTGATGTGTTTGAAGGTATTGGCCGTATTCTTGGCCCATCTATTTTCTCTCCAATGCCAGGTACAATTTCAGTTGAACTTGCAAGTGGAGAAGAAAATGAAATGTTAATTCCAAAAAATGTACTTGTTGCAACAGGTTCTCGTCCAAATTCATTACCAGGTTTAGAGTTAGACGGAGAGTACGTAATGTCTTCCGATCACGCTCTAAAAATGGAAACGCTTCCTAGTTCGATTATTATCGTTGGTGGCGGTGTAATCGGTATTGAGTGGGCGTCTATGCTTGCTGACTTCGGTGTAGAAGTTACAGTGTTAGAGTATGCGAAAACGATATTACCACTAGAGGATCAGGACGTTTCAAAAGAAATGCAACGTCTATTCAAGAAAAAAGGTATTAAAGTGGTAACTGGTGCAAAAGTATTACCAGAAACATTGGTAAAAGATAATGGAGTAACAATTCAAGCTGAACATAACGGTGAGAATAAAGAATTTAAAGCAGAAAAAATGCTTGTATCTGTAGGAAGACAAGCTAATACGCAAAATATTGGTTTAGAGAATACAGATATCGTTGTGGAAAAAGGATACATTCAAACAAATGAGTTTTATCAAACGAAAGAATCTCATATTTACGCAATTGGAGATGTAATCGGTGGCTTACAGCTTGCTCACGTTGCTTCTCATGAAGGAATTGTTGCAGTAGAACATATTGCTGGTAAAGAAGTTACACCAATCGATTATTCTATGGTATCAAAATGCGTATATAGCAGTCCAGAAGTTGCTTCTGTTGGTTTAACAGAACAAGAAGCGAAAGAAAAAGGCTATAAGTTAAAAGTAGGTAAGTTCTCATTCCGTGCAATCGGAAAAGCACTTGTATACGGAGAATCTGATGGATTTGTAAAACTTGTAGTTGATGAAGAAACAAATGACATTCTTGGTGTTCATATGATTGGACCACATGTAACAGATATGATTTCTGAAGCTGGTCTTGCAAGAGTACTTGATGCAACACCTTGGGAAGTAGCACATACAATTCATCCGCATCCATCATTATCTGAGGCGATTGGTGAAGCAGCATTAGCTGTAGATGGAAAAGCGTTACACGCATAAAAATGTGGATTTAGGAGGTTATGAAAAATGGCAGAAGTAAAAGAAAAGCGCCATGAAGAGCTTGGCTTAAGTGATGAGCAAGTATTAGAAATGTTCCGTACGATGTTACTTGCACGTAAAATTGACGAACGTATGTGGTTATTAAACCGTGCTGGTAAAATTCCATTCGTAATTTCTTGTCAAGGACAAGAGGCTGCACAAGTTGGGGCAGCGTTCGCTCTTGATAGAGAAAAAGATTATGCATTACCATACTACCGTGATATGGGTGTTGTACTAGCGTTTGGTATGACAGCTAAAGAACTTATGTTGTCTGCTTTCGCGAAAGCTGGAGATCCAAACTCTGGTGGTCGTCAAATGCCTGGTCACTTCGGTCAAAAGAAAAATCGTATTGTTACAGGTTCATCTCCAGTAACAACGCAAGTACCACATGCAGTTGGTATTGCACTAGCTGGAAAAATGGAGAAGAAAGATTTAGTAACGTTTGTTACATTCGGAGAAGGTTCTTCAAACCAAGGTGACTTCCATGAAGGAGCAAACTTTGCTGGTGTACACAAACTACCTGTTATTTTCATGTGTGAAAATAATAAATATGCAATCTCTATTCCGGTTGAAAAACAATTAGCATGTAAAAACGTAGCAGATCGTGCAATTGGTTACGGTATGCCTGGATATACAATAGACGGAAACGATCCGCTTGCAGTGTATAAAGCTGTGAAAGAAGCGGCAGATCGCGGTCGTCGTGGTGAAGGCCCGACTTTAATTGAAACAGTATCATATCGTTTAACAGCACATTCTAGTGACGATGATGATCGTGTTTATCGTGATAAAGAAGAAGTAGAAGAAGCGAAGAAAAAAGATTCAATTATAACATTTGCAGCTTATTTAAAAGAAGCTGGTGTGTTAACTGAGGAATCTGAAAAACAAATGTTAGACGAAATTATGCATATCGTAAATGAAGCAACAGAATATGCAGAAAATGCTCCGTATGCAGCACCTGAAGATGCATTGAAGCACGTATACGCAGAATAGGGGGGAACGTTTCATGGCTGTAATGTCTTATATTGATGCTATTACATTAGCAATGCGCGAAGAAATGGAACGCGATGAGAAAGTATTCGTTTTAGGAGAAGATGTTGGTAAAAAAGGTGGCGTGTTTAAAGCGACACACGGTTTGTATGATCAATTTGGTGAAGATCGTGCGCTTGATGCACCGCTTGCAGAATCTGCAATCGCTGGGGTAGCAATTGGTGCTGCAATGTATGGTATGCGTCCAATCGCTGAAATGCAGTTTGCTGATTTTATCATGCCAGCAGTAAACCAAATTGTTTCTGAGGCAGCAAAAATTCGTTATCGTTCTAACAACGATTGGACTTGTCCAGTTACAATTCGTGCACCATTTGGCGGAGGCGTTCACGGTGCATTGTATCATTCACAATCTGTAGAAGCGATGTTTGCAAACCAACCAGGTTTAAAAATTGTTATCCCTTCTACACCATATGATGCAAAAGGCTTACTAAAAGCTGCCATTCGTGATGAAGATCCAGTATTATTCTTTGAACATAAACGTGCATATCGCTTAATTAAAGGTGAAGTACCAGAAGATGACTACGTATTACCAATCGGAAAAGCAGATGTAAAACGCGAAGGTGATGATATTACTGTTATCACATACGGATTATGTGTTCATTTTGCTCTTCAAGCAGCTGAAAAGTTAGCACAGGACGGCATCTCTGCACACATTCTTGATTTACGTACTGTATATCCATTAGATAAAGAAGCAATCATTGAAGCTGCTTCTAAAACAGGTAAAGTTCTTCTTGTAACAGAAGACAATAAAGAAGGAAGTATTATAAGTGAAGTGGCAGCAATTATTGCTGAAAACTGTCTGTTTGATTTAGATGCGCCAATCGCACGTCTTGCAGGTCCAGACGTTCCAGCAATGCCATATGCACCAACAATGGAAAAATTCTTTATGGTAAATCCAGATAAAGTTGAAAAAGCAATGCGTGAACTTGCGGAATTTTAATCGGGGGGACTATACATGGCTGTAGAAAATATTACAATGCCTCAGCTCGGGGAGAGCGTTACAGAGGGTACAATTAGTAAATGGCTCGTTAATGTTGGCGATCACGTAAATAAGTATGATCCGCTTGCAGAAGTAATGACTGATAAAGTAAATGCTGAAGTACCATCTTCTTTTACTGGTATTGTGAAAGAGTTAATCGCTGGTGAAGGTGATACGTTAGCTGTAGGTGAAGTAGTTTGTGTGATTCAAGTAGAAGGCGCAGATGAAGTAGCAGCAACAGCTGTTGAGGAAAAAACGAAAGAAGAACCAAAGGCAGAAGTAGCTACGCCTGAAAAAGCACCGAAAGCAAAACAACCAACTGATGGAAAACCACGTTTTTCACCAGCTGTGTTAAAACTTGCGGGTGAGCATAATGTGGATTTAGATTTAGTAGAAGGTACGGGAGCAAATGGCCGTATCACTCGTAAAGATATTTTAAAGCTAGTGGAATCTGGAAATATTCCGCAAGCAGGTGCAAAGAAAGAGGAAGCGGTAGCGGCAGTAGTAGAAGCGCGTCCAGAAGCACCAAAAGCAGCGCCGGTAGCACAAAAAGTAGAAGCTGCAAAACCAGTTTCTGTACCGACAATGCCTGGCGATATCGAAATTCCAGTAACAGGTGTGCGTAAAGCAATTGCAGCGAACATGTTACGTAGTAAACACGAAGCGCCACATGCTTGGATGATGATTGAAGTAGATGTGACAAACCTTGTGTCATACCGTAATTCAATTAAAGGGGATTTCAAGAAGCGTGAAGGCTTTAACTTAACGTTCTTTGCTTTCTTCGTAAAAGCAGTGGCACAAGCGTTAAAAGAATATCCTCAAATTAATTCAATGTGGGCTGGCGATAAAATCGTTCAGAAGAAAGATATTAACCTTTCTATCGCTGTTGCAACAGAGGATGAACTATTTGTACCAGTAATTAAACACGCGGACGAGAAGACGATTAAAGGTATCGCTCGTGAAATTACAGAACTTGCAGGAAAAGTACGTACGAAATCGTTAAAAGCGGACGAAATGCAAGGCGGAACATTTACAATTAATAACACTGGATCATTCGGTTCTGTTCAATCTATGGGTATTATTAATTACCCACAAGCGGCTATTTTACAAGTTGAATCAATTGTAAAACGTCCAGTAATTATGGATAATGGTATGTTCGGTGCTCGCGATATGGTTAACTTATGTTTATCACTTGATCACCGTGTATTAGATGGCTTAATTTGTGGTAAATTCTTAGGACGTGTAAAAGAAATTTTAGAAAATACGTCAGAAAATAATACATCTGTATATTAATAAAAAGCTCGCTTATGCGAGCTTTTTATCATCTCATTTCTTCATTTGCATCCTACTATATGTACAACACTTTTCCCGGTAATCTTACAATGAACGAGAATGTATTAGGAATTTACGAAAATACATTGCTGATATATGGTATATAGATATAAAATAAGGAAAGAATAATTTTTTTGGCAAATCTTACTGATGAAACTGTAGTATAATATATTGTATTGTATGAAAAAGAGAGTTATTCTATATAAGTGTTTTATAGATAATGTGTAATCAGTCGTCAAAACATGAAGAATGTTGACTCCTGGTTTTTTATTTTGCCGTAACAATGTTTCAGGAGGATGTCATGAAAAGAAGTACCGAGTTTCTAAAAAGTTTAGATGTAAAATTAATTTTAATTTTGTTTGCACTATGTGTTACGAGTATAGCTGCTATATATAGCAGTCAGCAAACCGGACAGTATGGAGATGCAAACTTTGCTATGAAACAAGGTGTTAACTACATAATTGGGGTTGTATTGTTACTTCTTGTTGCAAGCATAGACTTAGATCAATTACAAAAATTGTCTTGGCCACTTTATATTGCTGGATTTGGCTCACTTATTCTTTTGAAAATATTACCGGTTTCCACTTTCACACCTGAAAAATTAGGTGCAAAAAGGTGGTTTGTTTTTCCAGTAGCTGGACAAATTCAGCCGTCTGAGTTTTTCAAAATTTCATTGCTTCTCATAGTAGCAAGTATAGCAGTGAAACATAATGCACAGTATATGGCAAGGACATTCCAAACGGATTTGAAATTAGTAGGTAAAATTATGCTAGTGTCACTTCCACCTATGGCTGTTGTATATAGCCAACCAGATACAGGTATGGTGTTCTTATATGCTGCTGCTATTGCATGTATTTTATTTATGTCAGGTATTCAGAAAAAATTGATAGCGTTATGTACAGTTATTCCGGTGACCATATTATCTGCGTTAATATTCATTTACGTAAGATATGAGGATTTCTTCTTTAACAATTTAGTTACTTTACTAAAACCTCACCAACAATCACGTATTTTAGGTTGGTTAGATCCATTTGAACATACAGATCAAGGTTATCAAACACAGCAATCGATTTTAGCTGTAGGTAGTGGAGGAATGGAAGGTAAAGGGTTTGGTGAAGGAAGCGTCTATATCCCAGAGAAGCATACGGACTTTATTTTCGCTACTATTGCCGAAGAAGGTGGATTTATCGTAGCAGCGCTAGTTGTCTTCTTGTTCCTATTACTACTATATCGAACAATTATTATCGGTTATTCTGCTGATAATTTATTTGGTACATTATTATGTGCTGGATCTATCGGTATATTGACAGTTCAAATATTCCAAAACATCGGTATGATTGTTGGACTAATGCCTGTAAAAGGGATTGCATTACCTTTCTTATCATATGGGGGAAGTTCCTTATTCTCAAATATGATTATGATGGGTCTTATATTATCGGTACGAAAAACGTATAAAAAGTATATGTTTTCTGTTAAGTAAAAAAGCTGGTTCGTGTAAAAACGAACCAGCTTTTTTACTTATATGTTAGCTACAGTAGATGAAGCACATAAAATAAATATTTTGTTAAAAAAATGAAAAATATACGCATTTTGTCGTTTCATACATATGATACAATAGTGTAGACAACGAACAAGGAGGCGATACGATGGGATATGTAGAAGAATTACGAAAAATAGTTGGTCATCGCCCTTTAATTTTAGTTGGTGCTGTTGTACTCGTTATAAATGAAAGTGGATATGTTTTATTACAGCAACGGACAGAGCCGTACGGAAAATGGGGGCTGCCTGGCGGGCTCATGGAGCTTGGTGAATCACCAGAAGAAACAGCTTACCGCGAAGTATATGAAGAGACAGGAATAGAAGTAAAGAACCTACGATTAATCAATGTATTTTCTGGAGCGAACTATTTTACAAAATTAGCAAACGGTGATGAATTTCAATCTGTAACGACCGCTTATTATACGGATGAATACGAAGGGGATTTTGTTATGAATAAAGAAGAAGCAGTTCAGCTTAAATTTTTCCAAGTAACAGAACTACCTGAATATATTGTAGGATCTCATAAAAAAATGATTGGTGAATATATGAAGATTATGGAAAAAAAGATATAATAATAGTGAAAGAAATACAAAAACACAGTTCTGGTTGGTAGTCCAGACGCATGATTTCATGTCAGTAACCTTCCCCCTCCGGGATGTCCCGTATTTCTAATTTTTTTAAAGGAGGGGCTGTCAATGGATTTGACAGTATATCACGATGGACAATTTTTTGTAGGAATTATTACATCTAAAGAAAAAGGGAAATTGTATGGAGCGAGGTATATTTTTGGAACGGAACCTTCAGACGAAGAAGTGCTTATATTTGTGAACGGTTCAATGTTAGCGTATTTTCAGCACTTTGCAAAATGTGGTGTGGAAGTGAAAGAAAAACAGCGTCCCAAAAATATAAAGCGAATCATACGACAAGCAGCAAAAGAAGTAAATGTAAACCGTTTTACTAAGGCGCAAGAGGCAATTAGCTTATCTTATGAACTGCATAAACAAGAAAAGAAAGTGCAATCTAAAGAGGAGCGAGAAGCTGAAAAACAAAGAATGCGTTTAATCAAATTACAAAAAGCAAAGCAAAAACATCGTGGTCATTAAAAAAAAGGTGTTAGAGTCCTGCTCTAACACCTTTTCTATACCTAAATACAAGTAAACTTACTTGTATTTCATAAACATTAACTGGTAAGATACAAATAGATAGTTTTAGAGGAGGGAAAAGATTGATTAATTTTAACTTTTTTATGAATGATGTTGTCCGCCAAGCGCGTGAAGAGATTGTCTCTGCTGGATATACAGAATTAACGACGCCGGAAGCAGTAGAAGAAGCGTTTAAAAGAAATGGAACAACACTTGTAATGGTAAACTCTGTATGTGGTTGTGCAGGTGGCATCGCTCGTCCTGCTGCTGCGCATTCCGTACATTATGATAAACGTCCTAACCATCTTGTAACGGTGTTTGCAGGTCAAGATAAAGAAGCAACAGCAAGAGCTCGTGAATATTTCGAAGGGTATCCACCTTCTTCTCCATCATTTGCGTTATTAAAAGATGGAAAAATTGTAACGATGGTAGAGCGTCATGAAATTGAAGGTCATGAACCAATGCAAGTCATTGCGAAACTACAATCTTATTTCGAAGAGAATTGCGAAGAACTATAAATAATTGAAAAGGCGCTATGCTCACAATTAAGTGGGGGTAGCGCCTTTTTTATTTATTATTCAAAACGATAGGATATACATTAGTTGGTTAATTTATGCATTTTTTATGCATAATAAACATTGATTTAAATGATTTTTTTATTTATTTTTATTTTATATATTGCATAAAAATTAAAGTGCTGATACAATACAAGCATCGAATAAATATTCTATTAAACTTTTAAATATACATTATTAGGGGGAAGAAAGATGAAGAAGTTAGTATCAATATCGTTTGCACTTATTTTAATTGTAAGTATGTTCAGTGCTTGTAGTAATGGGGAAGAAAAGGATACGGGAAAAAATAAAAAAGTACTGGTTATGGGGACTTCAGCAGATTATAAACCATATGAATACGTGGAAGCTTCAAAAAGTGATGAAATTATCGGCTTTGATGTTGATGTTGCTAAATATATCGGAAAAGAACTTGGTTATGAAGTGAAAGTGAAAGATATGGATTTTGGTGGTTTATTAGCATCTCTTAGCTCAGGAAAAGTTGATTTCGTAATGGCAGGAATGACACCAACTGCAGAGCGTAAAAATAATGTTGATTTCACAGATATTTATTTTGTTGCGAAAAACATGGTCGTTTCTAAAAAGGATTCTAACATTAAATCTGTAGAGGATTTAAAAGGGAAAAAAGTAGGGGTACAAACAGGATCTATTCAAGAAGAGAAAGCAGCAGAATTTAAAAAACAAGTAGATTTCAAAGTTGAGGGACGTGACCGTATACCAGAAATCGTACAAGAAATTAAAGCAGGTCGTTTTGATGCTGCAATTATAGAAGACACAGTTGCTAAAAATTATTTAGAGAAAATGAAAGATTTACAAGGAATTGAAATTAAAGAAGCGCCAGAAGAAGTAGGAGCAGCAATTGCCCTTCCGAAAAATAGTGATAAAACAGCTGAATTTAATAAAGTAATTAAAAAAATGCAAGAAAATGGAGAAATGGATAAATTAGTGAAGAAATGGTTTGGCAGCGAAAAATAAGCTGCCTTTCACTTTTCTGTGAGGGGAATGAAAAGAATGAACTTAGATTTTTCGGCGATTACGCCTTCGATACCGTATATATTAAAAGGTCTAGAAGTTACTTTGAAAATTGTAGCAGTGTCAGCTTTAGCGGGATTTATTTTAGGAACGTTATTAGCGCTTTGTAAAATTGCTAGAATACGAGCATTAAATATAGCGGCAGATCTTTATACATCAATTTTCCGTGGTACACCACTTGTATTGCAATTAATGATTATTTATTTCGGTGTACCGCAAATAATTGGTTATGAAATACCGGCCTTTTTAGCGGCTGTACTAGCATTTAGTTTGAATTCAGGTGCATACATGTCAGAAGTAATCCGTGCCGGCATTCAAGCAGTTGATAAAGGACAAACAGAAGCAGCAATGGCTTTAGGGATTCCTTACGGGAAAATGATGCGAAATATCATTTTTCCTCAAGCATTAAAAAATATATTACCAGCGCTTGTGAACGAGTTTGCGACACTTACGAAAGAATCGGCTGTAGTAACAGTAATAGGAGCAACGGATTTAATGCGCCGTGCTTACATTGTAGGCGGTGAAACGTTTAAATATCTGGAACCATTACTTTTTGTTGGACTCATTTATTATATGCTAGTCATTATTCTTACATTAGTCGGGAAGGCAATTGAAGGGAGAATGAAGAAAAGTGATTAAAATTGAAAACCTTCATAAATCATTTGGAAAAAACGAAGTATTAAAAGGAATTACAACAACGATTGAAAAAGGGGAAGTAGTAGCAATCATTGGACCGTCTGGATCAGGGAAATCAACATTTTTACGTTGTATGAATGTGTTAGAAGCACCGACAAATGGTCACATTTGGATTGGAACGGAAGAAGTAACGAATCCGAAAACGAATATTATGCACGTTCGTGAAAATGTCGGAATGGTATTTCAGCATTTCCACCTATTTCCTCATATGACTGTATTAGAAAATATTACGTATGCTCCTATCAATGTAAAAGGAGTAACGAAACAAGAAGCTGAAAAGAAAGCCGAAAAACTTTTAGAAAAGGTCGGTTTATTAGATAAAAAAGATACGTATCCGAATCGTCTTTCGGGAGGACAAAAGCAACGTGTAGCAATTGCGAGAGCGTTAGCGATGGAACCAGAAGTAATGTTATTTGATGAACCGACATCAGCACTAGATCCAGAAATGGTAAAAGAAGTGTTAGAAGTTATGAAATCATTAGTTACGACAGGAATGACAATGGCGATTGTTACACATGAAATGGGATTTGCAAAAGAAGTAGCAGATCGTGTTCTCTTTTTAGATGGTGGAAAACTTGTAGAAGATAGTGCGCCAGCAGAATTTTTTGCAGCACCGAAAAGCGAGCGTGCGCAACAATTTTTACAAAAAATATTGTAATATGTAAAGGTTAAGTGAATAATAAGTAGAAAAGGATGACATTGTGTCATCCTTTTTTTATACTAACTGTAAATAAGTTTATACATATAGGAGCAATGCTATGTTCAAAATTGGATACCGTACAGTAAAAACAGCAATAGGGACAGGCGCAGCAGTTTTTATTGCTCAGTTATTAGGGTTAGAATTTTATAGTTCAGCGGGTATTTTAGTTATATTATGTGTACAAAATACGAAACGTAAATCACTTCAAGTGTCGTTACATCGTTTTTTAGCTTGTGTACTATCAATGGTATTCGCGTTTTGTATATTTGAAACAATTGGTTATACACCACTTGCAATTAGTGTATTATTACTTACATTTATTCCGACTGCAGTTATGCTTAAAATTCAAGAAGGTATTGTCACGAGTTCAGTTATTGTTATGCACCTGTATTCATTGAAACAAATTACATGGCTTATTGTTGGGAACGAAATTGCGATATTAACGATAGGGATTAGCGTGGCTTTATTAGTGAATATGTATATGCCAAGTAGTGAAAATAAACTAAAAGAGTATCAGGATAAAATAGAAAGTAATTTTAAAACAATTTTGTTTGAAATGGTTGTGTATTTACGAAACAGGGAAAGTAGCTGGAGCGGGGCAGAACTTATTGAAACTGAAAATATGTTAAATGAAGCAAGGGATTTATCGTTTAAGAAACTTGAGAATGCATTTATGCGAGAAGATAGTTATTACTACCGCTATTTTAATATGCGTATGCAACAATTCGAAATTTTAGAGCGAATGATACCATTAGCTGCTTCTTTATCATGGACATATGAACAAGCTGACATGATTGCGGATGTGGTTGAAAACATTGGAAATGCCATTAGCCCGGAGAGTACTGGGGTTATTTCCTTAAGACAGCTTCAAGAAATGCGAGAGTTATTTAGAGACATGCCATTACCAGTTACACGTGAAGAATTTGAGATACGTGCGAAACTTGTTCAACTTGTGTATGAAATGGAGCAATATTTACTCATTAAAAGCCGCTTTAAGGGAAAGGATAATATAAAAGAACTTATATAGAAGGTAGGAATTGTTTATGCCGTATCTTCTCTCTTTCATATTATGCCTTTCTTTATCGCCTATTTGGCCTCTTGGTGATAATCCACGTGCCGGAGATCCTTTCATTATTGTAAATAAAGCGACAAATAAATTAGCTTATATTGACGATGGGAAAATTCAGAAGGTTTTTCCAGTAGCGACAGGGAAAACAAACGAACTAACTCCAGAGGGAACTTTTGATATTGTAATGAAAGCGAAGGACCCATATTATATTGCGAAAAATATTCCAGGTGGATCACCAAAAAATCCACTTGGATCTAGGTGGATGGGATTTAATGCCAGAGGAACTGATGGGAGTAAATATGGAATACATGGTACAAACCAACCTAGTTCAATTGGAAAGTATATTTCACAAGGGTGTATAAGAATGAAGAAAAACGATGTGGAATATTTATTTGATCGCATTCCAATTGGAACGAAAGTATGGATTGTAAAATCGAAAAAATCATTTCAGCAATTGGCAAAAGAAAAAGGAGCCATTGCATATGAAAAAGCCAACGAAAAGGTTGGCTTTTTCTATTGTAATAAGTTGTCTTGACATGTGTACATAACCATGCGTTAATGAGAGTATAGAAAGGTAAAGTGAAACTTTAATCAGTGGGAGGTTATTACCCGCTCATTATTAGCCCACACCAATCGGAGTAAAATTAGATAAAGGGGTTGCTCATATGTACTTGAATCCAAAACTTTCGTATATGCAGTTTTTTATGGGATTTCTATTTGTTATTACATTCATATTGGCAACTTTTAATATATGTTCTTATCTTGTAGCGATTGTATGTATGGCATTACTCAATCTTACTTTTGTTATTGGGGCATTTCAGCAGAAACAATATACAAGTTTTGTAATAGCGCTTGTAATGTCATTTTCCTTTAGTATTGTAGCGATTGTGCTTTATACAAAATAAACCATCTCGATTTCGAGATGGTTTATTTTTATTGTGTGTAAAAGTAAAAAAAGGACGAACACATCGTCCTTTTTACCAAAACATACTTGCGCCAGCAAGTAATGTTGTTACAAGCATAGAAATTAGCATTACATAAATCATAACTTTTTGAGCTTTTTTATGCATCGTTATACCTCCTTGCAAATCAGTACAATATCATTGTAACGAGAAATGATATTGTGGACAAGAGGAGAGAAATGACAAAATTCGAGAAGTGTGTGTAAAGTATAACAGGAAATTTGTATGTAGGTAGAGAATATATAAAATGATGGAGTATAAGTTTTTTGTTATGCAAGCTGGAGAATGGAGATACGATGATGAAAATATACGAAACAAATCGTTTGCATTTAAGAGAAATTGATGAGTCGTATGCTGAAAAAGTTCTTCAATATTACGACAGAAATCGTGAATTTTTAAAAGCTTGGGAAGAGTATAGACCGGATGATTTTTTTACGTTAGATTATCAAAAGAAAAAGTTACAAAAGGATAGAAGAGAGTTCGCAGAAGGTAAAATCATTAGGCTTTGGATTTTTAAAAAGGGTGATGATACGAAAATAATTGGGTGTATTTCATTTAATTTAATTGTTCGTGGAATTTATCAATCTTGTGTACTCAGTTATAAATTAGATAAAGCAGAGTTAAACAAAGGTTATACGACAGAAGCGCTTAGAAAAGCTATTCAAGTTGCTTTTGAAGAATTTCAATTACATCGTATAGAAGCACCTATTATGCCGCGAAACTTAGCATCTATACAAGTAGTGACGAAGATAGGCTTTCAATATGAGGGCGTGTCTAGAAAGATGTTAATGGTTAATGGAGTGTGGGAAGATCATATGCGCTGGGTATTGTTAAATGAGTAATAGAAAGCAGATGGTTATCTAGACATATAAACCGTCTGTTTTTTGTCTTGTATTTCGAAACTTTTGCGAAATTCTGTTATAATTAATAGTGTTACATACATAATGGTAGTGCAGGAGGCGCAGTCTTATGATTAATCAAGAACGTTTAGTAAATGAATTCATAGAATTAGTACAAGTAGATTCTGAAACGAAATTTGAAGCAGAAATTTGCAAAGTATTAACAAAGAAATTTACAGATTTAGGTGTAGAAGTATTTGAAGATGACACAATGGCTGTTACTGGGCATGGTGCAGGTAACTTAATTTGTACATTACCAGCAACAAAAGATGGTGTTGATACAATTTACTTTACTTCTCATATGGATACAGTAGTTCCTGGTAATGGAATTAAGCCTTCTATTAAAGATGGATATATCGTATCAGATGGTACTACGATTTTAGGTGCGGATGATAAAGCCGGATTAGCATCAATGTTCGAAGCAATCCGTGTTTTAAAAGAAAAAAATATCCCTCATGGTACAATTGAATTTATTATTACAGTTGGAGAAGAATCTGGTCTTGTTGGTGCAAAAGCATTA
The DNA here is from genome assembly GCF_921008455.1 of Bacillus basilensis. Taxonomy (NCBI): domain Bacteria; kingdom Bacillati; phylum Bacillota; class Bacilli; order Caryophanales; family Bacillaceae; genus Bacillus; species Bacillus basilensis. The sequence continues at coordinate 4,232,460 of NZ_CAKLBZ010000001.1, read as the reverse complement.
GATCGTGAGCGTATTACAGCGAAATACGGTTATGCATTAGATAGCGATGGAAAAGTTGGTGAAATCGTTGTTGCAGCTCCAACACAAGCGAAAGTGAATGCAATTATTCGCGGAAAAACAGCTCACGCTGGTGTAGCACCAGAAAAAGGTGTATCTGCAATTACTATCGCAGCGAAAGCAATTGCGAAGATGCCACTTGGTCGTATTGATTCTGAAACAACTGCAAATATTGGACGTTTTGAAGGTGGTACACAAACGAATATCGTTTGCGATCATGTACAAATCTTTGCAGAAGCGCGTTCTTTAATCAATGAAAAAATGGAAGTACAAGTTGCGAAAATGAAAGAAGCATTTGAAACAACTGCAAAAGAAATGGGCGGTCAAGCAGACGTTGAAGTAAACGTTATGTATCCAGGATTTAAATTTGCTGATGGAGATCACGTTGTAGAGGTTGCAAAACGTGCAGCTGAAACAATTGGTCGTACACCTTCTCTTCACCAAAGTGGTGGCGGAAGTGATGCAAATGTAATTGCAGGACACGGTATTCCAACAGTTAACTTAGCGGTTGGTTATGAAGAAATTCATACAACAAACGAAAAGATTCCTGTTGAAGAATTAGCGAAAACAGCAGAATTAGTTGTTGCAATTATTGAAGAAGTAGCGAAGTAATGTAATAGAAAAAGCGTGTAAATCAATTGTGATTTACACGCTTTTTATTTTGATTCGATTGCTTTTACAAGGCGGATAAGCCAATACAAGAAAATCCATGGCAGTATGTAAGTTGTTACTACATGGATTAGGCGAGGAAGGAAACCAGCTATGTTCATATCAAAAATAGGAAGAAGTAAATAATTGATTGCGACGATTAGTATAATTACGAGGAACGTATAGTTGAGTTTATCAGTAGATCTCATAGTAATCACTCCTAATTACAAATATATCCACTTTATTTAAATTATAGCAATAAACATGATAGAAAAGAACAAGTAATTATTATAATTATTGTGCAAAATTTGATATAATAAAAGAACGAACGTTCTGATTAGGGAGTGAGTACTATGCGAGAAATGTATCCGAAAAAGGGTCGTGTTATTTTACATGTAGATATGAATTGTTTTTTCGCATCTGTTGAAATTGCTCATGACTCATCATTACAAGGGAAGCCGTTAGCGGTTGCTGGAAATGAAAAAGAAAGAAAAGGAATTATCATAACATGTAGTTATGAGGCGAGAGAATATGGAATACGTACAACGATGCCTCTTTGGGAAGCGAAACGGTTATGCCCACAATTAGTTATAAGACGTCCTAATTTTACATTATATCGCGAAGCTTCATTTCAAATGTTTCAAATTCTTTCCCGTTTTACAGAAAAAATACAACCAGTCTCAATAGATGAAGGGTATTTAGATATTACAGATTGCTACGCACTTGGTTCACCTCTTGAAATAGCAAAGATGATTCAGCAAGCGTTATTAACAGAGTTACAGTTGCCGTGTAGCATCGGAATTGCTCCAAACCTTTTCCTAGCAAAAACAGCTTCTGATATGAAAAAGCCTCTCGGTATTACGGTGCTTCGAAAACGAGATATTCCAGAAATGATTTGGCCACTTCCAGTTGGAGCGATGCATGGAATTGGAGAAAAAACAGCTGAAAAATTAAATGCTATTCATATACAAACCATTGAGCAGTTAGCAAAGGGAAACGAACATATCATTCGCGCTAAAATTGGAAAGCACGGTGTTGATTTACAAAAGCGGGCAAAAGGTATGGATGATAGGGAAGTTGATCCGAGTCAAATGGGACAACATAAAAGCGTTGGTAACTCGATGACTTTTTCAAAGGATATGGATGAAGAGAAAGAATTACTTGATATGTTAGAACGGCTATCAAAATCAGTGAGTAAAAGGTTACAAAAGCGAACTCTTGTCAGCTATAATATTCAAATTATGATTAAATATCATGATAGGCGAACAGTAACGCGGAGTAAGCAATTGAAAAATGCCATTTGGGAAGAACGAGATATTTTTCAAGCAGCTTCTCGTTTATGGAAGCAACATTGGGATGGTGATTCCGTTCGTTTGCTAGGTGTTACAGCTACTGAAATAGAGTGGAAGACAGAATCGGTGAAACAATTAGATTTGTTTTCATTTGAAGAAGATGCGAAAGAAGAACCATTACTTGCTGTCATTGATCAAATTAATGATAAGTATGGAATGCCAATTTTACAACGAGGTAGTCAACTACTACGTAAGCAAGAAAAGTCTTTTCAGCAAAAATTAGAAAATAAGTTTATGTAGAAGGTGTCATGAAGCAGTACATATCATGACCCTTTTTATTATAAAGTTTTTATAGAAAACCAATTGTCTCTTTTGCACTACAAGCAAAAGAATTATTTAATAACTCAAGTGAAAAGATAATTTTAGATGAGTTTGATCAAAGTATGTATACAAATTTGGGACGGAATATGCCGATTTGCTATATAAGTATAAATAAAAAAGCACTGTAACCAGTGCTTTTTATGATAGATTAAGAGATTGTATGATTTTCAAAAATAACAATTTCTGAACTGTTTGTTGTTGAAACACGTTGTGCATAATATGTGAAAGCTGAAGAAATATATGTTGGTAACGAATCATTTGTATGTGTTGTTGTATATTCATGGATTAACTCTTTCAAAGTCGTCCATTCTAATTGTGCTGGGTGATCAGACACGAAAGAACTTACCCAGCGATCAAATGAAGATGAAAAATCAGTTTGTAAACGAAATGCTTCTTTCATAATAAAACGCTCCCTTAAAATGTAGTATAATCATTTTAGCATAAAACACGAACGATTGCTAAGTTTTTCGAGTATAACGTTCGTGATATATAGTTGTCTAGATGATTGGTTATGTAAAATCGATTTGCCATTTGAAATAACATTCCGTAAGATGGAAGGTAGATTATATAAAGAGCTGGAGGAAAGAAAGTGGAATTTGTATTTTTAGGAACTGGTGCAGGTGTTCCTTCGAAAGGAAGGAACGTTTCGGCAATTGCTTTGCAATTGTTAGAAGAACGAGGACAGACTTGGTTATTTGATTGTGGCGAGGCGACGCAACATCAAATATTACATACGTCAGTACGTCCACGCCGCATTGAAAAAATATTTATTACGCATTTACATGGTGATCATATTTTTGGATTGCCTGGTTTATTAGGAAGCCGTTCGTTTCAAGGAGGGACTACACCTTTAACAGTGTATGGACCAAAAGGAATTAAACAATTTATTGAAGTGGCATTATCAGTAAGTACGACACATGTAAAATACCCACTTGAAATTGTTGAGATAACAGAAGAAGGTACTGTGTTTGAAGATAATGAATTTCACGTGGAAACGAAAAGGTTGTCACATGGTATTGAATGTTTTGGGTATCGTATTATAGAGAAAGATATACAAGGTGCTCTTTTAGTCGATAAATTGCTGGAGATGGGCGTGAAACCAGGTCCACTCTTTAAACGTTTAAAAGATGGAGAAGTAGTTGAATTAGAAAATGGTACGATACTAAATGGAAAAGATTTTATCGGTCCGCCTCAAAAGGGAAGAATTATTACCATTTTAGGTGATACGAGATATTGTGAAGCGAGTAGAGAGCTGGCACAAGACGCTGACGTACTTGTTCATGAAGCAACTTTTGCGGCAGAAGATGAACAACAAGCGTATGATTATTTTCATTCTACATCTAAGCAAGCTGCAAGTATTGCACTTCAGGCAAATGCAAAACGATTAATATTGACTCATATTAGTTCTCGTTATCAAGGAGATACATATAAGGAATTATTGAAAGAGGCAAGAGAGCTATTTTCTAATACAGAAATAGCTACAGATTTGAAATCATTTCCAGTGGAAAGATAATAATGTTATGAAAAAATGGTGACGAAAGGTTGCCATTTTTTTATTTCTAAAAAAAATTTAAAATAAAGCTGTTATCATTTTATGCTTATATTGGATGAAACAGAAAGTTTTAATGATGTGAAGATATAGGATGAAACTACATAGTATCGATTATTTAGAAAAACTGTTATATAAGTCAGACGACATATGAGTGATACAAATAGCAAAAACGGATTTTTATTCAGAACTTTTAAAATTCAATAAAAGTAAGCGTTTTATTAAAAACAAGCTATAATGAGGACAGATTATAATTTACTGTAGGCTACATGTGTTTGATTCATTTATCATAACAAGTGAAGTTGAATAAATCGTGAGAGAGCAACATGGAAATTATAATAGGAAGGATATTACTATTATTTGTATTAAGTCTTTTTCACTTTTTAGCTTTAAGGCATCAAAAGGTATGAAATCAATGGGTGTTTCACTTGTTTGTGCTATGCTTGTAAGGGGTTCTGTGTTAAACTTTGGATTGCTACAAGACTTTACCGTAGATTATCTTATATTATTTTTAAATGAAGGTAATGCTAAGTTTCTTATTTAATATTATAACTGGTATTATTTCAGGATATATTGCTTCACTGTTATTCAAAAACAATCCAATTCGTACAGCGGAACAAATTCGTAATACAACTGGAAAAGCAACCGATTTGGTAGCTTAATAGAATAGTAAAAATTTTTTTCATAGAGGTTTAGGGGGAGTTATGATGAAGTATCGCTCAGTATTTGATATTATTGGTCCAGTTATGATTGGTCCATCAAGTTCACATACAGCAGGGGCAGCAAGAATGGGGCAAGTTGCTCGCCAGCTGTTTCGTCATGAACCAGAAAGAGTAAGCATTTCATTATATGGATCATTTGCAAAGACGTATCGAGGGCATGGTACGGATGTAGCGTTAATTGGTGGAATATTAGGATTTGAAACAGATGACTTACGTATTCCAGAAGCGCTAGATATAGCAAAAGAGCGCGAAATTGAAGTGGAATTCATTGAAGAGGATGCAAATGCACCTCACCCAAATACAGCGAGAATTCGTTTGTATAAAGGTGAAGAAGAAATTGAAGTTGTAGCTTGCTCAATTGGTGGCGGTAAAATTGAAGTTGTAGAATTAAACGGATTCGATCTTCAATTATCAGGCACGAGTCCAGCACTACTTATTGTAAATAACGATCGCTTCGGTGCTATTGCAGCAGTAGCTTCAATCCTTGCGAAACATGAGATTAACATTAGTACAATGAGTGTTTCTCGTAAAGAAAAAGGAAGAAGAGCGCTGATGGTTATCGAAACAGATGAATTATTAGCAAATGAAGTGATTGAAGAAATAAAAGCGCAACAAAATATTTGTCAAGTAACTATTATGGAATAATTGCAGGGGGGACACACCATGTTTCGGAACGCAGCGGAACTAGTGGCGCAAGCTAAAGAACAAAATGTAAAAATCGCAGAAATTATGATTCAATGTGAAATGGAAACAAGAAGTATTTCACGTGAAGAAGTAATTGCGGGTATGGAAAAGAATTTAGTCGTGATGGAGCAAGCAGTAGAACGTGGTATTCGCGGTGTGAAATCACCAACTGGTTTAACTGGCGGAGATGCTGTAAAAGTTCAGGCGTATATGGAGAGCGGAAAAGGCTTATCTGGAGATACGATTTTGGATGCAGTGAGTAAAGCTGTTGCAACAAATGAAGTAAACGCAGCGATGGGAATTATTTGTGCAACACCAACGGCAGGGTCTGCTGGAACAGTGCCAGGTGTACTATTTGCACTAAGAGAAAAATTGCAGCCTACACGTGAAGAAATGATTGAATTTTTATTTACAGCAGGAGCTTTTGGTATGGTTGTTGCGAATAACGCTTGTATTTCTGGTGCGGCAGGAGGATGCCAAGCTGAAGTTGGTTCAGCAAGTGGAATGGCAGCTGCAGCTGCAGTTGAGATGGCTGGTGGAACACAAGATCAAGCAGCTACAGCGATGGCAATTTCATTAAAGAACATGCTTGGTTTAGTATGCGATCCTGTTGCAGGACTTGTAGAAGTACCTTGTGTAAAACGTAATGCAGCAGGAGCTGCAAATGCGATGATTTCAGCTGATTTAGCATTAGCTGGTGTAACGAGTACAATTCCATGTGATGAAGTAATTGAGGCAATGTTTAGAATCGGACAAACGATGCCAGTAGCACTTCGTGAAACAGCTGAAGGTGGACTTGCAGCAACACCGACTGGTCGCCGTCTGCAAGAAGAGATTTTTGGAAAGACTAATAACTAAAAAATATATGTTTATAAAAAAATGGAGCTCAAGTAAGATTGAGCTCCATTTCTTATTTTTCTTTTGTTAGTTGTTCTAATGTTTCCCCGAGATTATGTGATCGTTGTGTAGCCTGTGTAATACAAGAAATAAGGGCTTGTTGAAATTGATGTTCTTGTAATACTTCAATGCCAGCTTCGGTCGTTCCACCAGGAGAAGTAATTTCCTTTCGCAAAATAGAAGGGTGTTTTTCACTTGCTTTTAGCATTTCAGCAGCACCAATCATCGTCTGAAGAATAAGTGACTTTGCAACATCTTCTTTTAAACCGATTTTTTTTGCGGCTTCTTCCATCGCCTCTACTACGTAATAAATATAAGCAGGGCCACTTCCGGATAATGCAGTGACAGCATGCATATCTTCTTCCTCTACAACAGAGACGAGACCAATCGTTTCAAATAAAGCTGTTGCAGTCTGAATATGTTCCGCTTTTGCATGTTTTGAAGGCGAGATAGCAGTAGCTGATTTTAAAATAGCAGCAGATGTATTTGGCATGGCGCGAATAATCGGAACATCTTTTTTTAGTAGGTTTCTAATCGAGTGAGTAGAAACACCTGCTAATAACGAAATAATAAGCAGGTTATTATGTATATATTCTTTAAAAGGGATAAGCGCTTCTGCAACATCCTTTGGTTTCATCGCTAGAAAAAGAATATTTGTATCAGTAAGTAGTTCTTTTTTATTATGTGTACCTTTGACACCGTATTTTTTATGTAGCTCCTGTAACCTTGTCTCGTTAGAACGATTACTTACGGTAATTTGTTCGGCTTTCACAACATTTGCATGTAACAAGCCACCAATAATAGCTTCAGCAAT